>CAUOLJ010000001.1:0-113159 GCA_963456275.1 uncultured Candidatus Saccharibacteria bacterium
AGATTCACGTCTTGCAGGGCGAGCGCGAATTTGCCAATGACAACAAGAGCTTGGGGCGCTTTGTGCTTGACGGCATCGCGCCAGCACCGCGCGGCGTGCCGCAGATTGAAGTGACGTTCAACATTGATGCGAATGGTATCCTTAATGTTACTGCCAAAGACAAAGGCACTGGCAAGGAACAATCAATTACCATCCAAAACTCAGGTAACATGAGCAAGGAAGACATTGAAAAGGCGCAAAAAGAAGCCGAAATGCATGCCGACGAAGACAAGAAAAAGCGCGAAACGGTTGACGCCAAAAACCAGCTGGAAAACGCTATCTACCAGGCAAAGAAAATGCCGGATGAGTTCAAAGATAAGATTTCTGACGACGACAAAAAGGCGATTGACGAAGCAGTTAAGGAAGCGGAAAAGCATAAAGACGCTGATGACAAGGACGAACTAGAGGCGGCAGCCAAAGCACTGCAGGACGCCATCATGCCAATCGGTGCCAAAATGTACCAGCAAGCTGCCGATGATAAAAAAGCCGACGAGTCTAAAGACGACAAAAAATCGGACAAAGACGAGCCAGTTGAGGGCGAAGTGGTCGACGAAAAATAATCAGTCATAGCCTAAAAGAAGAGCGCTGATTTGGCGTTCTTCTTTTTATGTTAAAGCGCATTTTCTAGTTTCAGTAATTTAACTTTTCTCTCAATTCCGCCGGCATAACCAGTCATTTTGCCGTCGCTGCCGACGACGCGGTGGCACGGCACGAGAATCGAGATAGGGTTACGGCCGATAGCATTACCAACGGCGCGTGCCGACATTTTGGTGATGCCGCGTTTTTTGGCTATGAGTTCAGCGATTTCCCGGTAGGTAATTAATTTGCCGTATGGTATGGTTTGGAGAATTTGCCAAACTTCCAATTGGAACAGTGTACCATTCATATGCACAGCCGGGATTTCTCCAGGGTTATTGCCTGTGAAATATATATCTAGCCAATGCGAAACCTCGTCGAAAATTGGTAAATCTTTGTCAGCTATACATCCTTCTAGCTCTATATCGAAGTGTCTTTGCCCGACAAGCCATAGGCCGGTAATTGCTGTGTCATCGCTGGCGATAACGATTTCACCAAGAGGTGATTGATAATTATGCGTATAAATACTAGTTACTGCCACATTTTTATTCTAGCATTTATAAACGACGAGTAGCGCGACAATTTAGCGGTGCAATATTGGTGCTATCGGGTGTTCGATCGACAATCGTTACATTTTGGGTCTCAGTGTTATTGAATATTCCGTTAAGTATGTAAATCATAGCACTGTAGTAGCGCTCTTCGTCTGGTAGTGTGGCGCATTCAGTTTGCGGCACTAACGGTGTAGCCCAACAGCAACTTGCTTGAATGTCGTGCGCAGTATTTTCCTCGATATAATTAAATAAATCAGCACAAATCACATTATGGGTGGAGTCTTGTGATAAATAACCTGGCGTGAAAGATGTAGATTCGGCAGGCATGATGAGTTGTTTGCGTGCGATAACACGAGCGAGCCCGTCCCTTACAGACAATAATGCATTGTAGTTTCCTGCAGATGAAAATTCTGGTGTACCTAAAATTATTTCAGCATACGGAATGGATTCTGATCTTTCTACAATATCGTTGACGCGTTGGCGGATAGCTTTTCTGGCGGCTGATAGAGCTAAATCGTCCAGCGATATATCGGAGGCCGTCATCAGCTCCGGGCTGATGACGCGTCCGGTATAATAGCGTGGAATTCCGTGCATCAAGTCGATATATTCTTCCCAGCTATTTGCAGAGACACCAGCAATTTCATTTTTCTCGCCAGTGTAGAATATACCAGTTTGGCGCCACCATTGTAGGTTGTATTTGCCGCTAGGATAGTATTTAGTTGGATTTCGTTGTTGCATGTGATTATCGTAAGTATATTCTTATTGATTACCAAAGGAATATTTAATATATTATACCATAAAATTAGAAAAGACGATCTCTACGCTCTAGCGCGTTGTACTTTTGTGTAATTTTGTTGGTATAATAGTCTTTATGAATCTCGAGGTAACTCTACGAACGGTAGATGATCTGGTGAATTCCGGTGCGAAAATCGGCGGCTTGTTGCTTGGTGGCGAGACGCTAGAATTAATTGGTGATATTGGCGCTGGCAAAACGACGCTAACGAAAGGCCTAGCGCGCGGTTTACAGATAGAAGATGAGATACAGAGCCCTACATTTACAATTAGTCGTAATTACGAGGCGCCGAATGGACTACGTTTGGCACACTATGATTTTTATCGTTTGCAAGATGCTGGCATTATGAAAATGGAACTGAGTGAAGCGATGTGCGATCCGCAAACGATCACGGTCATTGAGTGGAGTGATGTAGTAAACGACGTGTTGCCGGCCGATGTTTTGCAAATTATTATTCAAACGCAAACCGACAATAGCCGCAAATTAATTCTAAAAAGCAGCGGTGATAAATCGCGTCGAATTCTGGAGGAGTTACAGTGATTTTATTATGGAACAGCGCCGAGATGATAGTGCAGCTGGCATTGATTGATGGTGAAAAGCGGGTTGACTACGAGTGGGCTGCCGGGCGTAGCCTGGCACGCGATATGCTGGCATACTTGCGTGACCGGCTGGTTGAAAATGGTGCGAGCTTTGCTGATATTACCGGTATTGGCGTGTTCCGCGGACCGGGTAGTTTCACGGGGTTGAGGATTGGCGTCGCGGTGTTGAACACGATTGCTCATGAGCGGCATGTTCCGATTGTTGGCGCGACGGGTGATAACTGGCGTGAAATTTGCTTAGAACGCTTAGCTAAAAACGATAACGACGGTATCGTTTTGCCAGAGTATGGCGCTGAGGCTCGCATCACCAAACCGCGTAAATAGTTGCTTATTTTGTTATAAACGCGGTACAATGGTAATGTCTACGAATGTGACATTGATAAGTTTAAATTTTGATAATTTTGCGGTTTTTTGACTTGACGTGTTGACTAATTACCGCGAAAGAAAGGAAAAATATGGTTGAGGGAATTATTGCCGCGATTGTTGGTATTATTGCTGGCGTGGGCGGTAAAGTGGTATATGATCGCCAACAAGAGACCAAGAGCAAAAATACGGCTGAACAGGTCATAGCGCAGGCTGAGCGCAAGGCTAGCGACATCGTGCTCAAAGCTAAAGATGAAGCGCTGCGAATCGAGAAAGAGCGCCGCAAAGAGCTTCAAAAAACCGAGAATCGTCTGGCGGACCGCGAGGAGTCGCTTGACAAGAAACTTGACCAGCTTGATAAACGCAGTGAAAAATTACGCAAGCAAGAAGACGAAGTTGAAGAATTGAAGAATGAGATCCGTGACATTCGTACGCGTCAGCAGGAAAAGCTTGAGAAAATTGCTGGCCTCAAGAAGAAAGATGCCGCTGATAAGTTGATGAAGATGACTGAACGCGACATCAAGGGTGATCTACTAAATCTGGTTGCCAAAATGCAGCAAGATGTCGAAGCTGACGCCGAGGAGCGGGCGCAAACTATCCTCGTCGAAACGATGGAACGCATGGCTAGCGAGGTAACTGCTGAGCGCACGGTCACTGCGGTTAAGCTGCCAGACGACGATATGAAGGGTCGGATTATCGGCAAAGAAGGCCGTAATATTCAAGCGATGCAGCGCGTTACTGGCGTAGACTTCTTGGTTGATGACACGCCAGGCATGGTAGTTCTATCGAGCTTTGACCCAATTCGCCGCCAGGTAGCGCGTCTCGGTCTCGAGATGTTAATGAAAGACGGTCGTATTCACCCAGGGCGTATTGAAGAAGTCTTTGCGAAAGCTGAAAAGCAAATCGACAAGGAAACCCAGCGTGCTGGCGAAGATGCGGCGCGCGAAGTTGGCGTTACCGGTATCCCGCGCGATTTGTTAAAGCTACTTGGCGAGCTGAAGTTTCGAACTAGCTATGGTCAAAATGTTCTTAAGCATTCGACCGAGATGGCGCATATGGCTGGTATGATTGCTAGCGAGATTGGCGCTGATGTCCGTACTTCTAAGATAGCGACGTTGTTGCATGATATGGGCAAGGCAGTTACTCACAAAATTGAAGGCAAACATCACCATATCGGTGCCGAGCTGGCCCGCAAAGCTGGCCTGAGCGAGGGTATCTGTCATGCGATTGAGGCTCATCACGACGACATTGAAGCGACTACGCCAGAGGCCATCGTCGTTCGTATTTGCGATGCTATTAGTGCCGCTCGGCCGGGTGCGCGTAATATCTCTGCTGAGAATTTCGCTGAGCGCATGCGTGATCTCGAAAATGTTGCGACTAGTTTCCAAGGAATTGAGAAAGCATACGCCATAAGCGCCGGCCGCGAGATTCGCGTGATTGTCACGCCAGAGAAAATCGACGACCTTAGTGCTATCAAGCTAGCCCGTGATATTGCGACTAAGATTGAGTCAACTATGCAGTATCCTGGAACTATCAAGGTGAATGTTATCCGTGAAACGCGTGCGGTTGAGTTCGCCAAATAACTACCTTTTTATCTGCCTGCAATTTATAAATCAAAATACTCTACTGTATGACAACTGGTAGAGTATTTTATTGTTCGACTTGACCGAGCAGTTTGCCTGTGATGACGATGCGGCCAGTATCAGAGCCGCCAAGTTCGCAGCTGTATAGAGTCAGCTTTGCTTCTTGGGACGGAGCTTCGATTTCAGTCTGGTCTGGCTTGACATCAAATATTTTAGTGATTTCGTACGCATAGCGAGCACCTTCGTAATCGACTACAATGTTATCGCCTAGTTTCATCTTATCAATGTTATAAAAAGGCGATTTCTCAACAGTACCCTGCGGTGTTGGCTGGATGCTGAAGCGGTGAGCAGCAATAATGAAATTACCGCCATCTTTGGGATTGCCATGGTTTGGTTGTCGCCATTCAGCACCGCGGTCGAGTGCGGCACGACCTTTATCGTAGTGAATATTGACGCCGATACGCGGTATAACAATGCGGTTCTCGCCGATTTTGGCTTTTGGTAGTGATTTAGCATCAATTGGCTTGGTAAAAATCAGGGGCGCTACCGACGGCGATAAGGTCAGCATCATAAAATACACGCCAGTGCTAATCAGGCATATCGCCACTGCAAAAATAGCATATGGACGGCGGTGCTTTTTTTGTTTGATCGAGAGCAACTAACCTCCTAAAACGATTATTCGTTAGTAGTATAACATAATTATTTTGATATGAAAAACACCTCTCTATAAAGAAAAGGTGCTTCTCACTTTGTTAGAAACGAGACTGATAGATTTATTTATTCGCCAAATGGTCGTGCTAGTATCAATGATTGGTCAGCTTCGGCGATACGTAATAACTCGTTATATTTAGCGACGCGATCGGTTCGCGATAGCGATCCAGTTTTAATCTGGCCGCAACCCAGGCCAACGGCTAGGTGGCTGATTGTCGTGTCTTCGGTTTCGCCAGAGCGATGGCTCATGACGGTGCGCCAGCCAGCATCTTGCGCCATTTTAACAGCTTGAATAGTCTCGGTCAGCGAGCCAATTTGATTTGGTTTAACTAGCAGCGCGTTGGCAGTTTGTTCAGCGATAGCCCGTTCAATCAGCGAGGTGTTCGTGACAAGCAAATCGTCGCCGACTAGCTGGATGCGGTCGCCGAGCCGTTTGCACAGCAGCTTCCAGCCATCCCAATCATTTTCGGCTAGACCATCCTCGATTGAGACAATTGGAAATTCATTTGTCAAGGCTTCTAGCCAATCAACCATTTCGCTGCTTGCTAGCGACTTGCCTTCGCATTTAAGCTCGTAGCGTCCTTCTTGATAGAATTCGCTTGACGCAGCATCCATCGCAAAGACAACGTCGCGGCCGAGTTCGTAGCCGGCGTTTTGAATGGCTTCGGACAATAAGGCCAGCGCTTCGCGGTTGCCGTTGCGGACGCGTGGTGCGTAGCCGCCTTCATCGCCGACAGTGGTTGGGTAATCATAATTTTTTAGTACTTTGGCTAGCGCATGAAAGATCTCGGTGCCCATTTTGAGTGTGTCTGCAAAAGTCTGCGCACCTTTACAAATAATCATAAATTCCTGAATATCGGTAGCGAAAGCTGCGTGAGCGCCGCCATTGAGCACGTTCATCATTGGTAATGGCAGGACAGGTGTGCTGTCGGTCATCTCTGCGACGTAGCGCCACAGCGGCTGATTCTTAGCGCTGGCGGCAGCTTTAGCGGCGGCTAGGCTGGCGCTGAGAATGGCGTTAGCGCCAAGCTTGGACTTATTATCGGTACCGTCTAAATCGAGCATTATTTGGTCGAGGGCAGCTTGGTCGCTGGCATCGTGTCCGACTAGCGCTGGTGCAATGACTTCGTTAACATTGCGTACTGCCTGGTAAACCGCTTTGCCCGACCAGTCAATGCCGCCATCGCGCAATTCAAGCGCTTCAGCCGAGCCAGTGCTAGCGCCGCTTGGTACGGCAGCACGGCCAAGCGTGCCGTTACTTAAAATAACGTCTGCTTCAACGGTTGGGTTGCCGCGGCTGTCGAGGATTTGTCTTGCTTTGATTGATTGAATTGTGAAATCGTTCATAGTTATATTATAGCATTTAATACAGAAGACTAGACTGTTTGAAATCTCACGGATAAAATATTTCAGGCAACTCGTTTTTCGCGGTATAATGAATTTATGGAAGTGCAAAAACAGGGAATTTTAGTTATTAGCCGCCACACAGAAAGCGAGTGGAATTTATTAGGTAAGTGGACTGGCTGGACAGATGTCAATTTGACAGAAAAAGGCATGCGCGAAGCCGAGCAGCTTGGTGAAATTATTCGCGATATTCACTTTGATGCCGCTTATACTAGCGAGCTCAAACGTACGCAGCAGACTTGCGATGGAATTCTGCGCGGCAAGGGCGACCAGGCGGATCTCGAACGGATTATCGCCAAGCCGCTTAACGAGCGTGATTACGGCGACTTAACTGGCAAAAACAAATGGGAAGTCAAAGACGAGATTGGCAGTGAGGCATTTCAGGGAATTCGCCGCGGCTGGGATTATCCAGTACCAGGTGGCGAAACGCTCAAAGATGTTTACGCGCGGGCAATTCCATATTTTCAAAGCGAAATCTTGCCGCGGCTGCAAAGAGGCGAAAATATCCTGCTTGTTTCGCACGGTAACACTATTCGCGCGCTGATGAAGTATCTCGACCAGATTCCTGATGAAGAGATTGGTAAAGTGGAAATGCCGTTCGGTACACTGCTTGTGTATGAATTTGATACCGAGCATCAATTGCCGCTAGATAAGCAAACGCGCACTATAGACATCATCCCGCCGAAAGCTTGAATTATTACCAAATTTCTTTATGCGGCACGCGTAGGATTTTAGCTAAGGCGTACTGGATAAGCCAATAAACAGCCGACACCACTAAGCAGAAATTACCGACAATAGTCATAACTTGGTGCGGTAGTTTAGGAATTGTCGGCGCAAAGAGTAGCAGAATGACCGGCAGAACCGTCAATATTAATTTAATGCAAATTATCAGTTTGTACGACAAGTTTAATTTCCATTTTTTTGCTGGTTGTTGTTTTGGCGGGCGGGTATTGGCGGCTATCACGTTGGCTGCCGAATGCGTGATTTTAGCGCCAGTCTTGCCGATTTTCTTTGGCAATCCTATTAGCGTGATTATTGACATAACAATAATTGCAGCTGTAATGGCAATAGAGACGATGGCAATGAAAGGGGCGGCGTCGCTATAGCATCCAGAGTGGCTCACGACGGGGCGAGGCGCTTGGCGTTCTGGTAGAAAAATCTTTTGTACAGCTTCTGATTGGAATAACGGATATAGTAATATAATTGCCGTCCACGTCCACTGCAAAAATACTGACAAATACCCTAATGTGCCAAAAATATTAACGACTATGCGGCGGCGCGAGTGTTGTTTGCTTTTCATATAGTTATGATAGCATGAGGAGTATAAGAGGGCAAAACAAGGCAAATAACAAAACCTGCCGTTTGGCAGGCAGGTTTATATTCCAGGTGATCGGTTTGTAGCGATGTGTAACGAGCCTACAATGTAGACTGATTATATCTGGCGTTATATATAGATAACATGATGAGTTATGATAATGACTGTGAAATTGCAGCGGTTTAGTTATTATCCTTGCTCATTGCGTATATTTGTGTTGACGAAACCACGCTTAGTCATCGCCTCATCAAATGTTTTGTTCATATAAAGCAAATCTGTAAGCCACCCAAACAGAAAATAGTTCATGGTGATACAGCGTAAGAATACACCCTTGAGATTGCCTAAATAAAAGCGATTAATAGGTAGTACAAAGCTACAGGCGGTGAGTATTTTGTAAGTTCTTCGGTCTTTCATAACGCATCACTAGCGGTCGTCCGTAGTACCCGCTGGACACGTTTGATTTCTATTAGGTACATTAGTCGTAATTACAGTTATATTGTCGCCGTCTTGCCGTATGTCGCTTACAATATATGCATCCCAACCAAGCCTATCGCTACAACTGGTCGCGCTGGCATTTGTAAATTGTTCTGTATGGTCTTGATTAGCCGCTGGTACTTTTTCATTTTCGTATTTAGCTGTTACGGCGTAACCTTTAGTCTTTAAGTCATGGAATACTACTAGTCCTTCTTTGCCTGTAAAGTCCGCTTTGTTGAGTACTGGTAATTTACCAACTTTTTGCGTGTTATCGGTGTTGTTTGCTGGTGGATTAGTGGCTGTGTTGTTAGTTGTCGTAGTGTCTTGTGTCATTAATCCAATAATACCCAAGACAACCACCACGATAACCCAGAACCACCACTTCTTAAAGATTTGTTTGCCTAGTATTTTGTCGTTCGTCATTGTTTGCTCCTCTTGCTTAGCTTGTATTACCCCCACAAGAGTACCAAGCAAAAAAGGACACCGTGAGGTGTTCTAAGCCTTTATCACAACAAGTTTCCGCCTATTGTTTACACGGTGTCCTTTTCAAAAGCGGACACCGTACGGACAAATCCGTTACGGTTTCTTGCTGTGTATTAAAAGCTTAGAACTCTTTTATTATATCAAAAAGCCTATAGCATTTCATACGCCATAAAAACGTTAAATCTTATTGCGAGACATTATATTAAGTAGGTAGTATGGTGAACGAGAAAAAGACACGAACGTACAAGGAGCAAGAATTTATCTACCAATCCTAGATTAATGCAGTAAGTACTATATCTACGACTGTTCAAAAGGAGTTGGACTTACAACGCAGGATTTGATAGAAAAAAACGCAGCGTATCGCAAGGTTGTATTTAATTTCCATACTGAAGACAATTCCGTATTTGTTATAAAAATAAATCCACCATACGATATGACGGTGGATTTAAGCGAAAATACTATATGGTCGGGGTGAAAGGACTCAAACCTTCGACCTCACGGTCCCAAACCGCGCGCGCTATCAACTGCGCCACACCCCGATAGATGTGCAAAGCTATTATATATTATTTTGCGAGTTTTTCCTAGTCGTAATATAATCAAAGCATGAAAATATTATTTTGGAAGTATAGTAATGACTATGACAAGGTCTATAGGTGGCTGATAATTGCTGTGCCATTAGTAGCGGCAGCTCTTAGTTTATGGATTGGCTTGCGGCAGAGCGTTTGGTTTGATGAAGCATATTCGATAATGGTAGCTAAGCGGTCTGCCAGCGAGATTATTCGGCTGTCGGCACTTGATACTCATCCGCCGCTGTATTATCTCGTTCTGAAAATTTGGGCGAATGTTTTTGGCTGGAGCGAACTGGCATTGCGCTCGCTAAGCGTGATCTTTTATGGAGCCTCAATTGCGGTAGCTGGTTATTTTATTAAAAGGCATTTTAATGCGCGAGCAGCCATTTATGTATTAACGATGTTGCTTCTGGCGCCATTATTAATGCGCTACGGTTTCGAAATTCGCATGTACGCTATGGCGTCGTTAATCGGCGTAGCGGCGACGGTGATGTTGGTACGGGCACACTCTAGCAAGCGGTGGACTGACTGGCTTATTTATGGAGTGCTAGTGGCGCTCGGCATGTACACGTTATACTACTTGGCGCTTTTGTGGCTGGCTCATCTAGCCTGGCTAGTCGCGATGGATGCTGGTAAGCTGCGTAAGTCTTTATGGAAAGAGTGCCGCTGGATAGGGGCTTATGCATTTAGCTTGTTGCTGTTTCTCCCGTGGCTATCGTCTTTTTTGAAGCAGGTTGGCAATGGCGCACTCGCACCAATTGGACAGCCAATGAATCTCGAGCAGCTAGTTGGTATTGTTTCGTTTAATACAATATACCAGCCGCTTTGGCAACTGGGTGTGATTACCTCAATATTGGTGCTAGCGATAATTTTTGTATCTGTCCGCTCAATTATTATTACTTTTCATGTTAAGAAAAAAAATGATATTTTGTGGCTATTAGTTAGTTATATCAGCGTGCCGATAATGCTATTGATGGTGATTTCTCTGTATAAACCGATGTATGTCGAGCGTTATTTGGCGCACGTTGCGATTGGCTTAGTTATGCTCGTGGGAGCTAGTCTCGCACTATCGACCGAACGTGAGACTCGTGAAGTTTGGCGAATAGCCTCACCGTTAGTTTTGCTGGTAGTTCTGGCGATTGGGGCAAATAATCTCGGTCAGGTTGGCAATTATAACTTTCAGCGTATGCAAAAGCCAAACGTCAACTCTGTTGCTTCTATAGTTAAATGTAGCGAAAACGATGTGGTGTTAGCGGCCGATCCGTACGTGGCGATTGAGCTAGATTATTATCTACCGAATTGCCAGATATACTTTGCTAGCAGCGACCAACATCTTGGCGGCGGTTATGCTCCGCTAGATGGTAGCAGCCGCCAAGTTGTCGATACGAAAAAAACATTTACCCGCGCAAAGAATATTTATGACGTCTACTATAGCGATATGAAAGCTAGTCTGCCAGGCAACTATCGCGAGGTCGAAACGATTGATTTATCACCGCTAAAAATCACTAAGTTTAGCGCGGAATAATCTTCATCAAAAATTTGCTTCGCACTGCTAGGTAAATAATTGCAATTACCAAAATTGATAGCGCGAGGTTTTGAGGAACCTCGGCTAGACGGTCAAACGAATTAAAATAACTAGCTGGCGCGCCATATTGCGGATTGACTATTAGATGCGCTCCCATGACTACGAAGGCATGAATTGAATAAACGTAAAGCGAATTAGTCCCAAACGGAATAAGTAGCCAGCCGAGGTAGCGTTTAATTTGTTTTTCAAAACGCTGGAAAATCATAAAAAACCCAATAAACCAGAGCAGCGACATAGCTACGCGCGCTGGCGTTAGAGCTAACTTATCGAAGCTGGCCGCTAGAATAGGGCGAAAATTATTAATAGCCGTCGAAAGATTATCGTTCAAGGCTGGCGCGAAAAACTCGGCAAAAACATTGGCGATGAAAGTGATGATAAACATGGTAAAGATGACAGTTTTAGTACGGCGCCGCGTTTTGGCGGACAAACTATTCCACCATGATTTAATTTGCGGCGAGTAAAATCCTAGCGTGAAGGCGATGAAAAAAATAAATTGCCAAGTAAATGGCTGAGTGAATTCGTTAATCGGCTTTGGCGTTAGCAGCCAAACTAGAGTACTGACGGTTAGAACTATGTACCATTTGCCGCGGCGCAGTAGCCAAAGCGCAGCTGGTGTTAGCGCCAAAAATAACGCATATAGACGCAAGTAATCGGCCCAGCCGTAGAATTCTTGCAAAGTAACTATTCTCCAAAATAGACTAAAGATATTGCTATCTAGCGGAGGCAAAGGCGACTTGACGCCGTCGTTACCAACAAAATGCCAGCCGATCGCAATCGATAATATTGTAATGATGATACTGGTTAGATATAGCATGAAGCTTCGCCGCCAGATCAATTTAGCAGCGTATCTAAACGAGCGCTCTGTTAATTTAGCGCCGCGGACAATACCTAATACTAATCCAGAAATAATAAAGAATCCTTCGGCGGCAGTAACGTATAATCTGCTGTCGCCACTGATGAACACGAGGCCGTTTGGAAAATAACTCAAATGATCAAGTATGATTATCACCAAAAACCAGCCTCTCATTAAATCTAGGCTGACAATACGATTAATTTTTGGTTTTTTTACAGCGCTCATTTTGGTCACTTCTACCAGTATAGCAGGTCCAATCTGAGGATAGTGTTAAAAGTAGCGGCTAGCGCGGGCGTTTTTTGGCGATATTACGAGCCTGTTCAGTGTACTTGTCTTCAAGCGGGTCTAAAACGACGGCACCGTATTTACGGATTATAGCTTGCGAAATCATCCAATCGGCAATGTGCGGATTCTTTGGCAAGAGCGGACCGTGCAAATAGGTACCGATAACGTTACGATAACGGGCGCCTTCACGGCCATCAATATTATTGTTGCCTACGCCTTTGATGACGTCGCCGAGCGCTGCGGTATTTTGGCTAAGCGTAGTTAGTCCAGAATGATTCTCATAACCGATAATTTCACCGAATTCTGGACTTTTGACGATAATATTACCAACAATACGCTCGTCACCACCAATTGTTTCTAGGTCAAGAATACCGATACCAGGAATTATATTGCCGTCTTTGGTAGTAAACGAGTGGCCGAATAGTTGGTATAAACCGCAGATAACTAACATTGGTAAATCGTCGTCAGCTAATCGTTTGAGTTGAGGGGCAATCTTTTGCAGGTCGCCACTAATTCGTAATTGTCCAGAGTCCTGTCCACCGCCGCCGACGATTAAATCAACATCGTCTGGAAAAGCGTCGCCAACATTGTACTCAATTAGTTTGGCAGCAAAACCACGCCATTCTAGCCGCCGCTTGAGAGTCAGAACATTGCCCCAGTCGCCGTAAATGTTCATATCGCGCGGATAAAGTTGCAAGATAGTGATAGATTGAGGTTGCTTTTTCATCGGATTTCCTCCACGTCGGTATAGCGGGCTAGTAGTCGTCGTAGTGCTAACATTGCGGTGTAGCTGCAGTAAATACGTTTTGGTTGGCGAGTGTGTTTAGTGATGAGCTGGCGCAGTGCAACCGCCAGGTCGGTATCAACAAAATCGATAGGCACTTCGTCGTATTCTAGTCGCAGGGCCATGTCATAGGCGCGGACACCAGATACAGCAGTGACGCCTTGTTCTTGTAAGCTATCGAAATCGACATCCCAGAGCCAGCTCATGTCGCGGCCATCAGCGTAGGCATCGTTAATAGCTATCATAGTGGCGTAGTTTGCTGGGTCGAACGAAGCTAGGGCCAAACGGAAACCAGCCGGATTTTTGACCAATACTAGCTCGCAGGGTTGTCCATCTATTATTAATTGCTCGCCGCGGCCAAAAGCTGGCTTAATGTTTGATAGCGCTTCGAGCATAGAATCAACATTTAGATTATTACCGAGAATTGCGCGCACTAAAGCAACAGCACCGGTGGCATTTTGAAGATTGTAGATGCCACGCAGATTTAGATTCACCGAGTGATCGCTGCCGTTGAAGCCGATAACGGCGTGCTGGTCTTTAAACTCTTCAAGACTGGTGTCGTCAGCGTACAATTTAGCCGCATTTTGCTCGCTACTACGTAGAGAATCATCAGAAGGGAAAGTCTGCGAATATTTTGGGTTAACGCCAAAACTTCGCAGCGGTGATTTTATGTCGTTTACAAAATCAGGACTACTTAATCGCGGGTCGTCGCGGTTAAGGACTACGCACTTTGTTGTGTTTATTGCAACATTGTGGAGGAGTTTGGCGGTATTGTCAATTTCGCCGAAGCGGTCGAGTTGGTCGCGCATGACATTTAGCAGTAAACAGTAGTTTGGCTTGATTGCTTTTACAAAGTGAACAGCATAGGCTTCGTCGAGCTCAAGCACGGCAATATCGGCGTTAATTCGTCCGTGCAAATCAACTTCGCCTAATAGCGCTGCTGCCACGCCGCGCGTGAAGTTGCTGCCAGTACGGTTGGTGAATACTTTCAGGCCTTGGCTTTCTAGTAATTCGACAACAATTTTGGTGGTAGTGGTTTTGCCGTTGGTGCCGCTGATAAGTGCTACACCCATTGGTAGTTGCTGTAATGTGCGGCTGACAAAATCTGAGTCGATTTTTTCAATTACCAAGCCTGGTAAGGCTGAGCCGCTACCGCCGCGAATTTGTGCAGCTTTCTTGACAGTCTTCCCGAGCATAGTCGTGAGAGTTTGACGCATAAAACTCATTATACATATTTTTGGTGCATTATAGTAGCGTCCAAATGCTTTTTGAACTATAATAAAAAGCATATGTTTATTGTGGGCATGATTTCGTGGTGGTATAGCGTTGGATGGAAGCGGGCAGCAGTAGATGTTTGGGAGTCTATCGAGCGATTATACGATACGTTTTCGCTGGGATTATTGCTGAAGACACTATTCGCGCCGTGGCGGCAAATTTCAGCCGGGAAAGTACGCGGGCCAATCGGGGTGCAGTTGCGGGCGTTTTTTGATCGCTTGGTATCGCGAATCATTGGCGGCTTTATAAGGATAATAACGCTGCTGATAGGCGTAGCAGCCTTGTGCTTGATGCTATTGATTGGTCTACTGCGTTTGGCTATTTGGCCGTTGGTGCCAGCGATGCCAGCGGTAATGGTTGTTGCGGCAATATCGGGGTGGATACCATGGCATCTTTAGGTGTCTTTAGATATGGGTCTCAGCGAGCCAGCGAAGCGCGCTTTGGGCGGCTACTGTCGCCGATGATTACAAAAAGCCTTTCATGGTTAGCATTATTACTGGTGATATCGGGTACTATGCTAGTAACTATGGAGCGTCTGTCGTTAGGTTGGCTGTGTGGTGCTCTGGCGGCAGTATTATATATGGCGGTGAAATTTTATAATTGGCACGTTCACGATCTGCCAGCTGGTAAGGGTGGTTCGGTTGATGATTTGCTAGCCGGCGACGTGTTAGGTCGGTTGTCGCGAGAACCGGATGTGCGAGAGATTGCTAAAGTAATTGGTGAGGTGCCAAGCGGCCAATTCATGGGGGTACGGCTTGGTATGACGCCGTCATTTTTAGCCACTATCGCTGAGAGTTCGACGATTTCCGTTGACGAACTGTGGAGTGTAGCTGACGATATTCGCCAAGCCAATCAGCTAGACCGTATCAGCGGTGCCGTATTAGCTACAGCGCTAGTGAGGAGCTTTCCGAATTATCAATCGATAATAGCGCAAACTCATTTAGGAGATGAAGATTTGGATGCTGGTATTTTGTGGCAAGAACATTTGATGGAGATTGTTCGGCATTTTGGCCAGCGGCGGCGGACTGGCGGCTTGGCGCGTGATTGGTCGTTTGGTTGGATTCCGCACCTTGAGCGATTCGGGCAGAATATCAGCGAGCAAATTGGTGCTAGCCGTAATACCTTGTCGATTGACATACCA
This sequence comes from uncultured Candidatus Saccharibacteria bacterium, assembly GCA_963456275.1. Taxonomy (GTDB): domain Bacteria; phylum Patescibacteriota; class Saccharimonadia; order Saccharimonadales; family Saccharimonadaceae; genus Saccharimonas. Next base: position 15,384 of record CAUOLJ010000001.1, read on the forward strand.
TCGCATGTTCAGGTGATTGATCAGCTAGTGGAAGCTTTTGGTACGGGCGGGCGGCAAAACGCGGTTCTTATCGGTCAAGCTGGTGTTGGTAAAACATCAGTAATTCATGCTTTCGCGGAACGAATTTTGGACGCTGATGCGAATGTACCCGAAAATCTTCGCTTTCGCCAGATCTTCATTCTTGACTCGGCGTCGCTGATTGCGGCAGCGCCAGGACGCGGCGAACTTGAAAACTTAATCATGCAGGTTTTAGGTGAGGCTTACAATGCTAAGAATATCATTGTTTGCCTTGATGACGCGCAGTTATTTTTCGAAGAAGGCGTGGGGTCAGTAGATTTAACAAATGTCTTGCAGCCGATTTTAGATGCTGGCAGGCTACGCTTAATTTTAAGCATGGACGAACAGCGTTATCTAGAGATTAGCCGCCGCAACCCGTCGCTAGCTAACTCGCTTAACCGTATTAATGTCGCCGAAACCAACGAAGCAGAGACTAAAAAGGTTCTGCAAGAACAGTTGATTGCTATTGAATTCAACCGCAAAGTTACTTATATGATCCAAGCGATTAACGAAGCTTATCGCTTGAGCCAGCGTTACATTCACGATATAGCTATGCCTGGCCGGGCGCTTAAATTGCTAGAGTCGGCGGCCAGTTTCAGCGAGTCTGGTATCGTGACTATGAATTCTGTACAGCAAGCAATCGAGCGGACAATGGACGTTAAAGTTAGCGTAGCTAATACGACCGAAGACCGCGAGCGGCTGCTGCATATGGAGGATTTAATTCATGAACGAATGGTTAATCAAGTTCGCGCCGTTAATGTCGTCAGTGATGCTCTGCGCCGCGCTCGCGCGGGTGTGCGTAATGAGAATCGGCCGATTGGTACTTTTCTGTTTTTGGGGCCGACTGGCGTGGGCAAGACGGAATTATCAAAAGCGCTGGCCGACGTATACTTTGGCGGCGAAGGCAAGTTAATCCGCTTAGATTTGAATGAGTTTGTTCGCTCCGAGGATGTCGCTCGTTTAATTGCTGATGGCGCGGATGACCCGATGAGCTTGACCGCGCAAGTAATGAAGCAGCCCTTCAGCGTGGTGTTGCTCGACGAGATTGAGAAGGCCGCGCCAGAAGTACTAACCACGCTACTGCAATTACTCGACGAAGGGATTTTGCGCGACGCCAAGAACCGTGAGATCAGCTTTCGCGATGCCATTGTGATTGCTACTAGCAATGCTGGCGCTGATAGGATCCGTGAATATATCGAGCGCGGTTATCGGCTTGAGCAGTTTGAGCAGCAGTTTATCAACGAATTAATTAGTTCGAACCAGTTTCGGCCAGAATTTCTCAATCGCTTCGACGAAATTGTGCTCTTTCGTCCGTTTACGCCGGCCGAGTTGGTGCAAGTGCTTGATCTGATTCTGGCTGGCGTTAACAAAACTCTATTGCCGCAAAAAGTGTCAGTGACTGTTGATGACGACGCGAAACAGCTTCTCGTTCAGCAAGGATACGACCCGCGGCTAGGCGCTCGGCCGATGCGCCGCGTCGTTCAGAAAGCGGTGGAGAATACTATCGCTAAACTCATGCTATCGGGGGCGGTTAATCCGGGCGATTCGGTGAACATTGATGCCGAGCAAGTACGGCGAATTTTTGAAGAATCTGAATCGCAAGTAGCTCCATTGCAAGGCGATGTGCCTAACCAGCAGAACCAAGCTTAAGAAAGTTTTCTAACAAGAGTTTTGGCGGCGCGGCGGTTGATAGGCGCAACAATGCCAACGGCTAGCGCGCCAATACCGCGCACGAGTGCCCGTGCTTTGGTTTTGTAGCGTTCTTTTTTGCTGAGGGACGTATTAGTGGTATCAAGCTGCGGCGACTCGGACCAGAATGCTAGCCGCACCGCTCTGACGCCGAGTGCCAAGCCTCGCTTTTTATTGCCGGCAAGCGTCTCGGCGTAGCTGGCTCGAGCGGTAAAATTAATATCATATTGATCAATACGATTTAGTCCGTCGGCATGTTTGTGCGAATCCTTGAGTTTCTCTAGTCCGTAACGAAAAGTTTCAACAGTCTTGGTATTATTTTTTGGAGTATCAAAAGTTTCATCGCTTGCTATGCGCGACAATTGCATGGTTGCCAGCATGGCTGCGCTAGCTCCCAGTTCGCGCAGCGTGCTGCGATTTGGTTCTTGTTCGGCTAAAGTTTCATGTTGATTAACTGCCTCAGTAAGCCACTTTTCAGCTTCTTCGTACTTGCCTAAATGTCTATAGGCATTACCCGCGTCGCGCGCCATCCGAGCCTTTTCGGATGGATCTGACGTTGCATTGTACGCCATTGTCGCTAGCGTTGCGGCAAGAAAATAAGATCCATCGTGAATTGCTTGTACAGCCGATCTTGAATAGTCGTCAAAACCCAGTTCACCGCCTTTAATCTCCATACCTATATTATAACATGAAAAATTACCTAATGCAAGGTATGCGTTTCGTATTTTTGCCAGCAATTATCTCACTAGTCGCCAAGGCTTATTTTGATAGTGACGTAGCTAGTTTGATCATGGTCGAATTCACTAGCAGTTGTCTTCGTGTACGGCTTGGCTATCTCGGAGGTGCCGTATGTATAATCTTTATGCAGCGCCTGTGGTATAACGCTCAGGTATAAAATATGGCCGTTAGTATCTTTGAATGTATCGCTTTGAACGATAGTATCTTTATCTTTTGTATTGATAAGCGAGAAGCCAGCTTCTTTAATTTTTTCGGTTAAATCCATACGAGTTTTACTTACGGAAGTATTATGTCCATACTCTGTAGTGATAGACTTATCATTTGAAATATTACTTTTATAAACCGCCAGTCTGTACGATTTGTCTAGCTTCAAATTGCTATATATACTATGAATTTGGTTATAGCGGGCAGTGTTGGTGTATTCTACGACCATTCTGTCGACTAGATATACGCTCATAGCTGTTAGCCAAAAAAGCACAAAAACCAATATTGCATACACCAGTAAGCTTCGGCGCACCATGAAGTGAGTGTCTGTTTTTGTAATGTGTTTGACACGCTGCTTGCGAGTCTTCTTGGGAGATTTATTTGCCTTGGTAACCATAAACATAGTGTAGCATACCGATGCGATTATTGGCTAAGTATAGTTGTGGTGACAGATGATCCGCTGATTATCGCACCGGATAGCAAAGGCTGTTCCGTGGCTCTATTCGGATCAAGCGGCTGGCGGCCTAAATTGTTGACGCTATCAACGAGGTTAGGGAAATTTTTCGCCAAATCATTATACGGCCTGCCATCGGGTATCGTACTATCGGTGGTGATGAATACCCAGCCGGCATTGCGCTGGCGCGATAAATTAATTATTTTTTGATAATCGCCAGCTTTTGCGGCATAAATCGTATGGAAAATACGATGGGAGTTTGCCGGATCTTTTTCAAAGGCAGAGTAAGCGGTCTTATAGTTATTAATATATTCGTCAGCAGTGCCTTCGTTGGTCATGAAAATATCGGCGTATGGCGCAATCGCGTCGGTGATGTGCGTACCAGGATTGGCGACGACTAACTTGTTGCCGTAGGTGCTTTTCGTGTAGTTGTATAATTCTGCCATGTAAGCCGTTGCCCCGTTATTTCTGGACGATATCTCGTCGAAATAGAATCCGTGAATTTTATCTGCCCCGTAAAGTTCAATGAACTTAGCCATGGCGGCTTTAACTTCGGCAATTGGGCGAGTTTGATGAATAGTGCGGATGTAAGCGACAGTTTTGAAACCAAGCTCGGCGTTCTTTTTTAGCAGCCGCACATAGCCTGGGTCGAGCTTGGCGTCAGGACTGCCGTCTGCCATGATGAGCGTATACGGGATTTTGCTGCTGCCTGCTGCATGAATCGCTTTCCAGTAGTCAGACAACTCACTGCCGCCAGCCTCAGCGAGCGGATAAACGTACGATAACATAAAAACCGATTGAGCATTGACTGTAGTAGAAGGGCTGGTATTTGTTTTATTAACCATACCAGCGACAGCGTTGCTAAGAGAAACGGTGTAAGTTTTACCCTTGCCGTCAGTGCCGGCATTGGTATCAACGTAGAATTTGGCGCTGGTTTCTCCTGCTTTGATGACTACTCGCTGGCTGTCCCAACGGATGTTGAGATTGTTCGGGTTGCTAGTATTGTGCGTGATTTTGATATCCGCGCTAACATCGGTACTGGCTGCTTTGTCTAAAGTTGCCGTGTAAACAGCGGTTTCGCCTTCTTTGACGCTGGCTGGTCCATGAAGGGTAATTTTTGGCGCAGTCGCAGCAGGACTGATTATCCCCTCGCCAGTGCCGCCGCCTGAATTATCGACGACCGACCCGCTAAATCCGCTGGTGACGCTCTCTTTATGTCCTTTTTTGTCGGTGTAACTGGCTTGGACAATGACTTGCATACCGAGGTGGTCTTTGGTTTGCGCGAGAGTTTTGCCAGTTCCCAGGAATTTGCCGTAAAATTCGTACCATCGGTAAGTAATGCCGCTCTCTGGCACGCCATCGGCATCGGTAATACGGGCAGTGAATACCTGTCCGACTCGGTTAATTCCGTCGATGGTGACGCTACCATGGTTATTATTTGATGCGGCGTTGCCGACAGCTGCCGTAGCTGAGCTAATTAAATCTTTCATTACGTTTTTGTTGTTAGCATGAGTTGTTTTGACAGTGATTTTTTTACCCACTTCTGATGGTGTCAACTTGTACGAGAAATAGCTGGCGCCAGGAATAGCCGCGCCGTCGGCAAACCATTGATAATACCGTATACCGCCGTCTTTCAACCCATCAGGATCGTCGATTTGCGCGATTAGGGTTGAGCCGACTTCTGCGGCGCCGACGATTTTTACGGCTGCCTGCGCCGGCTCGGGTGTTGGCTTAGGCGGCTTGGATGGATTGGGCGGTGTAGTCGGTTTGTTATTGCCAGGATTAGTAGACGGAGTATTCGCAGGTTTATGGTTGGTAGCATTGTGAATTGACGGCCTGCCCGGCGACGTTATTTGGCGGTAATGATAAGTATTGTGATTTCTGATAACCGAGACGCCATTTCCAGCCGTCTTGGTAGAATCACTAGGCGAACTGTTCGTGGACTCGTCAGTCTTGGTCTGGCTAGTCTCGTTCTTGCCATCCGGATTCGAGCTTGGTTCTGAATCCGAATCTGGTCGCTGCGGCTTGCTGTTTTCGTCGTCTGCTTGAGAAGTAGTACTATGGCTAGGTCCTTGATTTGTCTGATTATGCTGATTCATGCTAATCAAACTGGTAAACAGCCAATACAGCAAAACTGCTGCTAGTATAGCGGCCAATATCCCGATAACAACTTTTATTTTTCTATGGTTCGCTTGTTGGTTTTCCATATTCCTCTCCTCAGAATACAATACTTCAATTTAAGCATAGGCGATATGGAAAGTCAAATAACGAATCAATCGATCAAATTAAAAAAAATAGACAGCTGTCATTGCTGCTGTCTTTGGTACCCCGCACAGGAATCGAACCTGCAACCTTTGGTACCGGAAACCAACGCTCTATCCAGTTGAGCTAACGGGGCACAATTGGTACGCCCGGCAGGATTCGAACCTGCGACCCCTTGGTTCGAAGCCAAGTACTCTAATCCGCTGAGCTACGGGCGCCTATCGCAATTATATCACATATTGTATAATCAAACTATGAACATACAGCAGGACATCTCTCTCAAAAAGCTTACAACTATGCAGCTCGGCGGCGTGGCTCGGCAAGTTGTCGAGGCTAGAACTCGCGCCGACGTCGCCGAAACAGTACGCTATGCTAATGAGCACAATCTGGATATATATGTTCTCGGTGGCGGCAGTAATACGTTAGCGCACGACGAGGGCTTCGACGGACTTATTATACTCAATCGCATCCCAGGTTTTGAAGTTGTTGACGAAACTGACGATTTGGTGACGATTGTAGCTGGTGCTGGCGAGGTTTGGGATGACTTCGTACGGCGGACGGTCGAGATGAATCTCAGCGGCATGGAATGCTTGTCGGCGATCCCTGGTACGGTCGGTGCGGCGCCTGTACAGAATATTGGCGCTTACGGCCAAGAGGTTGCTTCGACGATTGTCTCGGTCAATGCTTACGATACGCGTGATAACCAATTTGTAACTATTAGCAATGCTGAGTGTGACTTTGCGTATCGTCATAGTATTTTTCGCGGTCGTTGGGCGGGGCGTTATATTATAACATCAGTAACGTTTAACTTGTCGCGGCATCAATCTCAACCGCCGTTTTATGCAGCGATTCAGCGTTATTTAGACGAGTATGATATTCACGATTATTCACCGCAAACATTACGCGAAGTTGTGATGAAGATTCGCTTTGATAAGTTGCCCGACCCGAAAGTCCGCCCAAACACTGGTTCGTTCTTCAAGAACGCTATTGTTTCGGCTGATAAATTATCTAAATTACAGCAGAAGTATCCTGATGTCCCGCATTATGATATGTCGCATGATACATACAAAATTCCAACTGGCTGGCTAATTGATCAATGCGGGCTCAAAGGTACGCTTCATTATGGTATGCGCGTCCACGACAAAAACGCGCTAGTCCTTATCAATGAGTCGGCACAGAGCTATGAAGATCTAGCGCAAGCTCGCCAAAAAATTATTGACACCGTTTACCAAAAATTTGGTATCACCATTGAGCAAGAGCCGTTAGAGATACCTGGCAAAAACTCAGAAAAAGCATAGCCATTTTATAAATTGTGCGCTACAATTAAGTCATGAATCGTAAAGAGGGCGGGTTTACTATAGTTGAAGTGGTTATTGCAGTTACCATCATCGGCGTGCTGCTGATAATTGCTATGACTACGCTCAATGGCTTGACGGCGAAAGGTCGCGATGCAACCCGTAGAGCTCGCGCTGAAGCCATGGCTCTAGATCTTGAACGTTATTATAAATACAACACCACTTTCAGGGGGCATGAATATCCAACTGGCAACGCGCTGTTAGCTGATATAGGCAAATATTTTAGTGACACTACAGTTGTGCAAGATCCCTCTCGTTCTGGCAATAGGCTAGTCAAGGGCTGCCCGGCGGCTGGCCCGATACCAGCCAGCTGGGGCTGGACGGATGAGCAGAAAATGCTCTATAGGTATTGCGCTCAAGACAGAGAGAGATCCGACTGCGATAAAATTTACGGCGCTTCGGGTAAGGATGTTTGCGTCGGTTTCAGAATATATTACTATAGCGAATCAGATAATGCGCTTTATCAGGTGAACAGCATATGGTCAAGGTGAGAACGGACGAAGGTTTTACAATTGTTGAAGTGGTAGTTACGCTGTTATTTATTTCGATAATATCGCTTGGTATATTAACGATGCATACCCAGGTTAGTATACTCTCGATTATCAACCGCCAGGATCAAAAGGCTAGTTATTTAGCGTACGATAATATGCGTAAATATGTCAACGGAGCTCCGCCAACGTGGTTTTTGTGTACCGATCCGCTGCCAGGCGCTGTGCAGCAAGTATTGCTTGATTCAGAAGGGCATATTAGTGAGTTGCCCGGAACTACCAGGCAAAAAGTTGTGGCATCGGCGCCGTATGGTTGCGGCGACGCCGTCAGCAGTTTGGGTATGCCGATTCGTGTTGAGTCTGTAGTAACATATGGTAATGGTAAGAGGGTAACTCATGTTGCATATGCGGCATTCTAACCAATCTGGATTCACTATCGTGGAGCTAATAGTGACGACGGCCGTTATGTTTATAGTGGTTGTAATATTTGGCGGTATTATATCAGCATCTTACCGCCAGGCTATAGCAGCAGATGCGCTTGCTTCAATGACGCGTGACATGCACGTGACGATGGACGCTATCGAAATGGATGTTTTGGCTTCAGTCGAGATTGCCTCTACTTCTAGAAGGGGTGATATGAATATGATCGATCGGTATGGATATGGCGCGGTGAGTACTCCTGCGCCTACTCTGCAAACTTGGAAATATTTTGGCGGAGGTGGTAATAGGCGGGCCTTACTCCTGATACAATATGCGACTAATTTGCGGCGCGGGGCAGGCTCTCGCGAGGTAGTTTATGCTGCAACAAAAAGGTTTAATTGCAGTACAGAAAGACGTCTCCAGCCAAAATACAGACAGATGGTGGTCTACTTCATGCGGGACAATACATTGTATCGAAGGGTTATATTTGATGATATAAAAAGCGAAAGATATAAAGCCCTTGGTGTTAACGCTTCTGCTATATGTGGTACCGGTGATGAAAATAACGAATTTTGGCGCAAGATCGCAGTACAATCTATACCTCCGCAGTCATCCGAATTTACTGGCGGTGCAACGCCAGGGCGATCGCTTTATCGCGACGAAACAATTGCTCGCAACGTTTCGGCATTTGATGTTCAATATTTTAAGGATGATACGCCAATAGCCAACCAGTACGATGCTGCTCACAGTTCCGACCATATGTTTGAAAATGCTAACAAGGTTAAAATTGATATAACAATTAGTCCTCCTGTGGGGGGAGTGTCTAAAATATCTCAGTCATTAACTGTTCGGAAAGGAAATGAAGAATGATTCGCTTTGATAAGGGCTATTCTCTAGCAGTAATGATTATAATGACAACATTTATATTGGCGGTGCTAGCGGCTGCATATCGCGTTACTACGCGTTCGTATATTTATTCTCGCGAGGAGTATTATTATAAGCTGGCTCAAGAAGCTGGCGAATCGGGGACAGCGGCAGCTAATGCGTGTCTAGATATGAACAACTGGAAACAAACATGGGGCCATGTTGCTGGAGCTGCTGGCTTGTATCTGACGCCAAGCAGCGATTGCAAAGGTCAAGATGGTAAGATTCCGACCAACAAATACGTTATGAGCGAAGGTTCGATCCGTACAATTTTCACCGTCGGCGACCTTAATTTTCATGATGATCATCATTCGGATGTCTCGGCTATTGGCAAAACACAGCTTGTGGATTCTGGCGGTACGGTTTTGCGAGAGTACACTGTTTCGGTCAAAAAACTTATCACTCGTCCCGGTCTGATCGCGACTAAGTCTTCTAGCGGTACTTATCGAACGTGCGGTATTCTATCTAATAGTATTTGGTGTTGGGGCAGGAATCGTTATGGCCAGTTGGGTAATGGAAGGTCTGTTGGTCATAACCCAAGCAATCCAGCAAAAGCTGCGCTTAGCGTCGATTCCGATATACCAGTCAAAGTAGTTAAACAAACAGGAGTTCTCTACGGCAAGAGAATTGATGACTTATTTACCGCCCAGTATCATAGCTGCGCTCTAGCTGAAGGTAAAGTTTATTGCTGGGGTTATAACGGTACTGGTCAGCTTGGTAATGGACGATCCGGCGACGAAGAACATTCAAATGTTCCTATTGAGGTTAAGGGGGCGCTGGCTGGTAAAACAGTAACTAGCATCGGCGGTTCATATAATACTTCGTGCGCCATTGCTGGCGGCAAAATATATTGCTGGGGCGAGGGTTATCACGGTGTGACTGGTACTGGTGACAAAACAAAGGTGCGCCCATGGCCGACTTTAGTTAGAGCAGGTGTTTCTGGCGGTCTGCCGAATAATTATACGGCAACTGCGCTAGCGACCAGTGGTACGCGGTCGATGAATATGTGCGCTATCGCCAATGGCTTTGCTTATTGCTGGGGCCAGAATAATGTTGGTCAGATTGGCAATAATACATCTGCTAGCCCTGCCACTCAGCCAGTCTATAGTCCTATGAGAGTTTCTGGTTTGGCCAATGTAACGAATATATCGCAGGACGGATATTTGGCTCAAAGCGGCGAGCCAGACAGATTTACTCATGTATGCGCTGCCGCTAACGGCGAGGCGTACTGCTGGGGTAACGGCCGTGCTGGGCAACTAGGTATGGCACACATTGGCTATATTGATAAGAAGAGTACCCCAGTTAAGGTTGACCGGCCGGCAGGCTTGTCTCCGTCAGATAGAGTGAAAAAGGTCGAAGTGGGTATTTGGCATTCGTGTATGTTGATGACCAGCGGCAGGGTATTTTGCTGGGGGACGAATGCCTACGGTCATTTAGGGGCGAACCTTGCTCCTGGCGCGCTTCCCAACAACCGATCGGTAAAACCGATAGAGATATTGGTTGGCCCAGGCGGAATTCCGGCAGGGCAGCGGATAATTGATCTGGCTGCTGGCGCTAACCGTGGATGCGCGGTGGTAGAAAACGGACACTCGTATTGCTGGGGTCTGAATGACGCCGGGCAGATTGGCGACGGTACCCATATTGATGCCCGCGCACCGACCGAGTCATTATTCTTGCGCCCGACGCAGAACCGCTACATCTATTAAAAAACCACTTGCGCTTTCGTTATCGGTGTAGTATTATCAAATTACAATTAACTAACATAATAAATAGGGGGCACATTACTGTGACAACAAAACAACTTAAAAACCGAGGTTTCACCCTTGTTGAGCTCTTGATTGTGATCGTCATCATCGCGATTTTGACGGTGATTTCACTGATTGCTTATAATGGTATTCAGAACCAGGCGAAAACTTCAGCGTCTCAGGGTGTCATGAAGAATGTTGCTGATAAAGCACAAATTTATAATACTCAACAGCCTGATGGAGCTAATGGGTATCCAGCGGCGGTAAATGACTTATCTGCAGCAGGCAAAAGCGGTGAAACTTGGTATCTTGAGTCAAGCGCGTATGTAGTTGGTGGTAGTGGTAAGCCAACAAGCGCGCCGACTGGTGCTGATGCATCTAAAACAATTTGGTACAAAGCTTGCGATGATGCTAAAGGTCGTCATGTAGGTATAACGATTTGGGGATGGAATTTCTCAAAGAACGAAGCAATTGAACGTGTAGTTGGTGAGTGCTAAAAATAGCTATTTAACTAGCAAAATACTCCGGTTTTTACCGGAGTATTTTTTGCCTAGATATTGGTTTTTGGTTGATGATGCTCTAGACTTGATTTAGTTCTCTACAAAACTCCCTCACCTCCTCGCGCAAAACTCCTAATCTCTTCTCGTTCTCGCGGGCGTCAATCGCTTGCTTGATCCACTCAGCGATTTGCGCCATGTCGTCGGGCTGGCAGCCGCGGGTGGTGATGGCGGGCGTGCCTAGGCGAATGCCGCTGGGCCGGAACATCGGCAGCGGGTCGTCGGGTACGGCGTTGGCGTTTAGTGTCAGACCGATCTTATCGATAGCGATCTCGGCAGTTTTGCCATCGATACCAAAACTCTTGTTGATGTCGGCTAATATCAAGTGATTGCTAGTGCCGCCAGTCACTAATTGGAAGCCACGTTTTTGCAGCTCTTCGGCTAGCTGCGCGGCGTTAGCGACGATATTTTTCGCGTAGTCGCGGAACTCGGGCTGCAGCGCCTCGCCAAAAGCTACTGCCTTGGCAGCAATGGTGTTCATATGCGGGCCGCCTTGCATGCCTGGGAAGACTGCCCTATCAATTAGTGTCGGGATGCTCTCGAGCGTTTTGGCGGGTTTTTTGAGCGGACTAGTTACCTTGCCCATACTGAGTATTAAGCCGCCGCGAGGACCGCGCAGTGTCTTGTGGGTGGTAGTAGTCATGACATGAAAGCCGTGGTCAAGCGGATTCTTGGCTACGCCGCCAGCGATCAGCCCGGCAATATGCGCTACGTCGGCCATCAGTAGACAGTCGTCGATTTCGCGGCCGATTTCGACGAATTTCGCCCAGTCCATTTCGCGCGGGTAGGCGCTAAAACCTGCTAGAATAATGCGCGGCTGGTGTTCGTGCGCTAGGCGACGAATTTCTTCATAATCGATTTCGCCAGTTTCGATATTTTTCATTTTATACGGGACGAAGTTGTATAAGTGAGCGCTGCGAGTGACAGGCGAGCCGTGTGTCAGGTGCCCGCCATGGCTCAAGTCCATCGCCAAGATAGTATCGCCTGGCTGGCACCAAGCACTATAGACCGCTTCGTTAGCTGGCGCGCCGCTGTGCGGCTGGACATTAGCGTGGTCGGCGCGGAATAATTTTTTGGCGCGGTCGATGGCGAGCTGTTCGATACGGTCGGTGAATTCTTGGCCGCCGTAATAGCGTCGGCCAGGGTACCCTTCGCTGTATTTGTTGGTAAAAACGCTGCCAAGTGCTTTTCGCACGTCCTGGCTAACGTAATTTTCACTTGGTATCAATTCCAAACCGTCACGCTGGCGCTCCTCTTCGCCGGCGATACAATCAGCAACTGCAGTGTCTGTCATGATTATCCTCCTTTTTCTTATCTATATTTTAGCACTTATGATCATTTACTGTAACGTTTTGAAATAGAGTTGGTTGCGATTGAATTTCTTGACAATATATCATATCAGGTATATTATGGTGACATGAAAACGGCGAAGTATCTCAAAAATATTGGCGCGCTCATCCAAGAAACGCGCCAAGCACGCAATATGACTCAAAACGAACTGGCAGAGGAGCTTGGCACTAGCCAGTCGGCAATTAATCGAATTGAGAACGGCAAGCAGAATATTAGTCTCGAGATGATCGCGCGTATCGGCGAGGTGCTGTCAAGCGAAATAGTACGGATTAATAGCTCGGGCAAAACTAACTTTCGCATCAATGGCGGCCGGGAATTGCATGGTGAAATTGAAATCAAAACTAGCAAGAACGCTGCTGTTGGATTGCTGTGTGCTAGTCTACTCAACAAAGGCAAAACGACGCTGCGCCGGGTAGCGCGGATCGAGGAAGTCAATCGAATTATTGAGGTTCTGGAAAGTATAGGTGTGCGATGCCGCTGGATTAGCGAGCACGACCTAGAGATTGATCCGCCGAAAGCCTTGCAACTCGACAGTATGGATGTCGAGGCTGCTAAGCGGACGCGCAGTATCATTATGTTTTTAGGACCGCTATTACACCAATGCGAGACGTTCAAGATACCGTTTGCTGGCGGCTGCAGCCTGGGTACGCGGACGGTTGAACCGCATATGGCGGGCTTAGCACCGTTTGGTTTGAGCGTTGAGGCGGCCAATGACAACTATATTGCCACAGCCAAGCCGCAGCGTGTTGACCGGGCGATTATTTTAACTGAACGCGGCGATACAGTCACCGAGAATGTCGTTATGGCGGCAGCGCTTTATGATGGTACGACTATTATTCGCAATGCTAGCCCAAACTATATGGTGCAAGATGTTTGTTTCTTTCTAGAAAAGTTAGGTGTCAAAATAGAGGGTATCGGTACCACTGTTCTCAAGATTACTGGCAAAAAATCAATTGACTGCGACGTCGAATACTTCCCAAGCGAAGACCCAATTGAAGCGATGAGTTTCGTGGCGGCTGGTGTCGTGACTGGTTCAGAAATTACTATCAGGCGCGTGCCGATTGAATTTATGGAGCTAGAGCTAGCGACTTTGGCGGGTATGGGTCTGCAGTACGATATTTCCGAAGAGTACATGGCGCGCAATGGTTGCACTCGTCTAGTTGATATCGTGCTCAAAAAATCCGAATTGCATGCTCCAAAAGATAAAATTCATGCTCTGCCGTTTCCGGGTATCAACATGGATAATCTGCCGTTCTTAGGATTATGCGCCACGGTAGCCAAGGGCCGCACGTTGATCCACGATTGGAGCTACGAAAATCGAGCAATCTACTTTACTGAGCTGACTAAAATGAATGCCCAAGTAAATATGGTTGATCCGCACCGGGTTTATATCTCTGGCCCGACGCGCTGGAAGCCGGCTGATATCACAGCGCCAGCCGCACTGCGTCCGAGCGTGGTGATTTTGCTAGCGATGCTGGCGGCGCCTGGCAAATCGGTACTGCGCGATGTTTACAATATCAATCGCGGCTACGAAGATATTGCCAACCGCCTGAACTCGCTAGGTGCAGATATCGAAACTGTTTGGGAATAGTGACAATCAAGCGCCTGTCTGCTATAGTAATAAATGCCCTGAGAAGGGGTAATGCGGCGGAAGTAGCTCAGTTGGACAGCCGTGAGTATCAAAGATAGCGCTCGCTCTAACCAACTGACAAGTTTTCGCTAGTACATTTCGGATTAGCTATATGGCGGAAGTAGCTCAGTTGGACAGCCTTGAGCGTTGAAAATAGCGCTCGCTCTAACCAACTGACAAGATTCTGCTAGTACATTTCGTAGTATTCATTATGGCGGAAGTAGCTCAGTTGGTTAGAGCGCTGGATTGTGGCTCCGGAGGCCGTGGGTTCGAATCCCATCTTTCGCCCCAAATAAAACACCCGGTTTTCTTCATTAGTCTCGGGTGTTTTATTTGACTCTAAATCATAAATACTATCGGTTGAACGGGTCGCGCGACGGCTTGATCGGCTCGGTGAAAGTACGCGACGGAACAGTCGGTTCGGTCGTAGGTGTAATGAGCGACGATTTATTTGTTTGCGTGGTTCCTGCGCTTCGCGAGTTTGCATCAGAGACCCGCGAGCTTTGCGGCTGGTTACTATTAGTCGCTTGCGTTCCGTTGGTGCTGGCTGCGGCGATTTGCTGGTTTTGCCAGGCTTTGCGATAATCTTGTCTGACTCCAGAATCTTTGTATGCGCCGATATATTGCCGGTTGGTGTTTTGGCGCCGTTGAAAGCTATTCTTGGCAATCCTGCCGCCAACCTGCGGTTTGTTATTGGTTAATCCGCTTGAATGCATAGCATCGCTCTGTGTGCTATTAGTTGAGAAGCGGTCAAATAAACGTCCCATGCTTTTATTATACACTAACGTAATGATATAATGTATAGTGCGCGGGTGTAGTACAGCGGTTAGTATGCGAGTTTTCCAAACTCGAGATTGGAGTTCGATTCTCCGCACCCGCACCAAAATATTTGCCCCGATAGCTCAGCTGGTGAGCCCTCAGCGACAAAAATCGCATAGCTCTATCCAGCTTCTGTCTAAGCGAATCGGGCGACTAAATACATTTTCAGAGTGCCCCGATAGCTCAGCTGGATAGAGCAGAGGACTTCTAAGCCTAAGGTCGCAGGTTCGAACCCTGCTCGGGGTACCATTATTCAACTAGCCGATAATAAAAACTCATCGCAATGATGAGTTTTTTACATGGAGTTTCGTGGAGGGCCAGGAGGGGCTCGAACCCTCGACACCCTGCTTAAGAGGCAGGTGCTCTAACCAGCTGAGCTACTGGCCCTTATCTTTTCATTATAGCATAGATAGAGGTAAAAGTAAATATGAACGCTAGGAATTTTCGGTCTGTTGGGTAGTCAAATGATGACGCTTACTCTTGCTAATTCTGTGAAAATCGACGATAATATACGAATAATGCCAGAGTTGAATCAAATTGGCGCCCACTTGCGGGCAGGTGTTATATATGCACAGCGGCAGTCTGATGAGCGGCAGCAAATACTTAGTCAGGCTGATAAAATTAATGTCGTTGGTGCTGGCGGCATGTTGACGGCGGCTTACGAGCAGCTGCGCAACGCCGCTGAAAATACCGAGGAGCACTTGCTGCTACAAAATGCTATCCGGCGGTTTTTCAAACAATCGTTTATTGTTCGCGATGAGGCGTTGGTCCGCAAAAGCGGCGAAGAATTGGTGGTTGAATTGACTTTTGCGGGATATTTGCCCAACGATAGCGTGTCGCGCAGCCAAATCAAAGAGATTTCAAAACTAGCAACAGCGCACTATAAAGCGTATGAAAAGCTGATTGCTGATCGTTCAATCAATTTAGATCGTTCTTCGGCATGGCTGTTAGAAACTCTGTCGGTATTGGCGGCGAATGTATTGGTTGATCACGCAGGCGATCATGCGTTTATTGATTTTGCGTATGAATATTTCGAGACAGCAATTCCGCGGGATGCGCTGCAATCGACTTCGGCTGATGAATATGGAGCTGCGCTTTATGTGGCTATTCAGCAGGCGCTGATGAAGAGCGACGTAGCTACGGTGCGCGCAGGGCTATTGGTGCGTTATGGAACGAGCGTTGAGTCGCTTGAGGCTTTTGTTGAATTTAATCGTAAAATTGATAAGATGCTGCGCAGCACGTCGGTCGAAGAGCTGCGCCGCGTGGTTGATCGGCAGGGGGCGCCGCTGCGCGTTATTCGCCATATGATGGAGACGCAAGACGACTTCCCGGCATTGTTGCAAAAACGCGAGGCATTTCTCAACGAATTTGAGCGGCAAGTGAACCGTGAATATTCTAGCATGATGGCGCGAATTAACCGGGCCATTATGCGCAGCGTGGTCTTCTTGGTAATTACTAAGTTTTTGATTGGCATCGCTATTGAAGTACCGTATGACCTGTGGGCGCACGGACAAATTGAGTGGTTAGTATTGATGATCAATTTGTTCTTCCCGCCGATATACATGGTGTTGCTGCGCTTAACGCTGAATGTGCCGGGATACGCAAATACCGAAGCGCTGATTAAACGAGTCGATCAGATGCTCTACGGCGGCGATAATACTGTACTGATGCGGCGGCAATTAGCGGGACGGACGTATAGCTCGATGTTTTCGATTATGTACGGCGTAATGAGTCTGGCGGTGTTCGCGCTGGCGACTTGGCTGCTGACGTTGATTGGTTTTTCACCAGTGCATATTATTATTTTCTTTGTATTTTTCTCGGCGGCGAGCTTCCTAGGCTTTCGCTTGAGTCGGTTGATTCGCGATCTCGAGATTGTGCGCAGTGCTAGCAACGGCTTTACCTTTGTACGCGATACGCTGTATTTGCCGTTTGTAGTCGCTGGCCGGTGGATGAGTGATAAATACGCGCAGGTTAATATTGTGTCGATGGTGTTGGATATGTTAATCGAATTACCACTCAAAACCATTTTGCGCAAGATCCGGCAATGGGCAGCTTTTATTGATGATAGAAAGGACAGTATATCATGAAACAGTTAAATGGCAAGGAACTGCAAGGTTTTATTAAGCAGCGCCAAGCGCGTCAAGTACGAAATCTACGCCAAGAATATGGTGTGGTACCAAAACTAGTTATTATAATGAGCAAAAACGCTAGCCAAGCGATTCAAACGTATGTTCGGATGAAAACACGTTACGCAGCAGATATTCTGATTGATGTTGACGTACAAGCAGTCGCGCAAGCTGATATGATGGCGGCTATTGATCAAGCTAACAACGATCCAGTAGTGCAGGGGATAATTTTGCAATTGCCGATTGATGACGTGTCGCAGACCGAAAAGCTGTGCCAATTAATCGCGCCAGAGAAAGATGTTGATGGTTTAGGGTCTAGTAGTATCTATCCGAGCGCTACTGCGCAAGCAATCGATTGGCTATTGGCTGGGTATAATATCGAGCTATCGGATAAGCAAATTGCTATCGTGGGTCGCGGTAAGCTTGTCGGAGCGCCGCTCGAAAAAATGTGGCAGCAGCGCGGTCTAAACGTGCAGGTCTACGACAAGACGAATCCAGCTACCGCGGATAGTTTGCAAAAATGTAGCGTAATTGTAACGGCGACAGGTGTGCCGCACTTGATCACCTCCGAAATGATCGCGCCAGAGACGGTAGTGGTGGATGCTGGTACGGCGAGCGAAGGCGGCGTGTTGGTCGGCGATGTTGACGATGCGGTTCGCCAGCGCAGTGATATTACGATTACACCGCGAAAGGGCGGTGTCGGTCCGTTGACATACGCAGTATTATTTGATCATCTGATTGAGGCGTGCTTGCGGCAAGTCGGTAAGTTATAGTAATTCTATCGCTTATCGTTCAGTGCTTCTTTGGCGTGGATGACAACTTGGCTAGGTGTTAGATTAGCCTTGACGATATAACTATGAATACCTAGGTTACGCAGCTCGGCAGGTGCCTCTTCTTCGCCTAGGTTGGTTAGAATGATAACTGGCGTATTAGCATTAGCAGGCTGCTGGCGGATTTTTCGCAGCGCTTCGGTGCCGTTCATATTCGGCATTTGCAGATCAAGCAAAATGATGTCAGGATTAGCATGCTGAACCACTTTAACGCCAGTCTCGCCGTCGCTGGCAGTAACCACATCGAAGCCAGCCGCCTCGAACTTCATCCGGTACATTTGGTTGATTACTTGATCGTCCTCGATAATAGCGATAGTTGTCATGCTTTTATAATAGCATATCCCGGTTACTTTTCGAGTAAGCTCTAGCGTTATCGTCGAGAAAAGTGTACTATAAAGGCAATGAAGCGGTTTTTTGGTAGAGTTCGTCGTCCATCGTATCGTTCGCAGCAAGTTGTGGATGTTCTGACGCGCAAAATGGTTGATGCCAAAGACATTGATACATTACTAAATAGCTATTTAGAAACTTTTGTTAGTGTACTGCAAGTACGTTTTGCTGGCGTGGCTTTTTGCGATCAATATCACCAGCCGTATATTGCTGGCAAGCGTAATGTGCCGGCATGGTTGGACTCGCAGACGCTTGGTTCTGGCGACATTGGTGATTATGCTCGATATGGTATTGCAGCAATCTTACCGCTATGCGTTGCCGATCAGAAAATTGGTTGCCTGGTAATTGGCGAGCGGCGTGACGGCTGCGAGATTCGCGGTAAGGAATTTGAGCTGTTTGATGTTTTGGCGCGTAATTTATCGGTGGCACTTTTGAATATGTTTCGCCTAGAGGAAATTCGCCGCTTAGCTGGAAATTTAGAGAAGGAAGTCGATGAGGCGACTAGTCAGCTGCGCCAGTCCAACAAAAGATTGCAGGCCCTGGATGCCACTAAAGATGAGTTTGTCAGTATGGCCAGCCATCAGCTGCGGACGCCGCTGACTAGCGTAAAAGGCTACCTAAGTATGGTTCTCGAGGGCGACGCTGGCGAGATTACACCGCCACAGCGGCAGCTGCTAGAAGAGGCTTTTCGCAGCAGCGAGCGGATGGTGCGATTGGTTAGTGATTTTTTGAACGTGAGCCGTTTGCAGACTGGTAAGTTTATTATCAATCGTACAGCGGTCAATTTGTCGCAGCTGGTTGCCGAAGAGGTTGCGAACGTAGATCAGGTGGCAAATACGCATAAGGTCAAGGTCACGTATCGCCAGCCAGCGCGCTTTCCGCTACTGTATCTAGACGACACCAAGATTCGTCAAGTTATTATGAATTTCATTGATAACGCTATTTATTATTCACCAGACGCTAATACGGTAAAGGTCCGATTGTCAATTGAAGATGGCCAGGCAGTTTTGCGGGTAATCGATAAGGGAATGGGCGTATCGCCATCTGCCAAGAAAAAGCTCGGCACTAAGTTCTTTCGCGGCGATAACGCTCGGCGGCAGCGGCCGGACGGCACGGGGATCGGCTTGTTCTTGGCGAAGAAAGTAGTCGAAGGGCATGGCGGTACGATGATTTTCGAATCGGAGCTCGGCAAGGGTAGTACTTTTGGCTTTCGGCTACCGATTGCGGAGTTAAAGTCGCCGCCAACTCTAGACGGCAGCAAAGCATAAATGGTATACTTTTACTTATGAAGAGGAAGATGGGATTTATCATAGGCGGCGGCCTGGCGGTTATAGCAGCTGTTGTCGCTGCGGCAGCACTGGGATATCTTTACGGCGGCGTAAAAACGCCAGAACAGCGCGCGCTGATTTACTATAATGTGTGCGGAAATGATATCATTGATAAGTTTAATGGTAGTATATCTTCCCCTGATAATCTGAAGAAGATTGCTGGCGAAATAGAAAAAAAGAATCACTATGCTGATGACGCTACGTGTGTTGTTGCTTTGTATTTTTATCATACGACCGCAGATGCGAACGGTCATAGCCAGAAGACGGACGAGTTATATAACAAAATAAAAAACCTGTCAGACAAAGGAATATACGCTAGCGGCAGGCTGAAGGTGCCAGTTAATGTTGAGCAGTTAAATTTGCTGCGCAGTAAGCAATCAGTTCCGGAGAATAAGCAATAATGCACGAGGGGCTGCTGCGTGGCTTGAAGTGGTGGCTTAGCTGTTTTGTTATTGTGGCAGCTGCAGGTATTGTTTGCTTGCTAAGAAATGATACATCGTATGCGGTTTATGGTTGGAATTCTGGACGTAACGATATGGAGCGGCAGGCTTGGAATGGTGATCCTTGCGGCGATTATATTAATCACCCGTGCGCTGTCTGGTGGGCGTCTTATCATAATACGAACTATTTCAGTATGGTGGGGTCTTCGCCGACCAACCCGATCGAGATGGACTGGAATGCAACGACACTATACTTTACTATACGAGGCTCGTGGAATACCCAACGATTTCGTAATCCAATTAGAATTTACTCTCTGTTCACTTTCAATGGACAGGGCAGGTCTGTTTGGGTAACTAATCCAGCAGGTCATATAGACGGCAACGGCAATTATTTCTTTAATAGGGGCTATTATGGCGGCGGCGGTCCTGAATATCAGTGGATAAACGGTGAAAGCGAATGGGACCAGTTAAATCTAGGAGCTGACGTTAACGGTGTCGCTCAACCTGGCGGCCCGTCAGAGCTGGTTACGTTTGGTGCGAAAAGCTGTTTGGCGGTCATGAGAGGTAATAAAGTATACACTTATAGCGGTTCTCATGTTAACTGCGGTACCGACAATATCTCGCTGTGGGTACGCCGTAAGCCGCGACCTAGCGGCTGGAAAGTCCAAGGCGAAAGCTATATCTATAATCGTTCCGACAACAAGACTTATGCGAATTATAATAATTCTAACGCTTTTGGTACTTCTCGCCCGTACGCTGAACGCCATCTAGAAGGTAAGCCTGATGTTTTTCCTGGAAAACAAGCCGAATTTATAGCGACTCTTCGGAATACTCCATATTCAAATTATCAGCATACAACATCTAGTGTACAAGTGGTTATAGAATCAGCGTATTTTAATAATCTGCACGATGTCGCTAGCTGTGCCGGTAAGGATTGGCGCCATTGCGGTGGTAGTAATAATGGACATAGAGTTCTCATTGCACGCGGAGCGGTCAGTAATATTTATAACAATAAATGCCGGTCGGCGCTTAATAACTTAGTGCAAAGTCCTAATAATACAAATACTTGGAGTGGTCGAGACGGCGACGATTGTATGAAGATTCGCGTGCCTAGCGACGGCAGTCGAGCGGGGTCTTATATATGTACGCAGATATGGTGGACGTGGCCTGATTCGGTGGTGCGTCGAGATTGGGCTTCAAGTGAGCCCGCTTGCGCGAGGGTGGCATCTGACTTTAATTTGGTGCCAGGAGTTGGTTCGGCGGGCGGGTCAACGGCTATTGGCGTACTAGAACAAGGTAATGCGACAACGCTAGATAGCACCATATACAATACGGGCGGGCGTCGCGAAGCTGGCGGTAGTAGTGATGCCGATGTCTTTACGTTTGCCTTCACTGGATCGGCTGCGGAAATGTCGGATGGTCAACTGGGCAGTATACTAAATGGCATATTCAATAAGAATGACGGAGACAGGCATTATGCCGATACGACCTATGGCGCAGGCGTGAACACATGCTCTTGGCTCAACTCTCAGCCGCAATTGTCTGGTAAAATTAGCGATTGTACGCCAACAAATAACAAGCAGAGTGCTTTTGACAGGACTGAAGTTATTGATACGTCGGCGCTTGATACGGCACGATACAAGATTGGCGACGTAATTTGCCGGGTAGCTACTGTTAATAAGTATAACTGGGATACAACGGGAGATTCTTCAAAACGCCGCGTATCGTATCCGCGTTGCTACCGTATTTCCAAGAGGCCAATGGTACAAATCTGGGGTGGCGATGTGCGTGTCGGGTCGAGCAATATCGCGAATGCTTTAATCACCCAGCAGTATAAGTCGGGCATCTATACTGGCGGCGCGCGTACGCTGACTATGAGTGGCAATACTCATTCGATCGGCAGCTGGGGTGAGTATGGCATGTTTGCGCCAGAAATTTCCTCGTATAGCCGGTCAAATGTTGTGTCGGCATCAGGAGGTGCTCTTTCTGGCATGGGTACGACATCGCGGTTGGGTATAGCGGCAGATAGCGAGTTAAATGGTCTAACATTTGCCAATAATAAGGCTAGATATGGGCAATGGGGAACTATCGGCGCGCAGAATACTGTCAAATCTAGTTATTTTGGCACTCAGCGTCCGTTAGCGGGCGAGAATATTTCGCTTAACGGATTAGATGGCTCGTACAAATTATCATCGTCGCGAGCAATCGTGAACTTGTCGGGCGGCACTATTGGGATGGGTAGGTCGGTTATTATTGATGCTGGCGACAAGACGGTAGTTATAGATGGTGATATACGTTATGATACTGGTAGCTTCTCTAGCGCTAGCCAACTACCGCAGGCTGTGATATACGCGCGCAACATTATTGTTAAGGATAGTGTAACTAATATTGACGCTTGGTTGATTGCTTCGGGTACTAATGCTGGCGTGGGCGGTGTAATTTCTACCTGCGAAGTTGACGAGAGCGGTGTTCGATCAGCATTGATCCGATCTGATTATACTAGCGGATTGAAATCGACGGTTTGTGACAAGCCATTACAGATTAATGGAATAGTGTCGGCGCGTGTTTTGCAGCTGCGCCGTACTCACGGGGCTGACGGTTCGGCTGGCAATGAGAATGGTTATACTACGCCAGCGGAGATTATCAACGCGCGGATGGATACGTACTTGTGGGCCTATAATAAAGCTAACGCAAACAGTTCTATTTCAACCGACACCACAACCGAGCTGCCACCGCGGTATTAGCAGTTGTTTATTGCGCAAATAAGGCCAATCTGTTAAGATATCTGTAAGTGCGGCCTTATCGTCTAACGGTTAGGACACCAGGTTTTCATCCTGGCAATCCGGGTTCGATTCCCGGTAAGGTCACCATTATGGAATCAAGAGGCTCTTTGGAGTCTTTTTGTTTGTCCTTCAATCTGTAAAACATACTCAAACCGTCCGTTCCAAACTTTTCTTTTTAAGATTAAAAGAATGCTATTCTCGGTAACCATCTTTTGAAATATAACTTTTTCCGTGTCAGCATTTTGCAGCATGCGGGCAGGTGTATCCATGTAGTTCATCTGTTCAATTAAAACGCAAGGTTAGCGTTCTGCAACTCTGGCGATTTTGGCAACATGGACATATTCTTACGACGATATTTGATATAATAAAAAAGTCTAACCAGTTTTATAGAGTACCGCAATTTCTTTGCGTGGTATTAAGCCTTCAAAATGGCACCATGCGAAGTAAATTAGGGCTTAATACTCTATTTACTGGTTAGACACCAGGCGTGATGTCATTTTAATTTGGAAAGGAGTATAAGTAGTGGATGAAGAAACGTTTGATAGAGTGTTTGGCGGAGCAACCAAAAATATGTCAAGGTCTGATAACTTTGAAGAAAGTGAAAGTCGTATAGAAAACAATAAGGCGGACACGAAGTTAAAGGAACAGCAACTCACCTTACGACAGAAGCAACAAGAAACTAATAGTTTAATGGTTATAGGAGGACTCGCACTAGGTAGCGTGCTAGTTGTTGTATTAGCTGTATATCTGTTTGCAAAATTACGAAAAACAAAAAATGTTAAATAACCATGATATTAGCCTGTGAGGAGAAAAGCCTAGGCAAACAAGAAAATTGCACTGCTCAGTCGAGAGAGCGAACTTGGTGGAAAGCTTGGGATAACGACCCTGACGCTCCCTGGGTTCAACTTGGATCTTCTAATTATGATATCTGCGATCGACGTAATCTTTCACGAAATACTATCAACGAATATTTAAAGAATAATGATCGCTTTCATATAGACTATAAGATTATCGCCACTAACAATATCGACACTACTAAGTTAAAGATTGAACTAGTGCCAAATAGTGGACGGAAACTTGACGAGCAGATAAGTGCAGATAGTCATGAATATACGAGTAAGATTTAGCCCTCCGATTAGCAAACTAATTAGCGATGGATACAAGAAAAAACACAAAAAACCGTTGGATGATACAGTCAGTATAGAGTACTATTACATCCCTGAGTATATAAAATTAGGTAAACAAGTTAGACGAAGAGAGCGACTTGATTCATTTCTTAACAATTGGGGCAAAATACTATTTTGGGTGGTTATTATAGGTGGATTGATCGTATGGACAACATATAGTAATCATCAACGTCAAGTTAAAAGTAATAAGCGCTCAGAGACAAACTATCAACGGTATTCAAACGATTCTAACTCTTCAAAGAGCGGCATATACGATGCAGAATATTGTCCGATTACAACATGCAACGATGGTTCATGTAGTTCATCTATGGGTCGAGGCGCGTGTTCGCATCATGGTGGTGTAGCGTACTAAGCGATGGCCAAATTTGGTTTTATCTCTGTAAGATTCTATAATTGACATCGTATACTTAAAGCACAAGCAATGCTTGTCGGTAGATAATATCTTGACTAGTTCCATCACTGTAACAAATACGTTACGCCAGAGATAAACCCCCATAAGGCGATATCACCGCCTGAGCTCCATGAGGATATCGTTCCAATTCGATTCAACGACATTAACTATATAATATAAATTTGCACTTGTCAAGTACGTCCTAGTCTGGGCGTACTATTTTTGTGGAACATATTAGAGTATAATAACTATCTATGAGTAATACATTTAAAAGGACTAAGATACTGGCGACTCTGGGGCCAGCCACAAATTCACCAGAGAAAATCAAACAATTAATTGAAGCTGGCGCAAATGGCTTCCGTTTGAACTTTAGCCATGGATCGTACGAGGAGCGACTTGATCAGATCAAGTGGATTCGTGATGCTAGCACCGAAGTTGGCCGAACGGTAGCAATCTTGCAAGATTTACAAGGACCAAAAATTCGTCTCGGCGTTCTAAAGAACAACCACTTAGATGTTAAAGCTGGCGACGAGATCGTTCTCGATCATGCAATTCAAGAACACGATGGCAGTACGAATTTGCCGATTCAATACAATTTAGCTAACAAAGTCAAGGTTGGCGAGCCAGTTTACTTGTTCGACGGCAAGATTCGCGGCGAGATGATTGAGCGGGTTAGCGATACAGCAATCAAGATTCGTATTCTGAACGATGGATTTTTGATGAGCCGTAAAGGTTTGAACCTGCCAGACACCGACTTTGGCGGCGATATTTTAACGCCAAAAGATTTGGCTGACGTAGAGTTTGGCGCCGATAAAGATATCGATTTTGTAGCCCTCAGTTTTATTCAGAGCGCAGACGACATTAATAACTTGCGGCAGATTATGCTAAGCCACGGTTCGACAGCGCAGATTATCGCGAAAGTTGAGACCAAAGCAGCTATCGAGATGGAAGCGCTCAAAGAAATAGTTAAGGCTGCTGACGGCGTGATGATTGCGCGCGGCGACTTAGCGGTCGAGACTAGTCCCGAGATTGTACCGATTGTTGAGCGCGAAGCAATTCGCTTGTGCCGCAAATACGGTAAACTATCAATAGTGGCAACGCAAATGCTAGCCAGTATGGTCGATAATCCAGAGCCGACTCGCGCCGAAGTTAGCGATGTAGCAACAGCAGTAATCCTTGGTACTGATGTGGTGATGCTCTCTGATGAAACAGCTAACGGTAGTTATCCTGTCGAGGCAGTCAAAATGATGGCCAAGACGGTGCGCTACACGCAGTCGCGCTGGCCGATGAATGACATGCCGATTGAATATGGCGAGAAGAACCGCCGCCGTAATGCGATTGCTAATGCTGCGGTAGTAGTAGCTAACCAAGTAGACGCCGATGTGATTATTGCCGAAACTAAATCTGGCGCGACGGCTGCGCGGATTGCAGCTTGCCGTCCAGAGTTGCCAATCGCTGCAGTAACACCGAATAAGCGTGTGGCTCAACAGCTAGCTTTGTCATACGCTACCCGCTCATATGTGCGTAAAGAGGGCGAGCATGTTGGTACAAAATTAGCCAAAGAATTGCTTGATTGGGGCACTTTCGGGCGCGACGACAAATTGACCGCGGTTGTTGTCAGCGGCCGCCAGTCGGGTGTAGCCGGCGGTACCGACACATTGCGTGTGCGTGTTGTTGAGTAAAAGCAGCAAAGTTTAAGAGACACCTCGCTTTTGGCGGGGTGTTTTCATGCAAAAAACTAGACGAGCGTTAATAACTGTAGTAAACTAGACGCAAGGGTAAACATAAGCAAGTATAAAACGTGGGCAAGAAACTTATTATTGCAAACTGGAAAATGAACCTCACTGTCAATGAGGCGAGTTTGTATGTTCATAAACTCGACAAGCTGGTTGGCAAGCTCAAAAATACTGAGGTAGTATTGGCACCGACCATGTTAGCGCTCCAGCCGCTTAATATGCAGGTGCAGCACCATCACTTTAACCTGGCAGTGCAGAACTTTTATTGGCGTGACAGCGGTGCTTACACTGGTGAAGTATCAGCGTCGCAGCTGCGCGGTATCGTACAATATGGCATAATTGGCCACAGCGAGCGCCGGCATATCTTTGCTGAACGCAGTAAAGATATTCGCAGCAAAGTGCAAGCGGCAGTGCGTAATAATATTACGCCTGTATTGTGTATTGGTGAGACAGCCCAAGAACGAGCCAACAAGGAAACGTCTGATGTAATTCGCGATCAGTTGGTGGGAGGACTAGCTAATATCACGAGCGTTGAGGTTGGCCAGATTGTTATAGCTTATGAGCCAGTGTGGTCAATCGGTACTGGTAAATTCGCTTCACCGCGCGATGTTGAACGCGCCATTAAATATATTCGTCGGCAAATTGAGCATCTTTTCGGCAAAGTTGCCGCCGAGAATGTCCGCGTGCTTTACGGTGGTAGTGTTAATCTTGATAACGCTATGTCGTATTTGCAAACAGCTGGTGTAAATGGTTTGCTTATCGGTGAATCAAGCTTAGATGTCTATGCTTTTGCTGGTATTATCAAAAAATGTGAAGATATGTCATCCTTACCAGTAAAGAGAGGTAAATAGCCATGACAGAATTCGACTTCGACGAGCTAGATCGTTCAATTACCGAGGCTATGTCCAAGAGCGGATTATTAAAAGAGGACGGCCAACATACTGAGGCGCCAACACCGCCGGCTGTCTCTACGCCTTCAAATCCTTCCTCTAATGCTGCGCCAGTTTCAGTTGAGCCTAGTAAATTAGCTCCTGGTCCTGGTCCAGTTGCGAATATGACGGCTTCACCCTCGCCGGCCGCAACGGTTAGCGTCGCTGAGCAGCCAAGCTTATCTGTATCAACAGCTAGCGTACCAGTTTCGGCTGCAGCTCCAGTACAGCCAGCTGTTGGGGTGCCTACCGCTCAGGTTCAGACTTTGCCAACAAACGGTGCTTCAGCTTCGGCTGGTGTGCCGGTCGCTTCTCAGGCTTCTACTGTTGTCCAAAATTCGGCTCTAAATAGTTCAGTACCATCGCCAGCTCCCCAGCCGTTGCCACAAGCCGCAACACCGCCGCAGGTAGCGGCAATTGGCGGAGCTGTGCCAGTCCGATCAGGATTACCAAAAAAAATGAAGACTAAGAGTCGCGGCCGTTTCATGGACATAGTTAGTTCGCAGCCAGGTGTCAACAAACACCCCGCCAGCAAAGTTAAGTATTCTACGATGCCAGCACAGTCGTTAAGTAATGTGTCATATAATATTTCTGGCGGCTCGTCTCAACAATTAGGACCAACTGGCCAGCGAAGCACTCAGCGTCTTGCCGCTAGTTCTATTCAGGAAAATGTAGCAGCAAATACAAATAACGTTTCTAGCGAACTGCAATCGTCTGAATCGCGAGTTTTTCACGGCAGCAGCGTATTGCCTCAAGCTTCACAGTCTAATCCTGGTTTTGAAGACAAAAATGATTATGATGAAGCAGACGACAGCAAAAACGAAAAAAGATCGTATTCTATCGGCGGTACACACGGTAGGGATATTGCACCGTCTGCCGAGCTTGTTGAGTCGCTACAGAAAGACGCGCAAGATGCTAGCAACGAGATTGGCTTTTCGCAAGCAGAATCGCGAGCTAACGACATTCAATCAATTGAGGACGCTTCAGCCGAAAACGATGAAGATGACGCTAGAATACAAGACGCGCCAGTTCCTAAAAAACATCGGTTTATGCCGATTGGCGGCAAGCCAAAGCCTGTTGAAAAAACTCCTAATCCTCCTGCTGCCGAAGCTCCTGTTACTAATGTAGAAAATACGAGCGAGCAACCCGAGCAACTAGCTGAACCTCTGGCAAATCAGACGGTAGATTCGCCTGTACAGTCCGCTACTACAGAGCCAGATCCGCCTCGCGAGCAAACCATCGACGAAATTGAATCAGGCGCTATTTATGATACTTCTGAATATTATACTGAATTCAAGGACGACAAGAAACATAAGCAGTCGCGCCATTCAGGCTTAAAGTGGTTTTTGGTGATTATAGTGTTCTTGGCCTTGGGCGCACTAGCTGGCGCTGGGTATTTCTTCCTGACTCGCTATTAACGCGATATAATGAGTGATGATGGATATACTCGATGGTCTTAATGACGCGCAGAAAGCAGCTGTCGCTTATACGGACGGTCCGTTGTTGGTTTTGGCGGGCGCTGGCAGTGGCAAAACCAAGACTTTAACTCACCGCATAGCTTACTTATTAACGCACGAGAGAGTCTGGCCGAGTGAGATTTTGGCGGTGACATTTACTAATAAAGCAGCTCGCGAGATGCGCGAGCGCTTGGCAGCTTTGATCGATCAGCCTAACACGCGGCAATTCATGCCGTGGATGGGTACATTTCACGGGATTTGTGTGCGAATTTTGCGGCGCGACGGGCCGGCGATTGGCGTGCCGTCGAATTTTATTATTTATGATGAAGCCGACCGTCAAGGGCTAATCAAGCAAGCGATGAAACAGCTGTCAATAGCTCCTGATAAACTCAAACCACGTTCAGTTAGCGCGGCAATTTCTAACGCTAAAAACGATTTACTTACGCCAGATGATTACGCAGCAACTGCGCAATATCCGAATCAGCAGTATATCGCTAAGATTTATGATAGGTACGAGCAACTACGCAGCGAGGCTGGCGCCCTAGATTTCGATGATTTGTTGATCGAGACGGTACGTTTGCTGCGCGATGCCAGTGAAATTCGCCAAAAGTATCGTCAGTATTTCAAGCATATCCTTATTGACGAATACCAAGACACTAACGCTGCGCAGTATGCTATCGTTAAGTACTTAGTCAACGATGCGCGTAATATTTGCGTGGTCGGCGACGATTGGCAGTCGATTTACAGCTGGCGCGGGGCGGATTTCAAAAATATTCTTAATTTTGAACGAGACTTTTCTGGCGCAAAGGTGATCAAGCTAGAGCAAAATTATCGTTCAACAGGCGCTATCCTAGAGGCGGCGCAAAAGGTTATTACCAAGAATGTCGAACGGACTGACAAAAAACTCTGGACGGCGGCTGGCAATGGTGCGCCAGTGCAAGTTCAGGCGGTACGCGATGAGTCCGAGGAGGCTTACGTGGTGGCAAGCCGTATTGCGGCTCAAACCTCGATCGGTGCTCGCCGCTACGGTGATTTTGCAGTATTGTATCGTACTAATGCGCAGAGCTTTGCTTTTGAACGTGCCTTCATGCAGCAAAGAATTCCATATCAATTGGTTGGCGGCGTGCGCTTTTATGATCGCAAGGAAATCAAGGATATTATCGCCTATTTGCGTTTATTATATCAACCGAACGACCGGATGAGCTTTAGTCGAATTGCTAATGTGCCAGCGCGCGGTATCGGTGCGACCAGTCTAGAGAAATTTTTACGATGGCAAAACGACAACAATATGGACATTATCGCTTCGCTGGTAAACGTTGAGCAAACTAGCGTTTTGACGCCGCGCGCCAAAAAATCATTATTGCGTCTGGGCGAGATTCTACGCGAATTGCAGGCGCTTGTTCTTTCTGATACTAGCCCAAGCGATATCATTGAAAAGCTAATTGAAAAGATTGCTTATCGAGATTATGTCATGGATGGAACGCCGCAGGCTGAAGAGCGTGATGATAATTTGAGCGTGCTCATAGCGGACGCTAAATCTTTCGCGACGTTGCCAGACTTTCTCGAAGAGGCAGCGCTAATGAGCAGCGTCGATCAGCAAAGTGATGGTGAAAAAGTCACATTAATGACCTTGCATGCCGCTAAAGGACTGGAATTTCCGGTGGTTTTCATGGTCGGTATGGAGGATGGCTTGTTTCCGAGCGAGCGAGCGCTTGAAGAGGGTCCGCGCAATCTCGAGGAGGAGCGACGCTTGTGCTACGTGGGTATGACGCGGGCGCGTGAAGAGTTATATCTGTTGTACGCGCAGAGCCGTGCGCAATTCGGCTTGCGATCGTACAATCAGCCGTCGCGTTTTCTCGACGATATGGGTATGGGATTGTTCGCGGTTGAACCTAACGCTATTGATTCGAATCCAGCTTATAATGATTTTGACGAGCCGGTGATGAACTATGATATTGGCGATCGAGTGCGCTCGCTGCAATTTGGTGATGGCGAGATCATTGACATTGATGGCTTGGCAGTTAGCGTGAAGTTCGATAACGGTGCTGTCAAAAAGCTCAACGTTGAATACGCCCGCCTCGAGAAGCTGTAGCAAAATAACCAATCTTTTGCTATAATTATAACTGCGCGCTAGTTTACGCGCCTACGTATGAAAAATATTGCGAGAATGAAATTACGTTGGCTGATTACCGGCTCTATGCTATTAGCTTTGGCTGGATTGTCTGTTTATACGGCAATTATGCCAAAAGCGCGGGCTGACGAGCGTAGCCTAGCGGTCGGCGAGCATATCATTACCGTTCATGATGACGGTCAAAGTAAAGGATTTATTACTAAAAAACAGACTTTGCGTGAGGCTCTTGCCGAGGCAGATATCAAGCTAGACCGTAACGATCGAACCGAGCCAAATATTGATGAGCGCTTGGTAGCAAATTCATATAACGTTAATATTTATCGAGCCCGAACGGTGGTTGTCAAGGATGGCTCTCAGCTCACTAAAATTATTACATCGTACCGTACTGGAAAGCAGATAGTTAAACAAGCTGGCATTGTTGTACGCGATGAAGATATTCTAACCTTGTCGCAGTCTAATAGTCCAATGCGCGATAGCGCAGCAGAAGTACTTTCTATTAAACGAGCAACGCCATTCAACTTTGATTTTTATGGTAAAAAGGCCACTTCTTACACGCAAGCTCAAACCATCGGCGAAATGCTAGCCGAGAAGCACATTAAAATGTCTGCCAATGATATTATTATCCCGAATAAAGATACAAAAATATCTAGAGGCATGGATGTTCGCTTGTATCGTAACGGCACGCAAACAGTTACCGTTGACGAGGATATACAGTTTGAGACTGAACAGATCAAGGACGTTAATCGCGATAAAGGATACAAAGAAATTCAAACCAAAGGTGTTAACGGTAAGCGTACAGTTACGTATGAGATTAACGTCCAAAACGGCGTTGAAGTATCACGCCGCGAGATCAATAGCAACATTATTCAGCAGCCAGTTAAGCAGGTAGAAATTATTGGTACTAAAACTTCAGCTACGTTTAATGGCAGTTTCGCTGAAGCTTTGGCGCGTTTGCGTAGCTGCGAGGGTAGCTATACATCAGATACGGGTAACGGTTATTATGGTGCGTATCAATTTGACAAGAGTACATGGGGTAATTTCGGAGGCTACAATAATCCTGCTCAAGCTCCGGCTGACGTTCAAGATCAGAAAGCATGGGAGACTTATAAGAGGAGGGGTTGGCAACCTTGGCCGTCTTGTAAAATTAAAATGGGATTACAGGATATATATCGGTAGTTATTGATTGTCTGCGACGTTACTGATTGACATTCGACGCATAATTTGTTATAATATAAGAGATACAGTGGGTGATTTTGAATAAAATGAGCTTAAATCGATATTATCAACGTATTTGCTGTTGTGTTTTTGGTGCGGTCTTGGCAATCTCTAGTACTGGTATGTTATCGTTTTTTGCGAATATTGCGGCGGCAGATAGTCCAGCTGCGGTTAAAGCACAACCATCTAGTCATATAATCACCATTTACGACGGTGGCCGGGAGCAATCGATAATCACTAAGGCATCGACAGTGCAGAAAGCGCTAGAAGAATTCGGCGCAAGATTGGATAAACAGCATGATATTGTCGAACCGGGTCTGGATACACCGATTACCAACAATGGCTTCAAAATAAATATTTATCGGGCGCGGACGATAACGATAGTCGAAGGTGCTCGCCGCATGCGAGTCAATACGGCAGCGCAGACGCCAACACAGATTGCGCAAGCTGCGGGTATTGTTTTGTATCGCGAGGATAAAGTTCGATTTACGCCGCCAGAGGATGTCGCTTTGGATGGGTCGAGCTTGCTGATGAGGATTACACGGGCGACTCGGCGTACTGTGACTGCCGAGGAAGAAATTGATTTCCCGGTTGAGCAAACACGCGACGACAACCAGCCTCTTGGTTATCGCCAAGTAAAGCAGGCGGGAGCTAAAGGGTTGCGCAAATTGACTTATAAAGTTGAAGCGCGCGACGGTGCTGAAGTTAGTCGTCAGCAAATTTCTAGCGAAATTATCAAGCAGCCTAAAAAGCAGATCGAAGTAGTCGGCACTAAGCCGAAAAATCCATTGACTAAAGGTAAGGGCGCGCAGATATTTACCGACTCCAAGGGTGTGGCGCACCGCGAAACCTATTATGATTTACCGATGAATATTGTTGCTAACGCTTGCGGCGGCGGTGGCTACACGGTGCGAGCGGATGGCGCCAAGGTAGACAAGGACGGTTATATTTTGGTGGCGGCAAATTATGGTAATTATCCGCGCTGTTCGGTGGTGGAAACTAGTATGGGCCCTGGAAAGGTGTATGATACCGGCGGGTTTGCGGCCCGGCATCCGCATGGGTTTGACCTGGCGACTGATTGGACAAACGGAGATGGTCGCTAGATGGCGTCAGCGCATGGACCGAAAAAAGAGTTAGGCCAGCATTGGCTGCGAGATCCAGAAATCTTGGCGGAGATTGCCGAGGCGGCGGAGCTGAGCAAGGATGATGTGGTTTTGGAGATTGGACCGGGACTTGGCACGTTGACTAGCTGGTTATTGGCGCGAGCCGGGCAGGTGGTGGCGGTAGAATTTGACAGGGATTTGGCAGGTAAGTTGCCAGGGCAATTTCCTGGCAAAAGCCTGGAAGTGATTAACGAAGATATTTTGCAGTTTGATCTGAATCAGTTACCAGTTGGCTATAAGGTGGTCGCCAATGTACCGTACTATATCACCAGTAAAATTGTTGAAAAGCTGATGACGGCGGAAAATAAGCCAAGTTTGGCGGTGCTGCTGGTACAAAAAGAAGTCGCCGAGCGGATCGCAGCGGAGCCTGGTGAGATGAGTATTTTAGCGGTTGGTGTGCAGCTATTTGCCGAGGCGGAACTCGATATTGAGGTACCACGGCAGTTCTTCACGCCGCCGCCAAAAGTTGATTCGCAGGTGGTGGTATTGAGAACTCGCACCGAACCACTAGTCGATTCTGAAGACCAAAAAGACTTTTTCCGCATTGTCAAAGCTGGTTTTTCTGCTAAGCGTAAGAAACTGCGCTCCAGTTTGAGCGGCGGACTGGGTGTTAGTAAAGATACCGCGGAACAGCTGCTAAAAAAGGCTGATATTTCACCTGATGTCCGTGCTGAGGATTTGGCGATTGCGGATTGGCAGCGGCTGCTTAGAGAATGGCGGGCGCGATGATTGCGGCAGATCAGCCCGTCTGCTTTCCGTCTGATCTGCTCATTGCGGTTTCGTCGAAAGACGACGGCACCATGCTCAATCGTATTCGCGGTCGCCACGTAGCTGAGATAGTGAATAATCGGCGGCGGTTTTGTGATCAAATTGGTGTTAAGTATGACGACGTTGTTTATCACGTAATTTCTTATGACCAAACACAAACTTTTGACAATATTACCGAAGTCACTGAAACTGACACGGTTAAATACAACAACGAGGGGATTTTTGCTGACGCGCTATATACCGAAATGGCTGGCGTCGGCTTATTTTTGCCAGTGGCGGACTGTATCGCCACCGTCATCTATGATCCAAAACGCCGCGCCCTCATGCTGGCGCATTTGGGTCGGCATTCGACGGTTGCGCAGTTAATGTCTCGGGCAGTTCGGTATTTTGTCGAGTGCGGTAGCCAGGCAAAAGATTTACAAATTTGGATGTCACCAAGCATCACGCAGAAAAATTATCGTATGGATTATTTTAATCATACAAATGATACGAATTGGCAAAATTTCTGCCGTCAAACGGCTGACGGAATTTATCTGGACATGCAAGGATTTAATCGTTCGTTGGCCGTCCAGGCGGGCGTTCCGGCTAATAATATTGTCATTTCGCCAATTGATACGGCAGATGATCCAAATTATTTCTCACATTCAGCTGGTGATACAGGGGGAAGATTCGCAGTGCTAGCAGAGATAAAATCTACTAAATAAGCTCCAAAACGTCATGGCAATGTTGCGTGCCATCTTTGATTAGTATTAGTATATTGCTAAAAAAATAAAGTATAAGTATAATGGTACTAAATGAATAGATGTTGGAAAACAAAAAGGCTAAAATTTGGATTGGCCATCAAGGCGTTAGCCGTGACAATAGGTGTGCTAGCAGCTTTTTCTGGTCCGATATTTTATTCGCCAAAAGCTGCCGCCGACGCTATCAATGACACAGATTTTGTGTTTACCGTGGACACACGCAAGCCTGGGTCGCCAGATACTCAGTTCGTCATTCCGATAAGAGGAGGCGGATATAATTATACTATTGATTGCAATAATGATGGTACGGTCGAAGCAACCGCTCAGACCGGATCTTATACTTGTAGTTACGCTACACCTGGTGTGTATACGATTCGTATCGGAGGTGTGTTTCCAGAGTTTTATCTCAATAACAGCGGCGATAAATTGAAGATGATTTCTATTGATCAGTGGGGAAAGAATAAATGGAGATCGTTGGTGGCTTCATTTTACGGTGCTGCAAATATGGACGTAAAGGCAATCGACACTCCGGATTTGTCGCAGACTGACTCGATATACTCTGTCTTTAGAGGCAATACTTCTCTCAAGGGTGAGAATG
Source organism: uncultured Candidatus Saccharibacteria bacterium (assembly GCA_963456275.1). Lineage (GTDB taxonomy): Bacteria > Patescibacteriota > Saccharimonadia > Saccharimonadales > Saccharimonadaceae > Saccharimonas. The sequence continues at coordinate 50,285 of CAUOLJ010000001.1, forward strand.
CTAACTGGAATTGGAACACCTCGACCATTACTAATATGGGTAGTGCGTTTAGCGATACTGAAAATTTCAATCAAAACATCGGGTCGTGGGATGTGTCTAACGTTGTTTTTGCTGGCGGTTTATTTAATAATGCGACAGCATTCAATAATGGCGACAGCGATTCAATTAAAAACTGGAACACTGGCAAAATGACTGCAATGAATGCAATGTTCCAGAATGCAGTTAAGTTTAATCAGTCGATAGAGTCGTGGGATGTTTCGAAAGCCGAGTTGATGAGTGAAATGCTTAATGGTGCTCGCGCTTTTAATCAATCTTTGGCGGGCTGGCGGCTAGATTCGTTAGTTTCGACAACTGGTTTGCCCAACAGCTATTGGTCTGGCGCTCCTAGAATGTTGAATAATAGCGGCTTGTCTACGAAAAATTATGATGCTACTTTGATATCTTGGAATATTCAATCAACTAACTCGCCGCTTATACTAGGGGCCGCCGGGTTGAAATATTGCACTGCTGATGCGGCTAGAAAAAATCTAATCAAGCCAGTCGCCGACGGCGGGCATGGCTGGACTATCAATGGCGATGCAAAGGAGTGTCCGAAGCATGCCGTAGTTTTTGATACCCAGGGCGGAATGGCAATTGCCAGCCAAGAAGTTGCTTTTACTGATAAAATTACCGCGCCAGCTGTGCCAAACCGGCAGGGTTATACTTTTGCCGGCTGGTACACAGATACTGCTTTTACGACGGCTTGGGACTTTGCGAACGATACGATGCCAGACAATGACTTGACCTTGTATGCAAAGTGGACGAAGAACCCTGCGCCTGCCTCTACGCTGTCTCCGGAGTCGCCAAAATCGCCTGGTGCCAGACTGGCTGAAACGGGCTCAAATACAGTGTTGTTTGTCTTGGCGGCGTCTATCTTTGTAGCTTCTGGTATTATTTTGTTCAAGAAGTAAGCGAACGTCCGTAATATAGGCAGGGAAAGTGAAAGGATAACTTCTCTACTATTTCCAGGAAACTGGTATCGAACCAGGAAATATCAAAGACGAGAATTAGTTTAAGATGTAGGTTCAGTTGTTGCTGGTCAGGCTTGTATTGCGGGGTGATAATGTGCTAGTAAACTTCTGTCGCCTCTGATATACTTAGAAGCAATGGGAAAGAATCTTTATATCACAACGGCGATTCCATATGTCAATGGCAAGCCGCATATCGGTAATGCGCTAGACTATTTGCTTGCAGATATCTGGTCGCGCTACCAGCAGCAGAAAGGCAAAAAAGTGCGCTTTCAGGTTGGCACTGATGAGCATGGTAATAAAATCGCCGCCAAGGCTGCCGAACAAAATCTGACGCCGCAAGCATATGTCGATCAAACTCATCAAAATTTCAAGATACTGATGGATGCTGAACACGCCGAATATACTGATTTTGTCCGTACGTCTGATTCACATCATATGGGGGCGGTGCGCTATATTTGGAAACAGTTGGACCAAGCGGGGCTGATTTATAAAAGTACTTACAACGGCTGGTACTGTATGGGTCATGAAGCTTTCTTTACTGATAAAGAAGTTCAAGAAACTGGCGGGGTTTGTCCTGACCACCAAACGCCTTATCAACAAGTTAGCGAAGAGAACTATTATTTGAAAGCGAGCGCCTATACTGATAAAGTCCGCCAAGCAATCGAGTCGGGCCGAATGAAAATTGTACCAGAGTTTCGCAAAAAAGAGTTTCTGGAATTAATGAAAGACGGTTTGCACGACGTATCAATTAGCCGGCCGCGCAAGAGCCTGACCTGGGGAGTACCGGTACCAGGAGACGACAGCCAGGTGATGTACGTCTGGTTGGATGCCTTAGCTAATTACATCACGGTGCTAGGTTACCCGGATCAGCCGGAGTGGAAAGATTTTTGGCCAGCTGACGTGCAAGTGATTGGCAAGGATATTCTGCGTTTTCATGCCGGTATTTGGCCAGTGATGCTATTAGGGGTTGGTCTACCGCTGCCGAAGACGCTGTTAGTGCACGGTTTCGTTAATGTGGGCGGTGCTAAGATGAGCAAAACCGTTGGTAATGTCATCGATCCGATGGAGATTATCAAGGATTACGGCGTTGACGCTTTTCGCTATTACTTTTCGCGGCATATTCCAACCAAGGATGACGGCGACTTCACCTGGGAGAAGTTTGAGAAGGCTTATAATGGAGAGCTGGGTAATGATCTCGGTAATTTAGTGCAGCGGGTTATTGCTATGATTCAGCGTTATCAGTCGGGTGTAATTGGCGAGATTCCTCGCCCAGGACACGATATGGGGCCATACCGCCAGGCGATGGAAGCGCTTGATTTTGATCGAGCAATAGATGAAGCATGGCAACAGGTGCGAGCACTTAATCAATATATTGATGACGTTAAACCGTGGGAAGTTGCCAAGAAGCGCCAAAAAGACACTGATGCCGCCGAGCATTTATCGGAAATTTTATCTTATGCTGTTGGTGCGCTTGAGGAAATTGCTGATTTGCTAACTCCGTTTATGCCAGTGACTGCTAGCACTATTCACAAGATGTTCTCGGCAGGAGTTGTGCCCGAGAAAGCAGCACCACTTTTCCCAAAAATCTATATTCATACGCCCGATCCGCAAACGGCATCTAGTAAAAAGAAATAAGCCAAATGAATTCGTTGCTTCGCTTGGTTGATACGCATTGTCATATTCATGATAGCGAGTTCTATGACGCTTCGGCACGCGAGAAGGCTTACCAGGAATCCGTGAAGAATGGCGTAGCGATGGTTTGCGTTGGTACAGATTTGCGCAGCTCGCGTCAGGCTCTAGAGTTTGCTAGGATGCATGATTTTGCTTGGCCGGTTGTCGGCATTCACCCGCACGACGCAGCGACAAATAACGTCGAGGAATTGCGCCAATTGGTAGCAGACAATCGCGATGAAATCGTCGGCATTGGTGAAATTGGTTTAGATTATTTTTATGATAATAGTCCGCGTGATATTCAACAGGGCGTTTTGCGGCGGCAACTCGAAGTAGCGCGAGATTTTAACCTGCCGATTAGTTTTCATGTACGCGACGAAAAAGCCGCTGTTGGCGCAGTCTGGGCGGATTTTTGGCCGATTTTCGATGAATTCAAAGGTTTGCGCGGCATTTTGCATAGCTTTACCGATTCTGAGGAAAATTTGCAGCATGGGTTGGATCGTGGTTTATACGTTGGTGTTAACGGTATAAGTACTTTTACTAAAAACAAAAATCAACAGAAAATGTTTAACCAAATCCCGCTTGAACGCTTAGTTTTTGAAACTGATGCACCTTTCTTGACGCCAGTGCCATTTCGTGGTAAAGTGAATATACCAGCGTATGTGAGGCAGGTAGCAGAATATCATGCGCGCGCTCGTGACCTTGCTATAGAAGAGGCCGCTAGCGTAACTACTCGCAACGCGCGGCAAATTTTTGGGATTAATTATGAATGAGAGTTTTAATAATAAAGTAGAACCTTATGCACCGGTAGAAAATGCCGGTCGTTTTAATTATGAACAAACTGCTAAAGGCAATTCTTATCGTAGTCCTGAGCTAGAGCACTTAGGCGAGCTAGCGCGCGAATATGCTGAGTCGGTCAATCAGACAACCGAATCGCTCCAGGTTGATTATATAGAATTGAATAGCCCGAAACCCGAAAAAAAGCTGCTTACTCCTGAGCAGGAAATTGCTATTACTAGCCAACGTGTAGTCGAACTTCGAAAAGGATACGATAGTGACTATGCTGAATATCAAGAAGAATTTGGTCTGGCTGCATAAGTTATGGTCAAGCGTGTTCTCACAAAAACTCTCAAACTTTTTGTCGGCGATGATTTATCGCTTGGTTTGCCGAAGCTTCGCAAAAAACGTCCGCTCAAGAAACTGAGTGAGCGCGAGCTGTTGGTACTAGAAAGCGAAATTGGCTCGGAACTTTTTGGAGAGGTGCCAAAGGGTCATCGCCGCGAATTCTTTTGTCTGGACGAAAAAACATGGATGTGGCATGAGGAATGGATTGATGCTAAGCACAAACTTAAAACTCACACGATCAAATATGAAGTAACCGATCGAGGTATCTTAAAAACTCAACCTGGCCCGCGTTATTCATATCTTAAAGGTGATGAATTGCGTAATTTTAGTATCGCTACGCAAATGTATTATGAGCAAGTTGCCCGCCAAGTTTACAAGCGAGATCCCGAGACCGGCGAAAAATTGGTATAATAGAAAGCGTGAAATCATCGATAATCTATCTCGACCATGCTGCTGCCACGCCTCTAGATGAGCGTGTTTTGGCGGCGATGCAGCCGTATTTCTCTGAGATGTTTTATAATCCTTCGGCGCCATATGCTCCAGCGGTGGAAGTCAAGCGCGCTTATAACGAAGCTAAGCATCGTTTGGCGGTTTGTCTTGGCGGACAGGCTAGCGAGTTAGTTATGACGGCTGGTGCTACCGAATCTATTAATTTAATGATAAATAGCATTGACGGGCATATCGTATCAAGTGCCATTGAGCATGATGCAGTACTGAAAGCGCTTGGTGATAATATAACGCTGGTAGCTCCATCTAAAAAAGGCAATATTGCGCCGTGCGATATTCAAGCAGCTATTAGGCCAGATACGCAACTAGTGACTATCGCTATTGCCAATCACGAGCTTGGCACTATTCAACCGCTACGCGACATTGCCGAAGTTGTTCGTGCTGAGCGTCGCCGCCGGTTTGAAGCGGGTGAGCTGACGCCGATTTATTTGCACACTGATGCTTCGCAAGGGGCTGGGCAAATTGACATCAATGTAGCGCGGCTAGGCGTTGATGCGTTGACGCTAAATGCTGGTAAGATCTATGGCCCGAAACAAGTTGGTTTGCTTTGGTGTAATCGGATGATACGCTTGCAGCCGCTAGTTCGCGGCGGCGGGCAAGAGCGGGGCTTGCGCAGCGGGACCGAAAATGTTGCGGGCACTATTGGGTTTGCAGTAGCGCTAGAATTAGCGCAGCAACATCGTAATTCTGAGAATAAGCGCTTGCGCCAGTTGCGCGACCAGCTGCAAAATCAGCTGACAGAAGCTTTTCCGTGGGCGATTGTCTCCGGCGATCAAAAGCGTCGTCTGGCAAGTCATTTGCATATATCATTCCCCGGAATTGATGCCGAACGTCTAGTTTTTATGCTTGAGCAGAAAGGTGTGCTGGTAGCGACTGGCAGTGCTTGCGCCGCGAATTCCGGGACGCGTTCGCACGTGCTAGAAGCGATTGGCTTAGCGCCAGAGGCGGCGGACGGCAGTTTGCGTTTGACACTGGGCCGCTTATCGGATTCTGAAACGTGCACGGCGGCTGCCCGAGAAATTATCGCTGCGATTAATACAGAAAAGGCCAGGTTAGCGTGAAAAGATTTTTAATAGCTATCGTTACGCTGGCTATTGTTTCGGCTGCAATAATCATCGGTATTACTTTGTTTTTATCAAAGAACGATTTGAAAGGCTGCGGTGATATTCCAGATGCGGCACGCCAACAGTGCGCGGCAGCCGATGCGATCGTAGCGGTGAGCGGCGGCGATACCAGCGCTCGTACTGCTGAAGCAGTGCGATTGTACAAGAATAACTGGGCGCACAAATTAGTTTTCTCTGGTGCGGCAGCTGATAAAACTGGCCCGAGTAATGCTCGAGCAATGAAAAGACAAGCTATCGTTGCAGGCGTACCAGCTAGTGATATTATGATAGAAGAAACCAGCGAAACGACTGCCGAGAATGCCTCGCAAACCGTCAGCCTGCTCAAACAAAAGCAGATATCATCGTTAATTTTGGTGACAAGCGCTTACCACTCGAGGCGAGTTTCAATTGAATTTACTAAAGCGGCGCCAAATATACTAACGCGTAGCCATCCAGTAGCTACAGATAATCAATGGTCGAATATGTGGTGGACAACTGTTATAGGCTGGCAGCTGGCGTTGCAAGAGCTGGTAAAGATTATGGGAGTTGCAGCGGAATGACCAGACCGCGTGTTTATGTTGGTATGAGCGGCGGCGTCGATAGCAGTGTCGCGGCAGCATTATTACTTGACCAAGATTATGATGTTACTGGCGTCTATATGAAAAACTGGAGTCAAGATCTACCCGGCATGCAGTGTCCATGGGCTGAGGACCTGGCTGATGCCAAGCGGGTGGCAGTGCAATTAGGAATTGATTTTGAAGTATTTGATTTCGAAACACAGTATCGCCAAAAAGTTGTTGATTACATGCTTGACGAATATCGTGCTGGTAGAACGCCGAATCCAGATATCATGTGCAATCAGGAAGTTAAGTTTAAACTATTTTTAGAGACTTCGCTGGCGGCGGGGGCGGACTATATCGCAACTGGTCATTATGCGCGGGTTGAGCGTTTAGCAGATATTGCACGCTTGCTTCGTGCTCGCGACGATAACAAAGATCAAACTTATTTTTTATATCGCGTGACGTCTGAAGCATTAGCGAAAACTATGTTCCCATTAGGAAATCTGACCAAACCTGAAGTGCGTCAAATTGCTAAAGATCGCGGCTTATGGACAGCTCGTAAAAAAGAATCTATGGGTGTGTGCTTCGTTGGCAATGTCGGTATGCGCGAATTTCTTAGCCAGTATATTACGACGCGTCCGGGCGATATTATTGACAAAGAATCGGGCCGGGTGCTTGGCCGGCATGACGGTGCAATTTTTTATACGCTTGGTCAAAGACATGGTCTGGATGTTGGCGGCGGGTTGCCGTATTATGTGGTTGGCAAAAATATGGACAAGAATGAGGTTTACGTTAGCCGTAATATCAACGACGAACACATGTGGCGAACCGAGATTAAGCTAGCCGACATTCACTGGATCAATCAGCCGCTAGCTGATGGCGCGCAAATACAAGTCCGTCTGCGCCACCGCGGGGCGCTGATAAACGCTACATATAGCGCTAGCACGCTACATCTAGCGTCTGCCGAACGTGCTGTCGCACCAGGCCAGTCTGCGGTAATTTATCGCGGCGAAGAGTGTCTAGGCGGCGGCTTGGTGATTTAAGGTCCAGCTTACGTTGCTTATTCGTATATTCAGGTTAACTTTCGTGTTATAATTACCTCTATGAATGCACAAGAAATCCGCCAGAAATATCTCGAATTTTGCCAAAGGAACGGCCACGTTGTTATTGAGCGGGCGCCGCTGATACTACATAACGACCCGACGACACTGTTTACTGGCTCGGGTATGCAGCCGCTGCTGCCGTACTTGCTTGGTCAAGATCATCCGAAAGGTACGAAATTGGCTGACAGCCAAACGTGTTTGCGGGCGCAGGATATTGAGGATGTTGGCGATAATCGCCACACGACGTTCTTTGAGATGCTGGGCAATTGGAGTATGGGCGAATATTTCAAACGCCAGCAGATTGAGTGGTTTTTCGAATTTTTGACAGAAATAGTTGGGCTAGATCCGCATAAAATCTACGTTAGCTGTTTTATCGGCGATAAGAAAAACAACATTCCGCGCGACGATGAGGTAGCGCAAATTTGGCAAGAAGTTTTTGCCAAAAAAGGCATTGAAGCTAAAATCGTCGAGCTGGATAGCGCTGAAAATGGTGATAAGCTGGGTATGCAGGGCGGCCGGATTTTCTTTTACAACGATAAAGAGAACTGGTGGAGCCGCGGCGGCGGGATTGATAGTACACCGATTGGTGATCCGTGCGGGCCGGATAGCGAGGTGTTTTATGATTTTGGCGAGCAGCATCATGATGCCAGCTTTGGGCAGGCGCATCCAGCTAGCGATAGCGGCCGATTTATGGAGATTGGCAATCAAGTGTTCATGCAGTATCGCCGGCTGGACGACGGTAGTTTTGAACCGCTAGCGCGTAAGAATGTTGATTTCGGCGGCGGCCTGGAGCGGATTGCCGCGGCAGCAATTGATAGCCCCGATGTTTTCAAAATTAGCTTGCTGCAACCAATCATTAGAAAGCTAGAGAGTTTAAGCGGTGAGGAATACGCTACGCACACCGCATCGATGCGAGTGATTGCTGACCACCTTCGGGCAGCAGTATTTTTGGCGGTCGATGGCTGCGTACCGAGCAACAAGGAGCAGGGCTACGTGATGCGCCGCTTACTGCGCCGGGCGATTCGCTATAGTTTTGATCTGGGGATTGAGCAGAATTTCCTCGAGGAAGTTGTGCCGGTGATCGCTGATTTATATGAAGCAGATTTCCCAGAAGTTAAGGAGAACCGTGATAATATCATCGCTGTGTTGATCAAGGAAGAAAAAGCCTTCCGTCAGACGCTGCATAAAGGTCTTAGGCAAATGCAGCATTATATCGACGATGGCTTGACTGGCGAAGAGTTGTTTATGCTGTATGATACGTTTGGTTTTCCGGTGGAGCTGAGTACCGAGGAGGCGTATAAACAAGGCATCAAGCTTTCTGATAATTGGCGCGCCGAATTTGATGCGCGAATGGCCGAGCAGCGCCAACGTTCCAAGACGGCGCGTAAAGGACAATTCAGCGGCGGTTTGGAGGGCCACGATCCGATTCATCTGAAATATCATACGGCGACACACCTGTTGGGTGCGGCATTGCGCAAGGTGCTGAATGCGCCGGATTTGCAGCAGCATGGTAGCAATATCACGTCTGAGCGCCTGCGTTTTGATTTCAACCACGATAAATTGACGCTAGAGGAAAAACAGGCGGTGGAAGATCAGGTCAATGCTTGGATTGACGCTGATTTGCCAGTCAGCTTTGCCGTCTATCCGACTGACGAGGCGCTAAAAATGGGTGCAATCGGCGCCTTTGGCGAGCGCTACGGTGATGAGGTGAAAGTTTATTCTATCGGCGAAGGCGACAATATTGTTAGTTTCGAAGTTTGCGGCGGTCCGCACGTCGAACACACGGGTGTTTTGGCTGAAGGCGGTAAGCGCTTCAAAATCACCAAGGAAGAGTCCAGCTCGGCGGGAATTCGCCGGATTAAAGCGGTTTTGAGTTAATCCTTGTAAGCCCCTATGATTTGGCAAAATCTAGCAACCATAAGCAAAAATAGTATATAATAGATGTAGTTATGGTTTTAGAGCGATTACGCAATAAGCTAAATAATCTAAAGGGCGAGTCAGACGATCAGCACGATGACTATATTGTTGCACTCGATATCGGTACCGAAAACGTTAAGGCGCTGTTAGCTCGCGTTAGCGGCGACGATATTGAGATTCTTGGTGTTGGACGTGCTCATCAAGAATTTTCAGATATGCATTCGGGCGCGATTGCTGATATTGCTGGCGTAGTGCAACACTGCGAGGACGCTCTAACTCAGGCTGAGGACGAAGCTGGCTTGCAGGCCAAGCATGCTGTTATCGGTATAGCTGGCGAACTGGTAAAAGGTACGACTAGTACGATTCGTTATCGTCGTCCGCAGCCCGACCGTCCGCTTGATGAGCAAGAAGTTGAGTTTATTATCGAGAAGGTCCAAGATCGCGCTGCTAAACGGGCGCAAAAACAAATCGCCTTAGAGACGGGTAATGACGAGGTTGAGGTCAAGCTGGTCAACTCAGCGCTGGTTAGTATTCATATTGACGGCTATAAAGTGTCGAATCCGATTGGCTTTCAGGGTAAGGATGTAGCAGTGCAGATTTATACAGCGTTTGCGCCGATGGTGCATATTGGCGCGTTAGAGCGAGTGGCGCAAGAGCTTGATTTGGAGTTGTTGGCGGTCGCCGCTGAGCCGTTCGCAGTTAGCCGTAGCGTACTTGGCACCGATAGCAGTAGTGCTTTTACGGCAATTTTAGCAGATGTAGGTGGTGGCACAACTGATATTGCGGTGGTTAATGACGGCGGTGTTGAGGGTACCAAGATGTTTGGCATCGGTGGCCGCAGTTTTACTAAAACTATCGCTGACGAGTTGTCAATTCCGTACGATCAGGCAGAAAAACTCAAAGTAAATATCGAGGACAGTAAAATTAAAGCTACCGTCAAAAAAGATGTGGCAGTTGCCGTTGATAAAACTCTCGAGGTTTGGCTAGCTGGCGTAGAGCTAGCATTGAGCGAGTTTGATGCAGTTGATCAGCTGCCGCCGCGTATTTTGTTGTGTGGTGGCGGTGCTAGCTTGTCTCAATTAGTTACGGCTCTCGAAAAGCGTGATTGGTACAGCGAGTTGCCGTTTACTAAGCGTCCGACAGTACGGCGCATTCGTCCCGATCAGGTTGTTGGTATTACGGATAAAACCGGTGAAGTCAATGATCACACTTTTATTACGGCGATGGGTCTGCTGCGTGTTGGCTATGATACAATAATAGGAGCAGGCGACACTCAGTCGGTTCGCAGTAAAATTAATAGGATTTTGCGAATTTAATAGAGAAATAATATGCAAAAAGATGTCATTTATATAGATGTAGAAGACGATGTTACTTCAATTATTGGCAAGATAAAAGCTGCTAATTCGAACATTGTTGCTTTGGTACCGCCGAAGCGAATTGGGGCGATTCAGAGTGCAGTAAATCTTAAGCTAGTGCACCGCGCGGCTGAGCGGGTCGATAAAAAACTGGTAATTATTACTAATAATGATGCTTTGTCGACGCTTGCGGGCAGCGCGGGTATTCCGGTGGCCAAAAATTTGCAGAGTCGTCCAGAATTAGCTGAGATTCCGGCTCTTGAAGTCAACAGTGACGATGACGTGATTGATGGATCGGAAACGTTGAACGGTGGCGCTAAGCCCAACGCGCAAACTCTTGACGATAAGAAAGGGCAGTCGTCTCTTAATGATGAGCTTAGCAAAATTGAAGATGAAGGAGAGGATGAGCTGCCGTCTTCTAAGGGTAAGGATGGCGGCGATAAGAAATTTGCTGACCAGGCGGATAGCAAGTCGAAAAAAAGTCCGAAAATTCCCGATTTTAATACTTTTCGTAAAAAGTTCTTCATTATCGGTGCGGCTGTTATTTTGTTGATCGCTGGTTTGGTGTGGGCGTTTGTGTTTGCGCCGCGAGCACAGATTGTCATTTCTGCGCAAACTAGTAGCGTGGCTGTTAACACTCATATCAAATCAAGCGTTGCTGTTAATACTAGTTTGCAAGATGGTACTGTCAAACTGACGACCAAAACTAGAGAAAAAGCGATTTCTAAAACATTTACAGCTACCGGCAAGAAGGATGTTGGCGAAAAAGCGACTGGTATAGTAAGCTTTTCGACGCGCGATATTGACAATCTTGGTACAGAAATCCCAGCAGGAACAACTTTGACGACAGATTCTGGCGCCGAGTATGTTACTAATGAAGGCGTTAAAATCTCGCTTAGTAATTATCGTAATGCCAAGGTGAAAATTACTGCCGCACGCAGCGGCGCCAGCTATAATGGCGCTAGCGGTACAGTCAAGGGAGCGCCTAGTGGTATTTCAGCAAGTATTAGCGGCTCGACGACGGGAGGTACTGACAAAACTATTACCGTCGTTCAACAAAGCGATATCAATAAAGCAATGCGCGAACTCGTCACTGAGGACGATAAGAACCAAAACAAAGCTGCTTTGCAAACTGAGTTTGGCAAGGATTACACAATTATCAATGAGTCATTCGCGGCGGATATCGCTGGTATTAATAAGCCTGCTGTTGATAGCGAGGCTAACGACGGCCAAGCAGCGATTACCGGTACAATGAAATTCTCGCTTTCTGGTATTGCTCGCAGCGAGTTTGATACGTTTCTCAAAGCTTACTGCCAGCAACGCATTGACGGCAAGTCAAACCAGAAGATTTATGATACTGGCAGCAAAACAGTTTCTCTGACTAACGTAGCTATTTCGGGCGATACGATTAATGCGACAGTCTCGGCGAACGGTAAAGTTGGTCCGAAAATTGACGAAGACGCCATCAAGGAATACGTCAAAGGCCAGTCGGTCGGCGAGGTTCAAGAGCGCGTCAAGACTGTCGAAGGTATAAAATCGGTGGACGTGAACCTTTCGCCATTTTGGGTTTATAGAGTTCCAGATGATACCAAGAAGATAAGCGTAAAGTTTCAGATAGATGGCTAAGCAGTATTTGGCGCTTGACGTCGGCGAGCGGCGAATTGGCGTGGCATCGGCAAGCAGCGATGTTAAGATTGCCGTACCAGGCGACTGGATTGATGTTGACGGCAAGGAACTCGATGCTATCCGCGAGATGCTGATTGACGAATCAATAGATGTTTTGGTAGTGGGTTATCCGCGCAATCAGCGAGGCGAGCCGACCGCACAGACTCGGTATGTCGAAAACTTCGTTGACAGTCTTGGTCAAATTGAATCTGACGTTGTATTCCAGGACGAATCGTTGACGAGCGTCAAAGCAGAGAATATCTTAGCATCGCAAAAACGTCCGTATAGTAAGGGCGAGATTGATTCTATGGCAGCTAGCATTATTTTACAAGATTATTTGGAGGCTCAATAATGGATGGTTTCAAACGGCAGAATGGCCAACAATTTAATTCTCGGCCGAATAATAATCGGCAAGTACCGCCGCTTGGTGCGGCTCCGCGTCCTGCGCCTCGTGCTATTGATCCAAATCAGCCAATGGGGCAAAAGGCGAGTGTTCCAATTAACTCTGATCATGACCATGAAATTATGAATCAGAATATGCCAAAGAAGAAGCATCGTCTTCGGCGCTGGATAATCATTTTGCTGACAATCACGGTGTTTTTGACAGCGGTTTTTGTGACGCTGCTTAAGTGGTACGAGATGCAGCTAAAACCAGTCTCAAGCGATAGCAATAAGGTGTCGGTTACTGTTGAAGACGGCTCCTCGGTCTCAACAGTTGCCAATACGCTGGCCAGCAAAAATCTTATTCGCAACCGATTAGCTTTTGAAGTTTATGTGCGCCTTAATAATAAGAATAGTATCAAAGCTGGTACTTGTATGATTGCTCCGTCTGAGTCGGTCGCTGATATTGTTAACCGTATGAATAATGGTTGTCATGACTCCAAAACGATTACTTTTTATCCTGGTGGTACGTTAGAGAGTTCTAAGTATAAGGCTTCGCAGTCGTCTGATGGTGTTGATAAAACGAGCGTCCGTTACATCTTGCGCCAAGCAGGCTACTCTGATGATGAGATCTCAAATGCTTTCAAAGCGAAATACGATAGTCCTCTGTTTGCTGATCGTCCAAGCGGGTCGTCTTTGGAGGGCTACGTTTTTGGGGAGACGTATCAATTTACGGGTGACGCTACAGCCAAAGATGTTTTACAGACAGTGTTTGATCACATGTACAAGGTTGTGCAGAAAAATGACTTAGTTAATAAGTTTAAGGCGCAAGGTCTGACGCTTTATCAAGGGTTGACTATGGCTTCGATTGTTGAGCGGGAATTGGGCTGCGAAGATAAGCCGACCGTCGAGCGCAAAAATCGCTGTTATCAATACCAGCGGGGTATTGCGCAGGTGTTTATAGCTCGCTATAAGAAAAACATGCAGCTTGGTTCTGATGTAACCTTTATCTATGCTGCAGACAAAGCTGGTGTTAAGCCTAAGGTGGATATTGATTCTCCGTACAATACTCGCAAGCATACTGGTCTGCCGCCGACGCCAATTGCGACACCTGGCGAATTATCGCTTAAGGCGGTCGCTGATCCGGCGCCTGGCGATAACTTATTCTTCATAGCCGGAGATGACGGTTTAATATATTTCGCCAAAACCGATGAGGAACATAAAAACAATATTGACAGATACTGTCAAAAGTTGTGCAGTATCGTATAAAGTATTGACATTAACGCTAGTGATTTGCTATAATATAGAGTATACACGAGGACTTGCAGGAACAGTTATGAATTATTGCCAGCTCTATCGTGCTCATAATATGATTTTCTAGGAGAACCATTATTAGTACGCAACCAAATCGAGTTAAAACTAATTTTGTACCGAGCGCAAAGGCTCATTCTAGCAAAACTAAAAGGCGCGGTGGTGTTTCTTGGACTTCCGTAGTATCGTATGTCGGCGTTTTTCTATTCATAGCAACGCTAATTGCTATCGGGCAGCGTCCAGTTGGCGTTCAGGAAGGTAGTAATAATACGCCGCTGGCTAATGCCTCTACCTCAAGCACTAAAAATACTGTAGCAGCTGCAACTTCCGCTAGTACGGTAGATCCGGTTGTCGCTACGAACATAGCTTCGTCGCTAGCAGACACTACCAGTATGCCAGTTAGCGCTAACGTGGCGACACTTTCTCAGACGCTGACTATTGAAACGGTAATGTCGCAGACCTCCAGTAATGCGATTAGTAAGCCGCAGATTGTCCAGCCGACAGCTAATTCGCGGGCGGCTACTACTTATACCACCAAGGCTGGCGATACAGTTGATGCAGTAGCCAGCAAATATGGACTCAAGAAAGAGACTATAGCTTGGGCCAATAATCTATCGTCTGATGCGCTGGAGCCAAATACTACTTTAACAATTCTGCCAGTTGATGGTGTTCAGCATACCGTTAAGGCGGGTGACTCTGTTGATAGTATTGTTGCCAAGTATGGCGGTAATAAGGCTGATGTGGTGTCGTATAATGACCTAGAGCTCACTGGTTCGCTAACTGAAGGTAGGAGCATTATTGTTCCTGGCGGTGCTTTGCCAGAAAATGAACGTCCAGGATATGTGGCTCCTCGTGCTGCGGCTAGTAATCGGCGCAGCGCTTATGGGTATGGGTCGGGCCTGGGCGGTTACGGAAGCAATTACAATGGGGTTATCTCTGCCGGTAACAAATATGCATGGGGGAACTGTACTTGGTATGCTTACGAACGCCGAATGCAGCTAGGACGTCCAGTCGGTAGCTTCTGGGGTAATGCTAGTACTTGGGCTTATGCGGCAGCAGCGGCTGGATTGGCAGTTAATGGTACGCCGGCGCCTGGCGCAATAATGCAAAACGGCGGCGGATACGGCCATGTGGCGATTGTCGAGAGCGTTAATCCGGGCGTATCAATCACAATTAGCGAGATGAACGGTTATCGCTTTGGCGGCGGCTTCAATCGCGTTGGTCATGGCCAGATTTCCTGGGGCGAGGCCACTAGCGGTTACTATAGGTATATTCACTAAGTATTTTACAAAACTAATTAACACCTCTGTCAAATCAGGGGTGTTTTTGGTATAATGTGTCTGTATGTTTGTTGATACAGCTAAAGTTTTAGTCCAGGCGGGCCGCGGCGGCGACGGCGCGGTCAGTTTTCGCCACGAGATTTACGTTGATAAAGGCGGTCCGGATGGCGGCGATGGTGGTCGCGGCGGTAATGTTGTGTTTTTGGCGACGGAACAGCTTAACACGTTATTAAAATTTCGTTACAAACCTGAGCTAAAGGCCGAAGATGGTGTCTCGGGCGCCAAGAAAAAAATGGCAGGCCGCGCTGGCAAGGATTTAGTTATTAAAGTGCCAGTTGGTACTATAGTTAAGCGTGATGGTAAAATCATCGCTGATTTATCTAAACCAAACCAAAAAACTATTATTGCTAAAGGCGGCGATGGCGGTTTTGGTAATGCTCACTTTAAGTCGAGTGTTCGTCAAACACCGCGCATGGCAGAAGTGGGCGAGCTCGGCGAATCGTTCGAGGCAGAACTAGAATTGAAATTATTGGCTGATGTCGGTTTGGTGGGTTTTCCTAATGCTGGTAAGTCAACCTTTTTGAGCGTGGTGTCAAATGCTCGCCCTGAAATTGCAGATTATGAGTTCACAACGTTGACGCCGAATCTCGGTGTAGCTGATGTCGATGACAGTTCGCTTTTAATTGCTGATATTCCAGGGTTGATTGAAGGGGCTAGCGATGGTAAAGGGTTGGGGGATGCCTTTTTGCGGCACGTTGAGAGGACTGCCGTACTGCTACATTTGGTGGACGCTTATAGTAACGACGTAGCTGAACGCTACCTGGCGATTCGCCGCGAACTCAAAAAGTACAGCACTGAACTGGCGTCGCGTCCCGAGATAGTAGCCCTAACTAAATGCGAAGGATTAGATCAGGATATCATTCAAATGCAAATTGACACCTTAAGAGCTGTCACTAGTGAGGACACGCAGGTTTTCGCTATTTCCTCGGTATCGCATAAAGGCGTAATTGATGTACTGAGAGCTCTGCAGGTGCAAGTTGTAGCAATGCGCGTAGCTGAGAATGAGCAGAAGCAGACTGACGATTTGAATAACGATAAACTTGAGACAATCACTCTCAGTGGCAACGAGACGATCTCGAGCAGTTGGGAAGTTTCATACGATGCTGATAAGCAAATCTACCGCGTGTTTGGCGGCAAGATAGAAAAATTTGCTCGTCGCACCAATTTTGATCAGTTTGAAAGCGTCAATCGTTTACGCGATATCATGCGTCGTTATGGTATAGCGCACGAGCTAATGCGCCAAGGTGCTACTGGTGATAGCTTGGTGCAGATTGGCGAATCGACGCCGTTTACGCTGGTTGAGCAGTAGGTTTGGGTGTCATCTCGTAGCTTTGCTATACTATAGGTATGGCACAAACATTTTTCTTCTATGACCTAGAAACCAGCGGACTAAATCCGCGGCAAGACCGAATCATGCAGTTTGCGGGGCAGCGAACGGATATGAACCTTGAGCCGATTGGTGAACCGTATAATCTGCTGGTGACATTAAATGATGATACCTTGCCTAGTCCTGATGCGCTGATGGTAACCGGTATCACGCCGCAAAAGACGGTTGAGGAGGGCTACACCGAGGCGCAGTTTGCCCGGATGTTGAGTGAGGAGATTTTCACGCCTGAGACCGTTGCGGTTGGTTTTAATAACATTCGGTTTGACGACGAATTTATTCGCCATTTGTTGTGGCGTAATTTTCATGATCCGTACGAGTGGAGCTGGAAGGACGGCCGCTCGCGTTGGGATTTGCTGGATGTGGTGCGGTTGACGCGGGCGCTCAGGCCGGAGGGGATTAACTGGCCAGTTGACGATAAGGGTGAGCCAAGCAATCGCCTGGAACTAATAACTAGCGCCAACGGTATAGCACATGAAAACGCTCACGATGCTTTGGCGGACGTGACGGCGCTGATTGCCGTGACGAAATTGATTAAGCAAAAGCAGCCGCAGCTGTATGACTATTTACTAAAAATGCGTGACAAAAAAGTAGTCCAGCAACTGGTTAATGTAGATGACAAGAAACCGTTTGTCTATGCCAGCGGGCGCTACGATAAAGAATTTGCCAAAACCACGGTGGCCTTTCCACTGACGACCAGTCGAAACGGCGGTGTGGTTGTCTATGATCTGCGCTATGATCCGACGCCGTTTGTTGAGCTGAGTACTGAAGAATTATCGAAGAAAATCTTTGCTTCGTGGGAGGAGCGCCAGGCTGAGGATTTCGTTAAATTGCCAGTCAAAGAATTACAGTACAATCGCTGTCCGGCGGTGGCGCCGCTGGGCGTATTGGAACAGGGCAACGGATGGCAGAAGATTTCACTGGACGCTAAAACCGTCCAAAAGTACCAAAACATATTGCTAAAACATCCAGACTTTGCCGAAAAATTACGGACTATTTTTGAGAACAAGCCAGCCTTCAAAAAACTGCCCGATCCAGAAGCGCAATTGTATGATGGCTTTTTGAACGACCGTGATCGTATCCGTGTCGAAGCGGTGCGTAATGCTGATGAGCGCGAGCTGGCTGATTTTCATCCAGAATTTCAGGATGAACGTTTAGCGCCGCTGTTGCTGCACTACAAAGCACGCAACTTTCCGCGTTCGCTCAGCGAAGACGATTTGGCGCAGTGGGAAACCTGGCGGGCTCAGCGCCTGCAGGCACAATTGCCGCAATTTATGGCGTCTCTGCAGCGGTTAGCGCCAACAGCGACTGACGAGCAGCAGTTTATTTTACAAGAATTGCAATTGTGGGCTGAATCTACATTACCAGCTAGCGATTAGATCTTTCTTGTGCCGGCCGCTATTCTTTTGGAGGTAATGGACGTTGGATGGTATTTTCTATGTAGGTGAATATGTTTATGACTATCATTGCGTATAGCAATAACATAACCCAGTATGGTACTGATATGTGTGTACCAGGTATAGCGCCGACTAGTACGAAATTCATTAGCGAATCGTAAATGTCGTGGCGCAGCAAAAATAGAGGTACACCGATAAGGCACGCCAATACAACACGAATCTTGATGCTGAGGACAGCGAATAGTTCAACTAATGCTCTCATTTGACTATACTATAGCAAATATACTATAGTATGTGCAACGATAAGCGCGATACAATTTTAGTTTATTTGGATGATATTTTAAGTGTAATACGTGCACAGATGTTTTGCGGTAATGGATTTTTTTACCGAAAAATGCTAAAATAAGTAGTCATGTCAGATAGTATCAAGATCACCGGTGCACGCCAGAATAACTTAAAAAACGTGAGTTTGGAAATTCCACGCGATAGGTTTGTGGTAGTAACAGGACTTAGCGGCAGCGGCAAATCAAGCCTGGTTTTCGATACTATCTATGCCGAAGGACAACGGCGCTATGTTGAAAGCTTGAGCAGTTATGCGCGACAATTCTTGGGTATCATGGACAAGCCAGATGTCGACTCAATTGATGGATTGAGCCCGGCAATTTCAATAGATCAAAAATCAACCAGTCGTAATCCGCGTTCAACGGTTGCCACGGTAACAGAAGTCTACGACTATTTACGCTTGTTGTTCGCGCGTGTTGGCGTACCTCATTGTCCAGCACTTTTGCCAGATGGTAAGCGCTGCGGCAAGCCAGTGAAACGACGAACAGCACAATCAATTATTGATGAAATCATGAAATTGCCTGAAGGCGCAAAATTAATGATCCTGGCGCCGATTGTCAGTCAGAAAAAAGGCGAGTTTCAGCATATTCCTGAACAGTATATGCGTAGCGGCTTTGCTCGAGCGCGAGTGGACGGCGTAATTTATGCACTAGATGAGTTTCCAGAATTACAAAAAAACTATAAGCACGACATTGAACTGGTCGTAGACCGCTTGGTGATGCGTTCAGACATGATTTCACGCGTATCGCAATCAGTTGAACAATCGTTAGAATTGGCTGGCGGTATAGTCCAAGTGTTGGATGCAGATAGCGGCAAGATTTTGACTTATAGCCAACGCTATGCCTGTGTAGATCACCCGGGCGAGGAGATTCCTGAATTGGAGCCGCGGTTATTCAGTTTTAACGCGCCGCAAGGTGCTTGTCCGGTATGTACGGGGCTGGGCACACGAATGGAGATTGATCCTAGCTTGGTTTTTAACAAAAATTTGACGATTGCCGAAGGTGCAATTCGTCCGTTTAATCGTTTTAGTGTTGATGCTTGGTATATGAAACGGCTTGAAGCGGTAGCGGCTGAACATGGTTTTAGTCTACACGTACCAGTGCGCGAACTAAGCGACGATGTGCAGAAATTATTGATGTATGGTACAGGCGAGCAAAAATATCGTGTTGAGCTAGGTAATGGCCGGCACTATGATTCAACCTTTGAAGGGATTATTCCAAATCTCGAGCGTCGTCACCGCGAAACTGATAGCGACTTCATGCGCAAAGATATTGAGCGATTTATGCGTGAACGCAAATGCACAGCCTGCAAAGGCGCTCGCCTCAAGCCGGTAGTCTTAGCAGTGACGGTTAGCGGCTTGTCAATTATGGATATTTGTAATTTAGATGTCGAGAACGCCTTAGATGTCTTTAGTCAGCTGAAATTTGATGATAACGAAATGAAGATCGTCAAGCTAGTGGTTAAAGAGATTAACGCTCGTCTGGGATTTATGAATAACGTAGGGTTGAATTATCTAGAACTGGGGCGAGCTGCTAATACTTTGAGCGGAGGCGAGGCACAGCGGATTCGTCTAGCGACACAGATTGGCTCTGGGTTACAAGGTGTGTTATACGTATTAGACGAGCCGTCAATTGGTTTACATCAGCGCGACAACGATCGATTAATCAAAACACTCAAGCATTTACGTGATCTCGGTAATACTGTATTGGTGGTTGAGCACGACGAAGAGACAATCGCTGCAGCTGATTTTTTGGTGGATGTAGGTCCAGGTGCTGGCGTGCATGGCGGCGAGATTGTAGCTGCCGGCACGCCAGCCGAGGTGGCGCAGAATCCGGCCAGTATTACCGGACGATATTTATCTAGAGCAGAAAAGATATCGGTGCCTAAGAAACGTCGTGCGGTCGAGAAAGATCGCAAACTTGTCGTTCGCGGTGCTAAGGAGAATAACCTCAAAAATATTGATGTCGAGTTTCCGTTGGGTGTAATGACACTAGTGACTGGCGTTAGCGGTAGCGGCAAATCGACACTAGTTAATGACATTGTAGCCAACGAATTGACGGCACGTCTACATCGAGCGCAGACTGTGCCCGGCGATCATGATAGAATTGACGGTGTCAAGCAATTAGATAAAGCTATCGTCATTGATCAGTCGGCGATAGGCCGCACGCCGCGCTCTAATCCAGCAACTTATACGGGCGTGTTCACGCAGATTCGCGAACTGTTTGCTAATACCCCCGAGGCTAATATTCGCGGTTACAAAGCGGGGCGTTTTAGCTTCAATGTCAAGGGCGGCCGCTGCGAGAATTGTCAAGGCGACGGTGTGATAAAGATTGAAATGCATTTCTTGCCGGATGTATATATACAATGTCCAGAATGTCACGGAAAGCGTTACAACCGCGAAGCGCTAGAGATTAAATATAAAGATAAAACCATTAGCGATATCCTAGAAATGACGGTCGAGCAAGCCTGCGAGTTCTTTACTAATATTCCAGCAATCTCCCGCAAGCTCGAGACAATTAACGAAGTTGGCCTGGGTTATGTGAAGCTTGGGCAGCCAGCGACGACGTTCTCTGGTGGCGAGGCGCAGCGCATTAAATTGGCGGCAGAGCTATCGCGTCGTTCAACTGGTAAAACACTTTATATACTCGACGAGCCAACGACTGGCTTGCATACTGCTGATGTGCGCAAATTGCTCGAGATTTTACAAAAATTAGTTGATGGTGGTAACAGTATGATAATCATTGAGCATAATCTGGAAGTCATTAAATGCGCTGATTGGATTATTGATATGGGTCCAGAGGGTGGACAAGGCGGCGGCAGAGTGGTTTCTGCTGGCACACCAGAAGACGTCTCAAACAATCCAGAAAGTCAAACTGGGAAATACTTACAGAAGCTGTTATAAACGATAATCTTTGCAAAGACTAAAAACCTAATCTCAGACGAAAGATTTGGTGCGGATTTGCGTTATTTTTTCCGTTTGGACGTCTTGGTTTTTGAGAATAAAACTTGGAGCTGTTTTTTGAGAGCCGCGCGGTTTGATGGTTTCTTGAGCGCGTGAATAATCATCGGCGAGACAGAGAGGAATATAATTATAAGCGCAGCAACCTCGATGTTAACGCCTGCTTTGGTAAGTAATTCACCGGCGTAATAACCTAGATAAACAAACAGTGATGACCACAAGAATCCGCCGATAATGTTAAAAACCAAAAATGTTCTGTAATGCATTTTGCTGGCGCCAGCAACGATTGGCGCAAAAGTTCGGACAATCGGCGCAAAACGAGCCAACACGATAGTAATTGAACCGTGCTTGTCGTAGAATTTTTCAGTTTGCTCTAAATATTTTTTCTTGAAAAAACGCGAATTTTCTTTTTCAAATAATTTGCGGCCGACCTTATGTCCAAAACTATAGCCAACACTATCGCCTAACACGGCTGCCAAAAATATCAGGATAGCGAATAGATGAATATCAATTGGCAAAATATGCTGTTGTACCATGTAAGCTGCCGTAAATAGCAAGCTGTCGCCTGGAAATATGAAGCCGATTAATAAACCTGACTCAGCAAAAACTACCAATAAGATAATTGGCACGCCGAGATGAATAATTAAATTAATAAAGGCTTCCATGCTAGAGCTGATTATAGCACAAATCTCTAGCACCAGCTAATGGAATAGGTTTGGGTCTAAAAATTTATTGTCGAAACAGATCTGGGATATCGTGAATTACCAGCTTGGTTAGAATCATTATCATAAACATGTTATAATAGAGAAGTAATAGTAAACCTCCGAAAAGGTATCTAACGAAAGGAAGAGAGAAATGGGAGAAAAAATTACTCTAAAGATTGCTAAGCGCGAAGTACTTGGCAAAAAAGTTAAGATGCTACGTCGCCAAGGAATTACGCCAGGCGTGGTCTACGGTGCGGGTATGGAAGCGGTGCCGATTCAGGCTGAAGCTGGCGAAGTGCTGCGCGTCTATAAGTTAGCTGGCAAGCATACGCCCGTCCAGTTGCTAGGCAGCGAGCGGCGCATAGCGATGATTAAGGATGTTGAATCATATCCGACTAGGTCAAATGCTCTTCGTCATATTTCTTTTCATGCAGTTCGGGCTGATGAGCCAGTAATTGCCGAAGTGCCGATTCGTTTGAGCGGTACAGGAGAATCTGAGGCGGAGCGTGCCGGCTTGGTAGTGCTGCAAGCGCTTGAGAAGATCAAGGTCAAGGCTTTGCCGATGGATCTACCAGAAGTATTGGAAGCGCCGACGAGCGGTCTTGTTAAAGAAGGCGACCGCGTGACCGTGGGCGATATTGTTTTGCCGGATGGTGTTGAGCTGGTCGATAGCGACGACGGCCGCGAAGGCACGGCTGACGACGATACTACCGTAAAAGATTTGGTTGTGGCAAACGTCTATGAGCCGAGCACTCTAGCAGCTGCCAACGATGCGGCGGCCGGCGAAGCTGAGTCCGCCGACGCCGAGCAAGTCGAGGTTACGGGAGAAGCTGAAAAGACTGAAAAGACTGAAGCGTCGGAATAGTCTGGTCTTAGGTTATCAAAAAACACCGTCATGGTTTGGCGGTGTTTTTCTATTGTTGCTACAGTCGGAAATGTTAGAAATTACTCCTCGATGAATCCGCCTGATTGCCGCGCCCACAACTTGGCGTAAACGCCGCGTTTTTTGGCAAGCAATTGATCGTGCGAACCGTCTTCGACGATACGTCCGTTTTCCAGGACGATGATACGATCCAGCTTAGCGATGGTCGATAAACGGTGGGCGATGACAATTGACGTTCGGTTTTTCATCAACGTTTCCAGCGACTTTTGGATTAGCGCTTCTGATTCTGAGTCTAATGCTGATGTCGCCTCGTCAAGGACTAGAATCGGCGCATCTTTCAAAATCGCTCTGGCAATGGCGATGCGCTGTCGCTGTCCGCCCGAAAGTTTGACGCCGCGTTCGCCGACTAGCGTGTCAAAACCGTCTTGCAGTTTGACGATGAAGTTGTAAGCGCCAGCTTTCTTGGCAGCTTTTTCAATTTCAGCATCGGTCGCGTCGGGTCGGCTGTAGGCGATATTTTCGCGTACTGAACGATGAAACAGCAGCGGCTCTTGCGGCACATAGGCAATTTGTTCGCGCAGGCTTGCCTGGGTAACCTCGGCAATATCTTGCGAGTCGATTGTGATCTTGCCCGAGTCAATATCAGAAAACCGTAACAATAATTTGGTGAGAGTAGTTTTGCCAGACCCGCTTGATCCGACCAAACCAATTTTTTCACCTGGCTGAATATTGAGCGAGAAATCATGAAACAAGGTATCGCCTTGACCTTCGTCGTGAGTAAAGGTTACGTTGTCCATGATAATGCCGCCGCGTTTAATTTTTAGTTTTTTGTCGCTGCGATCAACTAGCGTCGTTGGTGTTTTAAGAATTTCTACCATCTCGTGAGCATCGCCAATAATACGATTGTAACTGCGCATGATGCCATTCATGTTCCACAACTCGTGCGCTACGCTGCCTGTATACGTTATGATTAAGTAAACTGATGCTACTGATATTAAATTGTGCTGAGCGGCGTATACTGCAAAAGCAATTGCGCCAATTTTGATAATTGTGTTGATGGTCGAATAAACGGTACTAGCTTTCAGGAAACCGCGCATCGTGCCCAAGCTAGCGCTGCGCCATGAACTGACCATTTTTGAAAAGCGCTTTTGCTCTAGCGATTCAGCGCCAGACGATTTAACCGCCAGAATATTTGAAACCATGTCGGCTAATTGGCCGCTAACTTTATTGCTGGCTTTAGCCTCTTTTTCGCTCAATTTAGCCATTGGCTTAGAGCCAAAATAGACGGCAATACTAAAAATAATTGAAAAGATAAACAGGAATAAAGCATACTGCCAAATTAATGTCGATAAAATGATTATTGATCCAGCTAAGGAGATAACTAATGGCAAAATCGACCAAAAAATTGTATCCCAAAAACGTTCGACTGCACCGTTTAGTTTGTTAGTTTGGCTGACGAGCGAACCGCCAAATTTATTAGCATGGAAAAACATTGTTTGATTGGTCAATTTACTAAAGCAGCGCGAGTGTAAATCGCGTTGCAATGCAGTCTCGAATGTCCAGACGAGATACAATACTAAGCGCCAGCCAATCACCGTTGAACACAGTTCGCTAGCGCCATATAGAACAATTAGCGTCCATAAATTGTTGGCAGTTTGCATCTGGTTGTGCTGGATAATATTAAGCAGCTCTGCGATAACAAGCGGGCCGACAAAAATAGAAATAACAATCGTAGTAATTGCAAAAAATATCGCTAGATTTCTGCGGCGCCTGTAGGGTACAGATACTTGCCAGAATAGGCGTAAAATTTCTTTATCGTTAATTTTATTTTTCAAAAGTATCTCCTTCTTTTGTGCAGTTTATATTGTGAGCAGTTTGATCATGGGTAAGGTGATTCAAACGCGAGATTTAGAGGAACTCTTTTGGCTCGAGTTCATAGATTAACCAATTATAAGGTATAATCTTGGTATGAGTCAAGAACAAACAGCTTCGTATGTTTTAATAACAGGCACTACTAGCGGCTTGGGCAGAGAATTTGCTCGTATATTTGCGCAAAATGGTTATAATATCGTTGCTGTTGCGCGTAACGAAGTTCTATTGCAACAGCAAAAACAGGAGTTAGAACGCCAGTTTGGCGTTGAAATGGTTTACATAGTTAAAGATTTGAGTGCTGAGGATAGCGCTCAAGAAGTTTATGACGAGATTAAATATAAAGGCATTAATATAGATATCTTAATTAACAATGCTGGGTTTGGTTCGTTTGGTCGCTATATTGACGTCGATTGGCAGCGCCAGAAAGGTCTCGCTAGCGTTAATATATTGGCCGTGATGCAGTTATCATATCTATTTGGTAAAGATATGGATCGTCGCGGTAAGGGCAAGATTGTTAATATTGCATCGATTGCCTCGTTTCAAGCTGGGCCATACATGGCGATGTATTATGCCTCGAAAGCTTTTGTTCGCTCGTTTTCTGAAGCTTTGCATGAAGAAATGAAAAGTTCTGGCGTGTCGGTAACGGCGATTTGTCCAGGTCCGGTAGCAACTAATTTTGAAAGAAATGCTAATATGATAAACTCAGCAATGTTCACTAGGCTTAGAGTTTATACACCAGAAGTAGTTGCCGCGAAAAGTTATCGCGCTATTATGAATAACAAAGCAGTGTACGTAGTTGGTTGGCCGAATAAACTTTTGGTGTTTTTGACGCGATTTTGTAGCTTGAAGTTTAGTAGAGTTATTGCTAGTAAAATTAATTTAGGTGGCGGGCGAAAATAGCTTTAGCTGAAAGGTAATTTGATTGTCATGAGCCATGACTATGAAGTGTGACGTGATAAGTTCTGTCAAAAAGTATTGTATTTTTATTGTAAATCATTTACAATAAAAATATGACACAAATAGTTAGTCGACGAATCACGAAATATACTGATAGTATACTATCGATTTTATGCCAGCTGCAGCATGCTACTAATGCCGAGATTGCTAGCCGGTTGCGAGAGTTGTATTCAAATGTTAGCGATACCACGGTACATCGTATTACGCAACGTCTGCAGGGTGATGGCGTTATTGGACTGGCACCCGCGTCAAAGCAGGGCTGTTTGCGGTACGACTTTTCACCGGAACCGCACGATCATTTTATATGCAGCGAGTGCGATAGTTTACAGGATATCAAAGTTCCTGATTCAGTGCGTTGCCAGATCGAGTGCCAGCTTGACGGCTGCTGTTTCGACGGTCCTTTAGTCATTACTGGAGTATGTCAACAATGCAAAAATAGAAGGAGGAATTATGGCATTAATTAGTATTACAACTAAACAAGAGTTTGAAGAAAAAGTACTAAAAAGCAAGCGTCCGGTCTTGGTTGATTTTTGGGCGCCATGGTGTCCGCCGTGTCGAGCGATGGCGCCGATATTGCAGCAGATAGCTGACGAGACAGATTTTGATATTGTTAAAATTGACATTGATGCCAGTAGTGATAATAAAGAACTGGCTATGCACTACCGCGTGCAGGGCATCCCAAATATGAAGATTTTTGTTGCTGGCGAGGAAGTTGCTGAATTGATTGGCATGAAGTCAAAACAGACACTAATTGATGCGTTAGAAGGGGCTATTAAAGTAGAGAATTAGTGTATTGCACATTAATATTGACGCCAAGTATAATATAGTTTATGAAGTGTGCTGATAATAGCCTGGCTTATTATTGTCTATTGGCTATAATGTCAGGCAGCGTACTGGCAGCTACTGCTTTTGCGCCCCATTGGATATTGCAGTTACTGGCTATATTAGCTACGGCGCCAATATTTTGGCTGCTGCGAAATGTGTCCGTAAGGTGTACGTATGCGGTAGGCGTGTGTTTTACGCTCGCTTGGTTGATACCGACGACATGTTGGTATTATACTTTCATGCTGCCTGGCGTTGCGTTTGCGGCAAGCGTCGGATGGGCGGCATTGGTCTCTAATCTATTTTGGCTTGTTGGCTTGAGGAAAAAAATTGGAACACTGGCGGTCTGGATATTATTCACTCTTTTTTGGCTGATATTAACGTGGCTTCGGCTGCGATTGCCGATTACTGAGGATTGGTGGCTGCCGCATTTAGGCTATAGCATTTGGCACAACAGCGGTGTCGTTTGGCTTGGTAAATTCGGCGGCGAGATAGTAATGGAGCTGGCGCTATTGCTTAGCGGTATGATTATCGCTGGTGTATTTGTTTGCTGCGGTTGGCGTAAGATGTTGGTAGCTAGTGTGTTAATTGTTGTGGCGTTTGTTGGGTTGAATAATATAGTTTGGAATATGCCCGCAAAACCAATTCATCCTGTCGTCGCTATACAAAAGATGACTCGCGGCGGTATAGATATGCCAGCAACTAAGCAAGATACAGAGGACCTGATAGCTATGACAAAGCAGGCGGCAAGTAGCCGTCGCAATGTACCTACAACGATCGTATGGCCAGAGAACTCAGTTCCTAAATCTTCTTATAATCGCGTAGCAGAATTTGCGGCGCAAATGCGTAGCTTAATTATATATCATACAACAGAGCGTGTTGGTAAAAAGGTATATAAAAAAGTTGTTGCTATTGACGGTACAACAGGCAAAATTATTCTTACTAATTATAAACAACACTTAGCGCCGGATGAGAGGACTGGCTTGCCGCGAATGTCGCGGAATATAGGTGTATTTTATAACCGACATATAACCGCCTATATATGTTATGATTTGCACTATCCAGATATCGTTGAACGATTACGTGGTAGCGATATTGCATATGTAACTCTTAATGACGCAGCGTATGGTTATTTACAGAAGCAGTTTCATGCAGCAGATATTGCTTTGCGCGCTGTTCAGGCATATACTTCTATTGTTGTCGCTGGGACTAATGGTCCAACTATGATTGTCAATAGTAATGGGGTTATTCTCAGATCATTGCATAGTGTTAATGCTGGGTATATCCAGGGCGGCTATTAATACAAAAGGAAATGTTAATCATATATACTTGATATGAAATCACAAGGTAATAATTATCAAAAGCTTTTTGTGCGAAGATCGCTAAGATATTTACCGCACCATACCCTAATGTTGATTATTTACAAAAGTAAGTTGCTTCGTTTTAAAAAGGCTTTAGATACCATCGCTAAAAGGAAAATAATTAATGTAAATGATTTACTTTCATTTGATAGCTCTGAGATAAGAGAATATCAAAAACTAACGAAAGATACTCAACTTTGGCATGGTACTGGTCGTTGGCAGCACGGTAAGGACGGTATCGTTGATGTAATGAAAAGTTTTTGCGATATTGCTGGGCTCAAGCCATCCCGCGATGTGTATGCAGTTTTTGGCGGCAGTGATCGGCATATCGTACACTCGGTTTCATTATGCCGGAGTCGGATGGTGGCGCGATCATATGCTGACATGCATGGTCTTGGTTGGAAAGAGAAAAATCGCTATGGCGACGCTCTGACTTGGACATCGTATTACTACAGCTTGTTTTATGCGCGGTTATTTACTGTCAATGGAGTCAAAGTGTTGCGTCGTTGGAAAACTTGGCGCGCATTATCGCATGATGAAAATGGCGATAATACTTGGGGAAAGAAAGTGAATAAGCGGGCATGCGATGTGTGGGATATCTTCTGTCTGGGTAGTGATATTTTGGGTAATTATCCAATTTTAATTGGTGTTAAGAGTCTTGATTCGCAATTAAAACTAGAAAAACCGATGAGTCACTACGAAGTACGCGCTGATAAACGAATAGGCGTTGCAAATATTTCACACATAGAAGTTCCTCGCGATAAGCAGGACGAAATGCGAGAGTTATTGCTTTCATACGGTATCGATATACCAGTGACGAGCATCGAGCTAGGCGAATGTGCCAGCGCCCAGAAGCGTTTTACTGAATTGCTCGGCTGGTAGAGAAAAGAAATTAGACTAAAGCCGACGAAGTGGATGTGATAAGATTATTAATAATAATATGAAGTCGCATACTAAACCGCTTTTGTATGATCAGATCGCAGCCGATCCAATGAATGCTGATTTTGCCAATAGAGGTTGGTCGCCTGTGTATTCTGCTTCGTCAAGTTCGCGAATTGTACTGGTCGGGCAGGCGCCAGGTCGAATTGCTCAGCAAACGTTAAAGCCGTGGAATGATGCTAGCGGTCGTTTGCTTCGGCAATGGCTGAACGTAACGGATGAGCAGTTTTACGATCCCGATCTATTTGCGTTGATGCCGATAGATTTTTATTATCCAGGCAGAGGTACACATGGCGATTTGCCGCCGCGCTTGGATTTTGCTAAGAAATGGCACCCGCGCTTATTGGCACAGATGCCAAATGTACATCTGACAATTTTGGTTGGTTCGTATGCGCAAAAATATTATCTTGATCGCCGCGCCAAGCAGAATTTGACAGCAACTGTGGCGGACTTTAATATGTATTTGCCAGATTATTTTCCATTGGTTCATCCATCACCGCTCAATATTGGTTGGCGCAAACGTAATCCCTGGTTTGAATCAGACGTTATTTCAGTTCTACAAACGATAGTTAAGGAGGTATTGTCATGACAGTCTATAAAATTAAACGAATTTACGAATCACCAGAATCGGACGATGGCTACCGCGTGCTAGTTGACCGATTATGGCCGCGCGGTATCAGTAAAGAACGAGCGGCGCTAGACGAGTGGGCTAAAGAAATCGCGCCAACCAATGAGCTGCGCCAATGGTTTAATCATGATCCAGAAAAATTTACAGAGTTTTCAGAACGTTATACAAAAGAGTTAGATGAAAATCCTGCTGCTATCAAGGCGAGAGATGACTGGCCTAGTCATCCAATCGTTACGCTATTGTATAGCGCTAAGGATGCGGATTTTAACCAGGCGGTAGTACTTAAGCAATGGTTAGAATAAATAGCGCTCTTCAAAAATACTCATTTTTGACGTAAAATATAATTAATGATACGACTCCACAACACTCTGACGCGTCGGTTTGATGATTTTACTCCGCTATCGTCTGATAGAGTGACTTTATATACTTGCGGACCGACTGTCTACGATGATTTACATGTCGGTAACTGGGCAGCCTACGTCTATTGGGATACGCTAGTTCGGACATTGCAAATTGACGGCTATACGGTTGATCGCGTGATGAATATAACCGATGTTGGGCATTTGGTTAGTGATGCTGATGAAGGCGAGGATAAGCTTGAAAAGGGCGCTCGTCGCGATGGAAAAACTGCTTGGGAAATCGCTGAATACTACACGCAACATTTTCTTGACGGCATGAAAGCGCTCAATCTTATTCCACCGACGCATATAGCCAAAGCGACTGACTACATTTCGCAGCAGATTTCTTTGCTGCGGGCTCTTAAACAGCGCGGCTGCACCTATCAAACCAGTGACGGCATTTATTTTGATACTAGTACTTTTCCGCGTTACGCCGACTTTGCGCAGCTTGATCTGAGCGCCCAAAAAGCTGGTGCTCGCGTCGATGCTAATAGCGAGAAGCGTCAACCGTGGGATTTCGCGCTCTGGAAATTTACCGAGAAGGGCAAAGTGCGC
Source organism: uncultured Candidatus Saccharibacteria bacterium (assembly GCA_963456275.1). Taxonomy (GTDB): domain Bacteria; phylum Patescibacteriota; class Saccharimonadia; order Saccharimonadales; family Saccharimonadaceae; genus Saccharimonas. Next base: position 80,534 of record CAUOLJ010000001.1, read on the forward strand.
GATATGGAGTGGGAGACGCCTGCTGATTTGCTAGATACGCCACCAGAAGATAACAAGCCAGTCATGGGCTTTCCTGGTTGGCACTTGGAATGCTCGGCTATCGCCATGAGTTTACTCGGCAAGACAATTGATATTCATACTGGTGGAATTGATCACATTCCGGTGCATCACACTAACGAAATTGCCCAGAGCGAAGCGGCAACTGGCCAAAGGTTTGCGAACTTTTGGCTGCACTGCAACCACCTGAAGATTAATGGCGGCAAAATCAGTAAATCTCTCGGTAATGGCTATACGCTCGATGATCTAAAGCAGCATGGTTTCTCAGCGATGGATTTGCGAATGTTTATTTTGCAGGGACATTATTCTAACGAAGGTAATTTTTCATTCGAGAATTTGCAGGCAGCACATAACCGGCTACAACATTGGCGCGACGTGGCTTGTTTACGACATCAAGTTCACGATCGCTTACATAGTGATACCGAGAACAACGATCTGCGACATGATTTCTCGCCGAGTGCAGCTATTGGCGCTATCAAAGAAGCGTTAAACGATAACTTAGAAACGCCACGGGCGCTAGCTATTGTCGATAAAGCCTTAACTGAACTCGACAAACAACCACCGCAGAAAATCTATCGAGCTGGATTAATCGAATTTTTAGAGTTTGTTGATGCGGCATTGGGGCTTGAGCTGTTGGACTCAACTCCCGATATTGATGATGAATGCAAGCGGCTATTGGTAGAACGCCGCCGTGCTCGCGATAACAAGAATTGGGTAAATTCCGATGAATTACGCGACGAGCTGCTCAATGAATACGGCGTAGTTGTCAAAGACACCGCACATGATACTTTATGGGCGTACGCTGACGAAAAACCAGAGTAGACTCAAGTGTTTAAAAGATTTTTTGAATGGTGTGAGCTGGCTAGGACAATCCTTTACTAGGCTTCAGTTTCTGATTTAGCTGCCCCTGGTTTACTTTTTTCGCGGCGAACACGCTTGAGTAGGCGAACAAGCTTTGTTGGTTTGGCAGCTGGTTCTTCGCGGCGTTCGACCTTGATATATTCAGTTGCAAGCACTTTGGCGCAGCCAGCTATCGGTATCGAGATAATACCGCCAACCATACCGAACATGTACAGCCCTATAGTTACCGCCATCAAAACCATTAGCGGCGAAAGTTCAATACGCTTGGATTGAATAGTTGGCGAAATTACATTATTCTCGATCTGCTGATAAATGATGAAGTAAATACCAAAAGCTATCGCTGCTGGCATACTGTTAATTGCCAGTAATGCAAAGACGATAATGCCGCCAATTCCTGCGCCGAACATTGGGATCAGCGACAAGATAAACATGATAGCAATCGTTGGTAAAGCAATGTTTGCTGGTACTGCTGGAAAAACTTGGCTCAAGATAAATACTGTCAAGCCGGCAAAAGCACCATCTAAACCCGAAACGATCAATTGTCCGCTTACATATCCAGAGATTACTGCATTCATCCGCCGGAAGATGATTCGATGGTGCTGCATTCGCTTGTCGTTGCTGTATAATCCCCAGAAGTATTGTGACCAGCGCGGTCCTTCGACTAGCATTAGGAATGTTAGAACTAGCGCTAGCGAGGCCTCGGTGATTAGCGACATTGTTGTTCCGACGCCGCTGAGAAAGTTCTGTCCAAAGTTTGCCAGCCACGACGTTGCATTTCCTTGTATTGAAACAACCATTTGATCAATCTGCGATTCTAGATGATAACGCGATACTATAGCACCAAAACCATTCCACTGTGCCGACATTGTTCGTATCGTATCGGGTAGAGTTTGTAAAAAGCTAATTGTTTGCTGAACTATCGGCGGCACTGCCAAAAACAGAATTGCTGCTAGTATTGCTACAATAACGATAAAAGCGATAGCTGTACTGAGGGTTCGGCTGCGGTTGGGTAGCTTATTAGCCAACCAGCTGACTGGCCCATTGAGAGCTAGTGCTAAGAATGCTGCCGCTCCAATAATTACTAACGCTGTACGAGCATTCCAAATTAATAAGCCTGCTAGTCCAAAGCCGATTACTACCAGCCAAAAACGTACGAATGTTATAGTGTCTATCTCGATTTTAACCTTCATATTTTCAGTATAGCGCTTTATTGTTAAAAACTAAAATTTGCTATAATGTGCTTATGGCTTTTTATGATAAAACCATTAAAGAAACACTAGTTGAACTTGAATCAACCACTAAAGGCTTATCCGATATCGAGAGCGATGAGCGGTTACGTCACTACGGCTTAAACACGATCAAAGTTAAGTCTGACCCGCTTTGGCGTAAAATTGTTGAGCCGTTCAAGTCGGTTTTTATGGCAGTGCTGATAGTGGCGGCAATTGTTAGTTTGTGGCACAAGTCGTATTTTGATGCTGGGTTGATTATTTTTATCATGGCGGTGAACGCAATTATTTATTATGTGCAACGATTTTCGACTGAGCGGATTTTGCGATCGCTGCAAAAACAGTCTGTGGCTGAAGTCGAGATATTGCGAAAAGGGCGGCGTGAGATGATCGCTGCGACACTGTTAGTTCCAGGCGACGTGATAATCCTTGATGAGGGCGATAAAATTCCTGCTGATGCCCGCATGCTAGAGGCGCGCTCTTTTCGTGTTGATGAATCGCAATTAACTGGCGAATCGCTACCAATCGAAAAAACTTGCGCTGTCCTGCCGAGCGACCGCGAAATTTACGAACAATCCAACATGGTTTTTCAAGGCTCATTTGTCGTTGGCGGTACTGCCATGGCTATAGTAACCGCTACTGCTAACGATACCGAGTTTGGTCGTTTGAGCGATTTATCGTCTGGTGACCATAATTTCAATCCTGTACAGCAAAAAATTGATAGGCTTATCACGCGTATAGTGGCTGTTATCTTAGGCATTGCTTTATTTGCTTTTTGGTTGGCGCTAGCTCGCGGTGTTGAGTGGAGCGAAGCTTTGCGCTTTGTGATTGCTCTCAGTGTTAGTGCAGTACCCGAGAACTTACCAATCGCCATCTCAGTTATCTTGGTATTAGCGATGCGTCGGATGGCTCGTCGCAAAGCATTGGTACGGACTATGGGCTCAATCGAGTCAATCGGTGCTATCACGACTATCGCTACTGATAAAACCGGCACGCTAACACGCAACAAATTATCTGTTCAAGAAATTTGGCACCCGCGCCACAACGAAAAACGCGTTTTGCAGACACTCGCTGCTAGCACGCTGCTAGGCCAGAGAAAAACTGCCGATCCACTTGATAAAGCTTTTGCTTCGTTTATTAATTCGTCCGAAACGGCTCCCAAACTTGGCCAGCCTTTGCGGGAATTTACATTTGAGCATTCAATGGCAATGAGCGGCAATTTGCGACATGATGGCGCTAAGTATGCTCTAGCTGTCAAAGGTGCGCCAGAGAAAATCGTTGACCATTGCGATATCACCGAAGGCGAACGCGAGAAAGCTTTAGTTGAATTGCATCATCTGACTGGACTTGGTTTCCGGGTAATTGCGCTAGCGCATGCGTCGCTCAATAAACCAATTGACTCGCTTGAAAGTATTCCAGATAATACGCCGCTGGTTTTTGATGGTTTCGTCGGCGTGGCAGATACACTGCGACCAGAAGCCAAAGGCGCCATTGCTCGCGCGCAAGCCGCTGGCATCAGCGTGCGTATGGTCACCGGCGATCACTTCGAGACGGCTTATCATATCGGTAAGCAGCTTGGCCTAGTCGAGCATCGCAACCAAGTCTTTGATAGCCGGCAGATTATTACATTGTCTGACGACGAACTAGCTGAAAGGTTGCGTACTATCCGTGTTTGCGCGCGCGTTTTGCCCGAGCATAAGCATCGCATCCTTGAAGTGCTTAAGCGCGATAATATCACTGCCATGACTGGCGACGGCGTCAACGACATTCCAGCGCTAACCAATGCTCATGTCGGTGTCGCTATGGGGGCAGGGGCGCAAATCGCCAAGGACGCGGGCGATATCATCTTGCTTGATAATAATTTTCGCTCAATTGTTTCGGCTATTCACGAGGGTAGAACTGTTTACGCCAATATCAAGCGCATGGTAACGTATCTGTTGGCGACTAATCTCGGCGAGGTTATCGTGTCGCTGGGCGCATTGATTTCTGGTCTACCGCTGCCGCTGGCGCCTGTACAGATTTTATGGGTTAATTTAGTTACCGATAGCGCTATGGTAATTCCGATTGGACTGGAGCCGGGCGAGCCTCGGAATATGCTAGAGAAGCCAAAACGCGCTAACGCGCCGCTACTCAGTAAATTTATGACTTCGCGAATACTGTTGATTGCTATAATTATGTCATCAATGACGCTGGGATTTTATATTTACTTCAATCAACGCTTTGGTGCTGACTACGCTCGGGCAATTGCTTTTTGCTCGCTGGTAACCGCGCAGTGGGCTAGCGCCATCGAGGCGCGCAGTGATTACGAATCATTGATCGGTCGTCTGCGCAAGCGGAACGTACCTTTCGTTGTTGGACTAATCATCGCTGTCACGCTGCAGATTGCCGCCCTAGCTACACCACTTGGACGGTTGCTGCATATTACGCCAGTAAGTAACATACATCTTCTCTTAGTGACCATCTCCGCGCTCATCATACCTATTATCTTGATTGAATTGCATAAATGGGTAGGGCGAAAGTTCTTTGGTAAGCGACCAAATCTTCAGCGAATTACCAAGCGTCTTAAACGGCCGCTCAAGAAAAATAAAAAGTTCGCTAATTAATTCCGGCGCTTGATGTGTCCACGCAATAGTTCTAAATCAGCTAAATCTTTACGACGAGCCATCTTTCGTTTGGCAGCAATCAGCCGGTCGGTCGAGACCACGGGTAATCCATCGATGGTTTGCATATCTCGCTGTAATGCTGTCAAGGAATTACCCATCCAACTTTTTAGCAGATTGTATTGTTCATGTACCAAAATTCGCTTGCCGCTAGTTAGTGTCACCTCGCGCCAATGTTTCTTGCTCGCGAAACGGTCATAAACCTCGCGTGATACTACTAAATCAACGTTAGGTGTATCGCGCAAATGCATCATATCAAGCACGGCGCCGCCGACCACGATATATGAATCGCTAGCGATTTTAAGGTCTCTGATCATTTCAATTGCCGAAGCCTGCTTCTGATGCGCCAATGCCATAGATAATGTTGTGTAAATGTTGCGGCTGCCAATTATATCGGTAATACCATAGATATCAAACTGGCTGCGTAATCCCGGTGACACGTGCGCAAAAGCAATCGCGATACCATCTTCGCCAAGCTCGCGGTACAAACGTTTGAGCGCTTCAACCGCTGTATAGTCGATGTCGTCAATTGCTCCGGCGTCAATTACTACATATGTTACTGGATGTTTAGCGCGATGAATAGCTCGCCGTAACCGTTCAGCGAAATAATTAATATTCTCGAAAAAAAGCGATTCGCCGAAAGCATAAACTAATGTATCTTTTGGCAAAGAGCCTATCTTATCTTTTACCCGATCAGCCGCCCATGACGACAACTCGCCATCACGTAGCAGCACAGCGTCATCGGGGTGGTACTGCCGGCGCAACCGCTCCATCAGCGAGGCTGCTACCGCTACCAAAATACCTAACTGTACACCGAATAGTACCGTACAAGCTAGAGCAACTAGCGCGATCATAAACTCCTCATGATGAACGGCCCACAAATAATGCAATTCACGAAAACGAATCAAGCGTAAACCTGCCGTACAAACTATCGCTGCTAGTGCTGCTAGCGGTACGTAGTGTAATAAAGCACCACCAAAAATAATCAATACTATTGTCGTTAAGCTGGCAACAATACCGCTCAATTGCGAACGCATACCCAGCGAGTCAGCTAACTGACTGCGCGGCGGCGAGGCGCTAACGGTATAGCCGTGGAATAGAGCTGAAGCAACATTAGCTATTCCAAGAGCTGCCGTATCTTGGTTGGTCTGGATTTTATCTTCGTGTTCGCTACCAATGGAACGCGCTGTCATGGAACTCTGGACTAGTACTACGAGTGCAATTGATAATACGGTTGGCATAATTGTATTTAGCATCTCGAGCGACACCGTGGGCACTATCAAGTTTGGTATGTTGCTTGGCAGTGAACCTAAAAACTCTACGCCGTACGCATCGACATGAAATACTATTGCAAATACTACAGCCATAACGATACCGATTAGTTCGCTCGGTATTCGCGATGATCGCCAAAACAAAACTACTCCTAGTACTAAAAGTGCTAGCGTAGCGGTCATCCAGTTGATTGAACCAGCTTGCGCGGTAATTGACGCTAAATGACTCCAGAAACCGCCTGATGCTTTCAAGCCTAGTAGAGCTGGTACCTGTGTAACAATTAGCTGTACTCCTACGCCTGCCATGAAACCAATCATCACTGGCCGTGATACCAGATCTGCCAAAAAGCCAAATTTGAATAATCCCAGCAATAGCAGTAGGACACCTGATAGCAACGTCATCGCTGCGATTGCATTAACATATTCTGGCGTACCTGCTTGCGCTACTAGCACTGCACCTGACGCCAGCAGAATGGCCGTCGCTGAATCTGCGCCAACCACTAATCGATGCGAATATCCCAACAGCCCAAATACTAGCGCGCCAATAATTGTCGTATATAAGCCAGTCTCGGGCGGCAGTCCGACGATTACCGAAAAAGCCAACGCATTGGGAACATTCACGACGGCTATCAACAACGCCGTTATGATATCATGCCGCAAGTAAGATTTCTTGTACCGCAATATGCTCGGCAGAGACACTTTTCGCATATCTATTATACTAATGGTATTTGGGGGTGGCGTCAATAAAACAAAGCAAACTATGAATTTGCTAAATGTCGATACGATTCATAAAAATAAACCGCTTAGATTATCCAGGTCTGAGCGGTTTATGATATTTTCGTTTGCATAATTTGGCTGGGTCGGCAGGACTCGAACCTGCGAATGCTGGGACCAAAACCCAGTGCCTTACCACTTGGCGACGACCCACTAATAAACGAGTGCGCAACAAGTATTATACCACGCTCATCAACGATATGGAAATTACGACATAGAATATAGTCGCACCCATTCCTTGGGGGTCAACTCTGACGGTTTGCGTTCGGGGTTGATGTCAGCTTTGGCTCGCGGTACGGCAGCGAAGGTTTTTTGCGAGGCGTAGCATTTCGCGACGAAACTTTGGTATTCGTCGCGTTCTAATGTAGGCAAGAGCGGCTCGGGTCGTGGTTTCAGCTCTAGCAGCACGGTATCGACTGCTGGCGGCGGTGTGAAATCTGTGCGGCGTAGCGGTCGGCGGATTCGTGTCTGCCACCATGGAGCTAGTTGTGCGCCTAATTGAGAGGTAAAGTGCCGGTCGCTCGGTGCTATTTTTTGCGCGAATTGTTTTTGGACGATCAGGTAAATTGATCGCGGTGCGTGCATTTCGTTGTTGGTCAATTTGCGTACTATGTCGGCGCTCAAGTGAAAGGGAATATTAGCAAAAACTTTGTATGGTTCATCTGGTAGTTTTGCTAGCAGAAAATCCTGTGCTATTACTTTGACGTTTTTGTGCCGGCGCATATTTTGCTGTAGTTTGTTGAGAATACCTGGTTCGTTCTCGTATGCTAAAACTTGCCGGCATCGGCGTGCTAACACTGCCGTAATGGCGCCGCTGCCAGCGCCGATATCTATTACCAAATCGCCGCGACGTATGTTGCTGTGACCTATTAGCTCGGCAATCAAGCGCGGATTACGCAAAAAATGCTGCGAATGGGTGGCGACTTGGCGTCTCATAATGTGATTTTACCACGAAAAAGCGGCTAATCAGTTGGCAATATTTACCATAACCTTTATAATATAAAGTTATGAATGCACACGAAAAACACTCGATAAAGCAATATTTGCGTGCGGCAGACTATCTGACGGTGGGGCAAATATTTTTGGCAGAAAATCATCTGCTGAAAAAGGAATTAACTTTTAACGATATCAAATCGCGGATTCTCGGACACTGGGGAAGCGGGCCGGGTATTAACTTTGCTTACGCGCATCTCAGCTATTTGGCCAAGAAGTATAATAAGGACATGATGTTTGTACTGGGGCCGGGGCATGGCTTCCCAGCACTGCAAGCTAATCTGTTTTTGGAAGGTACGCTTGCTAATTTTGATCCATCGATGGAGACTAACCTGGATGGTATTCGCAAACTATGCCGCGAATTTAGCTGGCCGTACGGTTTTCCGAGTCATTCTAATCCCGAGACGCCGGGCGTGATTCTCGAGGGCGGTGAACTTGGTTACGCGCTCAGTACTAGCTACGGCGCAGCGATGGATAATCCTGATTTGACAGTAGCCTGTTTGGTTGGTGATGGTGAAGCCGAGACTGGGCCGACAGCTGGCGCTTGGCATCTCAATAAGTTGCTTAACCCGCGCAAAGATGGTGTAGTATTGCCGATTCTTCACCTCAACGGTTATAAGATTTCAGCGCCGACTGTTTTTGGCCGAATGAGTAATTACGAACTGATGACGCTCTTTAGCGGCTACGGTTATGAGCCGCGCATTGTTGACGCTACAAAAGACGGCGTCGATCCGCACGATGAAATGGCAAACGCGCTTGAGTGGGCTCACAATTTGGTTGCCGAGATTCGTGCTAGTACGAACACAGAAGCGCCGCGCATGCCGATGATTATCATGCGCACGCTAAAGGGCTGGACTGGGCCGAAATTTGTCGAAGGCAACAAAATTGAAGGTAATTGCCTGGCGCACCAGACAGTACTTAGCGAAGCGAAATCCGACCCCGAGCAGCTCAAAATCTTGAATCAATGGCTTAAGAGTTATAAGTTTGACGAGCTATTCAACGAAGCGACAGGTTTTGGTGATTTTGTCAAGGATATCTTGCCTGAACAGCTAGAGAAGCGCTTGGGTATGTCGCCGCATGCTCGTGGCGGCGCAACTGTTTATCGGCCGCTGGTGCTGCCAGACGTCGAGCAGTTTGCTGAAGACGCCGAAATCCCTGGCACTATTGGCTCTAGCAGTATGCGCCGGGCTGGCGCTTACTTGACCGAGGTCTTTCGTCTCAACGCCGAGAGTAAGAACTTCCGTTTCATGAGCCCAGACGAAACTTACTCCAACAAGCTTGACGAGATATTCCAGGCTACTAGCCGCAGTTGGCAATGGCCGATCATGGAGTGGGATAAGGATCTGTCGCGTGATGGCCGAGTCATGGAAATGTTGTCCGAACACAATATGCAGGGCTTGATGCAAGGCTACGTACTAACAGGCCGCCACGCTATATTCGCTAGTTATGAAGCATTTTTGCAAGTCGTCGGCAGCATGGTTGACCAGTATGCTAAGTTTCTCACCCAAAGCCGTAACGTCGAATGGCGAGGTACCATACCTAGTATCAACTATATACTGACTTCGAGCGGGTGGCGCCAAGATCATAATGGTTTCAGTCACCAGAATCCTGGCTTTATCGACGATATTCTACGCCGCCAGAGTAATTTCAGTGATGTTTACTTCCCATCGGACGGTAATGTCACGCTAGTTTGCTTAGAGCATATGCTGTCAAGCGTTCGTCAGATTAACGCGCTGGTGGCCGGTAAGACTCTCGAGCCGCGCTGGCTGTCGCCAGAACTCGCTCGCCAACAGGTCGATGCTGGTCTGATGGTTTGGGATTTTGCTAGCGATGAACATCCTGATCTAGTTATGGCCGCTTGCGGCGATTATCCGACCAAAGAAACTATGGCAGCTATTGATATTGTCAAAACGCATTGCCCGAACGCTAAAATTCGCTGTGTTAACGTTTCGAGTCTGACTACTGTTGGCTTTGGTACGTTGCGTCGCGTTGCCGACCAAAAGTTCTTTGACAAGGTGTTTACAGATGATAAGCCAGTTATCTTCAATTTCCATGGCTATCCGCAGACAGTCAAATCGATTCTCTTTAACTATGCTGTTGATTCGACGCGCTTTGATATTCGCGGCTACAAAGAGATCGGGTCGACGACCACGCCGTTTGATATGCATGTTCGCAATGAAACCAGCCGCTATGATTTGGCGATTGCTGCATTCCGCCAGCTGGGCCGCAATGGTATCATTCCTTTTGAGGAGGCCGAGCATTTGGCTTCGATCTACCAGGGCAAGATTGACGAGAATACTGCTTATATCAAAGCTAACGGTGTCGATTTGCCAGAAATTGATGCTTGGGTGTGGCCAGCAGCGCGCGGACTAGACGAGGCAAAAGAGGAAGCCTGGCACGGGCAAACAAATTAACGTAAAAAAGAGGGGTGGGAAATGTCATTACTACTAATCGCAAATCCAGGCAGCGCTAGCCGCAAATACGCGCTGGTCGACGACAAGCTCAAAGAGGTTGCCGCGTTACATATCGAGCAGAGTGGCAGCGAATTAATCGCGACGCTGCGTACTGGTGGTGATACGCGGCAAGTACCGCTTGGTTTTGCTGACATTTCCCAGTCGGCCGCACATCTGTATGGCATTTTTAACAGCGAACATTTACTAGAAAGTCCTAGCGATGTTCGCGCGATCGGCCTGCGGATTGTTGCACCGAGCAACTATTTTCTCAAAGACAGGCTTGTTGATGATGACGTTGTCCAGCATGTACGCGATATTTTGCCGCTTGACCCGATTCACGTCTCCGGTACGCTGCAAGAGCTAGAAGCTCTGCGCTCGTCGCTGCCGACTGTACCAGTGGCGCTAATTTCGGATAGTGCTTTTCACGCTCGCAAGCCGAGCTACGCCTGGAATTATGGTATCAATCTGCAAGACGCTGATCGCTTCGAGATTAAGCGTTTTGGTTATCATGGTTTATCAGTTTCGTCTGCCGTTAATGAGCTGTGGAACCGCGGCAAATTACCACCAAAGGTTGTCGTCTGCCATTTAGGTAGCGGCTCGTCGGTGAGCGCGGTTTTTCACGGGCGCAGCATCGACAACACCATGGGTTACTCGGCGCTAGAGGGGGTAATTATGGCAACGCGTACCGGTTCTATCGATTACACTGCTGCTATGGCGCTCAAAACTAAACTTGGTCTCGATGATGATCAGTTTGAGCATTATCTTGATGAGAAGGGCGGCTTACTCGGACTCAGCGGAACTAGCGATATTCGTGAAATTCTTGATCGCGAAGCTAATGGCGACCATATTGCTCATCTAGCGCTGATGACTCTGATTCACAGTGTACATAAGGCTATCGGCGCCATGGTGGTCGCCATGAACGGCGCCGACTTGCTGGTATTTACTGGCACGGTAGGGGAACGTTCGGCAAACTTGCGCCGGCGCATTGTTGCTCACTTGGAATGCCTCGACTTCATACTTGACGGCAATCGTAATAAATCCTGCCTTAACCCGACTGAATTTACTAGTATTTCGCAAGCGGCAGTCAGTAAGCCGATAATTGTCATACCGACAGATGAAGGCGTCGAAATCGCTCGCCACACTATTAAGTTACTAGCGTCATAATTTTGGTCGTTGGAAAGGCATGCGTTATTGTTATGGAGACGCCTTTCGTAATCTCTACTAAACAGTATCTTTCATTTTGTTATAATAAGTACGATGAAAAGACAGTCACTCGAGACTATTCACCTTGACAAAATCGTTGGCGGCGGGCAAGCGCTAGGGACGCTGGCCGACGGACGCAAATGCTTCGTATGGGGCGGACTACCCGGTGAGACCGTCACTGTTCGCATTACCAAAAAGAAGTCGCACCTCGTTGAAGCGGTCGTCGAGGAAGTGATCTCGCCAAGCCCCGACCGCATCCAGCCGCGCGACCCGGATAGTTATCTTTCGACCAGCCCGTGGCAAATCATGCCACTAGAAGTTGAACAAACATACAAAGCACAGTTGATCGACGACGCGTTCGCGCTGCATAATGTTACATTACCGGCGGCGATTGATATTTATTGCGACAATGTTGCATATGGTTATCGCAACAAAGTTGAATTTAGCTGGTACAGCGAATCGGTAGTGTCTCGAGCGGTATCTCAGAAAAAATCTGGGCTTGTCTCGGGTCCCGAATTATTTTCTGATAATAACCAAGAGATAGACGCGGATAGCGACCGTGAAGAATCATCTGGCGATACGCTTGATTTAGCATTTTTTCGCCGCGGCAGCAAAGGCAAGATTGTCGTCGATGGCACGAGCTTAGCGCACCCTGCAATCAATAACCTGGCACGGGCGATCCGCGATTTACTGCGCCATAAACGCGTCGCGGCTCGCCAACTCAAGACCTTGCTCGTCCGCTGCGATCAGTCCGGAAGTTGCGTATGGCAGTTGTATATTAAAGATCGCTTGCCCGAAATAATTACCGCTGATGAAGCCGCCAAATTACCGGCTCAGGGCGGGGAAATTATCTATTCCGATCCGCGCTCGCCAGCCAGCCGTATCACCGAGCGTCTAGCGTATTTCGGCGACACCACCCTGACGGACAACATCCTGGGCATACCATTCCGCTACGCCTGCGAAGGATTTTTTCAAGTCAATATCCCGATTTACGAGCAAGCGCTGCGTGATATGAAGGAGTGGGTGTCACGCGAGAGTTCGTATTGGCAGCTCGGGCACCATCAGAAAATAATCCGGGACCCACGTAAAGTTGCCCAGATTTTTTCTGAGGTGCCGCTTGCTGCCGACCAACCAATTCTCGATTTTTACGCCGGTGTCGGCACCATCGGCCTGACCATTGGCGGCGGCAACGTCACGCTGGTGGAAATCAATGAACACGCTGTCGCCGAAATGCAGCGCAACATCACCGAACTTGACCGCACCGACGCCCGCGCTGTCCTCGCTCCCAGCGAACAAGCTCTCAATTATATTACAGGCAAGGAAATCGTTATCGTTGATCCACCGCGCGCCGGCTTGCATCCCGACGTTATTGCGACATTGTTACAACAGCTACCGCCGCGTATCATTTATCTCAGCTGCAATCCTGTTACCCAAGCCCGCGACGTCGCCTTGCTCCAGCAACACTACCGCATCGCTTGGCACCGTGGCTACAACTTTTTCCCGCGTACGCCGCATATTGAACACTTAATCATTCTTGATAAGAAGCTGTAAAGCTGCTCTTTCTATGCAGAGTTTATCTGGCTAATTCGAATGCAAGGCTAGCTAATTGCTGCTATACTATTAGGTGATGTTTAACAAAGCTATTGACGCTATCAATAACGCGCAGAAAATTGTTGTAGTCCAAGCGGAAAATCCTGACGGTGACAGTATCGGCAGCAGCTTAGCCTTGGAAGAAATTCTAAGCGATCTCGGGAAAAGCGTTCAGCTGCACTGTCCAGTTGATACCCCGAAATACTTACGTTACATTCACGGTTGGGATCGAATAACTAGCGATTTTGACACGAATGCTGACTTAGCAATTATCGTTGATACTAATGCTGAACTATTAATCAGTAAAAGTTTAAGTATGCCAGGTGTGCGTCATTTTCTTGAGACGCATCCCGTTATAGTGTTGGATCATCACGCAACTGATTCGACGCTGACTTTTGATGCTACTCATGTCAACCAGCCGGTAGTTGCAGCTGGCGAACTGATTTACAATCTAGCGCATACTGCCGGCTGGGTAATTAATCCGCAAGCTGCAGAAAATATGCTGATTGCTATCATGAGTGATAGCCTAGGCTTAACAACGCAAAATACCACAGCCGACTCGTTTCGTGTCGCTGGCGAATTAACTGCGCTCGGTGCTAGCAACTCAGCTATTGAAGAACGACGCCGCGAATTTATGAAAAAGTCGCCAGAGATTTTGGCATATAAAGGTCGCTTGATTGAGCGTATCGAATATTTGCTCGATGGTAAATTAGCTATAATTCACATCCCTTGGGAAGAAATCCAAAAATATAGCGATCAGTATAATCCGAGTGTTCTAGTGCTTGACGAAATGCGTTTAGTCGAGGGGGTTGAAGTGGCTTGCGCTATCAAAACTTACCCTGACGGTAAATTAACCGGGAAATTACGCAGTAATATGCCAGTGTCAGAGCAGATAGCTGGATATTTCGGCGGCGGCGGACACGCTTATGCTGCAGGTTTTCGCGTGTATGACGATTATGCAGTGATTGTGCGCGAACTAGTTGAGGCTGCGGATAAGTCTTTACGCGGGTAATTTGTCTGTTCTAAGTTAAAAAACCGCTAGCGTATGTAGCGGTTTTTCTAATTCTACTAGTTATAATTATTTAGTAGATGAATTGTCCGAATGTGCCTGGTCTTACTGTACGTTTGTTGTAATTGCCAGCGCGGTAATTCCAACCCATTTCTGAAACAGTATAGCTGCCATCGCTATTAACCGACTCGACGTAAGCAACATGGCCGTTTGTCACCGCGACAGCTCCAGCGCGCGGGGCGCTACCAGTTGATTTACCGGCAGCTTGAGCGCTGGAAATCCAACCATAACCAGCATTGCCGTATACAGCGACGTCTGGGCGGCGGCTGTGAACGTAATCGGTACACCACATGCCGTTGCCGACGTAGTAGCTTGATGAATTAATCGGCTTTGAGCTATACGATCTCGTAGTAACTGTAGAAGTCCGAGCTGATGGCGCCGCTGCGTTAGAGCTGGCGGCTGCTTGTTGCGCTGCAACGATAGCTGACGATCGGTCTGGCAAGACCTCTTCTGCGCTAGGAATTCGCAGCTTCTGCCCTATGTCAATAGTATTTGGGTTACTAAGCGACTCGTTGGCGTCAAAGATACGCGTCCAGGTTGTATTGTATTTTTCGGCAATTGACGCCAAGCTATCGCCTGCGGCTACTATCGCGTAGGTTGATTGTTCGATTGATTTTGTCTCGTTAGATTTGCCCTTTGGCGTAGACGCTGGTTTTTTGGTTTTATCGTCATCAACTCCGCTGGTTTGCTTTTCGTCCGCTTTTGCTAGCAAAGCTTTCTTGTTTTGGGTAGCTAGCAGCGGTGTCCCCCTTGCGATTGTTAATTTATTTTTATTTTGCTGTGCGAGTAGTAGCGAGCGGCCCGTACTCGTTTCGGCGTAGGCTGGGTGCGTTGCTATTAAGCATATTGCACCAGCGGCGCCGATTGTCGTCAAGACCCCGTATAAACGCATAATTATCTCCTTGGTTAAATACCCCCACGGATAGGCTAAACTTCAAATACTCGTGGATTTATGTCCTGGCTTATTATTGTTTTAATCGTAATTTTCACAGGACATGAGACCAATCATAGCAAAACGTAGTATTTTGGTCAATAATTTTATAGTGGTAATGCTACACTACCTCTGGAAAATTAGGTGGACTTTCTAGTTATTTTTTGGTATAATCTTAGACGTTTTATTAAATCAATGTTGGGAGACGTCAAGTCGCTTGTACCACAGAAAGGATTAAATATCTGATGGCTAAAAAAGCCGAACTATTAGAAAAAGCTGCCGAGCTCAAGCTTGACGTCAGCGAAAAAAATACTATAGCCGAGATTGAAGCGGCCATCGCTGCCGCTGAAAAGCACTCAGTCCGCGAAGCTACAATTGCCAAAGCTGGTAAGCGCAGCGCCAAAGCTATCGAAGAGGCTGAAGCCAAAGCTGAAAAAGAAGCTCGCAAAGAAGCTGGCGACACTACACCGCAGGGCGACGCCGAAGCGGCTATCAAAAAAGGCCCAGCGCCAAAGGTTCGTCCGTTGATTGAACGCCGCGGCAAAGCTTACCGCCAGGCTGCCGAAAAAGTTGAAAAAGACAAAGCTTACACGCTTGCCGATGCTATCAAACTTGCTACCGAAACCAATCCGAGCAAATTTGACGCTAGCGTTGAAGTTCACGTTCGTTTAGGCGTCGATCCGCGTCAAGCCGACCAAAATATTCGTTCGACCGTAGTCCTGCCTCACGGTACTGGCAAGACTGTCCGAGTAGCCGTTTTCGCAGCTGATGCTGATGCCGACAAAGCCAAAAAAGCTGGTGCTGATCTGGCTGGTGATGAGGCTATCGTCAAACTTCTTGACAAGGGCACGCTTGATTTTGACGTCTTAATCGCTACGCCAGCCTACATGCCAAAACTCGGTAAGTACGCTCGTTTGCTCGGCCCGAAAGGCTTGATGCCGAACCCGAAGAGCGGTACTGTCTCGACCGACGTAGCCAAAGCTACCGAAGAAGCCAAAGCTGGCAAGGTAGAATATCGTGTCGACAAGCAGGCTGCTATCCATTTAAGTGTTGGTAAAGTTAGCTTCGGTGCTGAAAAATTGCTTGAAAACGCTAACACCTTCTTTGCTAGCTTGCAAGCGCAGAAGCCATCCTCCATCAAGGGTGTTTACATTAAATCGGTTGCTGTCGCTACTACTATGGGCCCCGGTATCAAAGTTGATTATCAAGCAAAATAAACTCATATAATTTTAGAGCGAGACCTAGCATCTCGCTCTATTTTTAGAAGGAGGGTAGGAATGAGACAATATCTTGATTTACTTGACCGTATTCTAACAGAAGGCGTCGAAAAGCATGACCGGACAGGTACTGGTACGCTCAGCATCTTCGGGCGTATGATGCGTTTTGATTTGCGCGAAGGCTTTCCACTACTTACCACCAAAAAGCTCTTTACCAAAGGTATCTTCGGCGAGTTAATTTGGTTTTTACGCGGCGATACCAACGTGCACTGGCTGCAAGAACGCGGAATTCATATCTGGGACGAGTGGGCTAACGAGAATGGTGATCTTGGTCCGGTTTACGGTGCGCAGTGGCGGGCATGGTCAGCGCCTAATGGTGAACATATTGACCAGATTGCTAACGTCATTAACCAGCTGCGCGTCAACCCAGACTCGCGGCGGCTAATCGTTACCGCTTGGAATCCTGCCGAAGTAAACAACATGGCTTTGCCGCCATGCCATATGTTATTTCAATTCTATACCACACCCGCTGATTCCAATGACTCTGACCAGCGGCGCTGGTTATCGTGCCGGCTTGACCAGCGATCATGCGATACATTTCTGGGCGTCCCATTCAATATTGCTAGCTATGCATTATTGACTATGATAATTGCACAGCAGGTTGATATGCGGCCGCGTGAATTTATTTGGATGGGCGGTGATGTCCATTTGTACCTGAACCATATTGAGCAAGCAAAACTTCAGTTGACACGCCAACCGCGTCCGTTACCAACTCTCGACATCACACCAAAACCATCAATCGATGATTATGATCTTGATGATTTCAAGTTAAAAAACTACGATCCATGGCCGGCCATCAAAGCGCCAATTTCAGTCTAAATGTTGTTGCATGGCAAGACTACTTTTCATATATCGCAAATATATAAGGATAAGTGTTAGCGTCATCAGCAGCATGTGATTCTTCTGATGTTTTACGCCAAGTATCGTCAAGCTCGGGGAAAAATGTATCCGCTGGAAGTTCTGCGTCGACTTCTGTAGCGTATATTCTACTTACCACATTTGATTTGAGTGCGGCCGCGTAAACGGTTGCTCCGCCAATGATGTATATGTTATCTGTAATTGCCATTCGCAGAGCGCTTTCTAGCGAGCTAGCTGTTGCGACGCCGTCTAGCTTAGTATGAGTTAATACGATATTTTGGCGATTTGGTAGCGGACGGCCGATAGATTCATAAGTTTTGCGGCCCATAATTACTGTACCGCCAGTGGTTAATTGGCGAAAATGCTGCAAATCTGCTGGCAAACTGCGCCCCCACGGCAGTTTGTTGTCAATGCCAATACCGCGTCGGCGATCGTAGGCGACTACTATGCTGCACTGTTTTTTCTGATCGCGTTCCATCAACTTAATCATATCATATGCTAGTTGTGTAAGCGGTAGCGGTGAATGTATAATGAAAAGACATGAAAACAGATTCGACCGAATTATCATCGCCAACTGGCATTTATAGCGATAGAGAAATCGCAGCAGCACTAGCAGGCGGTCATATTGTTTGCGACCCAGTACCAGCGCGTATCAATGGTAGTAGTGTTGATGTAACGCTTGGCTATTATTTTTATAGAGCTGGCGGTCAGGGGAAGGAAAGGCTATTTAATCCATTCGACGAAACTGACGTTCGGCGCTACTTTGGTGAATACAAAATTGCTAAACCGTGGCGCGAAGTTCGCTGTCGAATTACTGATCAAGGTGTCGCTGGCATTGATAGCATCAAAGGTATTAATGACAATCATCCGGTCATCGTCTTGCGGCCAAACGAGCGAATCCTAGCGCATACTCATGAATTTATTGGCATTCTGCCGCCAGGTACTACTAGTATGCAAGCCCGTAGTACTACTGGACGTATCGGCATCTCGGCTTGCTACTGCGCTGGTTGGGGTGATCCAGGTTATATTAACCGCTGGACTATGGAGGTTCATAATCTCAACGAAAACGAGTACATCGTGCTACCAGTTGGCTATCGTATAGCGCAGATTGTCTTTAGCGCTACTGGACCAGTGGCTACCGAATATGCTAAGGCTTCTGGTAATTATCAAGCTAATATTAGCGCTGATCTTGCTGCTGTTAAGGCTGCTTGGCGGCCGTGGATGTTATTGCCGCGAGCTTACGCTTCACCGGTAAAATTACCGCAACCTGTCGCTGGTCTTAGCGAAGGATTACTGTAAAGGCTGGAGATTGTGTAATGAGCGGTACTTATATCGTCATCGAAGGTAACGACGGTACAGGCAAATCAACCCAAACTGAATTGCTCGCCGATTGTTACCGCCAGCAAGGCCGGGAAGTGATAATTGTAGAGGAGCCTGGCAGCGACGACCCAGATAAAACCACACCCATTGCTAGCTACTTGCGCTCGCTAATCAAGAACGGCACTCTAGCCCGCGATCCTGAAATCAACCTAGCGCTATTTAGCGCTGCTCGCCGCGAATTATGGCAACAAAAAATTGCGCCAGCCTTAAATCGCGGCACTGTTGTCATTTCGGCGCGTAACTATATTTCAACTTTAGCCTATCAAGGTTATGGCGAGGGAGTTAATACGGATCATATTATGGCAATTACTAAACTTTTTACAGACGAACGTTACATGAAGCCGGATCTCATTATTATTTTAGCTCTCGACAACGAGAACGAGCGTAAAAAACGGATTGCTAAGCGCAGCCAAAGTCTAGACACTTCAGATACTTTCGAGTCGCGCAGTAGTAGTTTTCAGAAACGCGTTGATGCCGCCTATCGTACAATTGCTAGCGAATTGCCCTCATCTTATGTCATAGAATGTTACAGCAATGGTTATTACAAGACAGCCGAGCAAATAAACGTTGAAATTCAATCAATTGTTCAGCAGTTATAATTCAATTATATCCAGCTCTTGCAAAAGGTGTTCAAGTTCACAAAATAACTTCTCGCCGCCTTCGTCTGACTGGCCGTTGGTTTCGTAACTGTCAGGATTTAAGCGGCTCATACGGTCGTAGATGTCGTTTAGTACTCCTACAAATAATTTACGCGTTTTACGAGCCTCTTCGTCTAGGGCTTTCTTTCTAGGGTCGTCATCAGATAACTCATAGTAGCCTTCTTTCTTGAGCTTGGTATCGATATACTTGTAAGCAATGTGCGCAATATCGCCGATTCGCGACCGCCGGCGTTCGTCTATAGTCAAGAATTGGAATTCGATAGGAATATCGACTATCTCGCCAGGCTGGTATGGATGTTCTTGTCTTACGATAAACGTTACTTTCGAAACCTCCATCTTCTTGTAGCCGCGTTTTTCAATATCTGCTTCGGTTTGCTGTTTTATTTCGATTTCTGATTTATCTACGCCAGCTTCGGCTAGGGCTTGAGTCATTATCTCGACATAGTCGCCAGTGCCTTGGATATAGAGGGCGGATTTTTTACTAGGTGCTTTTTGCAATTCAATATTTGGCGTGTTGGAAAGGATTTTTACTATTTCAGCAAAATTTTTCGCCGACGATTGCTTATCGGGCGAGATATCCATCATGGCAAATGGGTCCATAGGCATATCGCCGTTGCTGCGGTTTAATTTATCAGCAAGTGAGCCGATAGTCTTTAAGCGGTAGTTGCCAGAAATCAGACAGCCGTTCGGTAGTTGAGCTGCGAATTCGCCAACTTCAGCAGGACATTCTCCGCTATAATCAGGACCCACTACGAGAGAGACGTCGTATTCGTTTCCGAAAATATTCTCCAGTATGCGCCTGACCCCGACCGTTTTTATATTAAACAGCATGTCTCTTGCTTGTTTTATTGAATCAAACTTATTTAACTTTTCGAGGCGGATACGTTTTGCCAGGCCTAGCAGTTTCGAGCCTAAAGCTTCTAGTCCTAATACCTCGCACAGCGGAGCATAGAACGACTCCGCTTCTAAGACATCTTGCAATAGAGCAGACTCTCGTCTGGACGTTGGGTGTTCCAGATTATCAACCAGCTCGCAGGCTTTAATAATGACAGACTCAATGTTTACGGTTTTCAAGAAGCCTTTCATGTATTCTGGATCGATGCGAGCCTCCGATATAGCCCAAGCTTCTCTTGGAACGACGCCTTCGTACCTATCGGAAATGACGCTGGCTATATCTTTGCGACTATTATTCTCATCTGGCAAGCTTGCGGCGGCTTCGTCGGCTAATGTTTTTCGATGTCTGCCAGCTGCTACCTCAATCTCGTCGAAGTCTGACAAGATATCCCGAATATAGCGTGCTTTATCATGGGGGATTCTGGGGTCGGTAAAGTATCTTAATAGTGCTAGTCCGGCAGCGTCGCGCGATTCTTGGCTATATTTTCCGTCTGGGTTGCGGAATCGGGATACGATATCATGCAGCATAATTGCATCGCGTGTATCAGGCATAAGATCGCCGGCAAAAGCCTTAACTAACCCATAAACTCTATGAGCATGCTCAATCAGATCAGGACGCTCCCGCGAGGCTGCTCTTAGATAATCAATAGCCAGACTGTCAACTAGGTCGTTTGAATCATACTTCTCTGGATATTGTTGACTGGAAAAACCCTGCTTGTCAGCAGGGTTAAGCGTATTACATTCCCTTGTACAAACACCAGGGCTTGTCTTCGTTCTCACGAATCTCTATTGTACCAGAAACACCTAAAGATGTCAAGCATTTGCTATTGTGTAATGCAGCAAAATTTGCTATAATAGATATTAGACATTGCCAGAGACAGCGGCCGCAGGAGTAATTCTGCTTAATATGCCGCCGAGGGAATCAACTTTTCCTGTAGTATAGTCTTTGGCGAGCGCCAAAGTTTTTTTGTTGCTCGCCGAATGTCGCCCCTTAACAATACGATCGCATAAATATCAAATAAACCAAAGGAGTATTATCAATGGCAATTTCCAAAGATAAGAAACAAGCTTTGGTTGCAGAGATGAGCGAGTTGTTTGCCAGCGCAAAAGCTATTGCCGTGGCTAAATACCAGGGCACCAGCGTAGCTAAATTGCAAGAGCTGCGCAAAGCTGCTCGCGAAAATGGCGTGGTCGTCAAAGTTGTCAAGAACCGCTTGGTGCGCGTAGCTTTTGCCGCTAGCGAGACGTTCAAAGAGACTGATACCTCTGCGCTGCAAGGCCAGCTAATTTATGCTGTTTCTAGCGACGACGAGGTGATGGCCGCTAAAGTCCTTAACGACTTTGCAAAGACTCATCCTAGCGTCGAACTAGTCGCTGGATTCAGCGGTGAGGGCTTGGCCCAGAGTGCTGCCGATGTGGTAGCTCTGGCTGGCTTGCCGAGCAAGAATCAGCTCATCGCCGAGGCTGTGGCACAACTGCTCAGTCCGGTGCACGACGTTACCAACGCGCTTTCTGGCAATCTACATGCATTGCTGGACGGCGTGGCAGACAAAGCAACCGCTTAAGCAACCAATCTAATTAAAAAGTTTTAACTACAAGGAGAATCACTATGGCAGACCTAAAGAAACTTGCCGAAGAGCTGACTAAATTGACAGTTCTCGAAGTAAATGAATTAAAGAATATCCTCAAAGAAGAATACGGCATCGAGCCAGCTGCTGCCGCAGTTGCCGTTGCTGGTCCAGCTGCCGACGCTGGTGCGGCCGCCGCTGATGAAAAGACTGAATTTACCGTCACTTTGAAAGACGCTGGCAGCCAAAAAGTCGCCGTCATCAAAGCCGTCAAGGAACTAACTGGCCTTGGCCTCGGCGAGGCGAAAGCTTTGGTTGATAACGCGCCAAGCCCAATCAAAGAGAAAGTCAGTAAAGACGAAGCCGAAGCTGCCAAGAAAGCCTTGGAAGAGGCTGGCGCTACTGTCGAAGTCGCTTAATCTCGAATATATTTCCAGATTCGCACGATCGTATTGTTTTAGAAAACGCCTCCAAAATCTGGGGGCGTTTTTGTATGCCTGAAGTGGTCGACGATTTTTACAACGACTTTGCGTTCATATCTGTTAAACTTGTGGAAAGATAGCCTAAAGGGTTGACGTGATATCCTGATGCGTTATAATTGGAATGATATTATAAAAACATACAAAGGATTGCGAGACTAGTATGTCAGAATTACCAGAGAAACAAGTCAAGCGGCTCAAGATGCTTATTCAAGACGCCGAGACTAATTTGGCTGCTGCCAAAGAGCTACTAATTAGCATAATGGGCGAAGATGGGCAAGTCGTTATGCCAACTAACAGCCGCGAGGATGTTTCGGGCAAAGTTATCGAGGGCGTTTTCGATGGCCAGACGATGGTCGGTCCAGATGGCAAAAATTACCCGGTACCGGCTAATTATGCTAGCAAGTCTAAGCTAGTTGAGGGCGATATCCTCAAACTAACTATCGCAGATGATGGTGGTTTCATTTACAAGCAAATTGGCCCGGTTGCCCGCAAGCAAGTTATCGGTACGCTTACGCAGCATGACGGTGCTTACTATGTTGAAGCGCAAGGCAAAGAATATCGGATTTTGCTGGCGAGCGTGACCTATTTCCGTATCAATGTTGGCGATCAGGTTACTATCATTGTGCCAGAAGACAATCCTGATGCTACCTGGGCGGCAGTTGAAGCAGCTCTATAACCTATAAGTTTGGATCATCACAAATAGGGGTATTAATGCATGATTTAGGCGAGGGAACTTTTCGATTTACGCGAGTCAGCTACGATCCCAGTAGTAACTTGCCGTATTTGCGCGTCATGGATAATGACGGTAAGTTCTGGCGTATGCAACCGCAAGGCGAATTTACTCTGTCGTTTGATACTAGTACCAAAAAATGTATTGGTTGGTACGATTTGGCAGCTAAGCAATGCCATCGCTGTCCCGGTGACCGCCAGCTTGATGATAAGTACGAACAATGTCCAGAATGCCAGCAGAAGACTGGCTTTAATCCAGCATTCTATAATACTACCAATATCAGCCAGCAGCAGACCGAGCTTAATCAGCAGCCACATATCTTGTACTTAGCTTATTTCTCGCCAGAGGTGATAAAGGTCGGTATTTCTTATGCTGAACGCAAACTAGCGCGATTGTTAGAACAAGGTGCCCGCAATGCTGCTATCCTTGAGGTGTTTCCTAGCGCTAATATCGCTCGCCAATACGAAGCGAAGATCGCCCGGCTGCCAGGTCTTTGCGAGAGTGTGCAGCTGCGCAAGAAAGCAACAATTCTAGCAAATGAGTATTACGATCCGACGCTAGCCAAGCAGAAATTACATCAAACAATCCAGCGGATCGCAGAGCAGTTAGGCGTTAAATTTGATAACAGCGAGTTCTTGAATTTATCGCCATACATGCTAACTATCGAACCAAAAAGCGATGATCTAACGGAAATAATCGAGCCAAAAATCGCTGGACGCTTCGCAGGGCTAATTGGCGGTATGCTAATTATGCAGCAAAATAGCCGCTTTATTTTCTTACCAATCAAAAAATATATCGGATACGATATGACCATTAGCCGTACTGTTGAGCAGCTAGATTTAGCGCCAGTTCAAGCTTCGCTATTTTAATCGCTGATTCTGCGCTATAATATAACAAATGGGTAAGGCTTTATATCGGAAATATCGCAGCCGGTCGCTGAGCGAGATTGTCGGGCAGCCGCATATTACGGCGATTTTAGAGCGGGCAATTGCTAACGGAACGACGGCGCACGCTTATTTATTGACAGGGCCGCGCGGCGTTGGCAAAACGTCGATTGCGCGGATTCTGGCGCACGAAATTAATCGCTTGCCGTATCACGATGAATCAACTCATCTCGACATTATCGAGATTGATGCAGCCAGCAATAATTCAGTTGAAGATATCCGTGATTTGCGCGAGAAGGTTCAGATTGCGCCCGTTAGCGCCCCCAAAAAAATCTATATTATTGACGAGGTTCACATGCTGAGCAAATCAGCGTTCAATGCACTGCTCAAAACGCTTGAAGAACCGCCCGAGCATGCTGTGTTTATCCTAGCAACCACTGACGCCGATAAATTGCCAGCTACGATTCTTAGCCGCGTTCAGCGCTTTAATTTCCGGACAATTAGCCAAGACGAAGTTGCCGCGCACTTACGTACCATTGCTGATGCCGAGCAGATTTCTATCGACGACGACGCCTTGCAGCTAATTGCTCGCTATGGGCAGGGAAGCTTCCGCGATAGTATTAGCCTGCTAGATCAAATGCAAAATTTAAGCAGCGAGACAGTCACTGCCGCTATGGTCGAAGATTCGCTAGGCTTAGCAAGCACGGCTGAAATTCAACAGCTGCTAAAGGCTTATTGCGCGGGCGATTTACAAACTATCGCCGATACCTTACGCGCGCTTGAGCATAGAGGCGTGCCAGCCAATGCTATCAACGAGCAATTACTGCACGAAATCCGTAGCGACATCATCAATAAATCTAATTGCTTACCGCTGGCCGACAAATTATTATCAAATCAGAAAACCGCTTGGCCGTATGTCAAATTGCTGATAGCGCTTGGTTCTAATACAAATGTTTCTAATTCTGATGTTCCTGCGGCGTCAACGCCAGCGCAGCCGGAATCGGCGCAACCAATGGCCGTGAACGAACCAGCGCCTGTTTACGCGCCGCAGTCAGCTAGCGATGTTCCGCAAAAAAAGAAGAAAAATGTCCAGCCAAACCAAACAGTTAATTTTGAATGGTCAAAATTTCTCGAGGCTGTTCATGCAAAATCCGCTGGCGCCTACAGTTATCTCGCGAAAAGCGGTTACGAATTAGACGATCAGCAGTTAACGATTTTTGCTGGTAAGAAATTTGCTAAAAATCAAATCGAAAAGTCGCTGCCAGTGCTTGCTGGCGCTCTACAGGCACAAAAGCTTGACCGTAAAATTATCATCAGCGCTAAGCCAAAACCACCAAAAGATAGTCAAACCGCCGCTATTCTTGATATTATGGGCGGAGGAGAAGAGGTGAATTTGTAATGGCCAAGCAAAAAGAAGTCACTGCCAAAATACCGCCGCAGAGTATCGACGCCGAGATGAGCTTGCTCGGAGCAGTTTTGATTGACGACGACGTGCTAGCGGATGTCAGCGAGACAGTAAAACCACAAGATTTTTACGACAAACGGCACCAGCTGATTTTTAAAAGTATGATGCATTTGTACGAGCAGCATAAGCCAGTCGATCTCTTGACTTTAACCGAGGAACTCAAGAAGACGGATAATTTCGAGACAATTGGTGGCTCGACGTACTTAACCGAGCTAACCAACTATGTGCCTACAGCTGCTCATGCTACTAGTTATGCCGAAATTGTTGCTCAGAAAGCTGTCCGCCGGCGCCTAATCAAAGCTAGCGGCGAAATCAGCGAGTTAGGATTCGACGAAGAAATTCCAACCCAGGAAATCCTCGAGAAGGCAGAAGCTGAGCTATTCAACGTCTCTGACCAAACGATTAAGCAAGATCTGGTCAGTATCGAAACTATCCTCGACGAGAGTTTTTCGCGCATCGAGGAGTTACACCGCAATAAAGGCCAGCTGCGCGGTATACGTACCGGCTATCAAGATCTCGATAATATGACCGCCGGCTTGCAGCGCAGCGACCTTTTTATCCTGGCAGCCCGGCCAGCTATGGGTAAGACGACGTTTGTCACTAACTTGGCATACAATGTGGCGACTATTGCTAAACTGCCAGTGTTATTCTTTAGTCTCGAGATGAGTAAGCAGCAGCTAATCGATCGTATGCTGGCTGATGCTGCCGGTGTTGATAGCTGGAATATTCGTACTGGTAATCTCAGCGATGACGACTTTGCAAAAATTAGCGAAGCCATGGGCGAAATGGCTGAAGCGCCGATTTATATCGATGACACGCCAGCGCTCAGCGTTCTTGGTATGCGCACCAAAGCCCGCCGAATCGCGCATAATCAAACGCTCGGGTTAATTGTCATCGACTATCTGCAGCTGATGCAGGCTAATGGTAATTACAACGGCAATCGCGTCCAAGAAGTTAGCGAGATTAGCCGCGGCTTGAAGATTATCGCTCGCGAGCTGAATGTGCCAGTGATAGCGCTTAGCCAGCTTAGCCGGTCGGTTGAGAATCGTACGCCGCCAATCCCGCAGCTGGCTGACCTGCGCGAGTCGGGAAGTATCGAACAAGATGCTGATATTGTTACTTTTATTTATCGCCCTGGCTATTACGAACCAGACAATCCAGATGTCGCCAATATCACCGACTTAATAATTGCTAAGCACCGTAATGGCCCGGTTGGCAAAGTCCAATTATACTTCCACCCAGAGCGCCTGCGTTTTATGTCGCTCGATAAGCGCCACGAATAATCTCTCGCGTGATATAATCATAATTAGTATGCGTAAACCTGCGGACTATACTTTATATAAATATCGCTATGTTTTGAGTTATTTTTGCATCGCCGTACTTTTGGTGGCAGTGCTATGGATCGGCGTATTGTATACTCCTGGCGGTTTGCGCGAGCAAGAAATCAAATCTGTTAGCCAGGCTAGTATGTTGTCGCGCCAAACTCTTGAGCCGTCGATGGTGGTAAATCTACCGTATTATCTACTGCAGCGGCTATCAATTTTTGTGTTTGGTGTCAGCGAATTTTCGATCAAACTGCCGTCAATTGCGCTCGGCACCTTGACGATGCTAGGTATTTTCATGTTGATTCGCGCTTGGTTCAAGCCCAACGTTGCTGTCATTTCGACGATTGTATTGGCAACTTCGACACATTTTCTATTCCAAGCGCAGGACGGTACGCCTAGCATTGCCTTTAGTGTTGTTGCAATATGGCTGATGGTTGCGGGCATGTATGTAACGCGCGGCAAACATTTTCATACATTCTGGAAAGTGCTCGGCGGCGTGTTGATGAGCGTCGCGCTTTATTTGCCGATGGGTGTATACCTGGACTTAATTATAATTATCGTGGCTTTAGTTCATCCGCATATCCGAGCGATTATCAGGCGGCTACCCAAGAAAAAACTACTTATTGCGCTGTTGGTCGGCTTGGCTGCGATGGCGCCGCTAGTTTATGCCTTAATATTAGAACCAAAAGGCATTGGTAAAATACTACTCGGTTTGCCGCCAGATTTCGCTCATATCAAAACTAATGCGCTGCTTTCGAGCCTTAGCTTGTTTGGTTTTGCCGCTACCGATAGCGCTGCTGACGGTCTGCTGAGGCCGGCTTATGCTATGCCGTTGACGGCTATTGCTTTACTAGGTTTTTGCCGCCTGGCAGCCACGCATTATACAGCGCGTAGCTATGTTACTATCTTGATGAGTTTGGTTATGGTGCCGCTCGCCTTGCTTAATTATAACAATCAGTATGCAGTATTTGTTCTGATGGTGATTGCAGTTGCTACTGGCTTTGATTTCTTGATTCGCTACTGGTATCGGCTATTTCCTTGCAATCCGTATGCTCGCGTTGCGGGTTTATTGCCATTAAGCGTACTAGTCAGCGGATTGATTTATATTAGCGTTAATCAATATTTTAACGGATATACGTACAATCCGGCTGTTGTTCGCGCCTACAATAGTGATCTATCGCTAGTTAATGCCCAATTGCAGCGTCAAAAGAATATGATACTCTTGGCTGATGCGGACGAGGCGCCTATTTATAATCTAGCTTCTCACTACAATAAATCCTTAACGGTTGCTACCGAGCTTAATCTCGAAGCAACCCAAGCGGTGGCGACGCGCGCCGCCCGCCGCAAGATTCCGAAAGAATGGCAGCTAGAGAGTATTATAACTAACGCTCGCGCTCAAAATGGCGACCGGCTCTATGTCTACAAAAAATTGCCGTAATAAGTTATAATTGGTAGAGTTAATTTCTGAAGAAGGGGAGTCAAAATGGCCTTGAATCAAATGAAAATGTTGAATGATTTGCGCAAAGCCCAGAAAGCTTTAGCTAAAGAAATCGTCGAGGTTGAGGCGGGCGATGGTGCAGTCATTGTCCAAATCACCGGCGAGCTCAAGATCAAGTCAATTAAAATTAATCCAGAATACGTTGATCTAGATGATATCCACCAGCTTGAACACTGGATCGAGATTGCTATCCGTGACGGTATGGCTAAAGCGCAGGAAATTGCTGCCGAAAAGATGAAACCGCTGATGGGCGGGCTAGGAAGTCTCGGATTATAAACTAATGGCTCTATTGCCAAGCGCGCTTGAGCGTGTTATTGAGGAGTTGGGTCATTTGCCAGGCGTTGGGCCGCGGACGGCTGAGCGCTATGCTTATTTCTTGCTAAAAAACGATTCTCGCACTACCGAAGCGCTAGCGAATGCCTTGCGGCAGTTGCATGCTCAGGTCAGAAGTTGCCCGAAAACTTTCGCGCTAATTGATGCTGACCAGGAAATCTCGCCACTATATAACGATCCGAAACGCGATCGCCAGCTAGTTGCCGTTGTTGAAGAGCCGCTAGATATAGTGGCATTAGAACGCACCGGGCAATTCCAGGGTACTTATCACGTATTGGGCGGAACGATTTCGCCGATTGACGGCGTTGGTCCAGAGCAGCTTCATATACCCGAGCTATTGCAGCGATTGCGCGACGATAACGTCGAGGAGGTTATTATCGCCACCAACGCTAGCGTCGAGGGCGAATCGACCGCGCTATTCATCCAGCGCCAAATCAAGGAATCGCACCTGGCTACCAAAGTTTCGCGTTTAGCTCGCGGCATTCCTGTGGGCGTCGATCTAGAGTATGCCGATCAAATTACCCTCGGGCACGCGCTGGAAGGGCGACGGTTTTTGTAAAAAAAGAAAATAGCCCGCCGAAAACGTGCTCAAGCCGGAAACTGGATTTCAATCCAGCAGCCGCTAAAATGTGCGCCTCGAACCGAATTGAACAATTTTCAGCGAGCTATTTTCAAGCGGGCCAACCCTACTTTTCACCGTCCTGCTTGCGCCAGTAGCGCATGAGCAGGATGTAGGTAATGATGGCTCCAGGGACGGCGATGATCATTCCGACAACACCGCACACCACATCGGACATGCCGATGTGGTGCAGGATTGCGGTCGTCACGATGGCGATCATCCCAGGCGCGCTCAGAAGGGCACCTCCAGCGATAGCGCGGTCACCCATTCTTTTCACCCCCTTCCAAAAGGCGAGCTCAAAGCAAAGGACAACTCTTCGCCCTTTTCGAAACTTTGAGCGAAAAGCTAATGTATATCAATATTAGGACAAAAAGTCAAATTTTCCGTAAAATTACACTGTGTTTTGTAACCTTACCTGCATAAAAAGACGACAGGTCCAGTTAGTTATATTATATGAGTTTGTTAGTTTTATTTTTCTAACTTTTTGTTCTGCTTTGATTTTACAATTGGCGAAGCAACAGCGCAGCCAATCGCGCCAAGTGTCGATACGACGGCGATTTGGCGCATGATATATTTGCCTCTGCCGAACGGGCCTTCTTCCCACGTCATATGAGCCTTCAAGCTTTCTGAAGTTATCGGGCAGTTTTTCTTAGTGTCTTTGAATCCGGAACTTGGCTGGCCGTTTTTGACGCAAACGTATTCTGGTTCCGGTTCGGACGGCGGTATGCAGCTGACAGCAATTAATACTGCTGCAATAACCGCAAGCGATCCAGCGATGATTAATAGTAATTTTGGCGTTTTCATAAAACCTCCTTAATTTAACAAAGCTTACAGATATTGTAGCATGAGGTTTACCCGTTGATGATTTTAAGTTTACCGTATCGGGCGATTAATAGCCAAACAGTTGCTAAACCCGCTAGTATGCCGTCGCCGATTCCTGAGGGTATCATGAAAATCATCAGAATAAGGGTGATTATACACATAATCATTGCTAGCCACCAACTCCACAATAAATTTCGCCACAAACCAATTGCTGCAGCTATTCTCAGCAATCCAAAAATTATGCCGATGATACCAATCATTGTCAAATTATCTCGCAAAAATGGCATTGCGAAAATATAATCTTTGGTTTTGCTAACTGGCAAAAGCGCCATCAGGCCGCCAACAATTTCAAGAGAGCCGTGAATAGATAGTGTGATTGCTGCATATTTTAAGTGCTTCATACGCTAACTAATTATAACATGCCGATGTATTGTGGAGAAATGTCTGCGGTAGTTTATTTATTAACTCAATCTAGTGGTGCAGACGGTAGTTGTAGGCTATAATAATTGTTATGAATAATGGGCAAACTCCTGAACTTAATAAAGTTAAACTATTGGTCCGTGAATTACTAGGCAGCGACACCTCAGGACACGCTGACGATCATGTCGAGCGGGTGGCGCTGCTGGCAGAGCGTTTTGCTAGCGAATGCAGCGAATCAGTGGATCTGCAAGAAGCGCTGCTGACGGCTTGGCTGCATGACGTCGATGATTACAAATTAGTTGGCAAGGCGCAGGCAGAGAAATTGACGAACGCAGTAAATATTATGGCGCAGGCAGAAGTGTCCGACGGTTTAAGCCGGGCGGTGCTGGAAAATATTGCGGCGATTGGTTATAGCAAACGGCTGAACGGCAGGCAACCACAGCGGCTGGCGGGACAGCTGGTGTCCGACGCTGACATGTGCGATGCTATTGGCGCGGTTGGGATTGAGCGGGCGCTGGTTTATGCCTGCCATCATGGCGGGCGGATTTTTGACCCCGCAGTTTGGCCGAATGTTAATCTGGCGGCGCACGAATATAATGCTGACGGCAATACGCATGATACCGACGGCTTTATCAATCATTTCTTTGAAAAGCTGCTGAAACTGAAGGGCTTGATGCTGACCGAGCCAGGGAAGACGGAAGCAGAAAGCCGCCAGCAAATTATGGTTGATTTCTTGCACCATTATTTCCGCGAGAAGAATGCGCCGGAGTGGAGCGAATTTTTAGAAGAATACTTACGCCGTTGATAGGCCGCTGAAGTGCTTTCTTGTTTACTCTGAGTCTCCGTCTGGAAAGCTGGTGCTCAAAATTTTTAAGCCGGTGTTGACGACCAATTGGCAGGCTTGCTGTTGCGAGAGGGGCGCTAGGTGCTTGTTCTCGCCGCTTGGATGGAGCGAATGGCCAGCTTTTGGTACGATGATAGCTCGTTGTTTCCTGGAATTTGGCAGTTGAATTACTTCGTCGGAGCTTGGTAATGAAGGTGAAAAGGTTGTTGTCTATCTCTTCATATTGTTCTAAGAGGGAACAGACACGGGGGCTGGCTTGTCATTATGTTAATATTGAAATATGAAGCAGGCGATAATTGTTCACGGTAAGCCGTCCAAACAATCGTATTTCAATCCAAATCTACCGAGCGCCAGTAACTCGATTTGGCTTCCATGGCTGCAACAGCAGCTGTTAATTCGCGGTATTGACACTCAGACGCCCGAGATGCCTGAATCATGGCGACCAGATTACTCACTGTGGCGACAGACTTTTGAAAAATATAATGTAAATTCGGAAACCATACTGGTTGGTCATAGTTGTGGCGGGGGTTTTCTAATTCAATGGATGAGCGAGAACCCGCAAATTTGTGCAGGCGACGTTTATCTTGTTGCGCCAGCTTTTGGCGATAAGTTTAACCCTGAAGCTCCATATGATGAGCCACTTCGTGGCGGTTTTTTTGATTTTGAGATTGACGAGGCGCTACTTGATCGCGTACGTAGTCTAACTATATTTTACTCTGACAATGACTCGGTGCGAGTTGATACTGCAATAAAAATTCTAAAAAAATCTTTCCCGTCTGCCTGTTATCGATTATTTCCAGGATACGGGCATTTTTGTGGTAAGCGTGACATGGCTGACGATACTTTTCCTGAGTTGTTTGAGATAATATTGCGTAATAGAAAATGACTATAGAAGAAGAGGTCGGCTGACATAATCAGCAGCCTAGTTGTTTGATATAAGATATAATAGTACTTGTGAATAAACAGTTGCAGCAAAAGCTTAAAACTCTACCGCGCAGCCCCGGTGTTTATTTTCATAAGTCGGCGAGCGGCGAGATCATCTATATCGGCAAAGCAGCGGTGTTAAAAAACCGCGTGCGGCAGTATTTTCAGAGCGGCAAAGATTTTGATGCCAAAACTCGGGCGCTGGTCGCCGAAATTTATGATACCGATTGGATCGAAACCGAGAGCGAGATTGACGCGCTATTTCTAGAAAGCGAGATGATCAAGCGTTATATGCCGCGCTACAATATTCTGCTGCGCGATGATAAATCACAAACTTTTGTACGAATTGATATGAAAAGCGAATGGCCGACGGTGACTTTTACGCGCAGCCCTGCTGATGACGGTGCGACCTACATTGGTCCTTTTTATAGCGGTCTGCCAGTCAAGAAGGCGCTGCGTTATTTGCGCAAAATTTTTCCTTATTATATCAAGCCGCCTAAACGCGAACACGCTAATTTAGAAGAGCAAATCGGTTTGGCGCCCAGCCTTGATATGA
>CAUOLJ010000002.1:0-101541 GCA_963456275.1 uncultured Candidatus Saccharibacteria bacterium
ATAATTTATAATTCTATTCTACCACAACTAAGCGCCAGCGGTATAGAAATCTTTGTGAGTTGATTGGTTAAAGCCGTGATGATGGTCGAGTAGTATCAATGATGCTGCGTCTATATTTTCCTATAGCAACACCGCCGCCAGCAAAAGCTAAAGCGACGAGCGTATATACGACTTTGATGATAAACGTGGCGCTATAGTAGTTGCCACAGTAGTTGCGTAGCGTAAAATACCATCCTAATCCAGCAAGTATAAGGCAAACAAAACCCGCGCCACGGGTTCACCATGACACGGGTTTGAGTACGGGTTCAATGGTCGGGGTGACTGGATTTGAACCAGCGACCTCACCGTCCCGAACGGTGCGCGCTACCAAGCTGCGCCACACCCCGACACTTAGCCTATTATATCCTAGGCGCCGGAGTGTGTAAACTATTTAGTTAGTCAACAACTTCTACGCCCATGCTGCGAGCGGTACCAGCAACTACCTTGACGGCGCCATCTAAATCAATAGCGTTGAGCTGATCCATCTTGGTTTTGGCGATTTCTTCTAGCTGGGCGCGAGTGATTTTGCCAACTTTATCGACGTGCGGCTTGCCGCTGCCCTTTTGGATGCCGATAGCACTGCGGATCATGTCGTCGACCGGCTGCCCCAGGCAGTTCCAGGTGAAGGTGCGGTCTTCGTAGACCTGAATGTGTACGATAACATCCTTGCCCATCATACCTTTGGTGGCTTCGTTGAATGGATTGATAAAGTCCATCATATTCAAGCCCCACTGGCCAAGTGTTGAACCGACCGGAGGTCCAGCAGTCGCCCGGCCAGCTGGAATACGTAACTTCAAGTTACCAATAATTTTCTTTGCCATAATTTTCCTTTACTAAATATATTGAGAAGCTGATATTTAGTGCGTAACTGCTATAGTATAGCGTGTTTTACGAGATTACGCAAGCTAAAGCTCGGCGAGTTGTACGGTTTTGCAGGACGTCAACTCTCTTGCTGTGATAGGATTTTTGCTTGGCGGCCTAGACTTTTTTGACTTGCAAAGCATCGAGCTCGACTGGTGTGTCGCGGCCGAACATGCTGACCATGATTTTGAGAGTGCCTTTGGCTGAGTCGATTTCGCTGACAGTGCCGTCGAATCCCTTGAATGGTCCGTCGATAATGTTGACTACCTCGCCTTCTGTGAAGTCGATTTGGTGTTTTGGATCCTCAACGTTCATGCGCTTTTTAATTTTGGTAATTTCTGCTTCGGAAACTGGAGTTGGCGATGTGCCGCTGCCGACAAAGCCGGTAACGCCTGGCGTGTTGCGGACGATATACCAAGTTTCGTCGGTTAATTTCATCTCGACCAAGACGTAACCCTGAAAGATGATGGCGTTGATGATTTTGCGCTTGCCATTTTTGATTTGAACTTGCTTTTCTTTCGGCACAATGGCATCAAAAATTTTATCAGCCATGTCGATGGTTTGAGCGCGCTGGCGGATGCTTTCAGCGACTTTTTCCTCGTAGCCGCTGTAAGTATGGATAGCATACCATTGCCGCGAGCTGTCATAACGATTTGATTTTGCCATAAGATCCTTTCTACTTTGTTCCCATGATTAGTTTGAATAGCCAAGCGAAGCCGTAATCTAGCAAGATAATAACCAGAAACAGCGCCGCAGTGAAAACAATCAGCGCGCCAACCATGCCCCAGGTCGAACGGCGGTCTGGCCAGCGGACTTGTTTGATCTCCTGCCAGGCGCCGCGGAAATAACTAGTGATAGCACTGAGCGGATTGCGGCGGCTTTTTGAGTTTTTTGATTTGCTGGTTTTGCTGGCGGTTTTGGTTTTGGCGCCAGATGGCCTAGTGGTCTTGGCGTTAGATTTCTCGGTTTGCGCGCGGCCAGCTAATTCTTTGGCGGTCGCCAGAATACTCGGCTTTTTTGGCTTTGCAGCTTTGTCGCCGGCAGTAATGCGAGTGATGCGGTTTTGAGATTTTTGCTTTGATTTACCTTTTGCGGATTTTGCCACGATAGTGTTTCCTCCCAAATTAAATAGCCTGGTATGTCCCAGACTGTCAAGCTAATTATACGACTGCCGAGCGAAAATAGCAAGCGATTTTGCACCTTTTTTAAACGTTAAGATTTATTCTTTTTCACGGCGGGCAGCGAAAAGCTAAACGTTGAGCCGTGATTGAGACGGCTTTTGAGTTTGATCTCGGTTTTGAGCTTGAGGGCTAGTTTGGCGACAACGTAAAGTCCTAGGCCGGTGCCGCTAGTTTCGCGGGTGCGATAATCTTCGCTGCGCCAGAATTTTTGGTATAAGTGTGCTTGGTCGCTGCGACTGATGCCGATGCCAGTGTCTTTGACGGCAAAATTGATGGTGTCGTTTTCGCCTGGCTTGACGATGATGGTGACGCCGCCCTTTTCGGTGTAGCGGATGGCGTTGGTGATGAAGTTTTGCAGGATTTCTTTGAGGTAGAGGCGGCTTTGGCTAACCTGGCCGACTTGTGGTGCAATATCTATATCAAAGGTTAGCGATTTGTCAGCGGCTTGCGGTGCGTATTCGGCGTATAGTTCATCAATTAGCGCTTGGACGTCGATGTTTTCCGGCTCGTCGGCGACACCGCGTTCAGCACGGCTCAAGGTTGAAAGATCGTTGACCATTCGCGCCAAAAATATAATTTGCTCGTGAGCAGTGCTGATGCTATTGATTAATCTTTCTTTTGGAATATCGGGGCGCTTGATCATCAGCGAGACATTGCTCAGCGATCCTTCGGCGATAGTTATCGGAGTGCGCAGCTCGTGGCTGACAACCGAAATAAATTCGTCGCGCTCGTCGTCGAGAGATTTTTGCTTGGTGATATCGCGCAAGATGATCACATAGCCATCGTCACTGACACTGTTGGTACTACGAATTGGCGAGTATGTTGCGCTGAGGCGAATGCTTTCGTTGGATATTCTGGCAGTTAGATCGTCGCGGTATTGCGTAGTTTTGGCGGAATGCAGCTTGTCAGCGAACTTGAATGGCTGTTTATTCTTGTCAATGATCGAAATAAAATCGTCAATACATTTGCCAGCGAGATCGGTATTAGTATCAAATAGGTTTAGCGCCGAGGCGTTGTATAGCGAAATGATGCCGTTTCTATCGGTGCTAATAATAGCGTCAGAGAGGTTGTTGACGATAGTAACTATGCGATCGCGCTGCAGACGCTCGGCGGTTTGGCTGCGCAAGAGTTCGGCTTGATCAATCGCCTGGGCTGAAATGACCATCTTGACCATGTAGCTGATGATGAGCGTACCCAAAAAGTGGATGACGATAGACACAACTTGTTTGTCGTCGCTAGCATGAATAATAACACTGCCCGAGGCAGCCGCAAACAATGTCGCAATACTAATATTAATGCCAGACTGGCCCAGGTAAACAGAGCTGGCTAGCAATAGCGCCGACCAGGTATAAATTAGCGGCATATCGAAACCAGAAACCGTTAATACGTAAGTTAACGCTAAAATATGATAACCGATGAGCCCAGCAATATGGCCGATAGGTTGCCGCGGCGCTGCGAAAAATTGCCAAAAGCCGATAATGACCCAACAGATATTAACCGCGTAAAAAGCGTACATATTCACTGCTGTCGGCTTGCCGAGCGGCGAGAATTGCATGAAGACGCTGTACGCCACTAATAGCAGCGGAATCAAAAGCGCTATCCAGCGAATAATCTTCATGCGATGCGTTGACGGATCGATGTTTATATAATCTTTGACTTGGCCACCCATAGCTATTATTAAGTATAACCGTAAAGACGATTTATGAAAAGACTTAGACGATTGGAGTTTGGCGCTTGAGCTGTTGCCGGTGGAGTCGGTAGCGCGGGTCGTAGCGTTCAACTTCGCGCCAAAATGCTGCGGAGTGATTCATATGGCGAGTGTGGCAGAGCTCGTGAATCAATACATACCGAATCAATTCATCGGGTAGTTTCATTAAAGCAATGTTGAGGCTAATCGTTCCGTTGGAGCTGCAGCTGCCCCATCGGCTGCCGGCGTGGCTGAAGCGAACGCGTTGGTAAGCGAAACCATGAGCGCCAGCTAATTCTTCTAGTAGCGGCGGTAAGTATTTTTTGGCATCGCGGCGCAAGATCTTGATTGCTTCGTCGCGGATTTGCTGTTGAAGTTCCTGATTGTCGAGTGAAAATTCGGGCGGCAGCTTGACTAGCAGCTTGCCGCGCATGGTACGAATTTCCGGCTGTTTGATCATCTGTGTCGGCACGATAGCTAATTGATGGGTTTTGCCGATGAGCTGCCCGTCGCGATATGGCTGGGCGATGGACGAATCTTTGGCTATTTTGCGCAAGTCTTCGCGCGACTGTTCAATAAACGAGCGAATAAACGCTAGCGGTACTAGCCGGCCGCTAGTAACGACAAAGCGCCCGTCGGTGCCGAGCTTGATGCGGGTGCAGCGAGTAGCGCGGCGTATGATAACAATCTCGCCGAACTCCGGATCGTCGATAGTTTGGGGTTTAGTAGGCATATTATTATTGGATACTGATGCCGCGGCGGCGAACCTCGGGGCGCTGCCTGGCTAAGCTAGTCATTGGCCGGCTAGGACGATTGCTATCGCCGAGACGGGCTAATACGGTGCGCGCTTGGGTTTTGTATGTGTGTTTGCCGCTGATAACGACTGGTTTCTCGATGGCGTTTGGTTCGGTGAAACTCTTGACGGCGGCATCAAAGTTTATAGTATCTAGCGAGTGGCCTTTTTGAATACGGCGCCGGCAAGTTGCTTCATCAGTCTGCACCCAAATAATAAGCGGCTTATAACCATGCCCTTTGGCCCAGCGCGCAAATTCGGCGCGGCGGACGCGGCTTAAATTGCTGTCTTCATAAATAAAAGTTTGCTTGGTGCGTGCTATCTCGGCCAAAAATCGCTGACAAACCTCCTCGCTGGCATTGCTATCTAGACTGTGCTCGCTAATAAATTGCGAATCAACAAACGGTGCGTTAAACATCTCAGAAAATTGCTGCGCGAAAAATGTTTTGCCGCTGCCTGGCAAGCCAACCATCATGATAGCGTGCGGATGAGAGATAGAACTAGGATTCATAAAATTATTATAGGTAATGGAACTTAAAACTGCAATTATGCACTTATGTGGTTTGTGGCAGGGGCATGAGGAATCGAACCTCAATCTACGGTTTTGGAGACCGTTATACTAGCCGTTGTACTATGCCCCTTTACGCTTTCCTATTATAGCATAGCGAAATGCTTTTTAGATATCATCAATGGCGATATCTTTAGGCTGATCTTTTTTGACGCGGACGGCACGCTTGAAGCGGCGGTTAGCGGTTTCATCAGCAGCATGCGGAATTGGCGGCAGCGACAGTAAGCGTTCGGATTTTTCTTTGTCGTCATCGAGGCTAGAAACAGCTTCGACGAAAAATTTATCGATTAGCCATTCGCGCCCCGGCGGAGTTTGCCCGGTGACAGTAATACGCCAGCGCTCGTCGCCCCATTTATCGATATTGGTAATTCGCAATGGGTGCGCTAGCATCATCGTACCCTTTGGAATGGCGGCGATAATTCGGCGGATAGCAGCGACGCCGGCTCGCTTGTCGCGAACGAAAATATCAACAGCAATCGTGCGTACACCATGCGGCGTGACGCGGGCGCCAGTGATATTTTGGTTGTGAACGGTGATGACTTCGCCATTGAGAGCGCGAATACGCGTCGAGGTCAGCGTGAAGCGCTCGACAACGCCGCTCAAGTCCGTGAATGGATCGAGCTTAACGAAATCGCCTATCTTGTACCAGTTTTCTGAAATCATAATCGCGCTAGCGGTCAGGTCGCGCAATACGATACCGATAGTTTGTCCGGCCACCAAAGCAAACATAGCACCAGCACCAATAGCGGCTAGCCCGCCGGAGGTGCTAGAGTTAGCGGCGGTTGGGCTGAGGATTCGCCAAGCGATATAACCAACCGATACTACCACTAGTGTGCGAATGATGGCAATAGACACGCTCAGGTATGTTTCGGTTTGCCGCAACCGAGTGACGCGCGCTTCGTCTGATTCATTGTCGCTGCGGCGGCCGATACGTTGTGCTATGAAAATCAAGCCGCGCGCTAGAAACTTACTCAACCAATAAGCAGCAATCATAGACAAAACTAGCACTAGCATCGAGCGAAAAGCATTCGGCGATACCAGCAGGCTCTTTAGATCGTTAATTACCGAAGTTGATATTGCGCTATCCATGCTTACTATCATGCACTGTTTGCCGCAAAAAATCTATATATTTTCACGATAATTTTTCACAAAATTTCACAAAATGCTTATTTTTGTTGCAATCATAAGCAAAAAAGCGCTATACTGTTAAATGAACAACATAAGGGAATGGTTAGGCTACGGCATGACCGAGTAGAATTTTTATGAAGATATTAATGTTAGGGTGGGAACTCCCGCCGCACAACAGCGGAGGTCTCGGTGTCGCGTGTTATCACTTGTCTAAGGCGCTTGCTCAGCGGGGCGCGTCAATTGATTTCGTGCTCCCCTACACTGCAAAATACGATGATATTGATTTCTTGAATATTTACTCGGCGACCGAGCTGCCGCCATTTCATGGCGATAAGACGTTGAATTCTTATGGCGGCGGCGCAGTGACGGCACGTAATCTCGATGAAGTCCCGGCTGGCGATTTGACGACCATGCGGGGCGTGCAAAAGCAATATGTCGGCTATGTCGAGCAGCTAGTCGATCGGATTGACAAGCCGGATGCTATCCATGTCCACGATTGGCTAACGATGGAAGCTGGCATGCGCGCCAAACAATTAACCGACGCGCCGCTAATCGTTCATGTTCACGCTACGGAATTTGACCGCGCTGGTGCTAGCGAATTTGGCAATCCTGTCATTCACGAGATTGAATATAACGGTCTGATGATGGCTGACCGAATCATTGCTGTTAGCAATATTACTAAGGGGATTATCGTTCATAAATACCATATCCCAGCTGACAAAATTGAGGTCGTACACAACGCAATTGATGCTAGCTCGCTGATTAACTACGACTATGATCGGCGGACTTACAAGTACTTAGAATTGCTTAAGGATGAAGGCTATACGGTGGTATCGACAGTGACGCGCTTTACGGCGCAGAAGGGCCTGGTGCAGCTGATGCGCGGTTTTGCCAAGGCCTGCCAGCAGCACGACCGCTTTGCCTTTTTGCTAGCTGGTGACGGCGAGCAGCGCGACGAGCTGATTCGGATTGCTGCTGACCATGGGGTTGCTGATAAAGTATATTTCACAGGTTTTGTCCGTGGCAAGCAGTGGCGCGACGCTTATCGCGTGTCGGACGTCTTCGTGATGAGCTCGGTTAGCGAGCCGTTTGGCTTGGCCGCGCTCGAGGCGGCGCATTACGATACAGCGCTAATCGTGACTAACCAGTCTGGTGTTGGCGAAGTTCTCGATACGGTTTTTCGTTATGATTTTTGGGATACGCATAAGTTGGCTGATCAGCTAGTGGCTTTGGCTAAATCGCCGCAATTGCTAAACGATATGAAGCGCGGTATCAAGTCGGAATATGCTCGTATCAGTTGGGACGACGTCGCTAGCAAGTGCTTATCAATTTATAGCCGCACTCAGAAAGGAGCCAAATGATGAGCAAAAAACGCGGAGTGGTTTTGTATCTGCACATGCATCAGCCGTGGCGGGTTCGCGAATATTCGGTGTTCGATATTGCACTCAAGCATGATTATTTTGACAATTTC
This sequence comes from uncultured Candidatus Saccharibacteria bacterium, assembly GCA_963456275.1. GTDB lineage: Bacteria > Patescibacteriota > Saccharimonadia > Saccharimonadales > Saccharimonadaceae > Saccharimonas. The sequence continues at coordinate 7,729 of CAUOLJ010000002.1, forward strand.
GCTGATAAGTATCGCAGCAACCGCTTTATTTTTGAGAAAGTTGCCGATAAGTCGTATCGGCCGATGCTGGCATTGCTGCGTAAATTGCTGACTGCGTATCCAGATTTTTGCGTGTCGCTATCGGTGACTGGCACATTGCTGGACCAGGCTGAGCGTTGGGCGCCAGACGTGATCGATTTGCTGCGCGATATTATCGCAACTGGCCGCGTCGAGATTGTCGGCGAAACTTATTACCATAGCTTGGCGTTTTTCTATAGCCGCGATGAATTTCAGCGGCAAGTTGATATTCATCGCCAGAAGATTCGCGATCTGTTTGGCGTCGAAATCACTGCTTTTCGCAACACCGAGCTGAGTTACAATAACGAGCTAGCGCAGTGGGCTGATAGCCAGGGCTACAAAGGTATTATCGCTGAGGGCTGGGATAAGGTTCTCGGTTGGCGCAATGCTAATTACATGTACCGGCCAGCTGGCGCGAAAAATGTCAAACTATTGTTGAAAAATTACCGTTTGAGCGACGATATCGCTTTTCGTTTTAGCAATCGCGATTGGGAATCGTATCCGCTAACTTCCCCGACTTATGTCGATTGGGTTGACGCAAGCATGGGCCACGACGGCGAAATAATTAACTTATTTATGGATTTCGAGACTTTTGGTGAAAATATTTGGGCGGACACAGGCATTTTCGAGTTCTTTGCTGACTTTGTTGAGCGTTGGCTGGGGCGTTACAACCATACTTTCTACACGATTAGCGGCGCCTGTCAAGCGCTAGAAGCGCACGACGAGATTGACTGCCCGCAGACGACTACTTGGGCTGATACCGAGCGCGACTTGTCAGCGTGGCTAGGCAATAGTATGCAGCACGAAGCAATGCGCGATCTCTACGCTATGGAAAACGACGTGCTTGGTTCGGGTGATCTTGGCTTGATTGCTGACTGGCGGCAGTTGACGACCAGCGACCATCCGTACTACATGTGTACTAAGTACTTTAATGACGGCGACGTGCATGCGTATTTTAGTCCGTATGATTCGCCGTACGACGCGTTCTTGTATTTCATGAATGCGCTGCGCGATGTGCGCTACCGATTGCATGAACATAATATTGCGGGGTATTGATGGCGCGACCGATAATTCTTAGCAATAACGAACTGCAAGTTGGGCTGAGTCGTCATGGCGAGGTTAGCGATGTTTATTTCCCTTACGTTGGTTTAGAAAACCATACGATTGGCGGCAATACTCGGCATCGTGTCGGTGTTTGGGCGGATGGCCGTGTATCGTGGCTGAGCGACGATGGCTGGTCATGCAAATTTAGTTATCACCACGAGGCGCTGATCGGCCATATCGTGGCTGTGAATGAACAAATTGGCATTATGTTAGAGTTCGACGACGCGGTCGATACAGATTTTAACGTGCTTCTGCGGACGATTCATGTGGTTAATTTGCGGCCTGAAACGCGCGATGTTCGGTTATTTATGCATCAAGCTTTCATCATTGGCGATTCTGGTAGCAGCACTGATACCGTTCAAGTGTTGCCAGACGATAACGCTGTCATTCATTACCGTGGACGCCGAGTCTTTGCAGCGTCGGGCCAAGTTGACGGCGGTAAGTTCTTTGACCAGTATGCAGTTGGTGTATTTGGCCGCGAGGGCCGCGAAGGTACTTATCGCGATGCTGATGATGGCGAGCTATCGAATTCGACTGCCGAGCATGGTCGCGTCGACTCGACGATCCGCTTCAAATTAGAGTTGTCCGGCCACGGTTCGGCGCGGGTAAACTATTGGCTGGCCACTGGTACTTCCTTGCGCGAAGTACTTTACATACACAAAAATATTATTTCGCAAACAATCCATAAGCGCTTTGAAGCTACTGCTAAATGGTGGCGGCTGTGGCTGCGTCCGGCGAAGAAAGTAGCGCAGCGTGTCAAACCAGAGTATCGCCAGGCGTTTATCAATAGTACGATGCTTCTCAAGGCGCATATTGATAAGCGCGGTGCTGTTATTGCTAGCAGCGATGGCGAGGCGCTTAATTATCAGCGCGATGCTTACGCGTACTGTTGGCCGCGTGATAGCGTGTATGTTCTCTGGCCGTTAATTCGCATGGGCTATACCGAGGAAGCCTACAATTTCTTTGATTTTTGCCGCCGGGCGTTAAGTCCGAAAGGTTATCTATCACATAAATACCGTGCCGACGGAGCTCTGGGTAGTAGCTGGCATTCGTACGTACACCCAGATGGCACTGTCTCGGCGCCAATTCAAGAGGACGAGACGGCTTCGGTGCTGTTCTTATTCTGTCAATTTTATAATAAGACTGGCGACGACACGCTGCTGCAGCGGTTCTATACGTCGATGGTAGTACCGATGGCGAATTTTCTGGCTAGCTATGTTGATAATCGGACGCACTTGCCAAAACCAAGTTATGATCTCTGGGAAGAACATTTCATGGTGACGACGTACACGACAGCGATCGTTCAGGCGGCACTGTTCGCGGCGGCTAATCTGGCTGATCAGCGTCGAGACGAGGTTGGAGCTGTCGCTTGGCGGACGGTTGCCGAGGACATCAAGCAGTCCGCGCAAAAACGCTTGTACGATCCCCATCAGAAAGCTTTCCGCAAAGGTTTGCGCCGCAACAAAAACGGCACTTACACGCCCGATGATACGCTTGATATGTCGGCTGTTTATGGTGCTTTTATTTATGGCCTATACGATAATCAAGAAGATTTGCATCGAGCCGTACAAACAGCTCTCGACCGCTTTCATTTCAAGCTGGAAGCGCCAGGTCTGCCGCGCTACGAGGATGACGCCTATTACCGCAGCGCTCCAGATGCTCCGAGTAACTGGTGGTTTATTGTTTCGTTGTGGCTAGCTCAGTATTATTTGGAGTGCGGCGACGAAAATTCGGCGCAGCGGATAATATCGTGGGTATCTAGTCAAGCTTGGCCGACTGGTGTTTTATCCGAGCAGATTGACCCGGTCTCGGGGAGCGAGCGCTCAGTCGCGCCGCTTTGTTGGAGCCAGGCTGAATTTATATCGACGATTCTTGACACAATAAAAAGATGAGGATAACAGGGTGGGAGTCAGTTCGAGAACAAAATTGAAAGCATCTAGAGCTCTTCGCCGGCTTACGCCGCGGCATATTGCTAAGACTCGCGCTACGCGCCAAGCAATGCGCCGTTTCGCAGATCGCGCCGGCTTGGTATATTTTGGTTACGCTAATCAGCACGACGACGACCATCGCTTGGTGCGCGGCCATACGGTTTCGCACACGCATATTGATGATTATCTTTGCATAGGTACAATTCGCGGCTACGATACGACAGTTCTGCAGCGGCGCGACACTATTCGCGTCCGCCAGGGTCAGTCGCACAAGTATAAGGATCAACGCTGCCATTGGCTAATCGCTACTGTCGATTTACACACTGAACATCCGCTGCCACACATTTATATTGGCATGAAACGGACAGATCCGATTTATCAAGCGTCGTACAGTGCTCTACAGCCGCTAATTTTGGGGGCTACGGCGCGCTACCTGCAGGCTTTTCTTAATAAATATAATATTTATGGTGCTGCTACTCGAGCCATAGAGATTGAGTCAATTATATCGCCGCAGGCTGCCGAAGTGATAGTTTCGCATTTCGACAAAATTAATATTGAAATCGAGCGCAACACAGTGTATCTATATACCGAAAACGAGCGTCCAACCGAGGCGCAAATTGAAAAGCTAGTCTCGAACGCATTGTGGCTAGCCGAGGTAATTGATACCGCCGTACAGCAAAACAGCCCTCGCTAGAGGGCTGCTGGTTTGCCTAGAAAGGCTGCTATTTTAGCCTTTTCGCTCTTTTACTTTATTACGACCAAGAGACACATTGGTAACTTCCTTGTATTCAGCATGTCGGCGTATTTTTGGGTCGTATTTACGCAGAGTTATTTTACCTGGCGTATTTGCCGAGTTTTTGCGCGTAATATAAGTGCGGTCTTTGCTTAGTTGACTGACGAGTGCAATAGTCTTACGCTTAGTATTATTCTTCTTTGCCATAACTTCCCTTTAATGTTGTTATAAAACTTCAGTAATCAAGTATAACAGATTGGTACAGCAATTTCAAGCTAGATATGTTATTATCGCTGACGCATAATTTTCTAGCGTAAATTTGCAGAAAGAGTTGTTTTAGCGCGGCTTGGATATTGTGCCGCTCATCTCAAAACATACTGCTGCAACCAGCAATACATCGCCACGGTGGCTGCTGCGCCGACATTGATGGAGCGGGTCGAGCCGAATTGCTCGATGGCGACGATCTTGTCTGCCACCTGCGCCATCTCCTCAGAAATCCCCGGCCCTTCCTGACCGAACACCAACACCGCCCGCTTTGGCAAGCTCGTCTCTGACATATTGACGCTGCCCGGGATATTGTCAATTGCAATAATCGTCCTGCTTTTAGACCGCATCAGCTCGACAAACTCCGCCGTCGAACCGACATAATGCACGTGCAAATATTTATCCGTCATCATGGCGCCGCGCTTGTTCCATTGCCGCCTGCCAATGACATAAATCTGCCGCACGCCAAACGCATTGGCACTCCTGACGATCGTCCCCATATTAAAGTCCCGCTCGGTGTTCTCCAGCGCAATCACTAAACCATGATCCACAGCGTCCAGTTCTTTCACGATTTCTGCCTCGCTCCGGCCTTTGAATTTATCGATTACATTCCGCGTGTCTTCCATGTATGTTATTTTAGCAAATATTAAGCTAGCGGGACCGGCTGGCATAAGTCTGTTCGTCGTTGGTTTAATAATACCTGAAAAAGGAAGCGCGGCATTATCGCCAACGCACAATGTAAGCCTGCCGCGCCGCCCACTGGTGAACCATTGCTGGTTGATTGAGTATCTCGAAATCTTTTTTGGCCCAATATCGCCAAAAAGTCTTGAAGCCGGCGGCCTTGATGGAACTTTGCTTCTTGATATCGTGCAGCATATGGTCGATGTGACCGCCTTTTTGTAGTAAGCCTTCGCTGGTTTTGGCAGTAAATATCAAGATGTGGCTGGCGTCAAAACGAGCAGCGTTGGCGCCTGCGCAGCGTTTGACATCGGCGCGTAGCTGCTCGTCTTCCTGCACGACGATAATATTCCATGGCTCAAAACCATACGAACTTGGCGCTAGGCGGGCGGCCTCTAAGAGTAGTTCGATATTCTCCTGCGAGATTTTCTTGCTAGAGTCGAAAGCTTTGGTGGCGTAGCGAAATTCGAGCGCTTGCTTGATGTCGTCTATCGATATGATTGGCTTATTCATTTCATCCCCCTCTTTAGCCGCCAAAATTTTGTTGGCGCAGATTAGCTTATATATACGATTTTAGCACTTCCCTGACTATCTTGAAAACTTGATAGTGTCCTAATGATGAGAAATGCAAGCCGTCTGATAGCGGTAATTTAGGCAGCTCGATGTAATTGCTAAGTTCGTTTTTGTGCTGCAGTAGTTTTTGGCGAAGCTGTTCGGACGCGTCGGTGAACTCATACCCCGAATTGTCGCTAGTGTCAAAACACGGCGGCAAAATGTAGATAATTGGAGTCTCGCCTGCGAGATTACGATATTCTAATAAGTCACGAACAATATCCTCAGGTGTTCGCGCGAAACCCTGTTGCAGGTCGTTGGTGCCGAGAGCGATAATGATTAAGTCGAAGTTATCGGCCTTTTGCAGAGCCGCCGTAAACGTCGACAGGCCATTCTTGTGCGGCTTATCGGTGCGGAAATTGCCAGCAACTCTGCCGCGGACGCCGTCGGCGGTAATGCGCGCTTTACCGCGCAAAGCTCGGCCGAGGCGGTTAACCCAGCGATCACTGTAGCGGATACGCTTGCTAGCAAAGTTAGCGCCCCAGACATTTGAATCGCCGTAGATTAGAATGCGTTTTGCTGTTGTCATCCGTTTTTTACTCAAGTTTGCGTCCTTTCTTCTTTGAAATAACCGCTTGCTGCTCGGGCGTAAATCGCCGCGATTCGCGCATTTTTTGGTAAGCTTTGTTGCGCGTCCAAGCGTCGATGTGCCCGTTTCCTAATTCAGCCAGAGTCGGCTCAAAAAAGTATACTGCCGCCGTAGCGTATAGCCAGGCCAGAGCCATTTTGACGTAATAGCCGTCGTGTCTGACGTTTCGCAGCGCTGCGAAAACCTGGTCGATGTGCGCTTCGTCCAGGAAATTAGTCATCAAAGAAATCACACCGTAGCGCACCGTGAACTCGGCTTCGCTCTGTAAGCATTCCAGCGCAAAGTCCCACCACACTTCGCCGGCAAAGCGCCGCTTTTTCTCAACAAATATATCAATATGCGCCCACGAGTCAACGCACGGCAAATATTGCTTGGCTAAGTCAATCGTCGTCTGGTCATCAAGCCGAGCGTGCGTAATCAGCAGCCCGCACAGCAGCACGTAGTCAAATAATTCATTTTGTGCCGTTAATAATTCGCTAATATCCGCTGCGCTCATATTAGGCGCTAATCCCCTTGCCAACCGCCGCAAATCCGGCACACGCACGCCGATGACTGGCATCTTGGTGTTGACGATACGCTGATTAAAGGCGGCATAGGATTCGTTGCCTTGGGATAGGTCTGTTAATCTATCTAAAATGTCGTCAGTCATGTAGTTAGTATAGCGCAAATGGTTGCTGATTTGTTAGGTTGACTGGCTTATAGACGTATAGTGTTGAATTTCATAAAAATAACATAGCCAAATTTGAAGATTTGTCCTGGGATAGTGTGATTTATAATAGCAAAGTTAATATGTTAAACTGAGAATTTTTTCAGGATTTCTTGATAAGAGTGGTAATAAAACTCAACAAATCATTTGCCGAGATGAATTCTTTGCCTTTGTCTTTGGGGGCTTTCTTTTGTTGCCGATTTGGCTTCTTTTCACTGAAGAACTTTTCGGCTAGCTTAATAAGCAGTTCGTCTCGCTTAGTCTTGTCAGTAATATCCTCCAGATATGGACGTACTGCACTAAGCTGTAGTGACATATGCTCAGACTGCCGCTGAGCTTGGCGATGTTCTGTAGATTGTCTTGCAGCGTATGTGGCTAGACCACCCGAAGCTGTGACAATCGTTATTTTTGCGACTAGCTTTTGCCAAGCCATGTCTGAACCTGCTTCATTTGCAAGAATTCCAGCAAAGACAATTGCAGTGATAATTGCTAGAGCTGCGACTATTTGCCATACAAGCGATGATATCCACTCGCGTTTTGCATTTTTTGAATAGTCACTAATAAGCGCATCCTGACTCACGATTCTAAGTAGTTTTTCTGCTCGATTTTTTGCGTCTTCTGTCGCTTTAGCGTTTTTCTCGGCAGCCATATTGATAGCGTTCGACTTCTCGTCTGCTTTCTTTGCGAGCTTGTCGAGGGTGGTGTCGAGCTCACTCTGCTTGATTGTGATAAGATTTGTAAATTTTTCTGATCGTTCTGTCTGAGCATCGTTAAATGCTTTCGTTTGTTCTGTTGAAAGTTTATTTGCGGCTGATTTAACCGTTTCTAGCTGCTCGGCTAATTCTTCGCTTTCCTTTGTGATGTCTTCCAGCTTCTTCTCGACAACCGCTGTATTATTATCGATAATTTCTTTTGCGTCAGCTATTTTGTTGTCAATTGTGGTGTCGGCGAGTGAACCTTTCTCCTTTATTTGACTGATAATACCATCTACTATTGTTTTCTGACGTGCTGCGGAGCGTCGTAGACTGGTAATTGCGGCACGCGCCTCTGGTATATTCATTGCCGGAATAACTAAGGGGATATGCTGCAATATCATGTCTACTTGTTCAATAGCATAGGATGATAGGTAGGTCGGCGAAGTGCCACCGCCCCAATCGTTCAGATACGAGTTGATGTTATGTAAATACGCAACTATACTAGAAAGTATTGAGTAGTTAATAAGTCGAGGATCTGCGTTGTCAATAATAGCTTTCAATACCTCATTTACTGCGCGGATTTTATCAAGATAATCTCTATCCTCAATACTTAACTCAGCTTCTTTATATGAATCAAGGCGCAAGGTCAAATTTTCGCTTGCATCTGATAACCCACTGTCTTTTAATTTTTGCTCCCAAGGATTCATGTAAATCTCTTTTCTATTGACGCTATTTCACCTCTCATTATATCACGTCAATATCTATGAGAATATTCCTGCCTTTTCTAAGGTTAGGCGTCTAGCTCTCAAGCTTTTAGGTCCTTTAGTGTCTTAGGGCAATTAATTATTTTATTTGTTTAAGTTTTTGCAAAAAAACAAAATAAGTAGCCAGCTGCATTTATCTCTTCAATCGATTTTAGGGGTGTTAAAATATAACACTGCAGAAAAATGATTATCTTTTTATACTCTATATCAGATATCAGTAGTATTCACCCTATATTTTATATTCGAAAAATATATTCTGGAGCCACGATCGGGGCTTGAACCCGAGACCTCATCCTTACCATGGATGCGCTCTACCAACTGAGCTATCGCGGCATGAAAGCCTACTAATTCTAACATATTTGCCGCGGTCGAGGCAAGCTACTTCTGGCGGCGGGTCTTCTTGTTGGTTGTCGATTCGGGTTTCGGCAGGTTCGGCGCTACGAACGCTTCCAATAGCGCCCAGGCGATACCGTTTACCAAGTAAACTACTGCGAATCCGGCAGCAATCATTGCGGCCAAGCGGCTTTGCGGTACATTTAGGAGCGTCAGCAATCCGGATAGAACCAGCCCAATGAAAACTACTGTTAGATAAGCTTGCTGTAATTTGCGACGCTGATCTTTTTGGTGGCTCCAACTGCTCAGCGACTGCTTAATAAACTCGTACATACTATATATTATAGCATATACACTGTATAAAGTCAATAAAAACCGCCCGCGAGCAGCGGACGGCCTAAAATTCTACGCATGGTACCGGAGGTAGGACTCGAACCTACGAAGCTAAAAAGCGGGAGATTTACAGTCTCCTGTCATTGCCACTAGACGACTCCGGCATGAATTATGGAGCCGACTCTCGGACTCGAACCGAGGACCTGCTGTTTACAAAACAGCTGCTCTAGCCAGCTGAGCTAAGTCGGCATAAATTGAAAGGTACGACCCGAAAGCACACCTAACAGTGTAGCGTATTTGCATAACCTTGGCAAGTGTTTTATTGCGGAGAGATGGCGCCAGCTGGCTGTTTGACGCGGCGGTCGACATGCTGCCCGCGCGACATGGCGCGATTGATTTTGTCGCGAATAGCAGCGGCTTTCTCTTTCTGGCCGTTGCGATCGTACGAATCGGCTAAGATGTTAATACTCTGGATGCTTGGTTCTAGGGCGACAGCACGTTCAAGATGCTGCAAGACAAGCTTGGCATTGCCGAGTTTTTCTTGTACTTTGGCGTAAGCGATGTGGCGCGAAGCGACTTCTTCTTCCATCTCTAGGGCTTGCTCGAATGCCAGGGCGGCCTTTTCGTAGCTTTCGGTTTCGTAGTAAATCAAGCCGACATTATGCAAGCTAGAGGCGCTTGGCTCTAAGCTTTGGGCGATTTCGAAACATTCAATGGCGTCATCGTAGGCATGCTGCTTGGCATATAAAATACCTAGACGGTTGTAAGCGTTGGCGTTTTTGGCGTCGATGCGCAGAATGGTTAGCAAGGCTTTTTCGGCGCGCAGATATTTTTGCGCTTTGAGCGATTCTTGAGCGATTTCCCAGAGCTTATCGAGCTTTGATGATAATTTCGCTGGTAAGTCGCCTGCGATGTCTTCGGGTGACTGGCGGTACGCGACTGCTGCGGCGCCTAGTCCCAGAACCAGTAAAAATCCAAACATACTATGCATTATTATAGCACATAATCACGTGATCAAAGCGGCAAGCTGAAGCTTGATGTTGCCGTTGGCGGCGATGCGCTCGTAGGTTTCGCTGAGGCGAGCTAGCCTATTGATGATAGCTGGCGTGCTGTTTTTGGCAGCGGCATTTTGAACGAGTAGAATGCTATAGCGTAGTAACTCTAAGGTGTCTTTGCGGTCGGTGTATCGAGCAGCAACAGTTAGTTTATTATTCATCGGACCAGCAATTAATGCTTGCGAGTCTTTGATGATGGCGCCGATATCGGCGAGCTCGCTGGGTTTGCTAGCCAAGCGCGAGATTAATGCTGGCCGGCCGCTTGCTAGAAACATAATCTGAGCAATCGCTGTAGTGTCAAGCTGCCGATATTTAGCGAGGAGCAGCCGGCTAGCCTCCTCAGAAATCGGACGTATAGTAAGCCGCTCGACGCGCGACATGATAGTCGGCAGTAGCAAATTCGGCTGGTGCGATGTCAATATGAAATGAATGTTGCGGGCTGGTTCCTCTAATAATTTCAAGAAAGCATTTTGCGCCTGGTGATTCATGGCGCTGGCATCGTCGATAACATAAACTGCCTTACTATTAGCAACACCGCGGGTGTATTGGCGCAGATCGCGGATTTGGTTGATACGAATGACGCCGCTTGCATCGGCTTGTCCGTCTTTGTTGGTAGGCTGAATAATTCCAGCGAGTGCTGGGCCGGCTAAGTATTTGGCGGTAGTTAGCAGACCAGCGCCATCAGCGCCTGTCAAAAGTAAAGCTTGCGGTAGACTGCGGGCTAGCGTTTGAATTTGTCGCTCGGTTGACGGCTCAAAGATTAGGCTCATCATCTAGCTCCGGGAAAAGTTCGGTAAATTCGCCAGGCAGCGGTGCGATGAATGTCTGGCGCTTGCCAGGCTGTGTAGTAATTTCTAATTTGTAAGCATGCAGATAGAGGCGATCGGCAGATTTGCCATAGACGCGGTCGCCGTGAATCGGCGTGTGTAAATGACGCAGGTGAACGCGCAGCTGATGGGTACGCCCAGATTGCGGGCAGAGTTTAATAGCGCTGAGATTATGGTGCGCGGCGAGCGTTTGGTAAACGGTTTGCGCTGGCTTGCCATTTGGGTCGGGGCGAAAGGTGCTGGGCGCCGACGGGTTGCGGCCGATCGGAATATCAATTTTGGCGGTTAGTGGTTGCGGTATACCGTCGACGATGGCTAGATATGTTTTCTTGGCGAGATGTTGCGAGAATTGTTTTTTGAGCAATTCAAAAGCTTCGGGAGTACGCGCCCCGATGATAACGCCGCTGGTGTCGCGGTCTAGTCGATGGACGATGCCTGGGCGATTAGTTTCCAGCCCGACGGTGGTGTAACGGCGGAAAAAGTCGGCGACCGTAAATTCGTCATTCAGCGCCCCTTTGCTGTGAGTCAGAACGCCAACTGGTTTGTTGACAACGATGACGTTATCGTCTAGATAAAGTATCGGTAGCTCCTCGTCACTGTAATCGGTAGCTTCGGGCAGATTGACGGCGATTTCGTCGGCTTCGGTGACTAGTTGGCTGGCGCTTTTGGCTGGCGTGCCGTTGACAGATACATTGCCAGATTTGATATATTTTTGCCAGGTTGATCGGCTGGTTTCTGGGTAGCGTTTGGCTAGCAAACTATCCAGCCGCTGACTATCGCTCACCTGTTGAAACAGATAGATATCTTTGCCTTTGAATGGTAAGCCATAGGTAGTTAACTCGCTGGTTGGGTTTTCGAAAATCACGCCGCGAGCATCGCTTTTGGCGGTAAATATTTGCTCCATGATATAATTTTCGCGGTCTTCGGCAGTATCGTCAATCAGTACGAAATAATGCTGGCGGTTAAAGCGAAAGCGCACCAGCTGATTGATTGGGCTAGGATTGCTGTTTTTGATCTGGTCGATATGGCGCGGCAGGTTATCTGCGTTTGCTACGTTGAAGCGGCGTAAGATCGCCAGTAAGTCATTGGCGGTGATTTTCATACGATTACGATGCTTCCCTGTTCAGACGGTTGGTTACTCGAGGATTGGTGCATGTTGGCGCTATCTCCTGAGTCCCACGGCTTTTTGGACGCGGAGCAAGGTTTCGTTGGCGACGATGGTCATGGCGCGCTCGGACCGCTCGAGGACTTTCAATAAATCATCGTCGGTGATGGCGTTGAGGCGCGCTTGGAAGTTGCTCAAAAAGCTGGCTACTGCTTCGGCTACGGCTTTTTTCAACGGTCCGTATTGTGTTTGGTCAATCCACTCGGCATTGACTTCTTCTTGCGGCCGATCAGTTAAAATCGCCAAAAGCTGTAGTAAGTTGGTGATACCCGGCTGATTTTCCCAGTCAAAATTGATAACGCCAAGCGAATCGGTTGTTGCCGACATGATTTTCTTGCGAGCTTGTTCTGGCGTGTCGTTCAAATTAATTTTTGATTTTTGATCGTCCGAGCTCTTGCTCATTTTCTTGTGCGGATTGGTTAAGCTGCGAATGCGCAAACCTTTGTCGCGCTTGATAAACTCAGTTTGCTTGGCTGTAGAGTCAGGCACAGTGAACAATTCGCCGAACTTATTATTCATGCGAATGGCGATGTCGCGAGTGATCTCTAGATGCTGGAATTGGTCCTCGCCAACGGGCACATAGCGGGCATTATAGAGTAAAATATCGGCAGCCATCAACACCGGATAATTAAACAACCCGACACTGACGTTGCCGCTGTGTTCGGCGGACTTTTCTTTGAACTGCGTCATGCGGCTCATCTCGCCGAAGCTAGTGAAGCAGTCTAAGATCCAAGTTAATTCGCTGTGCGCCGGGATAAAACTCTGGCGGTAAATAAAAGTATTTTCGTCTCTAGTGTCGAGCCCAGCGGCGATGAAATATTTAAGGTTTTTGAGGGTGTTGGCGTACAACGCAGAATGGTCGATTGGTGTCGTAAAACTGTGCAAATCTGGCACAAACATGTTGATTTGATACTCTCCTGCGTACTTTTTCTGCATTTGCACCATTGGCACGAACGCACCGAGATAATTACCGAGCGTTGGCTCTTCGTTGGCGCGCACGCCAGTGAGAATTGTTTCTTTAGACATAGTATAATTATAACAGAGTACGCTTGTGCTGTCATATTGAGCACGACGATTGAGATAATTGCTGTTTGACGCTGGTGGTGACTGCGTATACAATAGCGTTATGAATAAAACTCAGTGTCGGATTGCATATTACGTTTTCTTGTTTGCGTCGGCGCTAGTTTCGTATATTTCAATTGAGACATCTATGGATACGATGAGTGCTAAGCAGCCGCCAAACATACCGCTTCATCTATTTGAATTCGCGCTGGCTATCGCGCTGGTGTGCGCGGCGTTGTATTTTCAGTATAAGGCTTATAACGACGATGATACTAAGAAATAAAGCGTAGCATGGATAGATTAGCGTAGCAAAGCTAATACTCCGCTATGTGAGAGCGAGGTGCTCAATTGCAGTGTGATGTTATTTGCCAGCGGATGGCGTGTTTGTAGGCGAGGCCGGCGCTGCTGGCGGCAGTGGATCGACGTTGCTCGGCGGCGTTGCTTCTTCCCAACAATCCTCCGTGTTGAGGCTGTATCGCTGGGGATTTTTCTGTGCCTCTTTAGGATCCACTACTCTGATAAGTCCTTTTTTTCGGTCGCAGGTTACAACACCCTGGGACGTGTCATGACTCGGATCTTTATGCGGCATCGGTTCTCCTTGCTGTTCGTGTGGTAGCTCTGGCTTGCTGGTGCTGCAGGCTGCGGTTACCGCTAATAAGCCGGTGAATCCTAATATTCCTAGCGCTCCTAGCGCTTTGCGGCGGCTAATACCTTCTCCTCTTGTTCCTGTTAGACCTTCTGGGCCTTTTGAACCTGTTGCCATAATGTTTCAATCCCCTCCTTCGGGATTAGCGGCTTGTAGCCTATATGCAACCCACCTAGCATTTATAATAATAATTATTACTACTATATACTTTTATAGCAAAATAATCAAATGGTGCTCAAGCAAAAAACAAATACCCCGCCCTAACAAGCGGAGTATTTGAGCCTGCTCTAAACGGCAAAAACTTAGCGCTTTGAGTATTGCTCGCGTTTGCGGGCGCTGCGCAGGCCGTATTTCTTGCGCTCTTTCTCGCGCGGGTCGCGCTTCATGAAGCCGGCCTTCTTGAGTGGAGCGCGCAAGTCGGCGGCACCAGCAGTAATCGCTTTGGCGATAGCTTGCTTGATAGCGTCAACTTGGCCGCTAAGCCCGCCGCCGCGCACTAGTACGCTGACGTCAAACTCTTTTTGCTTGTTGACGGTTGCTAGCGGGTCGGTAATCTCAGCCAGCAAAGTCTTGTTGCCTGATAGGTATTCATCGGCAGTCTTGCCGTTGATGGTGATCGCGCCTTTGCCGGCGGTCAGGCGAGCGCGGGCAGTAGCGCTTTTGCGCCGGCCCAAGCCGTAGTCGTATTTGTCGGTAGCCATTTACTTAACCTCTACTTTCTCTGGTTTCTGGGCTGCGTGGTCGTGCTCAGCACCCGGGAAGACACGCAGGCGAGCCATACGGCCGGCTGCGAGTTTATTCTTGGGCAGCATGCCTTTGACGGCGTGCTCAATGATGCTTGCCGGGCTTTTGGCGCGGAGATCTTTGAGCTGAGCTTCTTTCAAGCCGCCTGGGAAACCGCTGTAGCTGTAGTATATTTTGTCAGTTTCTTTATCACCAGTCACGACAAGTTCGCTAGCGTTAACGACGACAACGTAATCGCCGTTGTCAACGTGCGGCGTGTAAGTTGGCTTGTATTTACCAGTGAGGTAGCTAGCGATCGCGGTCGATAATCGGCCCAGGCTAGCGTCGCGGGCGTCAATCAGTATCCAGCGGCGAGCAATGTCGGCAGGCTTCTGTGAAAAGGTTTTTCCAGCCATTACTTAGCCTCCTTTACTGCTTTTGGCATTGGTTTGAGTTCGTCGACGAATTCAACGATTGCCATTTGAGCGCCATCGCCAACGCGCAGCCGAGTGCGCTCGACGCGAACGTGTCCGCTGCTGCGGCCAGTTAGCTGCGGCGCGATTTGGTCGACGAGCTTAGTAGCGGCAACTTGCGTACTGAGTCCAGCAATGACCGCCCGGCGATTGGCTAAGTCGCCCTTCTTTGCCTTAGTAATTAGTTTCTCGATATAACGTACGAGCTCTTTGGCCTTGGGCAGAGTTGTTTCGATACTCTCCTCCATCACCAAGCTCGTCGCTAGACCTTTCAGGAGCGCTCGCCGTTGGTCGCGTTGGCGGCCGAGCTTGCGTCCTCTGTATCCGTGTCGATGCATTTAGAGCTCCAATTCTGCTAGTTTATCTTTTACTTCGTCAAGCGCCTTGCTACCGAAACCCTTAAGTTCGCGCAAGTCTTGCTCGTTGAGCGTGACTAAATCGTGAACGGTGCGAATTTCGTTATTGACTAAGGCATTGGCGGTGCGAGCGCTCAGACCTAAGTCTTCGATTGAGGCGTTTAAGCCGTCGTTATCGTCCTCGACTTCAGTACCAAGTGCTGGCGCAGATTCGACAGTAGTACTGCCAGCCAGAGCTGTATACTGGTTGACGAGGATAGCGGCAGCTTCTTCGAAAGCTTCGCGCGGTGTCAGGCTACCGTCGGTTTCGATGGTCATCTCGAGCTTATCGAGGTTAGTCTCTTGACCGATACGAGTCGGGTCGACCTTGAAGCGAACACGAGTAACCGGGCTGAACATAGCATCGATTGCAATCATGTCGCTATGCAGGCGTTTTTCGCTAGATTCTTCGATAGGCTGGTAACCGCGACCTGATTCAACTACTAGATCGATGACAACTGTCTTGTTTGGATCGTCAACGTGGCAAATCACGTGGTCGGGATTCATCACCTCGACATCAGCACTAGTTGCGATATCGCCAGCAGTAATGACGTCGGCGCCAGCTTTCTCGAGGCGCAGCTCGACTGGCTCATCGGTGGCAATACGGAAGTTGACGCCTTTGAGATTCAAAGTAATATCGACGACGTCCTCTTGAATGCCAGGAACAGTTGTGAATTCGTGCGTGGCACCTTCGATTCGGAAAGCGACAATCGCGCCGCCGCGGATGCTGGAGAGCAATACGCGGCGCAGGCTGTTGCCGAGCGTGTTGCCGTAATTAAAGTGCAGCGGCTCAATAACAAACGTACTTGAGTTCTCGCTGTTATCGATAATCTTGGCGAGCGCTGGGTTGTGAATAACTTTAGACATTTTAATCTTTCCTCCCTTTTTAACGTGAGTAGTACTCAACAATTAGCTGCTCGTTGATGCCCGCTTCGGCCTCTTCGCGCTTTGGTTCACTAGTAATTTCGATCTTTAGCTTTTTGATATCTCCCTTTAGCCAGCTAAGCGGCGCCTGAGTGGTATTGCCAAAGATATCGTTGATCGCTGTAAAGTAGCCAGATTTGGTACTCTTCGGGCGAACAGTAATTACGTCGCCGGCCTTGACGCGAATCGATGGAATGTCGACGCGGCGGCCATTGAGCTCGAAATGCCCGTGGCTAACCAGCTGGCGCGCCTGGCGGCGGCTAGTAGCAAAACCAGCGCGGTAAACGACGTTGTCGAGACGCAGCTCTAGGAAGCGCAGCAAATTTTCGCCGCTAAGACCTGGTTTGCGAGTCGCTTCGTTCATCAGCTTAGCAAATTGCTTTTCCAGCAGGCCGTACATACGGCGAACTTTCTGTTTTTCGCGCAGCTGCTGAGAGTACATACTCTGCTTGCCCTGGCGGCCATGAGCGTGCTCGCCCGGGATGCCGCTTTTGCGCGCGAGGATTTTGTGCGCTTTAGGATGCAGCGCAACTCCTTCGCGGCGGCTCTGTTTGACGATTGGGCTAGTGTCTCGTGCCATTACGCTCTCCTTGCCTTTCGCGGACGAACACCGCCGTGCGGCACGCCCGTTACGTCCTTAATACTGTTAATCGAAATGTCAAAGCTGCTCATGGCGCGGATTGCCGCGTCGCGGCCTAGGCCGACGCCTTTGACAAAGACGTCAACTGTGCGCAAACCATAGGTTGATTTAGCAGCCTCGGCGGCCTTTTCAGCAGCAATTTGCGCTGCATAGGCGGTGCCTTTTTTGCTGCCGCGGAAACCGCAAGCGCCAGCACTGGCGGCGGTCAACGCGTTGCCTTTGCTGTCGGCAAAGGTGATGATCGTGTTATTAAATGTCGCTTGGACATGCAGCTGACCGGTCGGGACTGATCGGCGCTGCTTCTTTTTTGATTTAGCTTCTGCCATTATTTAAAAGTCCTTCCTTATCAAGTCTTGCTTGCTGCTTTTGGCTGCGTGCCGCCGACGGCGATTGCTTTGCCTTTGCGGGTTCGCGCATTGGTGCGAGTCCGCTGGCCGCGTGTCGGCAAACCGTTTTTGTGCCTTAGGCCGCGGTAAGAACCGATGTCCTTTAAGCGTTTGATATTGTTGGTCACCAGGCGCTGCAGATCGCCTTCGGTGACATAATCTTTGTCGATAATGTCGCGAAGCTTCTGCTCCTCAGCCTCGGTGAGATCTTTCACCCGAGTGGTCGGCTTGATTTTAGCCGCCGCAAGGATGTCTCGAGAGTACTTCGGCCCAATACCATAGATATAGGTAAGGGCGATTTGTACCTGCTTGTCACTTGGGATGACTACCCCAGCAATTCGAGCCATGCTTAACCCTGCCTTTGCTTGTGCTTAGGGTTTTTCTTGTTGATAACGTAGATACGGCCTTTGCGGCGAACAAACTGATCACCCGGACCCATCTTCTTGACACTCGGTTTAACTTTCATGAGCGTACAACTTTCTACAGGAAAAACCTGTTTTTAATGAGAGATGCTTGATATCAGGAGCAACTCTGCGTTATTAATCGCGTGCGCGGAAGACGATTCTGCCCTTCGTGAGATCGTAAGGGCTCAACTCGACTTCTACGTTATCGCCTGGGACTAAGCGGATGTAGTGCTTACGCATCTTGCCGCTGATGTAAGCGATAATTGTTAGGCTGTTCTCTAGTTCGACAACAAATTGAGTATTAGGCAGTGCTTCCACTACCTTGCCGCGCAATTTGATGACTTCCTTTTGACTCGCCATAGATATACAGCTAACCATTATAGCGGATTTTACATCATTTGTAAATGCATCTTGGCGATTTTGTAGAATATAATTTCAAAAAAGATAGGGCCCAGTCCCGGCCGGGAGCTATAGCTCAACCAACCGGGACCGGGGCTTTAAAATCCTCTCTATTTTCAGGAAAGAGAGGATTATACAGATATATTATGGCGCAGATATCTTCAAAATGCAAATTACAGACTATGCTGCTCGGCGCAGGCGCAGGAGTTTGCGCCGATTTTTCTTTGTTTGGCCGTCGTCGAGGTCGTCAATACTGAAGTCGTCGTAGGTTACCATCAGAGCGCGCGAATTGATTTGCCGCAGCGTCTCGAGGCCGACGGTCACTACAATCAGCAGTCCGGTACCGCCAATCGACAAGTTCGAAACGTTAAGTCCGAGTTGCGCAAAGATGTAGTCAATGGCGAACGGCATGATAGCAATAATGCCAAGAGCGATTGAGCCAAACAAAATCAAGCGGTTAACGGTGCGCGTCAAATACTCTTCGGTTTGAGCGCCTGGCCGAATGCCGGCGATGAAGCCGCCTTGCTTTTGCAGATTTTCGGAAATTTCGTTAGCGTTAAAGACGATACCTGTGTAGAAATAAGTGAAGGCGATAACCAGCACAAAGTACAAAATTGGATAAATCGCTACCGTCCAGTCGCCGTTGCTGAAGCTAGCTGCCGTCGGCGTTTGGAACCACTTGATTAGGTTGTTGGCAATAGTGTGGTTGGCGCCAGGCATAGCGCGCATAACTTGGCCGACAAATGCCGGTAGGCTGAGAAAGGCCACCGCGAAAATCACCGGGATAACGCCAGCGGCAATCAACTTGATCGGTAAAATGCTTTTGACGCCGCCGTAGCTAGTGTTGCCAGCGACTCGCTTAGCATAGTTGATGGTAATGACTCGCTGCGCTTCGTTGATCTTGACCAAGAAGTATAACAATACCAAACCGACCGTACCGAGAATTAGCAGTAGCCAGAACGTTGTTGGATCGACTGGTACATCAAACCAGCCAAAGATGCTAAGTTTGCCCTTGGTGGTGCTTAATAGCGAGTTAATCAGCGTACCAAAAGTATTTGGCAGCTGGCTAACAATACCAGCAAAGATAATAAGCGAAATACCATTGCCGATTCCCTGTTCGGTGATCAGCTCGCCAATCCACATCAGCAAGATTGAGCCGGCAGTCATGGCGGTTACCGAAATTGCCCACTGCCAAATCGAGGTGCCAGTGGTGCCGGTTGACGAATTCGCCAAGACGGATTGCTGCAGAATGTAAACAAAAGCGATAGATTGAACGATAGCTAGCGGCACAGTAACGACGCGCGTCCACTGGTTGATTTTGCGGCGGCCTGATTCGCCGTCGTTATGCAGCTCTTCTAGCTTCGGGATTGCTTTGGTGAGTAGCTGCGTGATGATACTGGCAGTGATAAATGGACTCATGCCGACCAGAACAATACTAATCTGGCTGAGCGCGCCGCCGCTCATGAGATTGAGAAATCCGCCAAAGTCGCTGCTGCCAATAACGCTTTGAATGACGGTGCGCAGCTCGGTTGGATTAGCCAGCGGCACTGGTACGTGCGCCATGAAGCGAAACGCTACAATTAGCCCGAAGACGATTAGCAAGCGCTTTTGCATGTCTTTATTTTTCAGTGAGCGGAAAATTATTCTCCAATTCATTATCTAGCCCCTCTAGCTACTAACAATTCATTAACTTATCACAGTATACAGTATTGAGCTAATAATAGCAAAACGCCCTCCATAGAGAGCGTTTTGTTGTGAGATTGCAAGCTGCTGCGAGCTATCTTATTCGGCTGGGCTAGGCAGCTTTGTCGTCTGCTTCGGCTTGCTTGGCAGATTTTGGCAGCGGTGGTACGGCAGCTTTTTCAAAAGCGCCGCCGGCTTTCTCTAGCATAGCGACCACGCTTTGCGATGCGCCCTGCGTTTGCAGAGTAATCTTAGCGGTCAAGTCGCCGCGGGCAATCACCTTGACGTTGTGAAACGGCGTAGTTATTAGGCCGGCTTCGTATAGCGTAAAGTTGTCGGCGTTGCCTTTCAAATCATTCAAGCGGTCGCTATACACCACCTGAGCTGGTATGCGCAAGCTTTTGAAGCCGCGCGCCTTTGGAATAGCGGTAACAATGCCGTTCTGGCCGCCCTGGAATGTGCTGCGAAGCTTTTTGCCAGTGCGAGCATTTTGACCTTTGGTACCGCGGCCAGCGGTTTTGCCGCCGCCAGCAGCGATACCGCGACCAACACGCTTGCGGTCTTTGTTAGCCGAAACTTGGAGCTGATTGTACTTCATATTAATTCTCCTCCTTGGCGGCTGCCTTTGCTTTTTCGGCTTTTTTCTCAGTGCCAACCCACTTTTCGCGCGGAACTAAGCCAGCAAGCGCTTCGACAGTTGCGTAAGCAATGTTGACTTTGTTGGTACTGCCTAAGCTCTTAGACAGCAGGTTGCGGATGCCAGTCACGCCGATGACTGCGCGCACCACGCCGCCAGCAATAATACCGGTACCTGGCGCTGCTGGCTTGATGAGGACGCGAGCGCCGCTAAGCTTGACCTCCATATCGTGCGGAATGGTTTCGTTGACTACCGGGATAGTAACCAGGTGTTTCTTGGCGATGGCCGTAGCCTTGGCAATGGCTGCCTGGACATCAGCGCCTTTGGCTACGCCGACGCCGACCTTGTTCTTGCGATTACCGACGACGACTAGCGCTTTGAAACGGAAGCGGCGGCCGCCCTTGACGACACGCGCCACGCGGTCGATATTGATTACTACTTCTTCGAATTCTTTAGGCGCGTCATCGCGCTGGTTGCGCCGGTCATCGCGGCGACCGCCTCGACCTTGACGGCGGCTGCGCGGGGCGCGTTTGTCGTCTCGGGGCGTGGTTTGTTCTTTGGCTTCGGCCATTTTAGAACTCCAATCCTTCCTTGCGAGCTGCGTCGGCCAGAGCTTTCAGGCGGCCAGCGTACTGGCGGCCGTTGCGGTCGAATACAACTGCGTTAATCTTTGCTTTCTTGGCTTTTTTGGCGATTTCAGTACCGATTAAGGCGCACTTTTCGGTCATCGTTCCCTTAGCTTTGCTGCCGACAGTGGTAGCCGCTGCTAGGGTGTTGCCAGCAGTATCGTCGATTAGCTGAGCGCTAACGTGCATATTGCTAATAACGACGCTGAGGCGCGGGCGCTCTGGCGTACCGTTAACTTTGGCGCGAACGCGGTTCTTGCGCAAGTTGCGGTTCAATAGCTTGTGCGAAAGTGAATTAGACATTATTTCTTACCTGCCTTTCCTGCTTTACGCAAAATTTGTTCATCGACGTAAGCGATACCCTTGCCCTTGTATGGCTCCGGCTTCTTGAGCGCGCGGATTTCGGCGGCTGCTTGGCCGACTTTTTGCTTGTCTATACCAGAGACGACGATAATCATCTTCTCGTTGCTCACGTTAACGCCTTCGGGTGCTTTGTACTTGACCTCATGGCTGAAACCTAAGCTCATCGTCAGCTCGTTGTTGCTTGACGACACGCGAAAGCCGACGCCTTTAACCTCGAGACGCTTCTCGTAGCCCTTGGTAACGCCGATTACCATGTTGTTGATCAGCGCGCGCATCAGACCGTGCTGGGCGCGAGCAGTTTTGGACTCATCCTTCGGATGAACCGTGACTTGTCCGTCTTCGACTTTCACCTCAACTGCTGGCGTGATGAATTGTGTCAATTCACCTTTCGGGCCCTTTACGACCACATCA
The DNA here is from genome assembly GCA_963456275.1 of uncultured Candidatus Saccharibacteria bacterium. Lineage (GTDB taxonomy): Bacteria > Patescibacteriota > Saccharimonadia > Saccharimonadales > Saccharimonadaceae > Saccharimonas. Next base: position 29,344 of record CAUOLJ010000002.1, read on the forward strand.
CCAGAGTCAACCGTGATTGTCACACCGGCCGGAATAACCACCGGCAGTTTTCCGATTCGACTCAGACTCATTACTCACCTTTCTCGTGATTTGATATTAACTTTGGGATTATAGCATGGATTAGGGGTGAAATGCAAGGTCTTTGATCGCTCTGCTTAGTTACCGTACGGAATGAGCAGAACAATCGCCAAAATGCCGAGAGCAATATATGTTGCTAGCGCAGCTTTGGTCAAATACGGCTCTTTCATATCGTAGATTTTACTCACTTCGTAATAATCCCATAGCCGCCAACCAGAGATCATTAAAAGAATACCAGCGAAGATACTTAAATAGCCGCTGACATCGATATGCCAAAGAAAGTTTGATGCATCAACTAGGGCAATGAGTGTAGCCGTCCCCATTGTCGACCAAAAGCGTATCTGGGGTTCTCGTCCGACAGCAATAAAGCAGGCAGCGGCGACCATGATTAACTCAACGAGAGGATTTTGCATAAATAGCACCTGAATATAATAACTGGGAACTCCCTGCCTGGGGCCAGCACTGCCGATAAGCCAGCCTATTCCGTATAACAGTGGTACCATAACGACAATAGATAACAATAAGGGCAAAAAATCAACGGTGAAGACATCTTTAACAGTTATTTCTGCTTGGTTTGACGTCTTTGTCATATGGAGGAAGCTACGCATATGATTACAGTATAGCAAAATATAACTCTTAAATATCGTAAACGTCTATCTCGATCGCCTTAAGTATCTGCCCGATTAGCGTATTGTCTGCCATCTTTAGCCACCCTTTACCACCAATAACACAGCCGCCGAGAATTGGAATTGAATTCAACGTAATTAGCTGAAGTCAATAAGTTTCGATGGATATTTAAGCGTGATGATGAGCCGGGACTGACAATTACTATTGATGAGATTAGCGATGCAGGTATTTTCATAGAAACGGAAATCATTAGTGGAGATAAAGAGTCTGCCTTGCGGCGAATTGAGGATATTGAAGCGCGGATAGGAGTTCAGGAGTTTGAACTCATTACTGGGCCGTATCGTGATATTTGTATGGATGCGCGGTCTACAGAGAATAATTTACTATAGTGGATGTGTAAGTTGAGAGGGTTGGCGGCTAGCTTGGTATATCTTTGAAAGGTTGTCAACCAGCGTAGAATCCAACTTTTCTTGTTTGATCTCATGAATATCGAAATAGTTAAAGTTTGAAACTTCATCTGTTTTACGAGGTGTCGTTAATAGAGTAACTTTGTAAGCAATAATCAAAACAGGGTCGTCGAACTTTGTATTCCAAGTTGGAATAATCAAGGGATTTTCTGTAGAGACTTCGACATCCGCTTCTAATTCTTCCAGGAACTCTCGTTTCAACGCTTCCGTAACATCCTCACCATGTTCCAGACCGCCGCCAGGAAGATCCCATGAGTCACTCCTCTCTTGAACAAACAGTAGCTTACCTGATTGATCACGTACTAATCCCTTTACTACTACTCGATATGCCGATTTTATATTCTTCAATCTTTCAGTCATTTTATGATAAAATTTTATCATAAAAATAAGGTAATAATATGGCTAAGATAGTTGCAAAGACGCTGGTGCGGAATTCTGAAGGGTTATATTTGGTACTGTATAGAAGCAACACGCATCCGCTGTTTCCCGAGCATATTGATTTTCCCGGCGGAGAGGTTGAGCCGGAAGAAATACCGGAAGCAGCGGTAGCGCGCGAAATACAGGAAGAGACAGGACTATCCGTTAATCCAAATAAATTGAAGAAGCTATTTGCCAAACAATACCGACAAACGACGCATATGTTGTTTGAGGCAAAGCTCGCCGAACCGGACGCGAAAGTCGCTTTAAGTTGGGAACATAAAAGCTACCGATGGATAACACCGGAGGAGTTGAAGTCCTTGCCTAAATTCTCAGACGCCGACCCGTACTATACAGACGCAGTAGATTATCTATCTAGCCAATAAGCCCTTTCTCCTTGAGTGCAGCGTCAATTTTGGTTCGGTTGAAGCCGCGAATGATTACGCCATCGATGTCGGTGACAGGTATGCTGCTAGATTTGTCGCCAACTTTAGCGAGAAGTTCATCCATTGCACCCTCATCTTCATCGATGTCGCGAACGGTGTACTTGACGCCCAATTTGTCTAAGTATTCTTTTTCGGTTTTACAGTACGCGCACCATGCGGCGCTATATACAATTACTTGATTGTTTTGGTCGTCTCGATGGCTCGTCTGGTCGTCCATAATTATCCCCCTTCATTAATTACAGTCATTATATACACAACATCTAGCGTATGCAAGCTATTTATCGGCGCTAGATGTACGGCTAGTCAAATACCACCCACCGTCAGCTGGCGATTGATAAATGTCAAGCTCGAGGTCAAGGTGGTATTTTTGCAGTTCTTTGATGGCGTTTAGGGCGGCTTGCCGGCTAGCGAAACGTTTCTTTTGCGGCGCGCGAGCGCTTTTGTTTTGGTACGGTATATGTTTAGGGATGCGGTTTCGTCTAGGCATAATGTCTTAAATTATACACTTTACATATAGCGGCTCATACTGCTACAATAGCGCTATGACCAGTGGGGCTGACAATACCGCCGAGACGCGGACTTCTGATAATACTGTATCTCGAGAAACTTTTACATCGTTAGGGCTGGCTATGGTCGGCGTGACGTGGAGGATGTATGTACCAATGCTTGGCTTGTTTTTTGCTGGCTTGTGGCTGGATAGTTTATTTAATAGTAAGCCGTGGTTGATGTTCAGCGGGTTTGCGGTAGGCGCGGCCGCCGCAGTGATTTTGGTGCGGCAACAGATAAAAAAGGTTAATAAGAAATGATGTTCGCGGCGCTACCCCATATATCAGTCAAGGCTGACGAAGTGTTTTCGATCGCCGGTTTGCCAATAACTAATGCCAATCTGGTTGGTATTCTAGGATTGGTGCTTCTGGTGTGGTTAATGTTTCGTACGCGGGCAGCGGTGCTTGGCTGCAAAAAATCGAATTTCGCAACGCGCTTAACTCTTTGGTGTATAGAAGGATTGTATAAGACAGTCGGACAAGTGATTCCTAACCAAAAGTGGGCTCGCCGAGTGGCGCCACTGGTAATGACGATGTTTTTCTTCATAGCCGGACAATATTGGCTCGGTTTGCTGCCGATTGTCGGGCCGATAACTGTCGGCCATACGCCGCTGTTCCGCGGTCAGGATGCCGATTTGAATATGACGTTTGCGCTGGCGACGGTGACTATCGTGATGGCGCAGGTGTATGCTGCGCGCGAGCTGGGTTTTGTTGGTAATCTGAAGCGTTACTTCGTTAATCCGTTGCGCGATCCGATTATGTCGTTTGTTGGTATTCTGGAGCTTGTAGCGGAGTTTTCGCGCTTGCTTAGTTTGTCGTTCCGCCTGTTCGGCAACGTGTTGGCGGGCGAAATACTGATTGCTATGATTGCTTATCTAGCACAAGTTGCGATGCCTGCGGTTCTGCAGCCATTTTATATTTTTGAGCTGTTTATCGGCGGTATTCAGGCTTATATTTTCTTTATGCTTTCGACAGTGTTTATATCGCTCGGTTTGGCGCATCACGGCGGTGATGAGGAAAAACAAACGCATGATGATTCTTCGACTTCTTCCGGCATGAAATTAACGGCCGAGGGAGTAAAATAAATTTAGGTAATAACTAAACCATAAGGAGAAAAATATTATGGAAACTATAGCATTTACGCTAGCTTATATCGTCCCTGCATCGTTTGCAGCTATCGGCTGTAGCTGGATTGGCGCTTCGGCGATGAAAGCTGCTGGCCGCAACCCAGAAAAAATCAACGATTTGCGCACGATGATGATTCTCGGTATCTCGTTTATCGACGCTCTGGCGATTATCGGTTTCGTGGCAGCTATTGTCGGCAAAGTGATGTAAGGATTCGCGCGCGTGAATAACTTGCACTACTTTGCATCGGCTGGAGCTGGAAGCGATAGCCTATTGGGGCCACTAGGAATTGATTGGCGGTTGTTCGTGCTGCAAACGGTTGCTTTTGCGGTCTTGCTGCTAGTGCTGAAAAAATGGGTTTATCCGCCTATTCTGGCTATGCTTGATAAGCGCGACGAGTCTATCAAAGAAGGTTTAGAGGCTGCCGAGCAAGCCAAGAAAGCGGCAAGCGAAAGCGAAAAGCGCACGGCCGCTATGCTGAAAAAGGCCCAGCAAGAATCGCGAACTATTGTTGCTACTGCCAAGAATGAAGCGGCTGAAATGGTTGCTGAAGCCGAACAAAAGGCCAAGAACCAAGCCGATTCTATTCTCGAATCGGCTCGCAACGACGTCAGGGCAGAAGTTGCCCAGGCCAAGAAAGATTTGCGCGACCAGATGGTAGACCTAGTGGTCGATACAACCAGGAAAGTTACGCTGGATACGGTCGATCCAAGCAAAGACACTAGCTTGATCAAAAAACAGCTAGAGGAGATCAAATAGCGTGGCGGCCAGTACTATATCGCAGCGAAGATTAGCGGCGTATGTGGCTGGCCAATTGCTTGCAAGCGGCGATAAGAAGCGTCTTATCAAAGAGTTAGCAGCCTATTTGATCGAAACTGGCCGTGTGCGCGATCTCAATCAAGTGGTGGCGGCTATTGAAGAGGCGCTAGCGTCGCGCGGCGCTGTTGTAGCGACAGTTACGACTGCTCGCCCGCTCTCGCCAGAAAATAAGCAAGCAATTGTTAAGCAATTTACGCCGACTGGCGCCAAACTATATATTCGCGAACAGATTGACCCGAGCGTTATCGGCGGCTTCAAGATTGAATTGCCTGGCAGCCAGTTTGACGGCACAGTGATACATAAACTAACAACCCTCAAGGGTATAAAGTAAAGGAAAAGAATGGCTGATATTACAGTGACAGAATTGTCGGACGAACTGCGCCAGGCGATTGCCCAGCTCGAGGTGTCTGAAGGTTTAGAAAAAGTTGGTATTGTGACTCGCGTGGGCGACGGCGTGGCGTGGGTGCATGGATTGCGCGAGGCTGGTTATAGCGAAGTTTTGGAGATCCAAACAGCCGAGGGCGTGGTTGAAGCCTTTGCTTTGAACTTGATGGAAGACGAAATCGGCGCGGTGCTGTTAGGTAGCGACCAAGGTGTTTCCGCTGGTGATAAAGTCAAGCTAAAAGGCGAAGTGCTGAGCGTACCAGTCGGCGAAGAACTACTGGGGCGCGTAGTTAATCCGCTGGGCGAACCGCTTGATGGTGGTCCGGCAATTAAATCAAAGCAGCGCGGCTTGGTCGAACGCGAAGCTATCGGCGTAATGGGCCGCAAGTCAGTTCATGAGCCGCTGATGACGGGCATTATGAGTGTCGATGCGATGTTCCCGATCGGCCGCGGCCAGCGCGAGCTGATTATTGGCGATCGCCAAACTGGAAAAACCGCCATTGCGCTTGACACGATGATCAACCAAGCCCGCCAGAAAACCGGCGTAGTCAATATCTATGTGGCGGTTGGTCAGAAGCTCAGCAAGATTGCTCGCCTAGTTGAACGCTTGAAGTCCGAAGGCGTGATGGATCAGACTATCGTGGTGGCGACTAGCCCGAGCGACCCGGCTTCCCTGCTCTATCTGGCGCCATATGCTGGTACCGCTATGGGCGAATATTTCCGTGATAATAGCAAGCATGCCTTGATGATTTATGATGATTTAACCAAGCACGCAGTCGCCTATCGCCAGATGTCGCTGCTGTTGCGCCGTCCGCCAGGCCGCGAGGCGTTTCCGGGTGACGTGTTCTACTTGCATTCTCGCCTGTTGGAGCGATCGGCTAAGTTGTCGGACGAACTAGGTGCTGGCAGCTTGACTGCTCTGCCGATTATCGAGACGCAAGCTGGTGATATTTCCGCTTATATTCCGACTAATGTTATTTCTATCACCGACGGCCAGATATTTATGGAGACTGACCTGTTCTACCAAGGTATTCGCCCAGCGATTAGTGCAGGCTTGTCGGTATCGCGCGTCGGCGGTGCGGCTCAGACTAAAGTGCTGAAGAGTGTCAGCGGCAACCTTAAACTTGGCCTCAGCCAATTTCGCGAATTAGCCAGTTTCGCACAGTTTGGCAGCGATCTCGACGCCGAGACCAAGGCGCAAATTGAACGCGGCCAGCGCCTAACTGAATTGCTTAAACAGCCGCAGTATCAGCCGATGAGCGTCTGGGAGCAAGTTGTTAGCATTGTTGCGGTTAGCGAGGGCTATTTTGATGAAGTTCCAGCCGCCAAGATTAAAGACGCGCAGGCCGACTTGCTGGCTCGCTTGTGGACGAACCACAAAGCTGAAATGAAAGCGCTAAACCGAGGCGATAAAAAATTTGGCGAGGACAAATCTACCGCCAAGATTGTCAAGGACGCGGCCCTAGCAGTCGCTAAAGGATTTGAGGACTAACTAGATGCCGTCGACTCAGCAGCTTAAATCGCGTATTCGTTCGGTCAAGAACACTCGGCAAATCACCAAAGCTATGCAGATGGTGGCAGCTAGCAAGATGCGCCGCGCTCAAGAGGCGACCAAAAGCTCTCAAGCCTATACAGCGGCAGCACGCGAACTGCTGGCGTACTTGGCACAGCAAGGTGCGACCGATAATCACCGTTGGTTTGTGCAGCGGCCGGTCAAAGCGCGCCTGCTGATTGTGGCAGCAAGCGACAAAGGGTTGGCTGGTGCTTATAACGCTAATATCATCAAGACTTATCTGCACGAGCTGCATCAAGATGACCAATCGGGTATCGCTAACAAAACTATCGCTATCGGCCGCAAAATCGCTCAAGCAGCAACGCGCATCAAAGATACTGAAATCGTCGGTACCTACGAAGATTTGCCTGACCGCGTGCCGGGTGCGCAGTTTCATGCTATTCTCAACACTGCCAAAGACATGTTCGAGGCTGGTACTGTTGATGCTGTCGACGTGATTTTCACGCGCTTTGTTAGTAGTATGACGCAGAAAGCTGATATCGTTCGCTTGTTCCCCGCCGGTTTTGTGCCCGACGATGAAATTAGCGATGACATCCGCGAAGCTAAGTTTGAGCCAAGTCCTAAATATATCATAGATGATATAGCTTACCGGCTGATTAGCGCTCGTTTGTACCAAGCCCTGCTTGACTCGCGTGCTAGCGAACATAGCATGCGAATGCTGGCGATGAAGAACGCCACTGATAACGCTAGCGACTTAGTAGCCGACTTGACGCTAGAAATGAATAAGGAACGCCAGAGTGCAATCACCCAAGAACTGACCGAGATCAGTGCTGGCGTGGAGGCGATGAAATGATAAAAAAAGGAGTTACTATGAGTAAAAACCAAGGAAAAATTATTCAAATCATGGGCGTGGTGGTCGATGTTGAGTTTGATGATGATTCGTTGCCAGAAATATACGAAGCGTTGACAGTCGAGCGCGGCCAGCAGACGATTACGCTCGAGGTAGCACAGCATCTCGACCAACAGACAGTACGAACGATTAGTCTGCAAAACACCGACGGATTGCGCCGCGGCCAAGTTGTTACAGCGACTGGCGCGCCGATCAGCGTACCTGTTGGCGAGGACACGCAAGGCCGCATGTTCAACGTAGTTGGCGAACCAATCGACGGCCGCGAAATCGCCAAAAGTGCCAAGCGGGCGCCGATTCACCGCCAACCGCCGGCGTTGACCGAGCAGTCCAACAAAACTGAAATCCTCGAAACCGGTATCAAAGTTATCGACTTGATCGCGCCGCTAGCCAAGGGCGGTAAAGCTGGTTTGTTCGCTGGCGCTGGTGTTGGCAAGACAGTCCTTATCCAAGAGCTGATCAACAATATTGCTAAGTTTCACTCAGGCAACTCGGTTTTTGCGGGTGTCGGCGAGCGAACTCGCGAAGGTAATGACCTCTATTACGAGATGAAAGACGCTGGCGTGCTGGACAAAACCTCGCTAGTGTTTGGACAGATGAACGAACCGCCTGGAGCGCGTTTGCGCGTAGCGTTATCGGGCTTAGCGATTGCCGAGTCCTTCCGCGATGAAGGTAAAGACGTGCTGCTATTCATCGACAATATCTTTCGCTTCACTCAAGCAGGCGCCGAAGTATCAGCGCTATTGGGCCGCTTGCCGAGCGCGGTTGGCTACCAGCCAAACTTGCAGCAAGAAATGGGCGCCCTGCAGGAGCGTATCACTAGCACCAAAAAGGGCTCAATCACCTCTGTCCAAGCTGTCTACGTGCCAGCCGACGACTTGACCGACCCAGCACCAGCGACCACTTTTGCTCACTTGGATGCCACTATCGTGATGAACCGTGCCTTGACAGAGATTGGTATCTATCCGGCCGTGGATGTATTGGATTCCAGCTCTAACTCGCTTGATCCAGAGATTGTTGGCGAGGAGCATTATGCGGTGGCTCGTGAAGTCCAGCGAGTGCTGCAGCAATACAAAGAACTGCAAGATATCATCGCTATCCTTGGTATGGAGGAGTTATCAGACGACCAAAAGCAAACCGTGGCGCGGGCTCGTCGCTTGCAGCGCTTCTTGGCGCAGCCGTTCCATGTTGCCGAACAATTCACTGGCAATCCAGGTAGCTACTTCAAGTTAGAAGATACCATCAAGGACGCTAAAGACATTCTCGACGGCAAATACGACGACAAGCCAGAAAGCTGGTTCTATATGTCGCCAGTGCCGCTCAGCGAGAAGAAGGACTAAGCTCGAGATGATGCAGTTTCAGCTAATCACGCTAGCTGGCGTTAAGCTCGACGAGCCAGTCTACGAGGTAATGATACCAACTACCGAAGGGCAAATCGCAGTCTTCCCGAGCCACGAACCGCTAGTGGCAGTGGCGCAACCTGGCGCGGTAGCGGTCCGCCGCCAGAAAACCGACAGCGATGACCAACTGGAATACTTTGCGATTAGCGGCGGCGTGGTTGAAATCAACCAGCAGCGCGTGCGGATTTTAGTCGACGAAGCCGAACACGGCGACGATATTGTTGAAGCCGAGACTCAGGCCGCTCTCGAGCGCGCTCTCAAAATGCGCGATGAGGCTCAGGATCAGGTTGAGCTCGAAAAGGCTCACCAGCTGGTCGATCGCCACCGCGTACGTTTGCACGTGGCTGGCTTGCGCCGCCGCCATCGCCGGCGATAATTATAGCTAATACAAAATCATATTATTGAGCACGGTTTGTTTTGGCTGTCGTTTTCCGCTAAGTTAATGTGATCGGCAGTATTATCGCGATGGCAGCTTATAGATAGCGGCTTATAATTAGGATGTTAAGTTTAGTGCACATGTCGCCACGGCGTTTGGCTGCACATAGACGGTGTGCGCCATCGCCGTACAGAGCGGCGAAAATTGACCCGTCTTCGCGCGTATATACCGTGACGCCGTGAATTGGCGGAGCAGTTTTTGCAGAAAGACGCGAATACTCGCGAATAATACTAGAGCTGCGTCTACCGTTTTTTGGAGATCTGCGACCTCTTCGCCAGTCGGAAATTTCTGGCGCAGCTACGAATAAGTCTACCGGTATGGGAACGCTATATTCAGTTGGCTCTAAGCTTTGTGTGCTTGCATTAGCGCAATTGCCGTCGATCCTAAGTCCGTTACTGTTTCTTTGTAGCGGCAATCCTCGCTGAGTGGGCATCGGCTGCATAGAAATTCGGGGGCAGTTTGTTTTGTTCTGTCCAGGGTGGCAATTGATACTGGGGTTACACCTCTATCTTCTAGACCTCTTTGCGCTCTTGAAGATTTTGGATTAACCGACACTTGGATAGAGAGTTTTCTACCTGCTGGGCAGGTTGCTCTTGCGTCTGTTTTTCCTGCATAGTCAAGCTCGGCGCTGGTTACCGTTCTCCACCTAGCGCTGTTTAATTCATCAATAACTCTAAGTTCGGCGTTTCGCCCTATTGATTGCGCCTGTTGCCCGACTTTTCCTGACCTTCTTGAATTAGCCATTTTCGCATTATAAAATAACTTTTCAATCGAGTCAACTTTTGCAATATATAATTGCCGCTGTTGGACTGTCGCGAATGCTCGGTAAGCGATCTGCAATTCTTTGCGATGTGCTATAAAAGTTGTTAATTAATTAGAATTGATAAGCTGGCGGACTTCGTCGGTGTTTTTGGTGTTCATTAATTGGTCGCGCAGTTCCTTGGCGCCGTCGAAGTCGCGGATGTAGATTTTGAAGAAGCGTTTGAGGGTTTCGAAAGGGCGGCCGAGGGTTGGCTGGTAGCGGTCAAAGAGGTCAAGGTGGTAGTTGAGGAGTTTAATTAGTTCTTGTTTATGATTGGTGACGGGGATTTTCGTTTCCTCGGTTGGAGCACTCTTTCTGTTTGTCTCTCGGGTACCGTCAGAAAATAATTCGGGACCCACGTAAAGTTGCCCAAATTTTTTCTGAGGTACCACTCGAGACGCCCGAAAGCAAAACGGATCGCTAAAAACTCCCCGTCCGATCATGATGCCGTTTAGACCTGGGTGGGCTCTAAATAGTTCCTCGCCGTGGGCGCGGTCGCGGATGTCGCCGTTGATGGTTAGAAGCGTTTGTGGGGCGATTTCGTCGCGTAGTTTGACGATGTCGTCGATAAGTTCGTAATGCGCTGGAACTTTGCTCATTTCTTTTTTGGTGCGGAGGTGGATGGTTAGGTTGGCGAGGTTTTGCGCGAGTAGGGTGCTAAGCCATTCGCGCCATTCGTCGATATAAGTATAGCCCAGCCGTGTTTTCGCGCTAACTGGCAACCCAGCGGTTTTGGCAGCGGCGATGGCGGCAACTGCTACATCGGGTCGGCGGATCAGTGCTGCTCCCCCGCTTTTGATGGCGGATTTAGCAGGGCAGCCCATGTTGATGTCAATGCTGTCAAAGCCGAGTTTGGCGCAGTGAGCGGCAAATTGTTCCATGTCGTCTGGCTCACCGCCCCAGATTTGGGCGACTAGCGGATGCTCGTCGTCGGTTTTGAACAATCGTCCGGCGATGGCTTTGTCGCCAGCATGCACCCAGCCAGTGGCGTTAGCGAACTCCGTGAAAAACACGTCGGGTGCGCCTGCCCTTTTCACGACATGACGAAACACCACGTCAGTGACGGCTTCCATCGGTGCCAATATGAAAAATGGCTGCGGTAGATTGTCCCAAAATGATGTCATCTCTGTTATTTTACCACAAAAAGGAAAATCCCCTCACTCTCGTCGTTGAGAGTGAGGGGCGGTGGGCTCAAGCGGTTCTGCTCGGAGTTGATCTCAACGGTGAGAAAAACTACCACGAGTGAATCTCGCGAGCCCAGAAGTTTGTGCCCCGCGACCTCGTCGGAAGGGGAAAAGTCGAGGTCGCGGGGCGGAGGGAGGGGATGCGAACCTCCCTTGTCCCCCTTTTGTGGGGGAGCTTCTCCTTCTCCTCCTTGTGAGAGGAGAAAGAAAATATGAGGGGGCGGGAGTACCCCATTGTGCTCCCGGACGCACTGCATGTGTATGATGTTCCCTAGCGCAGTCGTCTATGCATCCGCCTCCCACAGCGCGATGCATACCCCAGTGGATGTGACGGGAATTGAACCCGCTACGGCCTGCTTGCAAAGCCCTGGCCTGTCAACCTTCGACCACACCCTACGATTCTTTTTTCCGGACTACCGGCTGGGGAATCTGACCCAGTAGTGGGCGGACGGACGCCCTGTTGCCAGTTTATGACTGGCGGATTCCGGGGTCGCACAACCCTCGACCGTCTTATAGGTAGACTTACTTCTTAGGAAGCAGTCTACCCTCCTGTGCCGCTCGGGCGTCGTCACCCAGGCGGCCCGCCTGGCGAGCAGCGCGATCGTTCATGTCGCGCTGCTCGCGCTTGGCGTCGCCACGCTGAACCGCCTCGGCGGCGCGCCGGTAGGCGGCAGCCGAACGGTCCTCGAAAAAACCCAAGGGTTTTCACCCCCTCTCCACCGCGGTTGCGGCATAGAAAGAGTAATTCCCTATCAGGTCATGCTTTTGTGCGAAGCATGACCAAGACTCAACGTCGTTCGCGACGTATCGCCAGGAATTAACTCCGTTGGACAAAAGCTAATATATATATCAATAATAGAAAACAATGTCAAGAAAACTTGTCAAGATTGTGGTATAAAACTATTAACTTGGCAGAAATTAAGCTTATTCATCGCCTGTTTTTGGCTGTTCGTAAGCCGGATATTTGCCCGCTAGCAAGTCTTCTTCGAACTGTAAAACTCCCCGGTAATTCGCCTCGTAATGGCTAGTGTCTGGCAATTCTAAGGAGGTGATGCAGCGCCAAACGGCGGCAATTAAGCGCTGGAAGTCGGCGAGCTCGTCGTTGGAGAAGCGGTCGTCAAGTGCCACGATATCACCTGTTGCCTGGTCTGGTTCGACAAATTGTAACCGGGCGCCGGCGAATTTGTAGCGGGCGTAATCGCGCGAATTAGCGCAGAGTAGCTCGTAGAACATCAGCTGCTGGCGGTATTTGTGGAGCTTGATTTTTTCATAGTCTGATTTGCCGGTCCAGGAAGTTGACGGTTTGCCGGTTTTGTAGTCGGTGACGGTGATGGTTTGATTGTCGATATCAACTAGGTCGAGCGAGCCAGTCAGGCGGGCTTGGCCGAGAACGACGCCCTGCCCGGCAAAACTAAGCTCGGGTTTTTGTGATGGCTTAAAGGTGTCGTATTTGGCGCCCAGAAAGGCTTCGAGTGTCTCAATGCCGCGCTTACTATAGAGTGCTAAATCATTGTCGCTCAGCTCTTGCTGGTGCAGCAGACGGATGAACTCGCCAGTGATGTCTTCGATTGGTTTGCGGGTGCCGCTGGCCGCTAAATGGCTATGTGCGTGCTGCAAAACGGTGTGAATCAGGGTGCCGTAGATGGCGTTAGCGCTTTTGGCCTGCGGGAAGCGCAGCAAATTATTTAGCAAAAAGTTCTGCGGCCCGCCGCGCGTAACGTCGATAAAATTATTGAGGTGCGTGACAGATAGTTTGTAGTTTTCGAGCGTTGGCGCTAGCAGCTCTTTCATGGTGCGGTTAATCGGCGCAGTTAGGCGGTCGTGCCAGGCGATTTCGCTCTGCTCGGCGAGCGCGGCGGTGCTGCTTGGCTGGCGATCAATTTCTTGCAAGTTGGTGCCAGCCAGAAAACTAGCTTTGAGTGTGTCTTTGGCGGTGTCGTCGCTGCGGGCATAGCTCAGGTAAAGCTGGCGTTTGGCGCGGGTCATGGCCACGAAGTACAGACGAATGCGTTCGTCATAGCTATCGGCATTTGGCGAGATAGCCAAGTTCTCTGGATAGCCGATCAAGCGGCTGCGGCTGCGCACGCGTTCGCCCCACATCGAGTCGATTGAGTTGATAACGTAGACGGTGTCGAACTCTAGACCTTTGGATTTGTGAGCGCTCATTAGGTTGACGGCATGCTGAGCGGCCTCGCTGGCGCGCCGAATGCTAACGACGGGGATATTAAGCTGGCGGTAGGTGTCGATTAGCGTCAAGAAGTCGCTGGCTAGCAGTGTGCCGTCTGGCGCGCCCTCGCGCAATTTACTGCGCAAGGTTTGCAGCGCTTCCAAGGCAGTTAGATAAGCATCGGGTGAGCTGCCAAGAATATCGCTGTTAAAATAATATTGGTAGAACGGCGAGGTGAAGGTGTTGCGGTGCGGCTTGATTGGTTTGCGCGCGGCGTCGTTATCATCATTATCGTCGTCGGTGTCGTCGTTGGCTGTGTAGTTTTGCGGTACGCCGATGAGCGTGTCTAGGAAAGTTTCGAGCGGCTCGGTCAGGCTAGCTTTGGCGCGGTCGAGCAGCCACTTGGCTAGCGGTTGAAAAGTCGGCGACGCCAGCATCGCTTCAAGCCAGTTGGTGCGGTTGCGGTAGGCTTGCAAACTTAGCCGCCAGATAGCTTCGCTGTCAAAGTCGAACATTGGTTGAGCTATCAGTTCGGGTAGTAGGCTGTTGGCCTCGTCGTGCTCGCCTGCTGCGATGTCAACGCAGATACGGGTCATTAGCTCTAGCAGCTGGACGCGCTCATCGTCGAGAACATTATCGCGGCGCTCGTAATTAACAGCAATACCAGCGTGACTCAGATACGGTAGCAGCGCAATCAAATCGCTGTGGCGCCGAGCAATGACGGCGATTTCTGATGGTTTTATACCTTTTGTGATATTTTCTTGGATTGATTCGGCGATCCAGGCGAATTCCTCCTGGCGGCTTGGCAGCGCGGATAGTGTAACTTGGCTGTTAGCGTCGTTGGTGTGCGCCTGTAACTGCTTATTTATATCCATAGAGGTTTCTAAGCGGCCGCTAGCCTGAACGATAATTTCACGGGCGCGGTCAAGAATCTCTTGCGACGAGCGGTAGTTGTCGGTCAAAACGACGCTGGCGTGATTCGGATATTGTTTGCGAAAGCGGTGAATATTGCCGACGTCGGCGCCCTGGAAGCTATAAATCGCCTGATCGTCGTCGCCAACTGCCATGATGTTAGGCGCATCGCCGTGCGGCGTGTCTGTCAGATTGAAGAGAATACGCAGCTGTGCTAGGTTGGTGTCTTGAAATTCGTCGACCATGATGTGTTGGTAACGTTCTTGCAGATTGGAGCGCAGGTCTGGATACTGCTCAATCGCTTGCACGACGTTCAGAATCATGTCATCGTAGTCGAATAGCTCGGCTTGGCGCATTTCGGCGAGATAACGGTCGTAGATCGGCGCGACAGCGCGTAATTTCGCGTGGCGTTTGCGGTCTTTGAAGACGAACTCACCGCGAGCGTCCTTTTCGAGCCAGGTGTTGCGCCAAGCGGTAATCGGCGTTGTCTTGCCGCTAGCGACCGCTTCATCAAAGGCGCGCGCTAAGCTCAGCGCCAACGCGTCGGCTAGCGGCGCGATAGCTGGCGGCAATTGCGGCGCTGGCAATTCGGCAATTTTGTTGGCAATTGGCGGTAGTAGAGCGATAGTGGTTTTGCTGATGCGATTAGCAAAAATAGCTGCGAGCTCCGGCTCAACAGCGTCAAGTAGCTTTTCGTTACTGTCAATGATTTGCAGCAGCTCGCTGCTAGATAGGCCGGCCTGCTTTAACTCGCTGATTACTTGCGCTGTGTCGCGCAGATGCGTGAAATCGCCGTTCATTTTGCTGGCTAGCGGATTATTGTAGTCGAGCTCCTCGAAAATATCAGTTAGAATCGAGTAAGTGGCTACTTCGTCGGCTGGCGAAAAATCAGCGCCGCGATAAAAATACTCACTATGATGATTGATTATTTCGGTGCCGAAACTGTGAAAAGTTTGGATTGCTACTTTGTAGGCATCGGTACCAATGATTGACGCTAGACGCGCCCGCATGGCGTTAGCGCCGCTATCGGTAAAAGTCAGGCAGAGGATATTCTCGGGCAGCGTGTCGGTGGCACGCAGAATATTGGCAGCGCGCATGCTGAGTAGCTCGGTCTTGCCAGTACCCGGGCCAGCGACGACTAGCAGCGGCCCGTCGATAGTATCAACGGCCTCTTTTTGAGCAGAATTAAGCTTATTGTAGCGAGTTTTGAACTTTTCCATCTATCTCATTGTAGCGCAAAGCTCGGTAAATGCCCTAATGTTTTATGGTATAATTTGATTGTGAATAATGATTTCTTTGACGATGCTGCAATCGAGCAAATAGCCAAAGACCGCTTTGGTGTGTCCTTAGAGGTGAGCACGGTGGTGGCGCGGCGGATTGATTGCGGACAAGCTGCTTCGGCAACTTTTTTTCTCTCGGCCAAGAAGCAGTTATACTGCTACATCGAAGGTTCGTCGCAGCTGACGCTGGGCGATATTCGCAAGATGGCGGTGCGTATGGGCGTGCGGCCCGAGATATTTTTTCCGCCGAAAGGCCAGCCGCAATATTTCGAGGAAATTGCGCGCGATATGTTCGTTAAGGTATATCCAGGCCGACGCGATATCAGCCAGGACGACTTGCGTTTCTATCGAACTCTGGTGCCGTATTGTCCGGCGCTTTTCTTGGTTGAGGAAGTCAAAAACGGCACCATTTATTGCGCTGACCATGATGCAAGCTCTGGCTGGCGGCCAGCGGCGAAGTTTGTTTATCGGAGGCTCCGAACGAGTTAAATGCGGGATTATTTAGATATTATTCGCCGTAATTTGATGTCGCCAATTGTCATTGCGATTTTTTTGTTGGCGTTGGCGCTATTGTACGCTGGCGAGCGGCGTGATGCTTGGTTTATATCGGTAGTGATTGCTGTCAATACAATAATTGGTATTGTTCAGGAAGTTCGCGCCAAGTATGCTCTCAAACAGCTGGAGTTAATGAGCGCGCCGCGAGCACGATTAGTCCGCGGCGATGAAGTTGCAGAAGTGATGTACGATGCCTTGCAGGTTGGAGACGAGATTCTGCTCGAGGCTGGCGATGAACTGCCAGCGGACGGCGTAGTTCTGTCGGCGCGCGGATTAGAGGTCAACGAGAGCATGCTAACTGGCGAATCAGCCTCAATTGACAAGAAGAAACATGATGAAGTTTACGCAGCAACCACGGTGATAGCGGGCAGTGCGCGAGTGCGAGTAACGGCAGTCGGCGATGCCACCAAAGCGGGTGCAATCAGTGCTACGCTCAAGCAATATACGCCGCGCTTGACGCCGCTACAGCAAGCAATTCAGAACGCGATTACTTTCTTGACATATTGCGCGATTGTGTTGTCGCTTCTGGTTTTCGCGCGCTACCGTATTGCTGGCTTCGAGTCGGTGCGGATTCTCAAAACGATTATTACTAGTGCTATCACCATCGTGCCAGAGGGGTTGCTGCTGGCTAGCTCGCTGCTGTTGGCGTTTGGCTCGCTAAAATTGGCCCAGGCCAAGGTTCTGCCGCAAAAGTTGTCGGCGATTGAGGCGATGGCACTACTTAATATATTATGTACTGACAAAACGGGCACGCTGACTAGCGATGAGATTACTTTGGAGCGCGTCGAACCCTTTGGCAGTGGTAATGAGCCAGTCAAGCAGTTGGCGGCAATGGTGGCGCACGAGACTAGCGGCGGTAACGCTACCGGACAAGCAATTATCACTGCGCTTGATTTACCTTATGAATATACCGTAGATGATATATTAGCGTTTTCTTCGGCGCGTAAATTTGCTGGCGTTAGAGCGCGAGTCGATGGCCGAGTTCGGACGCTTATCATGGGCGCGCCGGAATATGTGGCGCGGATGGCGCCGCTATCGACGACTGAACAGCAACAGATTGAGAAGTGGACTGATGATGGTCTGCGCGTATTGTTGCTGGCGGAGTTTGATGATAATAATACACCATTGAAATCTTTAAAGTCGGTCAGCGGCCGGCCGTTAGCGGTAGTTTTGCTGCGTAATTTGCTGCGCGATGGCGTCGTCGATACGGTAGCGTTTTTGCAGCGCCAGGGCGTAAACATTCGCGTTATCAGCGGTGATAATCCGCGGACGGTTCAGTATGTGGCGCACGCTGCTGGAATTAACAATCCTGACACGGCAATTACTGGCGCCGAGCTGGCAGAGCTTGACGAGCCGGCATTTGCTACAGCTGCCGACCAGCATACGATTTTTGCGCGCGTTTTACCAGAACAAAAGGAACATCTAATCGCCCACTTCTCGCAGCAAAACCATCAATTTACTGGCATGGTTGGCGATGGTGTCAATGACGCTCTAGCGCTCAAGAAAGCCGACCTTGGCGTAGCCATGTATGCCGGGGCGCCAGCTAGCCGGCGGGTAGCAGATATTATTTTGCTTAATAATTCGTTTAATTCATTGCCGCTGGGTATGCGTTTGGGGAATCAAATCATGCAAGCGATCGAGGTAATAGCGACGCTGTTCTTCCACAAAATTATTTACGGTTTGGTGCTGCTGGCGGTAACGCTAGTGCTGGGCGTGATACACCCGTATGCGCCGCGTCACATTACTTTTTTGAATATTTTCTTGGTGACGATGCCGACGATTATGTGGACTCTCTTCCCGCCGCGGTCGCATCATCGAATTAACCCGCACAATTTTTGGCGCGATACGCTGGGCGCGGTGACGCCAATTGCGCTCGTGTCGGGTGTGGCGGTATCGATAACGTACTTGATGCTGCGCGCTATGCAGCCGCACGACCAGGATACGGTATCGACGATGACGGTGCTAGTAGCAACGTTTTTTGGCGTATATTTGGTATTTTTGGTGGGGCCGATGTTGGGCGTGGTGCTGGATCGGCGCGCCAAGACAGCGCGAATGCTGTATATAGCGGCAGCGTTGCTAGTAGCGTCGACTAGCTTTGCTGTACCGCTGTTACGCCGATTCTTTGACTTCACGATACCGACTTTAGCAATGATTGGTCCGGTGGCTGGCGTGGTGGTAATTGCCGCCCTGTTGCAATGGCATCTGGCCCGCCGCGCTGGCAAAATCTATCAGAATAGATAGAAGTTAATAAATAAAAACGCCCCTTCGTGCAGGGAGCGTTTTTATTGTTGCTGCTGAGAGAAATTTGGTTTTTAGTAAACCTTCAGCAATACTTCGCCGCCTAGTTTGGCTTTAGCGGCTTCAGCGCCAGTCATGACGCCCTTGCTAGTGCTAACTAGGACGATGCCGCGGCCTTGCTTGACCTTCGGAATGTCGGCGCTAGAAACGTAGATGCGGCGGCCTGGTTTAGAGACGCGCGCTAGCTCGGTAAAAGCCGCGTTCTCGCCATTGTTATTGATGGTGATGACGAGCGTACCGCGCGGCTTGCCGTCCTCAAGCTTGACGTCGGCCAGGTAGTGATTCTTGACCAATTGCTCGGCGACGATTTTCTTGAGCTTGCTAGTAGGCACGCGCACTTCAGTTTTACCGACTAGTGCGGCATTGCGGATGCGGGTCAGGAGATCCGCGATTGGGTCAGTAGATTGTAAACTCATATCTTTTTCTCCTTTCCTTTACCAACTACTCTTTGTGACGCCTGGGATATTACCTTTGCTGGCTTCTTCGCGGAAGCGAATGCGGCTCATGCCGAAGCGGCGCATATAGCCGCGCGGACGGCCATCAGACATATCGCGAAATTTGCGCCGAGTTGGGCTAGAGTTGCGCGGTAATTTCTGTAAAGCATCAGGGTCGGTAGCTTTTAGAGCGGCGCGTTTAGCGGCAAACTTCTTGATCAGTTTCAAGCGTTTTTTGTCGCGGGCGATCATAGATTTTTTCGCCATTATTTGTCCTCCTTTTCAAATGGTAGGCCAAATTTCTCGAGCAATGCGCGCGAATTTTCCTTGCTACCGTTTTTGATTACGAACGTTACTTGCAGGCCGTGTACTAGCTGAGTTTCTTCAAATGTCAACTCTGGAAAGATTGACTGGTCGGTGATACCGAGGTTGTAGTTGCCGCTCTTGTCAAATTTACTGCCGACGCCGTGAAAGTCGCGAACACGCGGCAAGCTAACGTTGACTAGGCGGTCAAGAAACTCGTACATGCGAACACCGCGCAAGGTCACCATCACGCCGATTGGCGAACCCATGCCTTTGCGAATCTTGAACGTAGCAATTGATTTTTTAGCTAGGCGTTCGACTGGCGCTTGGCCGGTGATACGCGTTAAGGTATTTTTGACGGCGGCAAGCATGCGCTTGTCGTCTTTACTTTTGCCGGTACCGACACTCACGACGATTTTCTCGAGGCTAGGAACCTGGTTCACATTGTCGAGATTCAATTCGGCCTGTAGTTCCTTGAGGTACGTTTCGTTGTACAAGGCTTTCAGGCGAGGAGTGTAAACGGCTGATTGTTTAGCTTCTGCCATTATTTAATCTCCTTATTATTAAGTTGGCGGGCGACGCGAACTTTAGCGCCGTCTTTGGTTGAGTAGCCAACACGGCTAGTTTGCCCAGATTTTTCGTCGACGACAAGTGCGAGTTTGCTTAAGTCAACTGGTACTTGAATATCCTTTTTACCGCCGCGCGGATTAAGCTGGTTAGGCTTGATGTGGCGAGTCTTGGCGCCGACGCCTTCAACTAGTGCCGCATTTTGTTGCGGCAAGACGGCTAATACCTTGCCGGTAGTGCCTTTGTTGGCGCCAGCGATGATTTTGACAGTATCATCTTTATGAATACGCTGAGTCATTAGAGTACCTCCGGAGCCAGGCTGACGATCTTCATGTAGCCCATGTCGCGTAGTTCGCGCGGCACCGGGCCGAAGACACGGGTGGCCTTTGGCTGCTTGTCATCGTTGATAATCACCACGGCGTTGTCATCAAAGCAGATGGTTGAGCCGTCTTTGCGGTGGATTTGGTCGCGGGTGCGAACTACCACAGCTTTAACGACAGACTTCTTTTTGACGTTACCGGTTGGGCTGGCGTCCTTGACCGAACAGACGATCACGTCACCGACGCGAGCGTAGCGGCGGCGGGTACCACCGAGGACGCGGATGCACAATACTTCTTTAGCACCGCTGTTATCAGCGACTTTGAGGCGGGATTCTTGCTGAATCATTATTTCTCCTCCTCGGCGTCGTGGTCGTAGTCGACCTTGTCGTTAACTTCGCTGTTGACGTCGCTTTTGAGCTCGACTGAGCCGACCGAGCGCTTGACGATTTCGTCGAGCTGGAAGCTCTTGCGACGGCTGATCGGACGAGTCTCGATGATACGTACCGTATCGCCCTTGCGAGCGTCGTTCTTCTCGTCGTGCGCAGCATATTTACGAGTCACAGTGTACTGCTTCTTGTAAATCGGGTGCGTTTCGCGAGATGTCACGGTAACGGTAATCGTCTTGTCGGCGGCGTCTGACGTCACGACGCCTGTCAATGTCTTTGCCATTACTTATTCTCCTGTTCTGCTGCTAACTCTTGCGCACGGATCGCGGTGAGTAGACGCGCGATTTCTTTGCGAATTTGGCCGAGGGCGCGCGGATTGACGAGCTCGCCGGCTTTGTGGCTGCGGCGGCTGTCGAGCAATTCTTGGCGCTTGGCGGCTAATTCAGCGCGCAGCTCGTCGATTGATTTGACGACGCTGGCGGCCTTGGCGGTTTTCTTGGTTTCAGCCATTATGCTTCCTCCTTCTTAACAAATCGGACGCGGACTGGCAATTTGTGGCCGGCGAGGCGCATAGCTTCGCGGGCGATTTCTTCGCTAACGCCCTTCATCTCGAACATAACCGTGCCAGTTTTGACCTTGGCGACGTAGTATTCAGGGTTGCCTTTGCCGCCGCCCATTTTCAAGCCTAAAGCTTTTTTGGTGACTGGCGTGTGCGGGAAAATACGAATCCAAATCTTACCGCCGCGCTTGATGTAGCGAGTCATCGCCTGGCGAGCTGCCTCGATCTGGCGGCTGGTAATACGCTCGTTGTCAAGGCTCTGCAGACCATAATCGCCAAACGCGACATAGTTGCAGCGCGTAGCGTTACCGCGGTTTTTGCCGATGCGGACTTTGCGGTGAGCAACTTTTTTTGGTAATAACATTACTTCAAGCTCCTTTCACCTTTGTAAATCCATACTTTGACACCAACGATACCAGTACCGTTCGGGCCTTGAGCGCGAGCGACGTGAAAATCAACGTCGGCGCGCAGCGTATGCAGTGGTACTGAACCTTCGATAAACTTTTCGCGGCGGCTCATCTCGGCACCGTTAAGCCGTCCTGCGACTTCGATACGGATACCTTTGGCGCCAGCGTTGCGGCTGCTTTGAATTGCCATCTTAACAGCACGTCGGAAGTTAGCGCGGCGTTCTAGCTGATGCGCAATGTTTTCGGCGACGAGCTTGGCGTTTAATTCTGGCCGGCGTACTTCTTCGACATTGATACGAATCGGCAAGCTGACGATTTTCTCGATTTCTTTCTTGAGCTCGGCGATACCAGCGCCGCCACGGCCGATCACTACACCAGCTTTGGCGGTGTAGATAGTGATAGTAACAAGATTAGCGCTACGCTCGATTTCGACTTTAGCGATTGTCGGGCGCGACGAGAACTTCTTCTCGATCAGGCTACGAATCTTGCCATCTTCGGCTAGCCAAACCGCAAAGTCTTTCTTGCTGGCGAACCAGCGCGAGTTCCAAGCTTTACTGGTCTGGAGGCGGAAGCTCAACGGGTTAACTTTCTGTCCCATTTATTTCTTCTCCTCTTTTTCTGCTGGCTTAACAGCTTTTGCTTCAGTCTTCTTGGCAGGTTTCTTGATAACTTTCTCGACGCCCGAGACCTCGACCAAAATGTGGCTCGATTTTTTCTCGAACGGCAAGGCACGTCCGCGTGAAGCTGGCTTGTAGCGGCGCATGCGCGAACCAGCGGTAACACTAAGCGTAGTGATTTGCAGGCTGCGAGCGTCTAGGCCGTGATTCTCAACGGCGTTAGCAGCGGCACTTTTGATGGCTTTCTTGATAGCCAGAGCGGCGCGCTTCGGCGTGTGGTCAAGGATAACTTCGGCGTCGGCAACGCTGCGGCCGCGCACCAAGGCGGCGACTAGACTGACTTTGCGCGGTGCCTGGTCAACGCCTTTGATCATCGCGCGAACTGTGTGAATAGTTGCTTCGGCCATTATTTCTTATCCTTTCCACCGTGCTTGCGGAACTTGCGAGTCGGACTAAACTCGCCGAGTTTATGGCCAACCATATTTTCAGTAATAAGCACCGGTACGTGTACGCGACCATTGTGCACTGCAAAAGTGAACCCGACCATCTCTGGTGTGATCGTGCTGCTGCGTGCCCAGGTTTTTATCACGGTGCGGTCGCCAACTTTCAGCGCTGCCACTTTTTTGGCAAGCTTCGCGTCGACGAATGGGCCTTTTTTGAGTGAACGACTCATAATTACCTCTTCCTCTTAGCTTCGTGACGACTGCGGACAATCATCTTATTAGTTGATTTGCGGCGGCGGGTCTTGAAGCCAATTGCTGGCTTGCCCCACGGCGTCTTCGGGATGCGGCCAGGGCCGGTCTTGCCTTCACCACCACCCATTGGGTGATCAGCTGGGTTCATGGCTTTGCCATGGACGCTTGGGCGCCAACCCATGCGGCGGCGGCGGCCAGCCGAGCCAAGCTTGACGTTCTGATGCTGGACATTGCCGACTACGCCGAGACTAGCTTCGCATTCCAAGCGGAACTTGCGAACCTCGCCTGATGGCATACGCACCATGGCGTAATTGCCTTCTTTGGCCATCAATTGAGCCTTAGTACCAGCCGAGCGAACCATTTGGGCGCCGCGGCCTGGATTAATCTCGATAGCGTAAATCTGCGTACCAACTGGAATACTAGCTAGCGGCATGCGGTTGCTAGACTCGACAGGAGCGTCGGCGCCAGTTTTGATGACTGCACCTTTAGTCATGGCGGTATCTGCTAGAATGTAGTGGTACAAGCCGTGTTGATCTTTGACGCGGGCGATACGAGCGCTGCGACCTGGGTCATACTCGATTTCTTCGACAGTCAAAGTCATATTGGCTGGCATAGCATGATTAACTAAACGATAATGCCGCTTGACACCGCCACCGCGATGGCGCACGGTGATTTTGCCTGTATTGTTGCGGCCAGCTTTTTGCTTGCCAGCTTTAACCAAACTTTTCAACGGTTTACGAGTAGTTACCTCGCTGAGATCCTGCGAAGTCATACCGCGACGGGCAGGAGTGGTTGGGTTGTATTGCTTGACAGCCATTACTTTTTCTCCTCCTTGACTTCTTCTTGCTCGAAGACTTTGATTTTACCTTCACTCAGGCGAACATAAGCCTTTTTGCTGTCCTGGCGATGAGTAGTGCCAGGGTAGCGGTTTTTGCCGCGCGAGAAGCGAACAGCTTTGCCGCTTTGAACGAGCGTCGTTACTTTGGCGACTTTGACGCCTTCAAATTGTGCTTCAACGGCCGCTTTGATTTCGTTTTTGTTAGCGCTCATCGGCACATCGAAAATGTAAGTATTTTCGTTGGTAACTAGCCGGTAAGCTTTCTCGCTAACGCGCGGAGTGACTAATACAAGTTTCATTACTTCGCCTCCTTTGCTAGCCACGCCTCGACTGCCTTGACAGCGGCTGGCGTGATAACGATTTTGTCGGCGTTCAAAATGTAATAAACGCTGAGATATTGCGCGCGCACCAAGAGGGCATTGGCTAAGTTATTTGTAGCGCGCATCAGTTCTGGAGTCTTTTCGTCGACGACGAGTAGAACGCGGTCTTTCTCACTGCATTTCTTGGCGGCGAGGAATTTAGCGACTTCAGTGGTTTTGCCGGTAGTTTTGATATCGCTGACCAAGATTTTCTTGTCTTGGTTGGCGAGGGTCAAAGCTTGGCGTAAAGCGACGTGCTTGCTAGTCTTGGATAGTTTCTTGCTGTAGTTTTCGTTGCCGCGCGGCCCGAAAACGATACCACCGTGGCGCCAGATTGGGTTGCGGGTCGAGCCAAAACGTGCTCGGCCGGTTCCTTTTTGTTTCCACGGTTTCTTGCCGCCGCCGCGAACTTCGCCGCGGGTTTTGGTGGTAGCACTTGCCTGGCGGCTGTTGGCCAAAAACGCGTCGTACGCAAGTTTTAGCAGCTCGTGGTTTGGTACGTCAACCTCAAACACACTCTTTGGCAAGGCTGCTTTTGCTGGCTTGGTTGATTCAGCCATTACTTAGCACCTCCTAGTTTGATTAAGCCCTTCTTAGGACCTGGCACTGCGCCCTTGACACCAATCAAGTTGTTCTCGACCGAGATATAAGCGACCTTCAGGTTCTTGACAGTGACCTGTTCGGCGCCCATGTGTCCGGCCATGCGCTTGCCTTTGAATATTTTTTGCGGGTACATGCTGCCGATCGAACCGACTTTACGAGTATTACCCTTGCCGCCGTGGGTTTTGCGGTGGCGTTTGAAGTTGTGCCGCTTGATAGTGCCAGCCCAACCTTTACCCTTGCTGATGCCTGTAGCATCAATAACGTCGCCGAGCTCGAACTCCGAGACGTTCCACGTGTCGCCGACCTTGATTTCGCCAAGTTCGTCGACGCGAATTTCCCCGATTTTTTTCGGGGTCACACCGGCTGGTTTGACATGTCCAGCCACGGCCTTGCTCAGGTTCTTACCCGTACCATATGCCACCTGGACTGCGTTGTAGCCGTCGGTTTCGACAGACTTGACCTGAGTCACAGTCATCGGGCCGGCTTGGATCAGCGTCACCGGAATAGTGGTGCCGTCCTCGCCAATGATTTGGGTCATACCAATTTTGGTACCGAAAAGTGCTTTCATTGCCCTCTTGCTCCCATTTAAAAGCCTCGGCGGCTGGTAGTATCCGTTGCCCGGACTTGCCAATTCGCGCGAGTCTTATAAGTTTAATATTACGCGTAATAGAATTACATCTACTATTATAGCACGTCTAGCTACAACTCGTCAATATCACGCAGCCTTATTTATCAAAGTATTCTGGCAAGACCTTGCCCGCTAAAGTTGCCGCTAACAGCACTGCGAAACCGCACATAATCGACGGAATACCAGAAATCGTCGACGGATCTACGATATTAACAAACGTTGTCGGCACCATAAACAAGATATAGCCAATCATTAGCGAACACAGAGATCGGCGAATATTTTTTACAGCAGCTTTACTCTGGATGTAAGCGTATACAATAGCAATAATCAGCAAACCATAGTAGTATCCCGCATAAATCGGATAAAATTCATCGCGATTCTCAAAGATTACATAATTACCTAAGCAGGCGCCAGCTTTTACGCCGTCAGCTTCCAGTAAAAAATAGCCGACAAATAGTGCTGCCAAAATATAACCTAGAACTGGAATCCAGCGCCTTTTGTCGCCAGAAAGTTGATAAATCAGATGGATACCCAGAGGCGGCAGCATAGTAATCGCCACATAACCAAGCTTCGCCCAGCCTAGGCTATCAAGAAAAATCGTACCTTCGCAAACATTATACTCAGCCCACTGAAACAGCGCCAAACAGATGAGCAGCGCCATAGCAATCCTTGTCACAGCGTTTAGCTTATAGCGCCAAAACGTATATAACGCCAAAACAAGCTCAATCGCTAGCGTTGCCAGCATCACTGGCGGCGAAAAGCAGTAAAGTTTCAGCTTCTTGAACTTATTCATACGATGAATTATACACTATTGCGGTAGCTAATCGTTGTCGCGAGCAGTAAACCATTCACCGAATTTCTGCCAATGCTGAAAATGAGAAGGATTAATCTCCGCACCGTCATGACGGAGTGCAAATTCCTCAGCAATTGTTAACCCGCCGCTATCCTCCATCGACACAACCTGATTCATTGATGTTCCTTCGCCGCGCGGCTCATTTATAAACACGCCAGTTTGATCATATATAAACAGCTTTAATTGCTCGCCATCAAAATACGCCAAGACGTCATGCAATATAATTCTCCGATCATTTTTATCTTTCATCAAAGCCAAAAAATCTTCAGCCGTAAACCAGCCGACAACATCTTTCATATAACCGCCCGGAAAGCCGCCAAGTGCTGGAATTTCCCAGCTGCTATCATTAACAACAGCCGGCTGGCCTGCTTTTTCGTACGCCGACTTAACTTTCGCTTCGGTAATTTTCAGCGGATCATGATGCTGGATTTCATCAATGTTAGTTTGTAGCGGCTCGACAACACATAGCCTTTCAGAACCGACTTGGCTTCTTCGAGTTTGTGCTGGTTGCCGGTGATAAACGTAATCGTCTTCATCACGCTTACACCTGAGTTTCAGGGTTTATTTTCTGAAATCGCGGCACAGATTTCCCGTCCAGCACTACTGTTTCCGTAAACATACTAGCAGGGCGAGCGAATAATTCGTATTCATTCTCATAGAGAGGTCGGTAAATCACCAGGAGCTCTTCCGTCTCAGTTTCTAAGGCTAGTCCGATCACCTCGTATAGTTTGCCCGATTTGCTATGTTTGTACGTACCCTTGCTGATTTTCGCGCAACGGCTCCGTTCTTTGCTGTCCGCCGTTTCTTCGCGATACTTCCCCGGCTGAGCGCGGAAGATTTCCACCCATTTACTATCATCCGCCAGGTCATGATATTTAATGTAATGTTGTTTATCAAAGCCGCCTTTATCCTGCTTTTTACGCGCCATTTCCTCTTGGACTTGCTCTATAGAAAAGCCAAAATCCTGGCGCAGCGCGTCAACGACTTCCTGCAAATCAGCCAGCTCTTTAAGCGATTCGTCGCTCTGATTATCGTCCAGCGGAATTTCGTCTGCCTCCTCGTGAACCTTGCGGAGCAACTCGCGGCGAAACTCTTGTTTGTCTAATATGCGGTACTCCGTATGTAAAACCTCCTCGTCGTCCAGACATTTTTTCACGACTTTATCGCGAACTAGTTTTTGTAAATAAAATCGAATCATTTTAAATTAAGGTCTTAATGCTGTCTTTGTGGATTGATACATTAGATTATAAGTTTCTATACGATCGCTTTTTAGCGCGGCAAAACAACGCCCGTATCTTTCGCTATTTTTAACAATTCTTCGTTAATGACTAGCAGCTTTTCTTTTGACGACATCTTGGAAAAGCTGGCGCTCATCAGGGTTTTGTTCGGCTTGCCATAAATAACGTCGTATATTTCTTCAATATCGTTAGTAAGTGCCTGCAGCTCACCTTCAACTCGCCCGAGTCGATTTTTGACCTCGCGCATCTCGCTTTCAACACCGTTAAGTCGATCCTTAACTTCGCGAATATCACTCTCAACACTGTCGAGTCGATTTTTGACCTCGCGCATGTCGCTTTTCAAACTAGATACATCCTCTTTCAGTCCAGAGACATCTTCTTTCAATACAGATACATCTTCTTTCAGCCCGGAGACGTCTCTTTTCAGTTCCGATATATCTGCTTCAACTGCGTCAAATCGCGGCAGTACAATTGTTTCCAACGCTCCGTTAACGCCTTCAACAATTGCTTCTTTAATCCATTGCTTGTCGTCATTAGTTAGTGCCATGCGCCCTCCTGAACTCCATTATACCATGCCGTATTCATGTACAGATGAAGCGCTAAAAATTTGGAGTTATTTAAGGACAAATTTTTAGTGGCCGTCAGAGCAAGATTCCTGCTGGCAAGAAATACGATACGATCGCTACGACCAGCAAAATCGCGTACCATATGTGCCGGTTGCCTGGGCGTTTTTCCCAGAGATAGACGACTAGAGCTCCGCAGATGAGTCCCAACGGAAAGGCCGATAGTGCTAAGCTGCCGATACTTAGCGGCACTTTGAATTTTAGCCATAATGTGCCAGCAATCGTTACCGTGACTAGTTTTAGCAAATAGACGCCGTCGGGCTCGAACTTTTCGTTGCCGCGCCGGCTAAATACACGGTTGCGGGCGTATGTGCGTTGTTTGTGTTGCCGTGAAACCATAATTCAAGTATATCATAAGCGTTATACTTCCCTGTTTTTCGCGGCTCTCTAGCCGCTATTCTGGACATTGTTGCTCTCATAGAAAAAGAAAAGACTCTCTCGGTGCCCGTAGAGTCTTTTCTTGCGCAAAGAGCAAGATGCTATTTACATTTTAATTTCGGCGTCAACGCCAGCTGGCAATGATAGATTTTGCAAGTTCTCGATGGTTTTTGGCGTAGCGTTAGAAATGTCAATCAAGCGCTTGTGTACGCGCATTTCGAATGTCTCGCCGCCCATTTTGTAGACGTGCGGGCTTTTCGTTACCGTATAAGTGCTGCGGCGAGTTGGCAGAGGCACTGGTCCGGCGACTGTCGCGCCAGTACGAACAGCGGTGTCGACGATTCGCTTAGCAGATTCATCAATAACTGTGTGGTCATACGCCTTGAGGCGGATGCGGATAGTGAGACCTTTGTCTTCGGCCATTTTGTTACTCCTTTTACCTCGTAACCTCCGCTCGAATCGGTTTCGTTAGCGTCTGGCAGAGTTCTCGAGGCGATTAATTAATACGAACATTACTATAGCAATAATTAGCGTGAATTGCAAGAACTGCGCGGGCGATAAGACGTGTTAAGGTTTAATCTTATCGGTGGTTGCTAGTTGCAGACAATAAAAGCACCCCCGATAGTCCGGAGGTGCTTTCGGTAGTAACTTACAGAGTGTAAATTACTTGATGATGTTGGTCACCACGCCAGCGCCGACAGTACGGCCGCCTTCGCGGATAGCGAAGTCTTGACCTTTGTCCATAGCGATTGGGGCGAGCAATTTAACCTTGAAGGTCACTTGGTCGCCTGGCATAACCATTTCTTTGTCGGCTGGCAATTCAACTTCACCAGTCACGTCAGTGGTGCGGAAGTAGAACTGCGGCTTGTAGCCCTTGCTGAACGGCGTGTGGCGTCCACCCTCTTCTTTCTTGAGGATGTAGACTTCAGCCTCAAACTCGGTGTGTGGAGTCAGTGTGCCTGGAGCAACGATGACCTGACCGCGCTCGATTTGTTCGCGCTCGATACCACGTAGCAGCAAACCAGCGTTGTCGCCAGCTTGGCCCTGGTCGAGAGTTTTCTTGAAGGCTTCGATACCAGTTACGACCGAGCTCTGAGTTGGTTTCAAGCCGACAATTTCGACTGGGTCGTTCAGTTTGATGACGCCTTGCTCGATACGACCAGTAGCCACGGTGCCACGACCTTTGATCGAGAAGACATCTTCGATTGGCATCAAGAATGGCTTGTCGAGGTCGCGCTTTGGCAGCTCGAAGTAGTCGTCCATCGCCTTGACCAATTCCATGATAGCGTCTTCAGATTCTTTGTCCCCCTCGAGAGCTTTGGTGGCTGAGCCCTTGATGATTGGTGTATTGTCGCCGTCGTAGCCGTTCTTGGTGAGCAGTTCGCGAACGTCCATCTCGACCAATTCGACCAGCTCTGGGTCGGCCAAGTCCATCTTGTTGAGGAAGACGATAATCTTCGGCACGCCAACCTGGTGAGCCAACAATACGTGCTCGCGAGTTTGCGGTAATGGGCCGTCGTTGGCAGCCACTACGAGAATAGCACCATCGATTTGAGCAGCGCCGGTGATCATGTTCTTGACGTAGTCGGCGTGGCCTGGCATATCGACATGCGCGTAGTGGCGATTCTCTGACTCGTATTCCTGGTGGGAGGTAGCGATAGTGATACCACGTGCCTTTTCCTCTGGTGCGTTATCGATGTCCGCGTAGTCGCGCGCTTTGTTCACGTCGCTTGGGAGCCGCTTAGCCAAAACGTGGGTAATGGCGGCGGTCAAAGTCGTCTTACCGTGGTCGACGTGACCCATGGTACCGACGTTGATGTGAGGCTTTGAACGGTCAAAGTCTGCCATAGAAGTAGTTCTCCTAACGTTAGTATTATGTTATTCACGACGCGAGCAATTATCGAAAGTGTTACCACCTCGACAAAACGCGTCGCGCGTTATTCCTTATTATAGTTGAAAGCTCTGCGGGTGTAAAGTGGCTACTGGCGTAAACGCTTATCAATATGCCGGCAAACGATAAACAACCAAATAGCAGCCAGCAGTCCCAATATAGCTTCGATAATCACAAACCAAAAGCTTCGCAAGATGTAGCCCTGAGCTGCCAGAATTGCTGCAAAAATCGGAAAGCCGAATGACAACAGCCGCTCGCGCTGTGTCAAATAATTAAGGCTCGACGGTAAAGTCAGCATCATTAACACCATAGCGACAATTATCCCGCGCGAAAAAACAAAATGCGCTGCGTGCATAGTGTCATTCGGACAAAGCGCTACGCCAATCATACATACAGACAAAGTAATCATCAGCCAAGCTGACAATTTGGCGGTGCGCGATTGCTGAAGCTTAGCATAGCTTCGGGTCATGCAAATACCGATAGCAGTAAGTATCAATCCTGAGGCAAAAACACCAGCATTAAAAGCTAAAGCCGACTGGCGGTTGGTGCTAGTCTCGCCCAACCGGCTGAGACTCCAGCTTGTCCAGTGCGAATCATCAGACAGCACGATTGAGATCATCACGCCAGAAGTTAAAATCACTACGTATAGCGCGCAGAGTACCTGCAAGCGATTATGCCTGTAAAATTGAACAGCTAGCTGGCAGCTCATATATCTATTATAGCAGCAAACGCGCCTTGGTGAGAGACGCGTTTACTTATTTAGCGAAGTTCTCGCTAGAGTTAATTATCAAACTACTTGTTGCGTTTTTCGATAATCTCGGCAGCAACGTTTGGTGGAACTTCCTCGTAGTGAGCTAGCTCCATCGTCGATGCGGCACGACCTTGGCTCATCGAGCGGATGTCTGATGTGTAGCCGAACATGTTGGCTAGCGGCACGATTGCTTTGATTAATTTGGCGCCGCCCATTAGGTCATCCATGCTTTCGATACGGCCGCGGCGGCTGTTGAGGTCGCCGATGATGTCGCCCATGAACTCTTCGGGAGTAGTGACTTCTACTTTCATGACTGGCTCGAGCAAGACTGGATTGGCTTGTTTGATACCAGCGCGGGTCGCGATATGCGCTGCCAAGCTAAACGCCAGCTCGCTAGAGTCAACGTCGTGGTACGAGCCATCGTAGAGTGTTGCCTTGACATCTACCACTGGGTAGCCGGCAATAACGCCGCCGTCTAGAGTTTCGCGAATACCTTTTTGTACGGCCGGGCGATACTCTTGCGGCACCACGCCGCCTTTGATTTCGTCGATGAATTCAAAGCCTTTGCCTGGCTCGTTCGGCTCAAAGCGTACCCAGACATCACCGTACTGGCCGCGGCCACCGGATTGCTTGGCATGCTTACCTTGAACCTCGGCGGTACCTTTGATGGTTTCGCGGAAGGCGACCTGCGGTTCGCCGACATTAGCTTCAACATTGAACTCACGCTTCATGCGGTCAATTAGAATCTCCAGATGCAACTCGCCCATGCCCGACATAATCGTCTGCCCAGTCTCTTCATCGGTGTGAATGCGGAAGGTTGGGTCTTCCTCGGCGAGGCGCTGCAAAGCAATGCCCATCTTCTCTTGGTCGGCTTTGGTCTTTGGTTCGACAGCAATCGATACCGGCGGCTCTGGGAACTCAATAGATTCCAGAGCGATTGGATGACTCAATTCAGCTAAAGTATTACCGGTGAAAGTATTTTTCAGTCCAACCACTGCAGCGATATCGCCGGCGCCAACGCTATCGATTTCCTCGCGCTTGTCGGCGTGCATCCGGACGATGCGGCCGATGCGCTCTTTCTCGCCAGTGGTGGTGTTAAGGACGTAGCTGCCAGCTTTCAGTACGCCAGAGTAGACGCGGATGAAGATTAGCTTACCGACAAACGGATCAGCGGCAATCTTGAAGGCTAGCGCAGCCATTGGTTCTTTGTCGCTTGGTTTGCGGCCGACTTCGTCGCCAGTTTTTGGATTTTTGCCCCAAATTTCGTCGACGTCGAGCGGACTTGGCAAGTAATCTGCCATCAAATCAAGCAGTTTTTCGACAATCACGCCGCGGCCGTCGCCGCCAGTTACCAAATAGAAGTCGCCAGCCAGCACGCGTTTGCGCAGCGCACTCTTGAGTTCGTCGATGGTAATCGCTTCCTCGCCCTCGTCGAAGAATTTCATCATCAAGCCGTCGTCGGCTTCAACAGCGTTCTCGACCAACAAGCTGCGCGCATGCTTGGCTTTTTCGAGCATGTCAGCCGGAATCTCACCGACTTTCAGCTCGTGGTCGGTGTAATCATCGTAAGTATAAGCCTTCATATCGATCAGATCGACCACGCCGCAAATATCCTTCTCAAAACCAATCGGCAAGTGGATCGGAAACGCTTGCTTGCTGAGGCGGTTGTGGATTGACTCGACAGATTTGTAGAAGTCGCCGCCAGTCTGGTTGATTTTGTTGATGAAGCAGATGCGCGGTACATTGTATTTGTTGGCCTGGCGCCAGACAGTTTCGCTTTGCGCCTCGACGCCCATTTTGCCGTCGAAGACAGTAACGGCGCCATCAAGCACGCGCAGCGAACGTTCCACCTCGGCTGTAAAGTCGATGTGCCCTGGCGTATCGATAATATTAATCTTGTGGCCTTTCCAGAAGCAAGTCACCGCCGCCGAGGTAATGGTGATGCCCCGCTCTTTTTCCTGCGCCATCCAGTCGGTGGTGGCGCCGCCATCATCACCCTTGACGGTACCGATTTTATGTGTCAAGCCAGTACGGTACAAAATACCCTCAGTGGTAGTCGTTTTACCGGCGTCGATGTGGGCAATAATGCCGATATTTCTAAAGTTTTGTAATGGAACGGTTGCTGCCATTGTTTTTCCTCTATTAAGTTGATTTGTCGAGATTCTTGGTTATTTTTTGGCACCAAAAAACTACTCTTAACGACAATTATATCAGATAATTTACAAAAATGATAGCTAAGTTTAACTTTCGCAAAACCGCTCCTATGTATAGCGTAGGAGCGGTTCTGTATTTGCATGAAAAGAAACGATTAGCTGCGAGCAAAATGAGCAAAAGCGCGGTTGGCTTCGGCCATTTTGTGAGTGTCTTCTTTCTTTTTGAAGGCAATACCAGTTTCGTTGCAGGCGTCGACGATTTCTGTCGCTAAGCGCTTGCTGTACGGCATACCGCTTTTACTGCGGGCAGCTTGTACTAGCCAAGTAAAAGCAAAGTGCTGCTGGCGATGGCCTTGAATCGGAAACGGAATTTGGTAGTTAGCTCCGCCAACGCGGCGAGACTTAACCTCGAAAGCCGGGCTAATATTGTTAATTGCCTTTTCGAAAACCTCTAGCGGTTCCTCGCTCTTGAGGGTTTTAGCAGCTTGCGCTAGAGCATCATAGACAGCCCGCTCGGCCGCTAATTTCTTGCCGTTGAGCATTGACTTGTTGATGAGGCGCTGCACCAAAACCGACTGGTATTTGCGATCTGGCTGCAATTGGCGCTGGAGCTTTTTGGTAACTTTGCGAGGCATGATTACTTATCCTCCTTCTTGGTGCCGTATTTACTGCGGCCTTGTTTGCGTTTGGACACGCCTTGCAGGTCAAGCGCACCGCGAACGACATGATAGCGCACACCTGGCAAGTCTGGCACGCGGCCGCCGCGAACTAGCACCACGGCGTGTTCTTGCAAATTGTGGCCTTCGCCGCCGATGTAAGCCCAAACCTCGTGGCCGTTAGTCAGGCGAACGCGAGCGACTTTGCGCAGCGCCGAGTTCGGCTTCTTTGGCGTTTTGGTGGTAACCTTGACGCAAACGCCGCGTTTGAGCGGTGCGTTCTGGTTGTAATAGCGCACCTTGAGGGCATTGTGGATACGGCCTAGTGCCGGCGACTTCGATTTTTTGCTAGCCGTCTGGCGAGGTTTGCGTACCAGCTGATTGATAGTTGGCATTCAACTTCTCCTAATTACGATGATAATAAACGAGCTTGCTAAAGGCTCATGGCGCAAGCGGCAATGCAGCAAACATCCGCCTGCATCTCGAGAGCTGCGGCTTTATCACACCGATAACCCCGCTTCACCCGAGAGAAACTCTATACCCCATTATAGCAAAAAATCTATTAAAAAGCAAGGTTTGCTCGTCTTCTGGACGACGGAGTCAGGAATGAACCCAACTAGTGATGATTGGATAAAACTTCGCTTTCGTCGTTTCCGACTCATCAGCATAGACACGCATCTATGGAGCGAATGCGACAAGCAGATGGTGATATAGAGAAACACGATGTCAAGACGACATCAATTTCTCAGATATCGTCTGCTCGCCGCATTCGCGGAGGTCACTCAGCGGTGACGTACCAGACGGAGTTCCAGCTGCCGTCAACCTTATAGGGCGTGATACCCAGGTCGGCGGCGAAGACCTTCGTGTGGTACGGTTCGTCTCCAAGCTTCACAATGGGGACGATCGGCTCCTTGTCTCTGTTGATAATCTTACTCGCCACGATGGCGGAGAAGCTGCTATTGAGCCAAGAGAGTCGACCCACGTAGTGGACCCGGATTCTCTTTCCGACATGAAGGTCGGACAGTCTCAGTGCTCGCGGGTGGAGCGGGTTACGGTCCCGCTTCTGTCGCGCCCGCGGCGGGACGTCGACGACCCTGGTCTCGATGACCAGGTCGGTGGTGTTGACGCTGCTCGGCAGCGGCATCTCATCGACGGCGATGATCTCGCCGTTGCCATTCTTGATCGTGACGATGATGTGTCTCATCGTCGTCTCCTTCCTTCTTCCTCGCGGCGAATGCCACCCGCCTCCGTCTGGAGGGCAAGGCTACGTGTAATCTCTTATATCACACGAGACGAGGTCTCGACCGTCAAAGCATAATATATATTTCTACTAGCTCTCTTCCCAAATATTTCCTTTGTCCGCCAAGATCTCATCTCGTGTTTGCCTGCTTGCCAAAGTACGCTTTCAGACAAGGATTTGCTCAACTTGTCAATGAAAGCTGATATATATATATCACATATGGACGCGTATGTCAATAGATTTAGGCAATTTTATCGAATTTTATGCAAAAAAGCGCAAAAATAACGACAAACAAGCATTTTCGCCTGTTTGCGATGTTTGTAGCTGCGGATAAACTTAACTCTATATTTATACATATTTATAAATAGGAGTTGAGGTAAATGATAGCAAGAGCTATTTGTCGTCGCTACTTGATTTCTTGTCGTTTCGAATAAACCATCGAATCAAAGCGATAGCGGCTACTACGGTTGCAATTATTACTATATACGGTATAGCTACGGTGATATAGGTTATGATGATTTCTTCACTCATAGTTATATTGTTTAATTAATATTGTCTACATGTCAATACTTTCGCCGTATTTTTTGTACTAAACTTGAACCGCTATCGCATTAAAAACGCAAGCAATATAGTATAATAAACGTATGAATCCGCTAAATGACAATGATATCCAATACGCTGGCCACCCTGAACAGGCGCCGCGTCCTGATCCGTTAGTGCCAGAACCGCAGCGCCGGCCGCCGCGCGACCCTTTCCGTAAATTTCGCCTGATTATGATTGGCGCTGGTGTCGCCGCCGTTTTAGTGATTGTTGTTGCAATCGTGGTAATGACGCTCGCTCGCTCATCAACGGTTAAGACAGATGAAAAGAAAAAAACTGACGAGACCAAGGTAGCTCACTTGACTGCTGCCGAAACCATCAAACACGTCAACGTTTATTTCAAAG
Organism: uncultured Candidatus Saccharibacteria bacterium; assembly: GCA_963456275.1. Taxonomy (GTDB): domain Bacteria; phylum Patescibacteriota; class Saccharimonadia; order Saccharimonadales; family Saccharimonadaceae; genus Saccharimonas. Next base: position 65,150 of record CAUOLJ010000002.1, read on the forward strand.
GCAAGGAAAAAGCCAAATCGTCAATCACCACTCCAGTAAGAGTCAAAGGAAGGAAATTCTACACTGTAGTACCAGACCTTGATCAAGTTCAAAGTCTGGCCGGCTACGTTCCTAAGGATAAATCAACTTCGCAGCGCGAATCAATCGAGAAAAATATGGACTACGATGGTTTTACCCGCAAGGTCTTTTCGGAGGGCAGCAGAACAAATTATTTAGCTGATTTCACGCGCGACGATGTCACTTGCCAGCTGAGTACCGATATTTCGCAGCGCGACAAGCTCGGCGATTGGATGGAGATTCGCTGTCTCGACACTAAAGTTTACGCTGAATACGCTGAAGCGCAGCAGCCGGTCGTTTCGGTCTATACCCCGGCTGTGAGCGCTGCTGGACAGTACGGTTTCATCGGTAAGCCAGCTCCGTTCAAGGGCGCGCTAAAAGGTTATCAGCTGCTAGAAATTCCAGTCAGCACAGTGTTGTATCAGCGAATGACTGCGCCTGATAATCTAGGATTATTCTATCAGACGCCAGACGGCTTGTGGCACTATTTCCAAGATCGTAACCGCAACATACTGGTCGCCTGCACTCTTTACAATAACCGCGAATTACGGATGGCCTACGCTGACCAAAAGTGCCAGCCGATTGGCGGTAGTACTAAAGATACGGTGACATATTCTGGCAAACGAGATTAGATCTCGCCTTATTCTGGCTGTTGGAATATGCAAAGATACAGCGTGCCAAAAAATTAGCTGCAAAAATAATTACCGCTCGTCCATATGAGCGGTAATTATTTTAACTTAGGCGTTTTTGCCTACGACTCAGCATCGACATCTGGCGTGATGTCGTCGGTCTCCTCGTCAACGCTTTCAGCGTACTCGTCGGCTGGCGAATCGTCCTCGCTGGTGTCGAGCGAACGGACGCCAGTACCCACCGGAATCTTGCGGCCAATGATGACGTTTTCCTTCAGACCGTGCAAGTGGTCGGCGCGGCCGCTGGTGGCAGCACTGATTAGCACGCGGGTAGTATCCTGGAAGGACGCGGCGCTCAGCCACGAATCGCTCCAGATACTTACCTTGGTGATACCCAAGAGCATTTGCGCGTATTGCGCTGGCTCTTTGCCATTAGCGACCAGAGCCTTATTCTCGGCAACGACGCGTGCTTTCGAAACGATATCGCCCATGACAAAGTCGCTGTCGCCTGGGTCCTCGATCTGGACGCGGCTAAACATCTGGCGAACAATGATCTCGAGATGCTTGTCAGCCACGTCTTGGCCTTGCGCGGCGTAGATGCGCAACACTTCGTTGATGATATAGCGCTGAGTTGCCTCGGTGCCCTTCAAGCGCATCAGGTCGTGCAAGTTGAGGGAGCCGATCGTCAAGCGGTCGCCTGCCTCAACGTGATCGTTGGCTGACACTACTAGCTGCGCAGTACCTGGAATCTCGTAACGGACTGGCGCGGCGGCGTTAGCGGCGATGACGATAGTGTCTTCGGCGGCTTCGACAACGCCGTCGAATGGCGCTACTAGCGAACGGCTATTATCGAGACCTTCGGCAAGGATATCGCCAGCCTTGACGCTAGAGCCGTCTTGCAATAGCGGCTTGCGGCCTTCGAGCGGCAAGCGCTCAACGCGGCCAGCCTCTGGCGTGACCTGGACGATATATTTCTTGCCGTCCTCCCAGACATCGACAGTACCAGCTACTTCAGTGATGTAGGCTTGGCCTTTCGGATTGCGCGCTTCGAAGAGCTCCTCGACGCGCGGCAGACCCTGAGTGATGTCGCTACCGGCCACGCCAGAGTTGTGAAAGGTACGGAGTGTCAGCTGAGTACCTGGCTCGCCGACCGACTGAGCAGCGATAACACCAACTGGTTGAGCCGCGCCAACTAGCTCGTTAGTTGCCATGTCAATACCATAGCTGCGGCGCGGAATACCCTCGAGATTGTTGGTCGAGAGAATCGACTGAATCTTAACCTCATTGATATTAGTGTCGGCTTCGATTTTGTTGGCGATTTCGCGGGTAATCAACTCGTTAGCGCCGATATAGCCTGGCACAGCATCACGCGTATAGCGCCCGTACAAGCGATTTCCGAAGCTGATCATCGTTTCTTCAGTTTCTGAACGGTAGATCATGTAGCCTTCGTCGTCGCCTTCTTCGTCCTCAACAGTGAAGACATCTTGCGAGACGTCGACCAAGCGGCGCGTTAGGTAACCTGAGTCGGCCGTCTTTAGCGCGGTATCGATCAAACCTTTACGCGAACCGCGGGTAGCGACGAACGATTCCAAGCTCGACAAACCACGGGTGTAGTACGAGCGAATTGGCAGCTCGATTTCGCGGTTGGCGGCGTCGACCTGGATACCAATCATGGCGCTAGCTAGCTTGACGTTGCTAATATCGCCGCGGGCGCCCGAGTTAACCATAATCGAAATGCTAGTGTCGATGTGGTGCAAGTTGTCTTGGAGCAATTTAGTAACTTGATTGTCAACCTTGCGCCAAGCTGCTACCGTCAAATTGTAACGCTCGTCGTCGGTGATCAAACCCTGGTCGTATTGATCGGCAATCAACGCGGCATGCTTGTCGCCTTCTTGGATTATCTCCTCGGTCTGATCAAGGTGGACATAGTCGTCCTTACCAGTCGATACTGCGGCCACGGTGGCGAAGCGGAAAGCTAGGCCTTTCATGCGGTCGGCTGTCTTGGCAGTTTCTTCGGCGCCGTAACGGTCAAAGATTTGTGCTAGAACTTTCTTCAGCTCTTTCTTGGTCTGGACGTTATTGTTGTAAGGAAAATCGTCCGGCAAGATTTCGTTAAAGAAGACGCGGCCCAGCGTGGTGTTGTGAATCTCGCCCTTGGCGCGAACCCGAATTGGGCTTTGCAAGTGAAGCCGGCCCATGTCGTAAGCCAACTCGGCGTCGCGGCTGTTAGCAAAGACAGCGCGATGCTCGGTCTGGACGCTCGGCTTTTCGTAGGTCAAGTAGTAGTTACCGAGCACGATGTCCTGGCTGATACTAAGCACTGGACTGCCATCGGCTGGCTTAAGCAAGTTGTTAACAGCGCTCATCAGCTCGCGAGCTTCAGCCTGAGCGTCATCGGACAACGGCAAGTGGACAGCCATCTGGTCGCCGTCAAAGTCGGCGTTGAAGCCGGCGCAAACTAGCGGATGCAGCTGAATCGCCTTGCCCTCGACTAATTTCGGCTGGAAAGCTTGGATACTCAAACGGTGCAGGCTTGGTGCGCGGTTAAGCAAGACATACTTGCCCTTGATGACCTCGTCGAGTGCGTCCCAAACCACTGCCTCGCTCGACTCGATCAGGCGAGTAGCGCTGCGGATATTATGCGCGTAATCATGCTCAATCAACCAGCTGATGACAAATGGCTTAAATAGCTCGATCGCCATTTGCTTTGGCAAGCCGCACTGATTGATTTTAAGCTTTGGACCAACGACAATCACTGAACGGCCAGAGTAATCGACGCGCTTACCGAGCAGGTTCTGGCGGAAGCGGCCTTGTTTGCCTTTGAGCATGTCGCTGAGACTCTTCAAGCGTCGGCGGTTGCCAGTGGCATTGACAGCCCGGCCGCCGCGCGCTGATGAATTATCAATCAAGCTATCTACAGCTTCTTGCAGCATGCGTTTTTCGTTGCGCTGAATCACTTCTGGCGCATTTAATTCGATCAGCTTCTTGAGACGATTGTTACGGTTAATGACGCGGCGATAAAGATCGTTTAAGTCGCTCGTCGCGAAACGGCCGCCTGCCAGCGACACCATTGGCCGCAGGTCTGGCGGGATCACCGGCAGAACCGTCATGCACAGGCTCGACGGCTTGATGCCAGCTGCTTGCATGCCTTCTAGGACCTTAAGTCTTTTTAGTAATTTTTTCTCGCGCTGGCCCCTGGCGTCCTCGGATTCTTGTTGTAAATCAGCGATTAGTTTATCGAGGTCGATTTCGTCGAGCATTGCCTTGAGCGCGGTGCCGCCCATGGCTATCTCGATTAATTCTTCATAAGCTTCCGGCAAGTTGCGATAATCAGTTTCGCTCATTAGCGCGTGCTTTTGCAAGCTTTCCAGCTGCGATTTCTTGGTGGTAAATTGATTTTCTAGTTCTTCAAGCTCTTTGCTCTGTTCTTCAGCCAAAGCCTTGACGTCAGCGCCGTTAGCGCCAGCTTCGCGTTCGTAGCGAATTTTGATAGCGGCGCGAGCAGCTTCAGTCTCGGCTTCGAGATCGGCTAGTAATTGGTCGCGTTTCTCTTCGTCAACCTTCAGAATTACGTACGTAGCAAAGTAAGCAATCCGCTCGAGATTACGTACCGTGATGCCCAGCAGCAAACTCATAGCGCTCGGCGTGCCGCGCATAAACCAGATGTGCGCCACCGGTGCGGCCAGCTGAATGTGGCCCATGCGCTCGCGGCGGACAATGGATTTGGTGACTAATTCGCCATTTTTGTCGACAGCGGCTTCGCGCGAACGCACGCCCTTGAGTTTGGAATCGTGCGGATTGATATCCTTGACCGGGCCAAAGATTCGCTCGCAGAACAAGCCATCACGCTCTGGCTTTTGGGTGCGGTAATTAATCGTTTCCGGCTTAGTGACTTCGCCGTGGCTCCATTTTAGGATATCTTCCGGGCTGGCAACCACCAAGCGCACTGCGTCAAAATCTGCGATACCAGATGTCGAGACTACTCGTGCCATCTTACGCCTCCTCCTCTTCATTATCGTTTGTATCGTCGTAATCATCGTAATCGCCTTCCTCTTCCGAGATTTGGCCGTCATCGTCAATATCACGCACGCTCATGCCGTCGTCGATATTGCCGATACCGTCGGATTCGTCAAGGTAAGTTTCTTCGTCATCATCGTCGGAATTATCGCTACCATTGTTATCGTCGCTTGCTGGCACAGTTTTGTCAGCCGGACCACTAGTAGCGATAAGATTTTCGGCATCGATATTGTTGGTGTGTTCGTCAACCAGATCGACGCGCAGCCCCAAACCTTGCAGTTCCTTCACCAAAACATTAAAGCTTTCTGGCAGCTTCGGGCCGGTGATGACGTCGTGCTTGATAATTGACTCGTAAGCTTTAGCGCGGCCGTAAACGTCGTCGGACTTGATAGTCAGCATTTCCTGCAAAGTAGTCGCCGCACCGTAAGCTTCTAGCGCCCAAACCTCCATTTCACCGAAGCGCTGGCCGCCGTTTTGCGCCTTGCCGCCGAGCGGCTGCTGAGTGACCATGGTGTACGGGCCGGTCGAGCGGGCGTGAATCTTATCACTGACCATGTGGTGCAGCTTGATCATGTGCATCACGCCGACAGTAGTGCGCTCCTCAAAAGCTTCGCCGCTGCGGCCGTCGAAGAGTTGGCTCTTGCCATCTTTGGCGAAGCCAGCTTTCTCGAGCTGTTCCTCAATCGTTTCATTGCTGACACCGTTAAATGGCGGCGTAGCGACTTTGTAGCCGAGAGCGCGAGCAGCCATACCCAAGTGTGTCTCGAATAGCTGGCCCAAGTTCATGCGACTCGGCACACCTAGCGGGTTAAGCACCACATCTACTGGGGTACCGTCGGCCAAATACGGCATATCCTCGACTGGCAAAATACGCGCTACCACACCCTTGTTGCCGTGACGTCCCGCCATCTTGTCGCCAACACTGATTTTGCGTAGTTGCGCGACGTAAATCTGGATCTGCATTAGCACGCCAGCCTTTAATTCGTGGCCGTTTTCGCGGCTGAAAATCTTAACACCGACAACTTTGCCGCCGCCAGCATTATTCATGCGCTGCGAAGTATCGCGTACGTCCTTAGCTTTTTCGCCGAAGATAGCACGCAGCAAGCGCTCCTCAGAACTCAGCTCTTGCTCGCCCTTTGGCGTAATCTTACCAACCAAGACATCACCGGCGCGTACTTCAGAACCAACCTGTACGATGCCGTCTTCGTCGAGGTGACGCAAACTGTCTTCTGACACATTCGGGATATCGCGAGTGACAATCTCTGGGCCGAGCTTAGTTTCGCGAACTTCAACTGAGTAATCCTTGATATTGACCGAGGTTAGTGTGTCGTCTTCGACCAAGCGGCGACTGATGACGATAGCATCCTCCATATTGTAGCCGCCCCACGGCATGAAGGCTACCAGCAAATCCTTACCGAGCGCCAATTCGCCGTCAGCGATTGACATGCCCTCGATCAAGATATCGCCCTTGGTGACTTGCTCGCCGCGCTGGACTCGGACTTTCTGGTTGATACAGCGATCATCGTTGCTCTTGGTGAAATGAATTAAATCGTATTTTTTGACGCCGTCAGCGTACTTGACTTCAATGCTATCGCCATCAGCACGGATAACTTCGCCATCAGCTTCAGCGACAACCAGTTGGCTGGAATCGCGAGCAATATTAGCTTCGATACCAGTACCGACAGTTGGTGATTGCGGCTGCAATAGCGGCACTGCCTGGCGTTGCATGTTCGAGCCAGTCAAAGCGCGGTCGACGCGGTTTTTCTCGATGAATGGCACCAGGCTAGCGGTCGAGCCGAGGATCTGCTTGTGCGAAGCGTCAATCAACGTCACTTCCGAAGCATCGACGCGGGCCGGCTGCAAGAATTTGCGAGCCGAAACACGCGGGCTTTTCAGATTGTTATTCTCGTCGAGCTTGACGCCAGCGTCGGCAATCACTTCGTTAACTTCTTGGGAAGCATCGAGATAAACAACTTCGTCGGTAACATGGCCGCCAACAACCTTGAGATACGGTGTCTCGATGAAGCCATATTCGTTAATTCGCGCATAAGTCGCTAGGTTCAACACCAAACCGATATTAGCGCCCTCTGGCGTCTCGACCGAGCAGATTCGTCCGTAATGTGTCGGGTGAGCATCGCGCACCTCGAAGCCGGCACGCTCGCGGCTCAAGCCGCCTGGCCCCATCGAGCTCAATCGGCGCTTGTGGCTAAGCTCTGAAATCGGGTTGACTTCATCGAGCAGCTGACTGAGTTGGCTAGAAGCAAAGAATTCGCGTACCGCTGCCACGACCGGGCGGGCGTTAATCAACTGGCTTGGCGTGACATTCTCGAGATCAGACATTGACATGCGATCCATAGCGTTGCGCTGCATGCGCAGCATACCGACGCGAAACTGGCGCGCTACTAGTTCGCCTACCAGCTTAATGCGCCGATTGTCGAGCGCGTCGATATCATCGCCTGGCTCTTGGGTGTTATTCATGCGGATCAATTCGCGGATAATAGCCACCAAGTCGCTCTTTTGCAAAGTACGATTCTCGGCGATATTTGGCACATCTAGCCCCAAACGCTTGTTCATCTTGTAACGGCCAACGCGGCTGTAGTCAAAGCGTTTGAAGTCAAAGAACATCCGTTCAATCATCTGGCGCGCGTTATCGGTCGTCGCTAAGTCGCCTGGGCGCAAGCGGCGGTAGACTTCGATCAAGGCTTCGTTGACGCCGTGAGCTGGATCTTTCTCGAGTGTAGCCTCAATATATTTGACATCACCAGTATCAATATCTTCGAATAGTTCTTTGATCTCGGATACTTTACTGTAACCGAGTGCCCGCAGGAACGTCGTTACGGCAATTTTGCGACGGCGATCGATCTTGACGTAGATAGCGCCACTAGCACTGGTCTCGAACTCCAACCAAGCACCGCGGCCTGGAATCAATTTAGCGCTGTATAGACTGCGCCCAGCACCCTTTTCAGCCGTGTAGAAGACGCCCGCCGAACGAATCAGCTGGCTAACGACTACGCGTTCGGTGCCATTGATAATAAACGTCGCCCGATCGGTCATCCACGGATAGTCGCCTAGATAGATTTCTTGTTCTTTGACCTCGCCAGTCACTTTGTTGGTCAGTTCGACCGTTACCGACAGCGGCGCTTCAAACGTCAGATTATTCTCTTTGGCGAATTTCTCGTCGTTTTTTGGATCCTCAAATTTGTAATCCTTGAATCGTAATTCAAGTTTTTGGCCGGTGTAATCCTCGATTGGGTTGAGTTCTGCGAAGATCTCGCTTAGGCCCGTCTCGACGAAATCTCTCCATGATTCCTTTTGATGAGCCAAGAGGTTCGGCACCTCGACCGCTGTGTCATCATTGGTGAAGAAGACACGTTTGACCGGGGTGTGCTGCGCCGTTGTTGCTTGTGGCATAGTACTCCTGCTTGATGGTTAAGTTTGATGAAACCGCACTAGGGTGATGATTCCCGCTTGCGATTGGCGCCGAAGCTTTACTAAATGTAGATACCGCATACCAAAAACGCCGCGCCACAGGCGCAGTACACAACCAACCCACATTACACAATCTTCATTAGCTCTAATTATAATCGCGCGAAGCCGCCAAGTCAAGAGTTTTTGTGGCCGATTACTTCGTCGACTACGCCGTATTGCAGCGCTTCGTCGGCGCTCATCCAGTAGTCGCGCTCCATGTCAGCTTTGACTTTGTCAAGTTTCTGGCCAGTGTTGCCGGCTATGATTTTCGCTAACCGCTCTTTTAACTCTATCGCCTCGCGCAGGCTGATTTCTTGGTCGGTCACCTTGCCGTGAGTACCGCTCGACGGCTGGTGAATCATCACCCGGGCATTCGGCAGCAAATAGCGCTTGCCCTTGGCGCCGCTGCTGAGCAAGAAAGCGCCCATACTGGCCTGCAGCCCGATGCCGATCGTCTGGACGTCAGGCTTGATATATTGCATAGTATCATAAATCGCCAAGCCATCGTACACCACGCCGCCCGGGCTGTTAATGTAAAGCTGGATATCCTTTTCGGGATCTTCGTTAGCTAAGTGCAACAGCTGCGCCACGATGACGTTGGCTGTGGCTTCGTTGACTTCCTCGCCCAAGAAAATGATGCGATCCTCGAGCAGGCGCGAGTAAATATCATAGCCGCGCTCGCCGTCGCGCGTACGGACGATCACGTTGGGCACTAAGTGATTCGATGGTTTCATGGTCTAATTGTAGCGTATTAATTAGCACTCGTCAAGGCAGAGTGCTAATAACTTGCTATTTAACTTGGCAGGCTATCTGCTACTTGCTTGCCGCTTCTGTCTTCTTTGCTTTGGCGCTAGATTTTTTGCCAGCTGGTTTCTTGGCGGCTGGTTTGTCGTCTTTACTGCCTTTGCCAGACTTAGTAGCCTTATCCGCCCTACCAGTTTTGCTAGCTTTGCTGTCAGTTTTTGCAGTTTTATCTTTCTTAGCATCTGGAGTGTTTAGCTCAACCAATTTATCAACGGTCTTCTCGGTAATCAAGCGGTTGGCAATCTCGCGTTGCGCTTCTGGCTGGTCAAAGCGCTTGGCCATTTCGGCGTTGTTGGCATATTGCTGTTTATAGGTATTGATGTGTGCTGCCAGCTCGTCGGCGGTCGCTTCGATTGCCAGCTCTTTGCTTAGCTCGGCTAGTACCAGTCCGGCTTTGATACGCGCCTCGGCTGTATCGTTAGCTTCTGCTTCGACCCAAGCGTCGCGGTTGGCAAACCTGCGCGATTCGTAGTATTGATCCAGCGTCATGCCGCGGTACCGCAAATTTTGCACCAAATCCTGCTCTAACGAGCGGATCTGATCTTGACGCAGTACGTCTGGCACAGCCACATCGCTAGCTGCCACTAATTGCTTAACCAAATCATCTTTCAATTCGTCTAGCGCTTGGCGCTCTTGCTGCGCAGTAATTTCGGCTTCGATATCTTGACGCAAATCGTCCATCGAAGTATAAGGGCCAGCCTTGGCAGCAAACTCATCATTCAGCTCGGGCAATTCTATCTTGTTGACTTTCTTGATAGTCGTTTCAAACACTACGTCGGCTCCCGCCAGGTCTTTGGCGTGATAATCTTTCGGGAATTGCAGGGCGACGTCCTTTTTGTCGCCCGCTTTGAGGCCGACTAGCGCTTCTTCAAAACCCGGGATAAAAGCGCCGCTACCGAGAGTCAGCGGATAGTCTTTGCCGGTGCCGCCCTGGAAAGCTTCGCCGTCGCGCTTGCCAACGAAATCAATAATCACCTCGTCGCCGTCTCGCGCTGCTTCGGTGGTTTCGGTCTTTTCAGCCAAACCTTTACGAATGCGTTCGATTACTTCTTCGACGTCTTTTTTGTCAACCTTGATCGCCTTTTTGGTTGCTTTGAGTTTCTTGTAATCGCCAAGCTTAACCTCGGGCATGATATCAGCCTCGGCCGTAAATTCCAGCGTCTCGCCAGGTACGAACTTCTTCAGCTCGACTTCTGGGCGGTCAAGTACTTGCAGTTTGTTGCTAAGGAACGCCTCGGCGACAGCGCGATTAATTGCCGCCTCTAATGTCTCTTGGCTAAGCGTGTGCGGGTCGGCGTGCTTTTTGACTACCGCAATCGGCACGTGGCCCTGGCGAAAGCCGTTAACTTTGATTTTTTTAGCCATTCGCTTGAGCGCAACTTGTTCTGCTGTCTCGAGCTCTGGCTGGCCTGCCGCTACCGTTACCAGGACGCGGGTGGCTGATAATTTCTTCACAGTCGTCTTCATAACGACGTATTATAACAGATTATGCTCAGGCTGGCTATTTTGGATAAGCTACAAGATATCTGACAAGTCGAAAACATCGTCGTCTTCGTCGTACTGCTGATGATGACGGCGATCGCTGACAGCAGTCACTACCCGCTCGAAGCTGACTTGCTGTTCGCTATTTTCGCGAATATTCTGTAGATTATACAAGCCCTTGGCGACAGACTGCTCATCAACCGTCATCACGTAGCGGACGCGCTTTTTAATAGCTTCTTTGATCTGGCGGTCAATCGGCCGGCCGGTATAATCAACCTCGACCGAAACGCGCTCGCTGCGCAGCTTTTCGGCGATTCGTTCGGCGTCGTCAAGTACATTGCCTACGGTTACAATATAAGCCTGAGTAGCGCTCTCGAGGTGGCGCATACCGGTATGGCGCGCCAGCAGCTCAATAATATTCGACATGTCTGATTGGCCGCCGACCGAACTTTGCAAGTCGTTATTGACGTAGCGTCCGCCCTTATAGAGTAAGGCACTATGTGTAGCATCAGCTTCGGTGAAATCGAAAATAATGCCGCCAGTGTATTCTGGATGCGCCAGCGTGATATCAAGGATAACATTATCAATTCCCAGCCGCTCTAACCGTTCATACAATGCCACTAAATTCACATAACATTCACTATGGCGGATAACTTCTGGTAGGTCTTCGGCCGACCTGGCGGTCAAAAGCTTAGATAATTTTTGCAGAACTTCGCTAGAGTGCGATAAACCGACGATATCAATCGCGCGGTCGCGAAACTTATCTGGCGCCAGCGTTCGCTTCTGCGCTAGTAGGCGCGCCATCAGGCTAGTTTGTACGGCGTCAAGGTCAAGGTATTCGCTCAGTAGCAAATCGAGCATCTCTGAGTCATTAATGCGCAAATTATAAGCCGAACGCTTGATGCCCATAGCGTCGAGACCGCGCTTGGCGATAGCGATTGCTTCGACATCAGCTCGCGGCGACTCGCAGCCGGCATGCTCGTAGCGCAACAAATATGCTGCGCTCGGATATGCCGATACACTGAAAGCGCCCGCCACGATGTCGTAACGGCGACGATTCTGTAATTTTGACTCGGTGTCAATATCATATTCTTCATAGCCGTACAGTGTTGCCGTGTTGCGCCACGATTGCTCGACTAGCTGGCAAGCGCGCACGGTATTCGGATAGTGCACGTCTGTATCGGCGGTTACATTGGATGCTTGTGCCATCATATGTTCCTATTATAGCATAAATAGAATTATTTTGCAAGAGTGCTATCTACAAACTCTTTACAGGCGCACCTAAATCAGCTAGAATGGGTTTGCGCGCTAGATATGATTATACGTGTGGCAACTACATGGATAATGCGAGTATGTGCAGACGCGCTGTGCGTTACTGAGAATCGGTGTATGGTCGTGACATAGTGCCTTACAAGCTATACACAGATGTGGCGACTGCGTGGGCAACGCAAGTATGTGTAGACGCGCTGCGCGTTGCTAAGAATCTGTAGATGTCGCGATATAGTACTTTACAATGACACGCAGATGTGGCGGAATTGGTAGACGCGCTAGCTTCAGGTGCTAGTGCCCTTCGGGGCGTGGAGGTTCAAGTCCTCTCATCTGTACCATAACTTGTATTTAGTGGAACAACGTTAATGCTGCCCGCTCAGGCAAAGCGGGCTTTTTTTTGTTGAGCAAATAGTTGCCTCGCAGCTAAAGTTTGTGTTTAAATAGAAGCATGACGAACGAAGAACTAGCGATCAAGATCGATAACCTAAGCGATATCGTTGCTAATCTAGCAAAAACGATGGACGAACGGTTTAAACAAATCGATCAAAGATTTAAACAGATTGATGAGCGCTTTGAGCAGATCGACCGCAGGTTTGAGCTTATCGATGAGCGTTTTGAGCAAATCGATGAGCAGCTCGCTGATATCCGCAAAGATCACAAGACTCTGGTTGATATCGTGAAAGATATGGATCTGGCGGCAGATGAACGATTCCAGGAATTAAAGGCTGGGCAAGCCGAGCTAGCGGCTAACCAAGAGAGTCTGCGGGCCGACCTTGCTGTCGTTCGCCGCGAGCTGTACCATGAGTCTGGCAGCCGCGAGATGGTAGACGACACGCTTTATAACTCGCTTGATAAGCGCTTACGCCGAGTAGAGGCAAAGTTTCCTGATTTAGCGTCGAGCCAAGCAGCCTAGCTGTTCTGCTCAAAATACGATTGCTCTTCTCTTCTCCTACGCTAGTTTTAAATAAGTGTAAGCGATAGCGTGCATATATTTGGTCTGTTAATCGATTAAGAGGCCACTTTTTGCTAGAAGCATTGACAATTATATCAACCCATCTGTAGAAAACATATTTTCGTCAGTGTCTACCTATACCTGCGGCAAAACATCGCCGTTGACACTAGCGGTAAGCGATCGCAGATTATCGCCGACTTTGACGCCTGGATTCATAATACCGAGCGGATCAAAAACTTTTTTGATAGCCGCGTACATCTCGCGAGTGCGAACGTCAAGGTGTTTATACGCGAAATGCGCTGCGATCCGACCCTCGGCTGCTTGGCCAATGAGCGCGCCGTCATATTTAACAGCCAAATTAGATAATTCATCAAAAATCTTGAATAATTTTTGCTTGTCTCCAACTTGACGCAGCGACAGCACCGGATGAACCGTGTAAGTTTCGGTCAGTACGTGTCCAGAAATAGGCATATTACAATGCAGACGACCAGCCAAAACTGTTAATGCTTTAGTAAATTCATCGAAACGAGCAGCTGGAATATAAATATCGCTATACAAATGCGGTGCAAAAGCCGGGTTTTTGTCAGGCAATTCGGTATAGCGAGCAACATCAAGTGCTGACAACAGCGCGTCATCGGTCGCGTCATCGCTAGAAACGAATTTGACTCCCTCGGCGCTGCTGAATGTCTTCTGGATTTTTTTGAGATTACGAGCGCGAGTGCGGGCATTAAAATCGTCAAATCCGGCGATAATGACTGCTTGCGGGTCAGCTACTTCTAGGTTGAGCCAGTCAAAGTGCCGGCCGGCAGCAGCGGCAGCGCTAAATAGCTGGGCGTCAAAATACTCGGCAAAAGCTGCGCCGCTATCGCGCAATATGCGCATAGCATCATTGGCTACGCTAGCCGAAGCAAATACTAGCGCTAAGACCTCGTTGCTCTGGCTGCGGAACTCGGTGCGTAAAATCATCTCGCTGATGATACCCAGCGTGCCCTGCGCACCGATGAACAGCGGTGTAAGATCGAACTGGTTTCCTCTCTTGACAGAAGCTATAGCACTATAGCCAGACTTGTCATATTCTGACAGGGCGTTGATCACGTCCTGATATTCATCAATGATCGTGTCAATGCCGCGGTAAATATCGCCTTCTAGACTCTGCAGACCTTTCTTGCGGCTGAGCTCGCGCCGGCCAAGCGGGCCTGTCTGCAAAATATCGCCATTTGCCAAAACGATCTCGAGCTGGCTGATAAAGGCGCTCAAATCGCCGTATTTACCGCTAGCCAATCCAGCTAGATTGTCAGCGATAGCCCCGCCAACTGTTCGACGCGCATCTAGGCCGTTGAGCGGCGGGATGTTAACGCCCTGCAAGCTTAATGCCTGACGTAGAGACCCAACTGTTGTGCCAGGCTGCAGGCGAACTAACCGCTGCTTGGCATCGTATTCAAAAACATTATTCATGTGCCGCGACATATCGGCTATCGTTCCGCGGCCAATTGCACCACCTGTAGTTCCGCGGCCTGAACCGCGGGCAGTTATTGCCTGAACATGCCCGCGTTCAGCCAACTGCCATGATAAACGCGCCGTTTTGCGGATGTCGTCGGTGTTGCGCGGCGCAACGATCATCTCTGGCGCTAGGCTCAATACTCCAGCATCGTTAATATAAGCCTGCCGCACATCGGGCCGGAAGTCAATCTCTCCTAGCAAATGTCCGCGTAGGTAATTAGCAATTTTGCTCATACACCCTCATCTTCATATAAATCTATTTTAGCATAAGCTGCAGCAATTTTTCGCGAATTTGTTAGAAGTTCGCTATAATTATTTGTGCAAGCAAAATACGTGCGGTTTGCACGGCTGCGGCGTGCCGCTAGAGCTTGCAAACGCTCGCGGATGTGGTGGAATTGGTAGACACGCATGCCTTAGGAGCTAACAAGCTCGCTTGCCTGTTCTTGTATTTTATAGGGGTAATATAGCCTTTTTTCGCTAAAAGAGGAGTCTATTCTTGTAACAGACTCCTCTTTTAGACTCCTTTATTGTTCATAAGGATGTTTTTGCTTGGTCGTTGTCGTTATGTTTATTGTAAATTTTATCGGTTACAGCGAGAAGTGCATTTGATTTTTCTGCTTCGGTCGAGTGGGTATAGATTTGCAAGGTTGTTGTTATTGAAGAATGCCCAAGGATAACTTGTGCATCTTTCGCCGAGACGTTAGCTTCTTTGAGCATTGTAGCAACGCTGTGGCGAATCTCATGAAGCGTTATCTCTTTTAATCCCACTTTTCGAGCAGCATCTTTAAATGTTTTGATAAAGTTTCTACCGTCTATCGGGTTGTCTTTTTTAGTAAGGTAGAGAAGTTCGTCGCCATCTTGATAGAGCCGTCGTTCATATTCTGCTTGCAGCTCCTGTTTTATACTCGGCAGAAGCGGCAGATCGCGAGCACTTGCCCTTGTTTTGAGTGAGCCGATTTTTGGCGCATGTCCTACGAGATAAACTTGCTACCTGATATGTATAGTGTTTTCGGTAAAGTCAATGTCTTTCCAGTGCAAGCCAAACGCTTCACCGCGTCGTAATTCATAATGACACATAATAAGGAATAAACCGTAGTATGGATGGTCTGTCATAGAGTAAGATGCCTTAAAAATGCTATAATGCTCTCCAGTATAGGCAACAAGTTTAAGGAGGAAAGATTATGGATTATAAAGAAATAAAGCTTAATGTTTCAAATGATAAAATTAAAGAATATAAGCAATTTGAGGGCTTAAAAATATATTCTGATATTTTTAAATCTGAAGATGAAAAGGTATTGATCAACAAAAGAATATATATTACAAAAAAACAGAATTATGTTTATTACGAAAGAACAGATGTAAATTGGAATTATTGGTCAAGCGAAAGAAATTATAATTCAACATTTAATCCGGAGAATGATAGTAAACACAACATTATATTTGAAGTTTCATCAGAATTAAGCGATTTTATTAAATATTTAGGAGAAGAAATAATTCGGAAGATTGAATTGAAACAGCACAATGGAGAAATTGTTGAGATATTAGATATTTGATTGTGTTATGAAGAATAAAGCATTGACTGAAAATATAATATCTACTCAAGCACGTAAAATTCCTAATCTTAGTAATATCAATTAAATAAAAAATAGTATAAAAACAGTAAATCGAAAAAGGTTTACTGTTTTTTCTTTGCTTAAAAATAGAAAGAGAGGAAAAGAAAAAATGAAAAGTCGCTTTTTCAAGCGACAATTTCGAAAAAATTCAGATTTTGGTGCGGATGAAAGGACTTGAACCTTCACGCCGTGAGGCATATGCTCCTAAGGCATACGTGTCTACCAATTCCACCACATCCGCATATTTGATATTGTGAAATATTTCTGTAGATAAGTATATCAGTAGATAAAATAAATTACCACATTTTTAACATTTTTTATTTAACAGGAATTTTCTTTGCTAAATCTAATAACAACTCAATCAACTGCGAACTCATAATAGGAGCTTCCTCTTTGCTTTTAAATAATCCTTTTGATTTTTTAACTTGATTATTTTCTTCATTATTGAATATTCGGTATGCAACTGTTTTGATAATTTCATTTCTTAGTTTTACATCACCTTCAATACTTAGCAGATAAGGCTTTAGTGCTTTAAGTTGATGAGCTGTTCGTTGATTAGCTCGTTGTGCTTTGCGATGTTCGCTTGATTGAGTGGCCGTGTATCCTGCTATACCCCCAGCAAATAGCATAACAAATGCTCGAGCTACTAAGAATTGCCATGAAGTATCCTTAGTATGAATAATTTCATAAACTACCCAACAAGAAAATCCTAATACCGCAAAAAGCAAGAACATCGTTATTTTACGCCATCTATCAGCAGCTTCCATGTCTTCCTTAGCGCTACTAGAATAATCGTGGATTAGTGTTTTGTCTCCAGCTATATTCAATAATTCATCTATTCTAGCAAGACTATCTTCTGCCTTCGCCTCAGTAGCGTTGAGCTTTTTATCTATGTCATCCGTAATGCGATCGGCTTCATCACTCTTTTTGCTAAATGTTTCTTCAATTGTACGTTTCTGATCTTCGATAAATTTATTAACCGCCTCATTACGTACATTTTCAGATTTTGTAAATGATAGTTGCTGCTCGGTAGATATGCTATTTGATGAATCTTTTATGTCTTTTAAATCTTTGTTAAGTTCATCTATTTTTACACCAAGTGCTTCAAACTCGTTTTTAGCTTCAGTAACTTTTTCGTCAATGGTCTTTTCTGCGGTAGTTCCTTTAGCGGATATATTATCAATCTCTTTTGCTGCTGTACGCTTATATTGACCGACCGACCTATTTAATCCCGCAATAGCTTTGCGAGTTTCCTTTATATCCATAGCGGGTGTTAGTGAAGGAATGTATGACAATATACTATCAATGTATCCATTCATGTAAGAAATGCCTAGGTACGTATCATCGCGAGTGTTTTGCCAGTTATCAAAGTACGAACTTACGTTTGAAAGATAACTGCCAATATTATCAATACTTGATACTGATAATAGACGATTATCTGTATTATTAAGTCTATCCACTAAAAGTTCAATGACCAATTTTGCCCGATTGATATCATCGATTGCTTCAAGAGATGCATTACCAAGATCTACTTCATCAAACCTGGTTAATAATTTCTTGGCTGCAGCATACGTGGCACTATTCTGTATACGATCTTCCCATTTGCTCATGAGATATTATCCCTTTTTACTTAATTAATTTGCCACCCCTTATTTGAACTTCAACTATAATTATATCACTTTTGTTCTTGAGAACGGCTGCCCCCTAAGAGTAGAGAATCTTACTTATCCAATTTGATTAATTAGACTCCGCCCTAGACTCCAGGATTGACTCCTTGCGCCCTGTACAATAACAAACAAAAACAGCGAGTTAGAACTCTTATATCATTTTTGCCTTTATTGCCCATTATTTGCCTGTGTGAGCCTTTTGTCGGCGGTGTGCGTATTTCCTCCGCTAAGTGAAAAGAAAGCTTAATTATCTAGCCTTAGGAGCATGTGCTTTCGAGCGTGAAGGTTCAAGTCCTTTCATCCGCACCAAGGAGATTCGATACACACTCTGAGGAAAATATGCATAAAAAATAACCCGTATATCGCGGGCTATTTTAATTCCCCAAAAATCACGAATCACACGATTCTCGGCGGAAAGAGGTGAGATAAGCATTTCCATAACTACGATTGTCCACCACAACAATTTCGTTTCCCAGATTTGGTTCCTCACCTCTTCCTGGATGTGATAATACCATAAGCCCGCCTGGTTTGAGAAGCCCAAAAAGTTTACTGACTGTGGAAAACTGTGGATTTTTGTATGGCGGATCGGCAAAGATTATGTCATACTTGCCTGCGCCGCCAGACTCAATCCACGAATTGACAGGGGCACTAATAATTTTCGCCTCATTTTGAACGCCTAGCGAGGACACATTATTGCTTAAGATTTTTTGAGCAATTTTATCGCGTTCGATGAACGTTACGCGGGCAGCACCGCGGCTGAGAGCTTCGAGGCCAACCGCGCCAGTACCAGCAAAAGCGTCTAAAATCTGCGCGCCGTTAATCTCGTTGCCGATGCTATTGAACATAGCGTTGCGAATCCGCTCGCCCATCGGCTTGGTGCGAGTGTTGTTATCTTTAGGTGCATCTAGCAGTCGCCCGCCGAAACGCCCGGCGATTACTCGGACCGAGCTCATTGGTGTGCCTCGCGGTAGGCGCGGTACCAAAAATACGTGATGATATTAGCGATCAGCGGAATCAGCGTTTGCCGCGTCTGCTGCGCTAGATGAGTCGTCCAGCCGCGCTTCCAGAATTCCTCATACATGCCCAGCCCGTAAACTTGCTGCACCGCATCGAGAAATACCGTCTGCAAATCCTTATCGTCTGCTAGTTTGAGCCAGATTGAATTTGGCGCCGAATCGGAGAACTTGGTCGTCTTGATGCTGGTCGCTACGCCTAGCTCAAATAACACATGTGTCGCAAACACACCCTTGGCACCCCAATACTCCCAGTTTTTGCTAAGAGTCTCGCGCATGGTCGAGCCTCTGATGATGCCTTTTTCGGCGATCGACGCCCGCTCGTTTTGAGGCCGTCCCCACAGCTCCTCGATCTTTTCGCCTAGCGGATAATGATGCGCCGGCGTTAGACCGTCGGTAATGGCATGAGCCATCCAGGCCGCCTCAAAGGCTGCCCGCACATTATTACGCTTCTTAAGCGCCTGCACCAAATTGGTATAATGATCCATAATCATCTCGACTAGCGCCGTATCGCTGGGGTCGCTGGGGTCGATAAAATGCCACGGCTCATCGACGCCTGGACTTTTGCGCTTGATGCCGTCGGGGCCGTTGTTGCCTTCGAAATGCAAAATATCCTTGGCAGAAGGAAAACCGCGGCCAACCCTTGATATTTTGCGCAAATCTCGGCGAGCAATCCGGTCGATTTTCTGGTGCACGCCGATAAAATTACCTGAATGCGAACGAAATGTTGTCCCGCTGTACATGAATTGTATTATAGCACGCCGTTTGGCAGCGGCTCGGCAAAAGGCAAAATACAGATAGAACTTGCCAAACATAAGCATTGTGCTATATACTTAGTTTTAAGTTACGGAGAGCCTACAGATACAAAACATCAGCATTCCTCGGAGGTTAAGTATGCGAAACAGCAAAACCAGCAAACAAACTATAGTCATATCGATTATCGCCGTATTGACAATTATCAATACGATTCTGATAGGTGTAATATTTTTTATTCAGAGCAACAAGTTTTGGTCCACTGACTACATAACCGAAAATCACACGAAGCGTATAATCAATCTAGAAAAAACAATTAAAAAACTCGAAAATAATTCTAATTAAGCGTCGTCACCCGCTGGTTGTGGCGGACGCGCGCTTCTAGTGCTGGATATTTCGATAGACTTTCGCCGCTATCGATGAAGCGTTTAGCGGCTTTCTGAGCGCGAGCAATCAACTGCGTGTCGGCTAGCGTGGCAATCTGCAGATTAAGCGCGCCGTGTTGCATGCGTCCGTAAATCTCGCCCGGACCGCGCAAGCTCATATCGACCTCTGCTAGATGAAAGCCGTCGCTGGATTTTTCTATTTCCCGCAAACGCTGCGACGGTTTGTTATTCGTGCTCATCATCAAATAGCAGAAGCTTTGGTGCTGGCCGCGGCCGACCCGCCCGCGCAGCTGGTGCAACTGTGCTAAGCCAAATTGGTCGGCGTCCTCAATCATCATAATCGTAGCATTTGGTACGTCGACACCAACCTCGATGACGGTAGTGCTAACCAAGATATCATATCGTTGATCTTTGAAAGCTTGCATGATTTGATCTTTTTCGCTAGCAGTCATCTTGCCGTGCAGCATAGCGATGCGGCGGTGGCCAAAAATGCTATTTTTGAGTCGCTTGTATTCAGCTTCGACGCTTTTGCGGTCGCTAGAATCGCTATCGGCAATCAAGCTGCAAACTACGTAAACCTGGCGGCCCTGGGCAATTTGCTGGTCGATAGCAGTATAAGCGGCATCGCGCGAAGGTGGCGAAATAATTTTAGTAAGAATCGGCCGGCGGCCGCGCGGCTGCTCGTCGAGAACGCTGACGTCTAATTCGCCGTAAACAGTCAGCGCCAAACTGCGCGGAATCGGCGTGGCAGTCATCGCTAAGAGGTGCGGCATAGCGGCTACCGATGGTTTTTTCGTATCTGATGAGGTGCTCGATACACTTTCCTCACCTCCGTGTCTCGCTAGCGAGCCTGGGACTGCGCGCTCGGTCTCTCGAGACGAGCCAGCGACAATCGTCATAGGTTCAGAAAGCGTGTCAAGCACCCCTGCTTCTAGTCTCTCGTCCTTAACCTTCATTAGCAATTTCTGCCGCTGCTCGACACCGAAGCGATGCTGTTCATCGATAACCACAAAACCCAAACGGTGAAACTCTACTTTGTCCTGGATAAGCGCGTGCGTGCCAACGACCACATCAACCGCGCCGCTCGCGATTTGCTGGTAGAGCGTTTGACGGGCTTTACCCTTGACGCTGCCAATCAGCAAACCAACCGCCACGCCGAACGGCTCGAGCAGCTTAGCCAGCGTCTCGGCGTGCTGCCGCGCCAGAATCTCGGTCGGTGCCATGAATGCCGTCTGATAACCAGCGCTCGTCGCCTGACGCGCCGCTAGCCCAGCAACTACTGTTTTACCACTGCCAACGTCGCCTTGCAACAAGCGATTCATCGGCCTAGCATTTTCGAAATCTTGCAAGATATCCCAGGCGGCGCGGCGCTGAGCGTTGGTTAGCGCGAACGGTAATTTCTTGACAAAATCCTGCACGACAGACTTTTCAAACGGAATAGCGAAGCCAGCTAGCTTCTGGTTGTCAATTTTGTTGAGCTGGCTAGCCAAAACCAGTTCGAATAGCTCTTCGAACGCCAGACGCTGACGAGCCTGCTCAACTTCCCTTTCGTTGCGCGGAAAATGCATCGCCGAAATTGCTGCTGCACGATCGAGTAGCCGCTCACTTTGCACGACGCTCAGCGGCAAAGTTTCGGGCAATACGCTCATTAGCGGGCGCAATTGCTCGATGACTTTGCGTACTGTTTGCGATTTTAGCCCGCGCACCGCATGGTAAACCGGCAGCAGCCGATCGGCTTGTACTGGCAATTCTTTGGCTAGCTCGGCCGTCGGGTTGGTTAGCTGGTATCGGCCGTAGTTATACTCAAACGTGCCGCTGAAATAAAACCATTCATCGCTGCCGCCTAGCTGCTGCACTCGGTACGGCTGATTGAACCAAACAGCGTTAAGTTTACTAGTGTCATCATCCAACACCGCCGTAGTCAGGCGCAGGCCGCGGCGAACTGGCCTAGTGCTGATTTGCTGGCAGCGAGCGCGGATTGTTACCTTACCGGGCTGCAACTCGGCAATCGGTGTCACATTAGTGAAATCCTCGTGCTTGCGCGGCAAAAACAGCAAAATATCGCCAACCGTTTCGAGCCCCGCCCGGCGCAGCTCGGCTGCGGTTTTGGGGCCGACACCTTTGATTTGGTCGAGGCTAGTTGCGAGATTCATAAGTTTATTGTACTAGTTTTCGGGAAAATTGCGAAAAAGTATTGACAATTTCACCACTCTATGCTATATTAATACTAGCTTTTCGCTCAAGGTTAATCAAATAAAAGGGCGGAAGGTTGCCCTTTTTGCCTTGAGCGAAAAAGATTCCTAAGGAGGAATCATGACCATCATCGTCATCGTCGCCGCCGTCGTCGTCATCCCCGCCCTCGTGGCCTCCCTGATCTACCTGGCTATCCAGGTCAGAGAGGCCCGTGCCCAGGAGGCGCGAGCCTCCTGGACGGCTAGTCCGTGGGGGCAGGTTCAGTCTCTGTCGGCCCAAGCTGAAGATCTCTGGAAGACTGTCTTCCAGAAGACATATCAGCAGACAGGCGGCAATTTTGGCGCTGCCTGCCGGTCCGCAGACGCGGCATCTCAGCCGTATTTCAAGGCGGCCCATGCCGCCGAGGAGTTGGCCAGAAAGGCCTCCTCCTCCTCGGCGGTCCGAAAGGACACTGAGGGCCGCCTCAAGGGCTAACAAGCCCGTCTGAAAATAGCTCGCCGAATTGGTTTCAATACTGGTTGAGACACTTAAGTATTAAGTGTTTCCCGGGTTGATACAAAACCCAATTCCGGTTTGAGCCAATTCGGCGGGCTATTTTCTTTGGTGAGATTTTTTGTTAAGTTATTTATTTTACTTTGAAATTTTATAGATTTTGCGGGAAATTGCGAAAAAGTGTTGACATTACTGTTCTAGTATGATATACTATATATCAGCTTTTGTTGACAAGTAGAGCGAATCCTTGTCCAAAAGAGTTTTTTGATAAGCGAGGCCCACCGTGCGAGATACTTGCCCGAGATTTAGTCGCGAGCAGATATCTCGCATGGTGGCACAGATGACCACCCAAGACGCGAGAATGATTCACTAAGGAGGTGAATCATGTCGGACATTCATATCATAGTTCAGGTGCCTCCTCCCCCTTATATGGGAGAAGAGCTTCCACCGGCGCCGCCGGTGGACTGGTCGTTGTCATCGTCCCTTAAAATCAGGGACGATGACAACTAACCGCTGCTCCGGCGCGAGATTTTCCCCAATTTCTCGCGCCGGGGCGGCCCGCCTCGCTTATCACTTTCCCTTGATTGATTTTATTAAAAACACCCGGTTAGTTAGCCGGGTGTTTTGCTGGCTCGAATTTCGTTCGAAAATCTACTCAGTCACGGCGATGATACCCTCTAGCGCGTAGGCGGTATCCTGCCAGCGCTCCACTGCGATGCAGTCGATACCGAGATTTTTGACCGGGAAGTCGTTGCCGCCTTCTTCTATTTTGTCGCCGAAAAACAAGATTTCTTCTTTACTAGCGCCAGTGGCTTCCATCAACTTTTTCATGCCGTAGGCTTTATCGACGCCGATTTTGGTGATGTCGACGCTGGTGGTGCCGCCCAGGCGTACTTCGAACTCTGGCAATTTGGCGGCAACGTCGTCGCGCATTTGTTTGCGGACTACTTTGTTGGCTTCCGCCCAAGCGTATTTTTTCTCGGGTGAGGCCTGCTGGCCTAGCGCCGAATAAGTCACCTGACTCAAGCGGTCTTCGATAATCTCGCCGTCCGGATTTTCCTCCCACAAATCAAACTTGCGCGCCGATTCTTCCAAGACTTGGGTGATTTTTTGTTTTTGTTCGTCGGTGAAATCTTCTTTATAGTGCGTTTGCCACTCGTTCGCATCGACGTTAAATGTATAATAACGCGTGCCGCATGTCGGCATCATGTGGAAGCGCGCCAGCAATTCCGGTGAAACATTCATCTGGTCGATGACCTGCTTTTGAAATTGCTCAAATTTGCCGCCGGAAATGACGCAAACTTGATAATTTTCTAGCAATTTAGCGAGTAAATCCGCCATACGCGGCGAAATCGCCGATTTACTAACCGCCAGCGTGTCGTCCAAGTCAAAACCGATAATTTTCTTCATGATTTCCTCCTATTCTGATTATTTTACCAGCAAGAAGTCATTCTTGCCCTTTTTGATTAAGCTAGTCTCGGTCAATGGCATATCGCCGACAATCTTCGCGCCGTTGACGCTGATCGCGTTATTCTGGATCAGCCGGCGCGCTTCGCCGTTGCTAGCACATAAGCCAGCAGCGACCAGCGCTGCCACGACCGTCGTCTCGAGGTCAGCCGTCGGGATTTCGTTAGCTAAAGCGTTCAAATCGTCGCTGTTAAGCGCCGCAATATCGCCGCCGCCAAACAACGCAGCCGTTACCCGCTCGACGCTTTCGCGGCGCTGGCGGCCGTGCACCAAGTCAGTAACTTCACGCGCTAAGGTTTTTTGCAAGGCGCGCTCGCCTGGATTGGCCCGATGATTGTCGATCAGCGCTTCGACGGTTTCGCGATCGAGCAGCGTGTAGATTTTGATCAGATCTTCGCTAGTTTCATCGTCGCAGTTGAGCCAGAATTGATAGAACTTGTACGGACTAGTCATCTCGGGGTCGAGCCAGATAGCGCCGCCCTCAGACTTGCCGAACTTGACGCCAGTTTGCTTATTGATAACTAGCGGCGCGGTCAAAACGTGCGCTTCGCTGCTCTCGAGCTTGCGAATCAGTGATACGCCGATGACGCTATTGCCCCACTGGTCGGCGCCAGCTAGCTGCAAAGTGGCATCCTTTTCGCGGTACAAATGCAGGAAATCGTAACCCTGAATTAGTCCGTAGCTAAATTCACCGTAGCTGATGCCAGCGCCGCCCTCGCCGATACGCTGCTGCACGAATTCGCGGTCGAGCAGTTGCGTCATGCTGATATGTTTGCCGATTTTGTGCAAGAAATCAATGTAATTAATCTGCGAGAACCAGTCGGCATTATCAACAATCTCAAAATCCTGGCCGCGGAAAACTTGGCGGAATTGCGCCGCCAGACCTTCAACATTGCGCGCCACTGTTTCGGCATTGCGCAGGTCGCGCTCTTGCTTTTTGCCATCTGGATCGCCGATCATGCCGGTGGCGCCGCCGACTAGCAGCAGCGGTTTGTAGCCGTGGTCGATAAAATGCCGGCACAACATCATCGCCGCCAAGTTGCCGATAGTCATACTCGGCGCGCTAGGGTCAACGCCAAAATAGAACGTTCGCGGCTCGTTTATATCTTTGACATCAGCGAACGTCGTCTGGTTGATGAGTCCGCGCCACGTTAGTTCTTCTGCTAGCGTCATCTGAAACCTTTCTTTATTTAATAGTGAGATAGTAACATATTTGCAGATTATCAGCAAAAGCACTAGCCGTCGTGATGCGAACAGTGCTATAATGGTGGAAATATTGCTTATGGGAAGAGTGAAAGTGGGAAACAAGAAACGAAAAGTAGCTGGCGGCGTCAGCGCTTATGCTAATTTAGCCAATAAACGCCGAGTCAAGAAAGACGCGCGAGCGCGCAAAAAAGCCGAATATCTGGCAACTTTGCCGAAGCATCCGGTCAAGCGCTTACTATACCGCTTGCATCCAAAACGCCTAGCCAAATACTGGTTTAGCCGCGACGGCGCAATTATGGCGCTGAAGGTTGTCGGCATCGCTTTGCTGCTGATGGTTATTGGCGTGGCTTCGCTGTTTGCGTATTTCCGCAAAGATCTCGACAAAATTAACCCTGATACCCTAGCACAGCGCGTCAAAACGACTGTCACCAAATATTACGACCGCAACGACAAATTGCTCTGGGAGGACAAAGGTACTGGCGACTATACGCTAGTAGTCGACGCCAAAACCATCGCGCCATGCATGGGTAAGGCTACTATAGCTATCGAGGACAAAGATTTTTATAAGCACAGCGGCATCAGCGCTAGCGGCATTGTTCGCGCCTTTATCAGCAACTCGCAGGGCAACGCCGTGCAGGGCGGCTCGACGCTAACGCAACAGCTAGTCAAGAAAGTGTTCTTTACTAAGGACGAAGCTATGCAGCGGGGCTTGTCGGGTATTCCGCGCAAAATCAAAGAGATGATTCTAGCCATCGAGGTCGAACGAATGTACAGTAAAGACCAAATCCTCGGTTTATACCTCAACGAATCGCCGTACGGCGGCCGGCGCAACGGCGTTGAATCGGCCGCGCAAACTTATTTCGGCAAATCATCCAAAGATTTAACCTTGCCAGAATGCTCGCTGCTAGCCGCTATCCCGAACAATCCGTCGCTTTACAACCCGTACAATACTTACGGACGCAAAGCGCTTGTCGAACGCCAGCACAAAGTACTCGACGACATGGTGTCGATGAATTACATATCCAAACAAGAGGCAGCGGCAGCCAAGAAAGTCGACATTATGGATACCATCAAACCGCTGGCCGACCAATACGCCAACGTCAAGGCGCCGCACTTCGTCCAAATGGTCAAGAAACAGCTAGAGGAAGAGCTTGGCAAGACTATCGTCGGCGAAGGCGGTTTATCAGTCAAGACAACACTCGACCTCGACGCGCAAACAACCCTAGAAACCAATATAGCCAAATTATTTAACGGCGAGATTACCGATGGTAACTGCGGTTATCGCAACTGTTCGCAGTTTGCTGGTTTCTCAAACGGCGCAGCAGCCATCGAAGATACCAAGACTGGCCAGCTTATCGCCCTAGTCGGCAGCCGCGACTTCAATTATGCTGGCTTCGGGCAGGACAATGCAGCCACCGCTTTCATCCAACCAGGTTCGTCGATTAAGCCGCTTGTTTACGCCCGCTTATTTAGCAACCAAGGCGGCAATAACGCCAATTACGGCAGCGGCTCGATTCTAGCCGATTCCAAGACAACTTTCCCGGGCAATTATAGTCCGAACAACGCCGATAACAAATTCCAAGGCAATATTACCCTGCGCCAAGCATTGGCCCGCTCTCGCAATATTCCAGCTATCAAAGCTATGGCCATCAACGAGAAGAACAACAGCGGCAGCACCTGGTCGCTGATACGCTCCGCCGGCGATTTGCAGTACTGCACGCAAGGCGCCGACGCGCAAGCTGGCCTATCGAGCGCTATCGGCGGCTGCGGCACACGCTTGGTTGACCACGTTAACGCTTTCGCAACACTAGGGCGAATGGGTACTTACAAACCGCAGACGACTATCCTGAAGGTTGCCAACAGCAACGGCCAAACGCTCAAACAGTACAAAGAATCTAGCAAGCAAGTCATTGACCAGCAAGCAGCTTACATCGTTAGCGACATCCTTGGCGACGGCAAGGCGCGTGCTGGATTGGCGGGCCGCGACTACCTAGTCAACCTCGGTCGCGCCGGCGTCAAGGCAGCCGTCAAGACTGGTACCAGCAACAGCGAGATTAATGGCAAGGTTAGCGCTAAAGATATCTGGGCTGCCGGCTACACGCCGAACCTATCGATGGCGGTGTGGCTAGGCAATTCCGACACCTCGCCGCTGCGCAATGGCAACTCGCTGATTCCAGCTATGTTCTTCGACCGGACGATGGCCGATATCTCCAAGATGTATGCCGACCAAGGCAAGCTGAAGTTAAGCGACTGGTATACTGCGCCGAGCGGCATCCAGACAATCAAGGGCGAGATTTATCCGTCGTATTACAACAAGGCTAGCGCTGCTACCAATGCCAAGATGACTTTCGACCGCGTCTCGAAAAAGAAAGCTACGTCTTGTACTCCTGAAGCTGCCAAGATTGAAATCGATGTCATGAAAATGGCTGATCCAATCACCAGAAAAGAGATAGTCACGCCTAACGACTCTAGCTACGATGCTGAAAAAGAGGATGACGCGCACAAGTGCGACGATCCGAAGCCAAATGTTACGTTAACGGTGACTAGCGGCGGCGTATCCATCGTCTATACCAGCGGCCGTTACAAACTGCAAAACATCGAATTATTATCTGGCAGCACCGTTGTCGCCAGCAAGCAAGTCGATAGCAGCGGCATCTGGAATATTCATAAAGGCAACCTGTCAGCAGCCAGTAGCGGCACGCTAACCGCCAAAATTACCGACATTGGCTACTACACGGCGACTAGTAGCGCCAGCTACAATCCAAACAGTAGCAGCGATGACGACGATTAAACCCGCTTCATATCGCAGTAGTTTGCCGCCAAAACCCAGCAAAATAGCACGCTCCTAGCAGCGTGCTATTTGTATATCGTGCTGGCGATTTTATTGGTTATTGACTAGGTCAATCAAGTCGCTCTCGTGGTCGGGGCGGCAGCGAGCACTCTGGCGCCGGGTTGCTGAGGCAGCTGGCTTCGGCTGCGGTTTTGTTTTCGGCGAATTAGCTTTTTTGCTGGCTGGTTTAATTTGAGTTTTGGTCTCGCCTACCTTTTTAGCCGAATCACGATTGCTAGCGTTGCCAGCTGATGACTGGCTGCGGGCGCGGCCGGCAGAACGCTGCTTGGCGTTAGCAGTGCTTTTTGCGGGCGTTTTCGATACTGCTGCGGCTGCGATTTTTGCCGTTTTTTGAGTTTTGCCTGCAGCTTTGGCGGTCGATTTGAGGGGTTTGCTGGTAGTCTCTATTTTCTTAGCAAAGATCATCCGGCCGGCTGCGGTCTGCAAATTACGGATAATTTCGACATTTAGCGTCTGGCCTATCTGAGCGCTCGCCTGCTCGACGACAACCATTGTGCCGTCTGGTAGGTAGCCCACGCCTTGATGCGCGTCCTGCCCCTTCTGAATAAGCTCTAACGTGATTTTCTCGCCGGGTAGATGCTCCATCCGGATACTCTGCGCTAATTCGTTAAGATTTAGTACTTCGGTACCCTCGACGGCGGCAACCTTGTTTAGATTGTAATCTAGCGTCATGATCACTGCGCCGTGCTGCTTAGCTAGCTTGAGTAGGCGGTCGTCGACACCTTCGCGAGCGTGGCTGCCGTCTTGCAGCAATTCGACGTTGACGCGCTCCATAGCTTGCAACTCGGTGACCACATCAAGCCCGTAACGGGCGCGAGCACGTTTATCAGCGTCAGCATGGTCAGCTAGAAACTGCAACTCGCCAATAACCGAGCGTGGAATCACCAGCGTACCGCCAATAAAGCCAGTTTGCGCTACCGGTACAATTCGCCCGTCCATCAGCACCGAGGTATCTACCAAGATAGCCCGATCTTTTGATTTGATGGAGTTTTTGGGCAGGCGCGCTAGTAAGTACGACACCTCGCCCAAAATAAGCAGCGTTACCACCAATAATATTAAGTCTTTGGTTTGCATATTTTCCTTTCTTTTCGCCTTGATTAGCTACTAGCTACTTGAGATAGCCGATCAAAGCTTGGCGTAAATCTTTGACGCCTTTTACAAATGAATTCTTTTTGCCAGAGGTTGCCGGTGCAATCGCTTGGGTGAAGCCAAGTTTTTTGGCTTCGTTCAGGCGCTTGTCGGCGCCTTGTGCCGAGCGAATCTCGCCGCCTAAGCCCACTTCGCCGAACACCACCAGTCCGTCGTCGAGTTTACGCCCGGCCGCCGCGCTAGCAATCGCCATCGCTACCGCCAAGTCTGCTGCCCGGTCGGCAAGTTTCAAACCGCCAACTACATTCACATAAATATCTTTATCGGATAAATTCAATTTGGTGCGCTTCTCTAGCACCGCGATGAGCAGATTGAGGCGGTTGAGATCGAAACCGCTGGCTGTCCTCTTAGGATACCCGAAATTAGTCGAATTGACAAGAGCTTGGATCTCAACGAGAATCGGACGGTTGCCTTCAAGCGTCGCCAATACCACCGAACCATCGGCGTTTTGGCGCTCGGCCAACAGCGCGGCTGACGGATTTTCGACGACCCGCAAACCCTTATCGTTCATCTCGAAAATTGCCGCTTCGCTAGTCGAGCCGTAGCGATTCTTGACGGCGCGCACCACTTTGAAGCCGCCGTAACGGTCACCTTCGAATTGCAAGACCACATCGACTAGATGCTCGAGAACTTTCGGTCCGGCGATCGAGCCCTCCTTGGTGACGTGGCCCACTAGGATTACCGCTGCACCCGAAGCTTTTGCTGCCCGGATAATGACATTACTTGAGTTGGTAATCTGGCTAACGGTACCTGGCGCGCTGGCAATTTCCTCGAGGCTAAGCGTCTGAATACTGTCGATAATTACCAATTTATATTGGCCGCTGCGGATTGTTGCAGCAATGTCGTCAGCGCTAGTGCTAGCGACAAACTGCAGGTCATCACCAGAGGTCGCACCGAGGCGCGTAGCGCGGAGCTTAACCTGAGAAGCACTCTCCTCGCCGCTGACGTAAAGTACGGCATACTGCTCGGAAACGTGTGCCGCTACCTGCATTAATAGCGTCGATTTACCGATACCCGGCTGTCCCGCTAACAGCATTACACCTGCCGGCAGAATTCCGCCGCCTAGCACTGCGTCGAGGTCAACAATACCGGTCGGCAAGCGTTTCACTGAATCCTCGGCAGCGATTGAACGCATCGACTGCGGCTTTAGGATCTTACCGCGCGAATGGCTGCGCGCTACCGCCGAAGTGCCCTTGGTCTCGACTATCTGTTCGACGAGCGTGTTCCACTCGCCGCAATTCTCGCACTTGCCCGTCCATTTCGGATAGCTGGCGCCGCAATTTTGGCAGACGAAATTACTGCGCGCTTTGGCCACTATTTACTCCGGCCGGCGCGGCTACGCCGTTGATGCTTTGATTGAGCTGATCGGCTTTAACGGCTAAGCTTTTGAGAGTTACCACATCGTCATTGTAAGCTTTAATCCGCGAATTAAGCGAACTCTGCCGAGCATTAATAGCACTAATTCGCCGCTGCAGCGCCGACCGCGCCACTGTGAAGTCAGCTTGCGAACTAAACTCGCCGCTCCTAGCCCGTTCATTAAAACTATTAATATCAGCGTTAATTTGCGATAAGTCGGACTGATAAGCTTCGACATCTTGTTTGATTTGCTTAGCGGCTGACTGCAACTTAGATTGCAGCGCTTCAGCCCGGGTATTAACTCGGGTAAATACTGCCGTGTAAGCTTGGTTTTTGGCGACAATTGACGCTCGATCAGTGAAATAACGCGCATAATATTGTTCAAGGTCAGAGTCGAGCTCGCCAATCGTGGTACCGATAATCGAATGTAACTCATCTAGTTCGGCGCCTGGCTCGGCCTCGCGGTAGTATTCCATAGCTTTGGTAATTTCCGGATCATTTTTGACCTTTTGATAAGCCTTTTTGATCATAGCGTCGACTTTAGGCCGCTCGAAGATATTCAGCCGCGCATACTGGGCATGCAACAATTCGTGCGCCGCCGTCACTTCTTTGGCGCCAGCTAATTCGGCATTTTCGACGTCAAAAAGATAAATCCGATCGCCATAATAGCAGCCCAAGATGGCTGCGGTACGTTCGGTACTTTTACAATGAGCATTGAATTGGTCGCTGGCCTCGATAGCTGGCTGAGTTGCTCGGAAAGTGCGCTGTGCCACTGGGGTCAGCTTGATCGAATCCTCGACCGCAGCAACAGCCGCCGGCGGCGTGAAAGTTGACGCTCGATAAGTATCAAAGGCTGTCTGCCCGTAGAAAAAACCGCCAGCAGCAATACTTATCACTGCCAACAAAGCGATGATTTTCGAGACAATACTACGTCTGGCTGTCGGTTTCGCTGCGCCGTTCAATCGCTATCGCTCCTTTCTTGATCCCTACTTCTAGGATATCACCTTTAACATAGGCGCCGTCAAGTACTTGCTCGGCAATAGCATGCTCAACCTCGTCCTCGATGACGCGGCGCAGCGGACGGGCGCCGTATTTGATGCTGTAACCCTTGTCGATAAGAAATTTTTTGGCACTAGGTTTAATCGTAAGGGCTAAGCCTTTGCGCACCAAACGCTGGCGCAGCTCGCCGATCAGCAGGTCGAAGATCTTGCCGACCTCGGCGCGAGTCAACGCTCGGAAAGTGATAATCCCGTCAAAGCGATTAATCAGCTCGGGACGCATAAACTTATCGAGAGCATCGCGAGCAAATTTAGCGTTGCGGCGGTGCAAATCGTCAATTTCGCTGCTTTTATCGCGGTTAGAGTGAAAGCCAAGCTCCGACTCTTTGGTCATTTTGTCGGCGCCGAGATTGCTAGTCAAGATGATAATCGTATTACGAAAGCTAACTTCGCGCCCCTTAGCATCAGTCATCGTCCCATCTTCCAGTAGCTGCAGCAACAGGTTGAATACGTCTGGATGCGCCTTTTCAATTTCGTCAAAAAGCACCACGCTGTACGGCTGGCGGCGAACTTTGTCAGTCAATTTACCGCCGTCCTCGTAACCGATATAGCCAGCTGGCGCGCCGAGCAGACGCGATGTATTATGCTTCTCGCCGAATTCGCTCATGTCGATTTTGATAAGCGCTTCTTCGCTACCGAAAACTTCTCGTGCCAACACTTTAGCCAGCTGCGTTTTGCCGACACCAGTCGGCCCCATGAAGACGAAACTGCCAATCGGTCGCTGGCTGCTAGCCACACCGCTACGGCTGCGGCGGATTGCACGCGCTACCTTACCGATAGCCTCGCGCTGGCCAATAACGTACTTGCCGAGATGCTTTTCGAGCTGGCGCAGCAACTTCGCTTCGCTAGTCTGGACTTTTTCGACTGGAATGTTGGTCATCACAGCGATAGCATGCGCCACATCGTCATCGGTTAGCTGGATAGCGCGACGGCCTTTTTGGGCAGCAACTTCTGTCTCGAGCTTTTTACTAATCTGGCTAATACGCTGTTTGTACATGGCGGCTCGCTGGTAATCTTCGTGCAAAACAGCGTCCTCCATGCGCTCATTGAGATGCTTGAGCTCTTTGAGGTATTCACGCTCGCGGCTCGGGCGGTGGCCCCGCTTGACACGAACTCGGGCAGCCGCCTCGTCGAGCACGTCAATCGCTTTATCGGGCATGAAACGGTCGCTGACGTAGCGGTCACTCATATATACCGCCGATTCGATCACTTCATCGGTAATTTTGACGCCATGATGCTTTTCATAATAATTTTTAAGACCTTTCAAAATAGCGATTGTCTGCGCCATAGTTGGCTCTTTGACGACGATCGTCTGAAAACGTCGCTCTAACGCTGTATCTTTCTCGATATGCTTGCGATATTCATCGAGAGTCGTCGCGCCAATCATGTGCAGCTCGCCGCGCGCCAATGCCGGCTTGAGTATGTTCGCTGCATCCATCGAACCTTCCGAGGCGCCAGCGCCAACCAGCAGGTGCAATTCATCAATAAAAAGAATAATATTACCCTGTTTTCTGACTTCAGCGATTACCTTTTTTAGCCGATCCTCGAATTCGCCGCGATATTTAGTACCGGCAATCATCGCCGCCATATCTAACATAACCACTCGGCGATCCAACAAATGGCCCGGTACGTCCTCGCGGACGATCCGCTGCGCCAGCCCCTCAACGATGGCGGTTTTGCCAACGCCTGGGTCGCCAATCAAGACTGGATTATTCTTGGTGCGGCGGCTAAGGATAGTAATCATTCGCTCTAGCTCTTTGTCGCGGCCAATCATCGGGTCAAGTTCGCCGTTGGCTGCCCGCGCCGTCAAATCCACACCAAAGGCGCTAAGCGCCCCGCCGCGCGTGTTGCCGCGGCGCCGCGGCTCGGTAGCAATATCGCCATGTTCGCCGCGATTCTCTTCAAACGACTTCTCGAGTTCGCTGATTATCATATCGACGTTGATACCCATTTCGCGCAGCAGCGCTGTCGCTCGGGCATTACCTTGTCGCAGGACGCTGTACAATATATGCTCTGTACCGAGATAATCATGGCCGTACTCGCGCGCTGCTTCCCATGCCATGCGCAATGTCAACAAAGCTGTCTCGCTAAGGCCCACCATACCGGTACTGGTAACTACCCGGGACGGTTTGATATCTAGGATCATTTCAGCTTGCTGCAAGGTCACGCCAGCGTCAGTCAATACCTGCGCCGCCGAGCTCGACCCTTGCGCCAAAACGCCGAGCAGTAAGTGCTCCGTCCCAATGTAATTACTACCGTTACCGCGAGCAATCGCGTCAGCATGCTGGACGCTAGCGCGCGCGTTGTCGGTCAATCGCGAAATAAAATCTGCAAAATCTTCTGGCATCATGAGTTCTCCGTTCTGAGCGTATTGCCCATTGCAGCCAATTATACACAACAAATTAGCACTCGTCAAGGCAGAGTGCTAATTTGCAAAAAGCGGCTGTGGGTTTTAGTCTTGATTTTCGATAGCGCTAAACAAATCTTCCTCAACGTTCTTGCGCGGTTTTTTCTCGGCTGATTTCGGCGCTGTGGTCTCGATGTTCAATTCGTAGCCAGTCAGGCGGCTCGCCAAACGCACATTTTGCCCGCCGCGGCCGATAGCGATTGATTGCTGGTCTTCAGTAACATAAACATTGGCAGTTTTTTTGTCCTTATCAATCTCAACTTTAACAATCTCAGCCGGGCTAAGAGCATTGCGGATATACGTGTCTATATTATCATCATAAGTAACGATATCGATTTTCTCTTGCTCGCCGATTTCGCTCATCACCGCGTTAACGCGCGCGCCGTGACCGCCGACGAACGTTCCGACCGGGTCAACGCCTGGCACCGTGCTAGCAACCGCTAGTTTAGTACGGCGGCCAGCTTCACGGGCGATGCCTTTGATCTCGACAGCGCCAGTTTCCATCTCGGGTACTTCTTGGCGGAAGAGATATTCGATAAAGTCCTCGCTGCCACGGCTGAGGATTAGCTGCGGGCCGCGGCCTTCGCGTTCGATGTCTTTGATTAATACTTTGATCCGCGAGCCAATTTTGTAAAACTCGCCTTGGATCTGCTCACTTTGCGGGATAATACCAGTGGCCTTGCCTAACTCGACACGCACCACGCGCGGCTCGACGCGCTGCACCATACCGGTGACGACCGTGCCGATTTTGTCTTCGAACTCTGCCAGAACGACTTCGCGCTCGGCTTCGCGCAGGCGCTGCATGACGACTTGCTTGGCAGTCTGGGCGGCCACTCGGCCAAAGGACTTAACTTCATGAGCTTCCTCGATAGTATCCCCTAACTGAGCATCTGGCTTCTCTGCTTGAGCATCCGCCAAGCTGATTTCAGTAGCCGGATTGACAACATCCTCGACGACTTCGCGCTGGACAAACACCTTGGCGGTGCCATCATTGATATTAAGTTCAGCGCGCACATTTTGCTCGCGCTCGCCGTTATCGCGGCGCCAGGCAGCAGCGATCGCCTGCTCGATTACGTTTAATACAGTTTCTTCGGGCAACGCCTTTTCATCAGCAATCGCCCGCACAGCTAGCGTCAACTGCTTGATATTCAAATCTTCCATATAATTTCCTTTCTCTTAGTTCCAATACGAAAACAACCGACCTGCCGGCCGGATGAGTACAGTAATAATTTTAATGGAATAGATTGCGAGTGTCAAGTACTTGTCCCCTAACTTTGCCGATAATACGTCAGTGCTATACTAGGGTAATGCAGCTTTCTGATTTTCATTATGATATTCCTGACGAGCTAATTGCAGCAACGCCGCCAACAGTACGCGGCACTTCGCGTTTGCTAGTACTTGATCGTCAAACAGGCACAATTACCGATCGCCATTATCCTGATGTAGTCGACTATTTGCAAGCGGGCGATGTACTAGTTATCAACGACACTAAGGTCATCAAGGCGCGCTTGATCACCCGTAAACCGAGCGGCGGCGAGCGCGAACTTGTTCTAGTCGAACAGCACGGCGCACACGACGACTGGTTCCGCCACAAGGTTATTTATCGGCGAAAGTTAATCGCTGGCGATATCCTGACGATTGGCGATGACACTTTAATGGTCGAGGAGATTATCGGCAATGGTATCGCGCTAATTCGTAGCGAGCGAAACTTGTTGGATATCGCCGCTGAGCACGGAACCGTACCTTTGCCGCCGTATCTGGGACGCGACGCTACCGCAGCGGATAACGAGCGCTACCAAACGGTTTTCGCTCGCGAGGCAGGCTCAGTGGCAGCGCCAACAGCTAGCCTCAATATGACCGAAAGCACATTACGACAATTGCGCGATAAAGGCGTCAACATCGTATACGCTACGTTACATGTCGGCCTGGGTACTTTTTACCTATTCGCGTCGATGATGTCGCGCAGCACAAAATGCATCAAGAATATTTCTCAATCCCAACCGCCACTGCCGCGGCTATCCAGTCCGCCAAACAATCTGGTCACCGCGTTATCGCTCTCGGCACGACAATCACGCGTACCCTAGAATATGCCCACCAACAAATTTTGAGCCAGCCGCCACATGCTATCTCGGGCGAAGCTGATATTTTTATCTATCCCGGCTATAATTTTAAAACGATCGATGCGCTATTAACTAACTTCCATATGCCTGAAAGTACGGTACTTATGTTGACGGCAGCTTTTGCTGGCTGGGATAAGCTAAAGCCTGCTTATCAGCACGCCGTTTGCGAAAAATATAAATTCTTTAGTTATGGCGACAGTATGCTAATTATTACGCAGTAGGACGAGTGCGCTCATGCTATACTAGAAAAGATGCAAAAAGCTATCACTTTTAGGATTACCCATCGCCTCCCCGGCACCTTAGCGCGTGCTGGTACGATTCAAACGCCGCACGGCACGATTCAAACGCCAGCTTTCATCGTTGGCGGCACTAAAGCAACCGTCAAGGCGCTAACCGTCGAACAAGTCAAAACCTGCGGCGGGCAATCAATTTTGGCCAATACTTATCATTTGATGCAGCGGCCAGGCGCCGAAATCATTCATA
>CAUOLJ010000003.1:0-84219 GCA_963456275.1 uncultured Candidatus Saccharibacteria bacterium
GCCAAAAAGAGCAGAGAATTGACCCTGTGCGCCCGAAGCATAATCCAGCCCCGCAGCCACCGGCGAGTCCAGCCTCGCCGCCGAGAAACAACCAGCGGCCAGCTCCGCAGTCTCAGCAGCCCGGTAATTTGCAGCAGCCTGCGCCGAATCCGCAACCAAATCCAACTCCAAATCCACAGCCGCAACCGGCAGACCAGGATAAAAAATATGACATAGGCCCGCCAGATGCTTTGGAGATTCTTGAACTGATTAATTATGCTCGTAGTAAAGAAAATCTGAAGCCGTTAAAAATGTACGAGCCGCTTAACCGAACAGCGCAGTGGATGGCGAATGACATGAAAGAGAATAATTATTTTAGCCATTATAAACCAGGCACAACTATTCCGCACGGACTGCTTAAAGCGAGGGCTGTCTGCAACGCGCCAGCCGAGAATCTGGTGCAAACTTCGCCACCAGATCTGCACACTAGCCGCGTGGCATTCAACGCCTGGATGCAATCGCCGCCGCACAGGCAATCCATCATGTCGAGCACCTACACGCTAACCGGATTTGGCATTGCCGGCAATAAGATTGTGGAGCATTTTTGTTGAGTGTGTGTTTAAACTGCCCGTCTTATAGCCATTCTCGCCGCCATTGGTATTCTATGAAAACTGCGCGGATAAATCTGATGTAGGGAGGCGATATCCTGCTAATACCTCATGATTTAAGTATGAACAAGATGGGTGGTTTGGATAAATCGGATGAAGGCTAAATACTTTACAATATAACATTACTCCACTCAAACATACTCCTGCCTAAGTCTTCTCTATTAGTGATTCCAGCGCGAGAAAATACGTGCAGCAAATTTTGATTACTACATGACATAAATAAGTCGTCATAGTTACGAGAAATATTATGCCATATCCTGTCCTTAGTTTCTAAATAATCACTATTGATAATCTTGCATATCATACATAGAAAATCTTTATCCTTAAGTTTTTCTATAAACTCTGGTATATATCGTTCCCATGAAGGACCTAGTAGAATTCCTAATAACCACGGAAATTTTCCAAACATTAGATACTGTATGATATTGCCATCAAGGTATGTCTGCAGGAGGCTTGGATTGTCAGCAAAACGCTCTTGCAGGAGTTGAGTTGTCGGGAGTGTAAGGTTCGCATCTTTTAATTTTTTATAGTGATCTAATACATGTTCAGGATAGTTTATTGTCGTAATATTTTCCAGATCTATATTATTAGCGATCGGGAGGAGACTACTTGGATTAATTAGTCTTATTTTTGCTATTGTTGGCAGTATGGTCCATGACTTGCTATCAACGATAGAGCCAACGATTAAGGATATTATTTCGTTGATAATCAAAGAATAGTACTCGATTGAAATTTCATGAGATATACTAGTATTTTTAGAAATTTCAGCGTAGTGATCTAGAATAATTTGAATTGATTTGTATGCCTGTTCTAGTATATCCGCTCTTTCGTATTCAGCGGCCTTTTCAAGAATTTCATGTAGCTCAATAGCTATGTCTTTAGTAGCACAATACGCATTATATACATTTGCTGTGTATTCCTCCGCTGCTACGCCTTCGTTAAATACACCAGGTGATAAGTCTAAGTATTGCTCATAGGTGTTTGCAAAATAATCTCTTATAGTTTTCTTTGCTGGCTTTCCGTTTTCAATTGCGCGAATAAGACTATCTTTATAGGATTGAGTTTTGTTAATTTTTTCTTCGTTTGCCAACGAATCCAGGTGTGCTACGATAGCCTCCTTTAGGCTTCTCTTTAGTAATATAGCTTTATTATCTTTTTTTATAGAAAACCCTATCGTTCTTTGATGGGCAATATCAAATGGCAGTTCTTCCATTCTACCCAGATCAATATTTGCAACTTGGATAACCTTCTCCTCTGTGTGCTTACCAATTGCATATCCAAGTTCAAACATCACGTTTTGATTAACGATACCTTTTCCAGACTTGCCTCTGTCAATAATGGATACGTCTGCAAGAAAAATGCCGCAATTATTAATCTTTTCCTTGATGGTGGCTCCTATGTTAACGGCTCCTACCGCACCTTTCGTATCCTTATCTAATTCGACTCTTGGTGACTCTTCTAATGCAGGAGTGTCGGAGATTTCTTTAATAACATCTAGCAGGGTTTTTTCGATATGACGTCGTGTTTTCGGGTGGTTAGACTGCCATGAATAAAATACTTTTCTTTTCATAATATTCCTCTAGTTTAGTATATTACATTTCAGGTTTGAATAAGGGTTGCAAAATTAGTACATTAATAAAACAAAAAGACGCACCAATAGCGTCCTTATCCTAATTGGTGGTAATTTACGCCAAAGCTCGAACCCATTTCGAGCTTAAAAGCTGAGCCATGTAGGCTCAGCCCCAACGCCTGTGCCAGCAAAGCTGGCATGCGTCCAGTCAGAAAAACCGCTCCTTGAATTATCTTTTTGAAATTTCCCCGCCTTATTTTTCTCTTTAGTTGAAAGGGTCGGATTTTTTCTGTCGGTCCGCCCACCGAAATCGGTGGAGGCGTTGTGGCTTCGCTCGGGCGGCAGAACCGCCACATCTTTGCAAGCAAGGCGTTCCTAACGCTCAACATATTCTTTATAGCGCAAAGTCGATTTTCGTTTTTTACGTATCGTGGTATTTCTCCTTCGGGACTCCTTATACCTATGCGTCAAGTTGGCTAACTTCCATCGAGTTTTCGTACCGAGTGTTAATGAGTTTCTATTCATCTGTAATCCCAGATGCTCAAAACCTCGCTTTCCTTGATAAATTCCATCTATGTCGTATTCGTCGCCGGAATGGTATATGATTTTGGTTTTTGCGTCATTGAGCGGCAGCTTCTGATTTTTGTCGCTCTCAAGAATAGTCTTGATTTTTGGATAAAGCTTCATCATATCCTCTTTGGTGATTCCACTTGCCGTAATAGCAATATCATCAACGTAAATAGCAATACGAGGATCTTTGCCTTGTAGCTCCTTTTTCACAAGTCGCTCGAGCCTGAGGAATGTATCGAGATTACACCATACCGCCAGGCGAGACGAAGTTGAAAACCCGCGGGCGATTGTCTTATAAGTTCCGGGGTTATCTTTCGCACCAATTGGCACACAACAAAGGTCGGCCAGCAATCTTGCACCTCTTTGCCCACATTGACCCTTGGCTAAAAAGAAGCTATAGACACGTTCATATTTAATTTGCTCAAAAAACCGTGAAACATCCAGCTTGAGGATAATTCGCTTCCGCTTTACTCCGAGCAGGTGTGTTACTGCGACTTTATGGTTCCGTCCGCTCACGCCTCCGAATACGAACGTTGGAATAAGTGAGTCATGGGGAGCTAAAACTTTTACATTAATAAGCTTGAGTAATTTTCCCAGGTCGGTGCGCGATGCGTCGCGCACCCATTTACCTTTTTCGGGTTGCGATTGTGTGGGATGGTCAGTCCAGTAGTTGTCGTAGTTCATCTTAACGTCGCTTACCAGTCTTGCCATATCCTCAACTGAATCTCGCTTATCACTTAAACGTTTCGCAAGCTCTCGCTTGCTCCGAATGGCGATTTTAGGATAGTTATGTTGGTTATTTTTCATTGCGCCTTAATAACTTTGCTCGTTCTTTGATGAGATGATTTTGTAACTTGGTACCCCAACCTATAAATTGTTTTTCAATAACAGATAGTTTTTTACCGTTTTCGACATTCTCTCCATACAAAAAAGGAGTTATCGAGGCCGGGTGTACTTTTAAGCCATCAGCAAGCTTCAAAATTAGCTTTTTTGACACCTCTTTTTGTCCACTTTCGACCATAGCAATCAAAACCGGCGACACATCTATGGCCTTAGCAAGCTCGGTCTGCGTTAAACCAGCTTCGTTGCGTATCTTTTTGATTAGTTCTGGGAATGAATACATTGTTTTACCTTCATAACGACTACAAGCCGGAGGTAATTTGACTTAAATCATGTCGCGGATAATTCTGACTATTTGTAAAATAATCTTCATTATCCGCAAGACCTTGGTAAAAGTCTTCATTATTACCCTCCGGCTTGCGATACGGATGCCACAGTTTAGTTGGTAAAGAAATAAGTTGCTTTTCCATATGGCCTTCCTTTCTAACAAGCTAGATTAAAATATTTAGTTAGTAAAAGTTGGACAATCTTACTCTCGGGGCTATCGTTTCGATTGGTATAGACATCCGGTAATACCCTAGTCGGCAAGATATAAATCTCGTAGCCCCGATTTGGATAGTCCCTGTGCTGGAAGCATTGCTTCAAGCCACGTAACATGTACAACGCGCGGAATACCGACCCGTGGTACAAGTCCTCACTCTGAATGGAATGGGTCAAATGCGTTTTATAGCATCTCAATCTATCGATTTGACAGCTTTATCGCTAAACTGATTTTTAACTTACTAGCCTGCTACCAGTATATACAAAACGTATAAGTCCTGTCAAGACTTTGGTTCACCCAACTAACCTGGAACAGCCATAGCAAACCGTAGGAATGCTATTGGGCTGGCGAACAGTTCTGGCTGGTTAGCTCTTGCCATCCATTCTCGGCAAAGAGAGTCTAGCTGTCTCGTCAGGATTCTTCCTCCGAACAGCTTCCGAGCATGCCGCTTCGTCACGCTCCAGATATTCTCTCCTTGGTTGGTACCGGCAAAGCACTCTTTGCTATGATTCCAGCTCTCATGGGCGTAGCCAAGTAGTTCTAGCTCGTCATACGCCCACCATTTGTCGCTTGCCACTAGGCTGCCTGCTACGATGTAGTCCTGAACAAATTGTTCAAGCGGTTGTCTATCCCGGCTGTCGGTAATGCGTAGGGCAATGCGCCCAGTCGCAGTGTCTTTAGCGCCAACTACGATGCGCTGAGGCTGTTTGGATCGCCTCTTGCCAAAGTAGCTTTCATCTACTTGCACCACACCCTCCAATATAGCGGTGAGCTTGCTGCTGTCAGGCAGTTGCTTGCGAAATCGGGCAAACCAGCGCCGAACAGTAGTATAGCTTACGCCAGCTAATAGATATGCCTGCCGTTTCTGTTGAGCGTTTTGTTTGCCAACAGTAGAGCAGGATGAACAGCTGCCGAGAACTTAGCTTCATGCCGTATAGCCAGCTAGCCTGGTAGCTGGTTGGACGATGCTTCTTGCGACAGAACTTGCACCATAGATATCTGTTGCAATAGCTCTCCTGAAGACTTGTGCGGCAGCGAGGACACAATACCTCATCGCCGAAAGCCAATTTGTTAAGGATCTGCCAATATTTCTTGTTACTGGCAAACTTTGGTATGGTAGACATTAGGAACACCTCCTTTTACTTAGTTGCTATTCACTCCTAAGTTTACGGGATGTTCTGGTTTAGTTTAATGGACCTGCGAGACTTAGCGTTGCATTTATTCATGATGATATCTACGACGATAAGATATTCCAGTCTTGGCGGTAGACCTTGGTGGTAAAGTAGTTTTAGTTTGAGAGCGCGGAGCCTGTACAGCTCAGCTTTTACGCTTGAAATGGGTTCGAGCTTTGGCGTATATTACCACCAATAGAACTAAAACGGTCGCCCATTTGGGCGACGAAATATCAGCAATTTTGTATTGGTGCGGAATTACAGAACCTACTCAAACTTTTTGAATACATTATGGATTACCCTGGTCCAGCTCCAGCAATAAAAAGACGTACAGCGCAGCATAAACAAACGCTATCAATTATTTATTAGTAGCAATCTGTTGTGATATCAGAAGATAGTTTACAGGGGGTTGTTACTCTTTAATACGTAGAAATGTCATTCCGCTATGTAAATGGTAAATTTTTGGGTGCAAAGTTGCCAATACTTTTTTTAAGCGTGCCAATAATGATTAGGGCTAATTGAGTAGTATAGAATTGTAAAGAAACCAACGCCAACCAGGCATAGTAAGATGTGTTTTATAATACTATGTCCCTTTTGCTCTCGTACATAGTTAAAATTTTCTTGTTTTGTGTTTCCTGATGATTGTTGATGGTTGTTCATAATACCTCCATTATTTAATTATTAAAAAAGGACAGCCACTGCTGGCTGTCTAGACCCACAACGAGAAGTTTTATCCCTATTGCTTTTAGCAAATGGCTGCCCATTTTCGGGATAAAATGAGCCCTGTTGTGAATCTAGACATTATCTATTATAGCATTTTGATGTAAAATTTGAATTTCTGATATAATAGGTAATGTAATTAATAAAATAACCGCATTCTAGTGTGGCTACATAGCGGAGACGGACCGCGTAAAAAACGGGTAGCACATTTACACATTAGAATAAGCATACGAGAACAGCTCGGTAAAAATGGGGCTTTTAGCGGACTAACTGAAGTAACTGCTTCAAGGAGTCTCGTATGTCCCCTTCATCTAACCGAAAAGTTTTCATCGATGACAGTATATTAAAGTTGCTCAATGTATTGTTTAAATATAGCGACAAGCACAATGAAAAAATAAACACCACATCAAATAGACAGCGCTACATAATCAATAGAGGAGTAAAAATCCTTTTATAGTTCCCTATAGCCTAAATTAGCTCTAACTATAGGTAGGG
This sequence comes from uncultured Candidatus Saccharibacteria bacterium, assembly GCA_963456275.1. GTDB lineage: Bacteria > Patescibacteriota > Saccharimonadia > Saccharimonadales > Saccharimonadaceae > Saccharimonas. The sequence goes on from CAUOLJ010000003.1 coordinate 6,556, forward strand.
GCTATAATGGGAATTATGCAGAATAATAATGATTCTATAAGTGTAAAATTACTATTAGATAAACTTACGGGCGGTGGTCCTGAAAGCAGTGAGGACTCGCTTAAGCCCGTACGCTATGGGTTGTACGCCCGTAAGTCTACTACAAGCGAAGATAGACAGGCTTCATCAATAGAAGACCAGATAAAGGAGTGCGTAGATAAGGTTATTACACCAAACGGCTTAAATGTCAAAAAGATATACAAGGAAAGCTTTTCTGCTAAAATTGCAGATATACGTGATGAATTTAATAAACTTATAGATGATATTGAAAACGGAAGGATAGACGGCTTGATAGCTTGGCATCCTGACCGCCTATCACGAAATATGAAAGAGGCGGGTGTTATTATCGACCTGGTGGATAGGGGCTTAATTAAGGACCTAAGATTTGCAACATTTACATTTGAAAATAATCCGGCGGGTAAAATGCTGCTCGGCATTACGTTTGTGATGGCTAAACAATATTCTGAACATCTCTCCGAATCGGTGGACCGTGGCAATAAAAGAGCCATAGAAGACGCTGAGTTTATCGGTAAGTTCAAGCATGGCTACATACTAGACTCAAATCGTTTTTTCCAACCTGACCCGAAGAATTTTACAAAGGTTAAACATATATTTGAATTAGCTCTAGACGGTAAATCCCAGAAAGACATTAGAGAATGGATTAATAGACAAAATTATACTGTTCAAAAGCGTGCAGGAGGTCCTTACCAAAATCATGATTGGTCCAAAGATGATATTTCAAAGACTCTTAAAGACCCCTTTTATGCTGGTATTTTAAAATGGGGCAAGCATTACAAAAATTTATTAGAAGAGTATGATTTTCAGAGTGCAATTACTGTTGATGAATATCTAAAAATAAATAAGATTGATAGCTTAGATTCCTCTAAAGTTTATGCTATCAACAAGCCAAAAGGTGGTGAAATATTTGCGAATTTATTTCGGGGTGGAGTCGTTTGTGGGGCTTGCAATGAGCCCATGACTTCAATGGTTACAAATAAGCGGAATAAGGTAACGGGCGAAAAATACGATTATAGATATTACTATAAGTGTGAAAACGGACACTGTAATTTCAACGGAAAATCGATTCGCGCAAAAAGTATTATTGATACGGCTGAGGCATTTTTTAATAGTTACTTATTCATTAATAAAAGTAATTATTTGGTAATAAAAGAAAGTGCTGAAAAATCTATAAAATGCAAAGGGGCTAATCTTGCTAGCGAGATAGCTAGCTTAAAACGAAAAATAGCACTTAAAAAGCAACATTATGAACAGACAAAGGCTCTCATACTAGAGAATCCAGAACTAAAGGACTATTACAATCTTGGCGAATTTCTTGATGAACAAAAGGAATTAGAACAACGTTATGAACTGGTGGCTAATCAAAAACGCTTACTAAAGGATTCGTTGATTACATTTGATGAATATCTCAAACTTTTTAAATCCCTCCCTGTTATTTTTGAAAAACTTGATGATATGAATGAGTTGAACCAACTACTAAAAATATTCTTCTCTAACTTCATAATTGAACCCATTAAAAAAGACACTTTTAAGGGGTCAAAAGTATCCTATAAACTAAATGAACCCTGGAAAGGGTTCATTGAATCAAATGATTTCGTTTGTGGTGCGGGTTAGGAGACTCTAACTCCTGGCCTCTTCCATGGCAAGGAAGCGCTCTAACAACTGAGCTAAACCCGCATAATGTTCGCTGCGTATCTCGCTGGCAAATCGTCATAATTTTGCGAACTCGCCTATGATGTGCGATACAACAGCCAATCTTTCGATTACATAGTAAGTATAGCAAACAAAACCGCTCATTTCAATAATCTTCTCACCAATTTCTCTTCGTATGATCTGGCGTGGCGTCTTTGTAATCTTCTAGGTGCTGGTTTCTTTCCTGGGATTTACGCTGTTCATTGTAGGCGTCGATGAATCGCTTGTCCAGCTCTTTGAGTTTGCTATCGGTGCTGCCAGTGTCAACTTTTTCTTTATCGTCAGGTTTGGTGACTGAAATATCTTGGTCGCCGTTTCTGAGCTGTTTTATCTGCGCCAACTTTTGTCGGATTCGCTGCTCAATAACGATTGCCGTTTTGCCGTCGTCATTGTTCGCGTCGACTGTTTGGCTGGCAAATTGCACGCCGCAACTATCCTCGCCGTCGTGCAGTACGGCGTTTGCTTCGTCGTAGCGGATGATTGCTCGGTCGTAGCGTTTTTCGCTGGCGAGGGCGTCTGCTTGCGCTTCAATTGATAGCGCCAAGTTGATGCGGACAGGGCATTCGTGAGTTTTCGGCGCTTTTTGTAAGGCTTGGCGGAATTGTTTTTCTGCCGAGTCGTAGCGGGCTTGCTTATATAGAGCATTCCCGTCGTTAAAAAATACTTTATAAGATTCAAACAAATTCACGGCATAAACTGGCGATAAGCGGAAAGAAGCCTGGCTGTTGTCGCCGTCTTTATAGGCGGTATGCGCTGCTAGCGACAGCAGAGGAAAACTCGTCAATTTAATAGCAATCAGCAGAATCACCGCGCAAGCAGGGAATGAATAACGGAGCAGTTTCCGGCGTTTTTCTCGGCGGATTTTTTCAAAATCTAGTTTTTTCAGGTCAAATGGACGATTCTTGTTCACGGCTGTTTCTCCTCTGGCGGTGTTATGTTTTGCAGTTTGCGCAAAGGCAAATAGACGGTTCTGATTTCAAAGGCCAGCAGAATAGCAGCCGCAAATATTGCTATCCAATATATATCGTTGTAGCCGTCGAACGAGCGGCTGCTATTGACAGCTTTGTCGACGGAACCGTTCTTGACGACAGTTTCAATAGAATCTGGAGTTTGCCGGTGTGTGTACGGCAGTCCTGTTTGACTGGCAATGTTTTTAAGGTTTGTCTCGTCGATTTTTGATACGGCATATTTCAAATCTGGCCCGCGCAAATAAAAACCGTCAAAGCCGTCGCTGTAACTTGGCGTTTTTATTTTTCCGCCGTCGGTAGTGCCGTAACCCATGATTGCGCCGCCGCCCAGCAGGGGCTTTAAGCTGGCGAATGACTTTGGCGAGGCGTCGCTGGTTTGTTCGCCGTCGCCCAGGTAAAATAGCAGCGAGGTGCGCTCGGGATTTTTATGCTTGGTGCGAGTAATCTCCGAGGCGATGGTGTCAATCGGTGTATCAATTGAGCTGCCCATGGCATAGCTTTCGCTGATGATATTTACCGTGTCAACTGCCGATTCAAACATCCTGACGTCTGTCGATAACGGCGAATCAACGAAAGCTTTATTGTTGAAAGTTATTAGGCTAAATCGCGCGCCAACCAGCTTTTTGGCAATTTCTTTGGCGTCGCGGCGCATGCCGTTGATTCGCGGCTGGCCGTTATCATAATCCTCGGCAGCAGAACTCATCGTTGTGTCCATGACAACATAAACATCGACTAGCGGCGCGCCCCATTCTTTCACTTCGCCAGGAATAGCTGGGCGAAAACAAGCGGTAATGATAAGCAAGACAATACAGAACCGCCGCAGCCACGCTCGCCGGTTAGATATTGGTTTGGATAAAATCCTCCAGCCGGTAAAAATTGCAGCAACTACCAGAATTATCAGCAGCAGATACCATGGCAAAATCGGTTGCATTATCATATGCGAAGCCTCCAATCAATAATAATGAGGGAAATTATGATGATAAGCATGCCGTACAGTAATAATTGTGGCTGATCAGTGCGAGTAACGCGCGGCGTGCCTTTGAAGCGGGAGGCGTCTTGGGCGGTAATTTTTTGGACAATGTTTGGAATTGTGTTTTTGTCGTGCAGTGCGTAGTAATCGCCGCTCGTCGCCAGCATGGTTCGCTTCAATTCTGCCGCTTCGGCTTCGCGATTTTTATTACTATTCGGGTAAATGCCGTATACGCGGATATCTTTTTGTTTGGCTAACTCTGCCGCTTCGGGTAGGGAAATTATCGGCGTGCCAGCTAGTTGATTGTCGGTTCCTAAAATGATACTTCGGGAGCGTTTGTTGTCCAATTTATCGAAGCGGCCGATGCAACTTGCTAGCCCGTCGCCGATCAGCGATGAGCCTTGCCCATTCGAGACTACCGTACCAGATAAAATATCGAAATATTCCAGCGTTCCGGGTGGCGTCAGCGCTTTTTCGATTAGCGCTAATTTGCTGTCAATGAGGCTGGCGTCGTCTGTCAAAGGAAATATCACTGCCGGCGAGCGGTCAAACAATACTAAACCGAGTCGTTCGCCGTCAAATTTTCGTGCCAATGTGCGGTAAGTTTTAATAATCTCTACATCATATTCATACATCGACCGCGATACGTCAAGGCACAGCACAATGTCGCGATTTTTCACCTCGGGAGAAACGACGGCTACCGACGAAGGGCGGCCAGTGAGAATAATCATCATGACTAGCAGGAGCGCGTGCAGTCCCAGTACAACCGCCAATAGTTTTTTGTACCGCTTGACCTGCTGAATATAGAGCGGGAAAGCGCGCAGCCGCGAGGTATTAGCGATAGGGAGTTTTTGCCTAGGCGCGTCATGGCGTTTCAATCGGCTGTATCGGCGGAGTATAATCGGCGCGGCAAACCACAGCAGGGCGATAATTATAATTAACGCCAGCGACAATTGCCAAAAAACTAATTCCATGTCGCTACCGTCTTTCTGGCTAGTGCCGCTGCCTCGGCAACGCTGCCTTGTTCGACCGCGGTAAATTCAGGAATATAGAATTGTTTGATGGCGGCCGCCAATGTTTTATAGCGAGTCTTTTCTAGATCTCGCAGCGTCAACGTGTCAACGCGGTGGCCGTTTATCTCGACAACGAACATGCGAAGAATATGGCTTAATTTCTGGTGGGCTTTACGCGAGGATAATTTTCCGGCAGTGTGATTTTGCTCGATTTCATCGATTAACTGCTGGTATTTCTGTTTCAAATCAGTCAAATCTGGCGGCGTGTATGGTTTTGGTTTGAGCGTAGCCAGGCTGCGGTGAGAGCGGCGGCGAGTAGAGTAAAACACAAATCCGTACCATAAAATAATCGCGCTTAAAAGCAAGCAGCCGATAACCAGCCACAGCGGGTCATAATCTACCCATTCGCGAAGCTCAGTGCCAGCGCGCATGCTTTTGCCTTTCTAATAGTGAAAAGAAACTGCCGACGACGTCCTCTTCTCCGGAAATTCGCTCGCTGATGACGCCCAAACGCTCCAGGGCAGTGGAATATTCGCGGTAGTACGATTGCTGTCTGCGGTCGAAATCGTCTTGCAGGCGCGTTTGTTTGCGAATAAAATAAGGCAGCTCGGCCAAATCGTCAATATCGTAAAAATCGCGGTTTTCGTCAAGTCCTGAAATATCATTGATTGTGATCCATAATATCTCGTGCTGGGCGCGCAGCCGCCGGATAATATGCTGGTGCTCGCTGGTCAGTTCATCGTCATTGGCAACCACCACCAGCATCATCTTGCGCCGTAAATTGCGTGCAATATATTCAAGCTGATTAACAATATTACTCGGCGCTGCTGCTAGTTGAGTGCTCTTTTCAATGTGCCGCAGTAGCTGCTCGATATGCCGATCATCGCCTTTGAAAGGAATATAGGTGTTATTCTTGGCGTCGCCAGACACCAGTCCGATCAAATCGCCGTGCCGTAATACGATGTAGCCCAAGACCCCGGCAGCCATGATACTGATGTCGCGCTTATTGCTGCCAGTTTTACCGGTCGCTGCCATGTGGCGGCCAGTGTCGACTACTAGTAAAATATTATGTTTGCGGATTGCTTGGTAGCGCCGGATTCGAATACCGCTGCTGCGAGCAGTCGCTTTCCAGTCGATATCTTTTACATCGTCGCCAGGAATGTATTCGCGCAAGTCGTCAAAATCAAGGCTGCGACCCTTAAATACCGAGCCGTATTGACCGTCCAGCAAACTCCGCACCTTTTCATGGGCGTAGAGATCCATCTTGGCTTTGACTTTGGCGAAGAGACTTGGCATATTACGGCACAGGAACAGCGTTAAATATCGAATCAATGATAACTTCCGGATGAACTTGGTCGGCGATGGCTTCAAAATTGAGGATAATGCGGTGGCGCAATACGCTGTGGCGCAATTGTTTGACATCCTCTGGAATAACATAGTTGCGGCCGTTGATTAGCGCCAGGGCTTTGGCGACTTGTTGGAAAGCGATGCTGGCGCGCGGGCTGGCGCCGTATTGGACGTAGCGCGCCGTTTCGCTTGGTATGATTGAGGCTGGATTGCGCGTTGCCGAGACAATTTTCACAATATAATTCTTAATGGCGTCGTCAATGTATACTTTTTGCGCCAAGTTTTGCAGCGTCTCGACTGCCGCCAGCTCGATATTTGGCGTATTGCTATTATTTGGCGCCTCGCTTAACTTGCCCGATTCTATGCGTTTCAAAATCTCTAGTTCCTCGTCTGGAGCAGGGTAGGACAAAACTTCTTTCAACAAAAAGCGATCTAGCTGTGCCTCTGGCAGCTCGTATGTTCCTTCCTGTTCAATCGGGTTCTGAGTGGCCAGCACGATGAAGGGTTTCGGTAAATCATAGCGTTGTCCGCCGATGCTGGTCTGCTTTTCCTGCATCGCCTCCAGCATGGCGCTTTGGGTTTTGGCGCTGGAACGGTTAATTTCGTCCAGTAGTACGAAATTGGCATGAACCGGACCGAGCTCGGTGCGAAATTCGCCTTTGTTATAATCGTAAATCTGCGTACCGATGATGTCGCTTGGCAGCAAGTCCGGCGTGCATTGAATACGTTTGAAAGAGCCTTGCACGCTGGCGGCTAGCGTCTGCACAGCTGTCGTTTTGGCAAGACCTGGCACGCTTTCTAGCAGAATATGTCCGCCAGTCATCAAGCTAACCATCAACGCCGTTCGCAAGTTTTCTTGTCCGACCACTCGCGACGAGAAAGCGTCGAAAACAGTCTGGATATTTTGGTCAGCTGCGGCCAACTCGTCGTCGCTAATCGGCGCAGACGCAGGTTGAAATTGCGTCGCTGGCTGTGCGGCAGTCTGGGATTGTGCTGCTAGTGTGGTTGCAGGCTGGGATTGTGCTGCCGGCTCGGTTGCCAGTTGAAATTGCGCTTCTGGCATAGCTACGGACGCACCATTGTCTGCCGGAGAATACGACTGAGCTGGCGCTGGTTCTTGGTCTGCTGATATAAACGGATTTGGATTCATAATAATTATTCCTTTCTATGTCCAATATTGCGAAATATTCGTTACCAACGAGCGGCACTCTTCCGGCGTGTAGCTATCCTTTTGTTCAAAATAATGCTCCGCCGGAAACATATGAGTCATGACGTCCAGGGCGACGTCTTTGTCTGTTTGTAGGTGAAAATAATCTGCCGCCGTACTATCGACATTACCGCCCAGCCCGTATAAGGCTCTGTAGCGCACACTCTTCAAGTATTCCAGAGCCATCGCAATTTCTATCCGGTCTTCGACGATGTCGCCAGTCAGCAGCAACACTCTACCATTAAGGCCATCCTTAGAAAATGTCCCGTATTGATCGAGAATGCGATTCAGCTCAGAAAAGGCCTGGCGCTTCATGTCTTCCAATACCGAGCGGGATTCTAGTTCAATGCCGTCGCGCTGCGGTTTTTCCAGATCAGGGTTCCACGTAAACATACCCGCCGGGTCGATTAGCCCGACCACCCGCGGATCGCCAGGGATAATGATTCGCTTGCTGAGCAAAGGAAACACCCAAGCGTTAATCTCGCTCGCCAAACCAATGCAAGCTGTCAGCGCATCTTCTTTCAGCGCGATAACGACCGCTTCCTGACCCTTCAAATCGCTCACGCGCCCCGCCAAAGTCCGCCCCAGCTCAATCCTATTGATATAGTACATACTGGTTATGATTATGCCTGAAAGCGCGGGAGAATGCAATTGCGGCGGATACTCGTCTGTTTCAGATTGCAGTAAACTAGCCTATATTCATTAAGTGTATGATTTTAATCTCGCCGCTCTACCTGTACCATACATTGTGCCAAGCGTCAATGAGATGTTACAGTAGCCTAGTGGCTTGACTGGAAATCATGTATAATAATGTCTGAAGTGAATTATCATGCAAAAAAACGAAAAAATCCTCAAACGGCAATCGACTAAAATCTTCTTTGATAATGACGATACCGATTTCTTTTTCAACTGGATGCTCGGTGTGGCGGAGCTGTTCGGGATGTCGCATGGTGAGTTGTTTTATCTGGCACATAAGATCGGGCGCGACGGAAAACCGAGTAAGTGGCGATCCTGTTTTACGGACCATGCTGATTATCTTGTTCGCTCGGCGAAAGCAGCCACCGGTGAACAAATGGCTGTCGACTGCTATTTTGGCGCAACCTATGCCTATCGGGCAGTACTGCAGTTCGCTGATCCGTTTTCTCCGGAATATCCGAAGCTTGTCGGCGCTATGGAAGACGCTTTTGCTGGTGCCGCTAAGGCGATAGATATACCGATCAAATCCGTGCGCGTTCCGTATCAAACCGGCTATTTACCCGGCTACTATCTTCACTGCGACAGCAAGCGTCCGACCGTGGTCATGGTCGGCGGCGGTGATACGTACCGGGAGGATTTGTTTTATTTTGCTGGCTGGCCGGGGTGGCGGCGGAACTATAATGTGCTGATGGTTGATTTACCCGGTCAAGGCTCTAATCCCACCAGAGGTCTCACTTTCACTGTTGACGCCGGCGAACCGATTGCTGCGTGCCTCGACTGGCTGCAAACCGAAAATCCCGACGCGCGTCACATTGCGCTATACGGTGTTAGCGGTGGCGGGTATTTTACTGCTCAAGCGGCGGCAAAAGACATAAGGATTAGCGCGTGGATTGCCAGTACGCCTATTTTTGACGTGGCAGAACTGTTCCGTCGTGAGTTCGGCGCAGCGCTCAAAGCGCCCGGCTGGCTGATGAATCTTGCTTTAAAATTAGCAGGGAACATCAATGAAGTCGCCGATATCAATTTGAAAAAATACGCTTGGCAGTTCGGCACGAGCGACTTCCGTTCGGCGATCAATGAAGTTTTCGAACAGGCAAAGGTTGTCGATCACCAAGCTATCACCTGTCCGTCGCTGTTTCTCATGGGGGAGAGCGAAGGTGCTGAACTCCGGCGGCAAACGCGATATCTCCACGACGAATTTATCCGGCGCGGACTTGATACGACGCTGCATGAGTTCGATTCGCAAAGCGGTGCTGACGCTCATTGTCAGCTGAATAATCTACGTTTGGCGCATAGCGTGGTTTTTGATTGGCTGGACAGTCAGCTGGTTGATTGACAAGGTTTTCGGACTGAAGAGTTGCGCTGAGGAATCCAGCAGTTTATTTGTAAAGATTGGTGCTAATCCCGCCGTTCTACCGCGATCGTGCATTGCGCCATCAATGCCACTGCTGCGCCGAGTGCTGCGAGTGTTGGTAGTAATAATGCGCCTACCACACCAGCAGTGACTGGGAATTCCATGATATTTTCGCCTTTTTCGTTCTTGATGATAACGCGGCGGACGTTGCCTTCTTTGATAAGTTGCTTGACCTTCTCGACAACTTGATCGCCGTTAACACTAAATTCTTCGGTACGGTTTTGTTCGCTCATGGTTATTCCTTACTTTTTATTCCCGCGAATCGCGTCAATCAGTTCAATTGGGAAGAGCATCATCGTCTTTTGTGATGGTTCGGTCGAGATGCGCTCCAGTGTGTTCAGGGTGCGCAGGTTAATCGCGCCTTGGGTTTTCGCCAGGATCTCCGCCGCCTGCGCCAGCGTTTCAGCGGCAGCTTTTTCGCCGTCGGCGTTGATGATGTTAGCGCGGCGTTCGCGCTCGGCTTCGGCTTGCTTGGCCATGGCGCGCTTCATGTCGCCCGGCAGTTCAATGTTCTGGATTTTGACATTCTCAACATCGATACCCCATTTGTCGGTTTCGGCATCGACAATTTCCTTGATTTGCTGCGAGATCTCCTCGCGCTTGGCGAGCAGGTCGTCCATATCGACATTACCAGTTACGTCGCGCAGGGCAGCCTGGGCAAATTGGCTGGTGGCATAAATGTAGTTGGTCGTCTCCAGTACCGCTTTTGGGGCGTTAATTACTCGGAAATAAACTACCGCGTCAACGCCGACAGTGACGTTGTCTTTGGTGATGACTTCTTGTTTCGGTACGTCAATCGGTGTTGAGCGCACATCGACCATCATCATCGTTTGAAAAATCGGTATCACTACGCGCAAACCCGGCTCGCGCACGCCAGTAAATTTACCGAGCGTCAGCACCACGCCGCGCTGATATTGATTGACTACTTTTATGCCGCTCAGTACATAAATAGCCAAGATGACTAAAATTACTATTGCTATTTCCATAAATTCCTCCTGTTTATATAATGATATTTTAGCACCAAAGCGGTATAATAACCATATGAACAATGACCAGCAAAACGCGAATCTGCGGCCGCCAGTTTCGCAAACAATGCCAACGATGCAGCCAATGCCCGACCAGTCGCCGCAAGTGACGCCAGCGACACAGCCGTTACCTAGTCAATCACCGCAAATGGCAAACCAACAGTCGGCAGTAGAACCTGAAGCGGAGGCGGTTACAAACCCCAACGACGCTCCTAAAGGTATTATTCAGCAGCATCGAGAGTTTATTAATAGTAGTAATAATATTGTTTTTCACCCAGCGCGCAGTACAATAATTGCCTTGATCGTCTTCTTCGTCGGGGCTTTTTTGATGTTTATTACTCGCATGCAAGACGAGCCGTTTTTTGGACCTGTAATAGTTAATCTTTTCTTGGTACCGTTTTGCTTGACTCTCGGGACGGCTCATTCACCGTTAGCGAGGCTGCGGCTATGGCGAATTGTAAGTTCAATCATGCTGATGCTGAATGTAGGCATGCTATTCATGCATGGTTTATTTGGTATCGCAAAGGACAACGACCCCAGCCCTGCAGTTGGTAGTATGCCGCTGTGGATGCTGCCTGCCGAAAAATCCTTGATCACAGTACTAGCGTATATGGTATTTATTATTCCGCCAGCCATTATTTTCTTGGTTACTACGCTGAAGTATTCTAAGGCTACTCAGCTAAAATAGGCTGTTCACGTTAGTAAATACTTATAATCAGTCAAGCTTTGAATACGTGCTAAGTAGGTTGACATAATACCCCCAGGGGGTATATAATAACTTTATGGATACAGCAGATATCAAGCGGCGAGCTCTGCACCGCACAAAAATTATTTTAGGGCAAATGCGCGGACTAGAGAAGCAAATTGCCGACGACGCATATTGCATGGATATTTTAACGCAAAGCCTAGCGCTGCAAAAGTCGCTGGCATCGCTCAATAAGCTCATTTTGGAGCGGCACTTGCGCACGCACATTGCTGACAAAATAGCCTCGGGCGATGAAATCCAGCAAAATGAAGCCGTAGAAGAGCTACTTAATCTATACGAGTTAAATAATATAAGGACGAAATGATGCACCACGAATCTCACCCTCACTGCAATATAAAAACTTCAACCAAACGCATGGCATTAGCAGCGACTTTGCACTGTTTGGCGGGCTGCATGATCGGCGAAATGCTCGGTGTCACCATCGGCACGCACGCTGGATTTACACCGCACGCCACGGTAATTTTGGCATCGGTTTTGGCATTTACGTCTGGCTATACTGTATCAACTATCCCGCTGATAAGCGCTAAGCTATCGTTCATCAAAGCCTTCAAATTGGTTTTCGCTGCCGATACGTTATCAATTCTGTCGATGACCATCGTTGACAATATCATCATGCTCGTTGTGCCAGGCGCCATGAACAAAGACCTCACTCATCCGATGTATTGGACAAGCCGGCTGCTATGCATGACTGCCGCGTTCCTAGTGTCGTACCCTGTTAATTTATATTTATTGCGCCGCGGCAAGGGTCACGCGCTGACTCATCAGTATCACCACCATAATAAATAATAACGGCGCGCGGATAAATTCCAAGGAGCCTTGGCTTTTTCCTTGCCAGCTCGCCAGATTTTTAGTACAATCATAAGGTAGTTTTGTGGCTCTTTAGCTCAGTTGGTAGAGCAGAGGCCTGAAGAGCCTTGTGTCACTAGTTCGAGTCTAGTAGGAGCCACCAGTAAAATACTCTCCCCGCCGGAGAGTGTTTTTCTTTAGGCTAGAAAGCAGGTATAATAATTTTAATGGGAAGTATTCAGCAAAAGCAAGTATCTTGGCGCGGGCCGATAATTTTCGGTGTGGTCTTGGTAGTGGTAATTGTCTTGGTGTGCATAGCGACCTACTTTACATTTCGTTCATCGGGTGGCTACACTGCTGTCAAATTGCAACCAGCTCGTGAAAAATTCCCTGATATTCAGGTAGATAAGCTGTCGCCGCTACGTGCTCGCGCTGTAAATATACTTCGCCAACAGTATGACAATCCGCAGCCTGGCCCGTTTTATAGCCAGGGCGAGAAGCAGGATTGGTGCGCAAATTTTGTTAGTTGGGTCAGCCGCCAAGCTGGCGCGCCGCTAACTAATCCGCATAGCGGCGGTTGGCGTATTCCAGGTGTACGCAGTCTCGAGACATATTATCGCAACGCTGGTAAGTTCCGTGCTGCAAATAGCGGCTATCAGTTGCAGCCTGGCGACGCTATTATGTATGATAACGCCAGCCGTCATGGTGAGCACGTGAACTTTGTGCTCAAATACGACAACGGCAAGGTGACGACTATTGGCGGTAACGAGGGCGGCGTGATTAACATTCAACAGTCGGATCTCAGCCGCGACGGACCGATTCGCGGTTTTGGGCTGCTAGAATGATGGCTCACATTTCAATTTCTTAACCGTATACGGTATGATAGAATTATGTTCAAAAAGTATATCAAGAAGAAGCTTCAAAAGTATGTTGTTAAGTACTTTGAGCTGCATCCGCATGTCAGATTGATAGTTGTTGCTGGCAGTGTTGGCAAAACTAGCACCAAGCGTGCTCTCGGCAGGTTGTTGTCGCAGCGTTTTCGTGTTCGCATGCATGAAGGCAATCACAATTCAGAAGTGTCGGCGCCATTGGCGATTCTCGGCATTAACTTACCAGAGAGACTGCATAGCCCATTGGCGTGGCTGGGGGTTTTTAGGGCAGCGCATCGCCGCGTCTATAGTCCGGCGGATGTTGATGTCATCATCCAAGAATTAGGCGTTGACCATCCAGGCGAGATGATGGATTTCGGCACTTACTTGCGGCCGAACATTGCGTTGGTTACGGCGATAACGCCTGAACATATGGAATTTTTTGGCTCAATTGAACATGTGGCCCAAGAGGAGTTGTTTGTTGCTAAATTTTCTGAGTATACGCTGATTAATCGCGATGATATTGACGGGCGATTCGCAGATTTCTTGGAGTCGGCAAACTTTAGTACTTACGGCACGACTGGGCTAGCAGAGTTTCGATTTGAGCAGCAACAGCTTGACGAAAATGGCTACAGCGGCACGGTTATTGCCCCTAACGATATTCGTTTTCCCGCTACTATTAAAGTAGTGGGCGAGCATAGCTTGCGCCCGATCATGGGGGCAGTTGGCGCGGCGATGATGCTCGGGCTGCCAGTGGAAGACATTATACGCGGCCTGTCGCTCCTCAAGCCAGTGCCGGGGCGGATGAATCTGCTGCGCGGCATTGGCGGTGTGACTATTATAGACGACACTTATAATTCTAGCCCGGCAGCGGCTCAGGCGGCGCTGCGAACTCTATACGAGTTCACGGATGTACCGAGTCGAGTGGCTGTTTTTGGCGATATGCTAGAGCTTGGCGGCAGCAGCCAGGCCGAGCACGAGAAGCTCGGTCGCATGTGCGATCCGAATCTTTTGTCGTGGGTGGTAGTTGTCGGCGTGGCGGCGACGCAATACTTAGCACCAGCGGCCCGTTCGACAGGTTGCCAAGTTCATGTGGCACGCAACGCTATTGAAGCTGGCGAGTTCGTCCGTTCAATAACCGAGCCGGGGACGGTAGTGCTGGTCAAAGGCTCGCAGAACGAAATATTCCTCGAAGAATGTGTTAAGGTGCTCTGCGACATGACCGAGGACGCTGAATTAGTCCGCCAAAGCGATAAATGGCTAGCTATCAAAGACAAATATTTCCAGCAATTTTAATCGTGTGTATAATAGGTTTAAGTTAAGAAGTAAAGGAGTAAGCTAGCAATGAAACAGGACGGTGCGCCAAAGAAGCCGAAAACCACTAAAAAGAGGGTTTCTGACAAGCCCAAAACCAAGACCAAAACCGAGACCAGTAAAAAAGCTAAAGTTTCAACAAGCACGACGACACCAGCGCCAGCGCCCGCCGAACAATCCGCTGCAAAATCCAATACTGTGGTAGAACAGCCAGCCGCCGCTCCGACTGCTTCTAACCAGACTGTGGCTCAACCTATAGCTCAGCCAGCGTTGCCGCCGCAGATGGCGATGGGCCAGCGAAAGTCTAAAGCAGGCTTGATCATTGCTATTTGCGCTGCAGTAGTAGTTGTACTGTTGGCGATTGCTGGCGCTACTGCTTATGCGTTTTATCAGAAGCCAGAAAATGTCTTGCTCGACGCGGTTAGCAAATTACCGCTCGCTACCAAAGTATCAACTAAAACCACGGTGAACTCAAACTTTTCTTATGAAGCCGACGGCGTGAAAATTAAGTTCAAGAGATTTACATTTGATACAGGCGCTGAAAATACGCCGAAATTTGACGCAAATGCCGAGTTAGTTCTAGAGGTGAATGGCAAGGAGCTGTCTCTCAAGGCTAGCGGTTTGGTAACTGACAACGGCACGGTCTATTTCAAGGATAATATCGTATCAAGTATCAAGGAGACGTTGTCTATATTACATCAAAAGCTGCCAGCTCAGGCTGAAAAACATCTGAAAAAGATTGACGGCAAATGGGTAAAGTATTCGCTAGCCGATGCTCGCAAGCAGGACAAAAAATCAGCCAATCAACTGCAGTGTGTGATTGATGCCTACAAAAAATATTCCAAAGACGATAAAGCTAAGCATCAAATCTCCAGCGTTTACAAAAAACACCCGTTTATAATTATTGACAAGGAAGTCAAATCGCAAAGTGGCAACTTTGGCTACGATGTGTCAGTTGATGATGACAAAGCAGAAGCTTTCTGGAAGGACTTTCGAGAAACCTCTTTCGCTAAAAGCGTTGAATCTTGCGCGCCGAACGTTTCGTCTTCGTCGTCTGATACTTACAAGTCTGCCAAAAAAGCCAAATCAAAAGCTGACGCTACCATGACCGTTTGGGTGTCGCAATGGTCGCATGAACTGCGCGGCGTTGACGTTAAGGCCGCTAACCTTAAGACCGATAGCCGTTCCGACAAAAACTACAATGTTAGCGCCAAAACAGTTATTGATTTTAGCAAAGGTTCGCAGGTCGCTGTTCCAAGCGATGCCATAAGCGCTGAAGAGTGGGCAAGGGCAATCAGCCAATCTTTTCAGTCGGTAGCTGGCGGTAGTTATTTATCTGCGCCAACCGTTGATACCGATAATGATTTAGATTATGGCGATTACGACGATTAATTACTAGAACCAGCTGTGTTTTATCTGTTATACTGATAGTTGATGAGACACTATAACCCTTCTGAAATTGAGCCGAAATGGCAGCAAATCTGGGCGGATGACCAGCGTTATCATACGAACGAGTCAAGCGCCAAGCCAAAATACTATGTGACGGGCATGTTCCCGTATCCAAGCGGCGCAGGCATGCATACCGGTCACTTTATGGAGCATTCCATTGTCGATGCGGTGGCGCGTTTTCGCCGGGCGCTCGGTTACAACGTAATGTATCCGATTGGCTGGGATAGCTTTGGTTTGCCGGCCGAGAATTACGCTATCAAAACTGGCCGCAAACCTCGAGAAACTACCGCTGACAATATTGAGAATTTCAAAAAACAATTGCGCAGTGTCGGTGCTAGTATTGACTGGTCGCGCGAGATCAATACCAGCGACCCAGAATACTACAAATGGACGCAGTGGATATTTACTAAGCTGTTTGAAAAGGGTTTAGCCTATCAAAAAGAATCGCTGCAATGGTGGTGTCCAAAGGATAAGACGGTTCTCGCCAACGAGCAGGTGATTGACGGCAAATGCTGGCGCTGCGACTCGGTCGTTGTCAAGAAGTCGATGAAACAGTGGTTCTTCCGGATTACTGCTTATGCCGAGCAGCTGCTTGCCGAGCTGCCAGAGATGGATTGGCCCGACAAAATCAAAATTGCGCAGACTAACTGGATTGGCAAAAGTGAAGGCGCTGAGATCACTTTTCAAGTTGACGGCAGCGACGATACGATAACCGTTTTCTCGACGCGTCCTGATACGATTTTTGGCGCAACCTTTTTGGTATTAGCGCCCGAGCATCCATTAGCGCGCACGCTGCTGACCGATGAAACGCGTGAATTAGTCGAGAACTATATTAATGATGCCGTCAAGAAATCAGAGATTGAACGCAGCAACGACACCAAAGAGAAAACAGGGGTTTTTAGCGGCAGCTATGCTATCAACCCGGCGACCGGCCAAAAGATTCCAATTTGGATTGCCGATTATGTTCTGGGGGGCTATGGCACTGGTGCGGTGATGGGTGTGCCAGCGCATGACGACCGCGACTTTGCTTTTGCCGAGAAATTCGAGCTGCCAGTCGTTGAGGTGATAGAGAGACCCGAGGATGACATTGACACCGACGCTTGCTATCATGGCGAAGGCGTTCTAGTGAATTCTGGCGCTTTTGATGGTACGCGCAGCGAGGATGCTCGCGAGCAAATTGTCGCTTGGCTCGAACAAGAGGGTAAAGGCAAGTCGCAAATTACTTACAAAATGCGCGATTGGCTAATCAGCCGCCAGCGCTATTGGGGCGCACCGATTCCGATTATTTATTGTCCGGAGCACGGTGCAGTGCCAGTTCCAGAAAGTGATTTGCCAGTGCTATTGCCGGATGTCGATGATTTCCAGCCGCGCGGCGATGGCAAATCAGTCTTGGCGGCGCAAGAAGACTGGGTGCAGACGACTTGTCCAGTTTGTGGCTCTCCAGCTCGGCGCGAGACCGACACGATGGACGGTTACGCTTGCAGTAGCTGGTATTTGCTGCGGTATACCGATCCGCACAATGCGCAGCAGGCTTGGGCGCCAGACAAGGCAAATTACTGGGCGCCGCTCGATATGTATGTCGGCGGCGATCACGCGACGGCCCATTTGCTGTATGTGCGTTTTTGGACGCATGTCTTTCGCGAGCTTGGGTTGACGGATTTTGCTGAACCAGTAAAAAAGCTGGTTTACCATGGTTTGATTCAAGCCGAGGACGGCCGCAAAATGAGTAAAAGCCTCGGCAATGTCGTTGATCCGCTCGAAGTCATCAACGCTGGCTATGGCGCTGACGCCCTGCGCACATTTGAACTATTCCTGGGGCCGATTAACGAAAACTCTAGCTGGAACAGCCGCGGCATTGCTGGCGTTTATCGTTTTCTTAATCGCTTGTGGACGCTAGTGCAAGAATTTAATGACAGCAACAAAACCGGTACGTCTGATACTCAGAAGCTTGATATCATTATTAATTCTACTACCAAAAAAGTCACCGATGACATTCATCGTCTCAGCTTTAATACGGCGATTGCAGCGCTGATGGAATGCGTGAATGATTTGTACAAATTGAAAGTGGCGGGCTACAGCGAAGATTGGCGCCCGCATCTCAAGACGCTAGTGCAGCTAGTGCAGCCGTTCGCGCCGCATATGGCTGCCGAATTGTGGCAGCAGCTAGGCGAAACTTCGCAGCTCGATTTTGCTGCTTGGCCTGCCTGGGATAATGCTAAGATTGTTAGCGGCAGCTTGCTCATTATCGTGCAAGTCAATGGCAAACTGCGCGCTAAGCTCGAGGTCGCTGCTGATGCTAGCGAAGAACAGATCAAGGATCTAGCGCTAGCCGACGCCAACGTCCAGAAATTCGTGCTGGCTGAGCCGAAGAAGATTATCTACGTCAAGGGCAAGCTCGTCAATATCGTGGCGTGATCCCGTCCTTGCAGACTCACAAATGGCAAGTAGCGGTTTCTAGCCCTATACGCTATTACTTTGTTCATGACTCATAGTCTTATTATAACATAACCGATATAAAAAGTCAATAATTAAAATACGATAACACTACAATGTCAAATACTTGAGAAAAGCCTCGCTTTAGCGTATAATACTACTAAGTTTATACAAACCGAGAAGGAGAACATTTCATGGCACAGCCAAAGAAACAATCAAGTCCTCGCAAGACTGGCATGCGTCGCAGCCATCTTGTCGAGAAGTTAGCCAAGCGCGTTAACGGCCATTCGCCAGTCAAGGTATTGATTGGCAAGAAAAAATCATCAACCAAGCAGAAATAACCGTTTCAAACAAAAACGGTGAGATAATAAAAGGAAACAAACGCGAATGGCATCGAATAGACACCTTGGTCGGATTGTTGCGCTGCAAGCGCTATACGAATTGGAATTGCGCCGGCAGTCTGGCGACACCAGTGCCGCGTTAGACGATATCTTGAAGCGCGACGTCGAGCGTTACCGTTCGGCGATTGACGACATCGCTTTCGTAGAAGGACTGGCCAGCGGTGTTGTTAGTCAGCAGGCGGAACTTGACCAGCAGCTGCAGCCAATTGCGCCCGAGTGGCCAATTACGCAGATAGCACGGATCGACAGGGTAATCTTGCGGATTGGCCTGTACGAATTACTGCACCATCAAGATACTGTGCCGCCGCGCGTCGCCATCAACGAAGCGATTGAGCTAGCTAAAGCGTTTGGTTCTGATAATTCGAGCAAGTTTGTCAACGGCGTACTGGGTACCGCTTATCGCAAATTTGTCGAGGAGGGGTCAGATAATGCCAAAGCCGAAGGCCAACAAAAGCAAGTTTGATCATATACGCAAATATTTAACAAAGTCGCGTTCGGCGTCTATCCAAGAAATCGTCCGCGAGCCGACTAGCGGCGGCGTGATTTTCCGCCACGGCAAGTCGGGTATCGAGATTTTACTGATTCAGGATGCCAAAGACCGCTGGACAATTCCCAAAGGCCACATCGAGGAGGGTGAGACGGCCGTGCAGACTGCTCGCCGCGAAATTGGCGAGGAAGCTGGCTTGCACGACGTCGATATGCTAGGCTGGCTGGGCAAGATTCATTTTCGCTATCGCCGTCTCGATAAGCTCGTTTTGATGACGACGCAAATTTATTTGGTGCGCGTTCGTACCAGCGGCGATGAAATCCAGAAAGAGGATTGGATGAAAGGTATCAAATGGTTCCCGTTCAACGAGGCGCTCGAGCTGATCGAATACGAAGACATCGCCAAGCTAATGCTGAAAGCTAAAACGCGGATCCGCCAAGAAAACTTATAAACTTACAAAATACGAAAAGGAGGAAAGATGAGTGGTATGCCAACCGGGCCGTACCAAGATTGGGCGAAGCAGAAATTAGGTTTTGAATATAAAGACATTCAGCTTCTGATTACTGCTTTGACACATCGCAGCTACGTCAACGAGCACAAAAAATCGGTGAGCGAGCACAATGAGCGCTTAGAATTTCTGGGCGACGCCGTGCTAGAACTAGCGGTAACGGACTATTTATACAAACATTACAGTGAACCGGAAGGTATCTTGACTAGCTGGCGGGCGGCGCTAGTTAACACCACTAGCAACGCTAAATCTGGCGAAGAGCTTGGTTATGAGCCATTGGTGCGGATGAGCCGCGGAGAGAAGCATGGTTCCGAGCGGGCGCGCCATCAGATTCTAGCTAATGCTTACGAAGCGGTGATTGGTTCGATTTATTTGGAGCGCGGCTATGATGACGCGGTGGCCTTTATCGAGAAGCACACAATCAGTAAGCTTAAAGGGATTTTAGAGAGCGGCTCTTGGCGCGACCCTAAAAGCCATCTGCAAGAAATCAGCCAGCGCGTTGACGGCGCTACGCCAGTCTACAAAGTCATCGCCGAAGACGGCCCAGACCACGACAAGGTCTTCACGCTCGGCGCTTATGTCGGCGACAAACTGATGGGTAAAGGCATCGGCCCTAGCAAACAAACCGCCCAGCAGCAAGCCGCCAAGGCAGCGCTGGAAGAGTATAAGAAACGACAATAAAAAAGCCTGTTTCCAGGCATAAAACTATTAACTAATTTGAAGTTGTGATTGCCCGCAGCCGGACTGCGCAGGAGCTAGGCTCGACTGCGGGCAATCTGGCTACGGGCTAGTTGGTCGTGTTCTCTCTGTGATGCTTATCTTTGTTCTCTAAAAGGAGAACAAAGATAGCGGGAGTGACTATTACTTCATAAACGACAAGGAGAAACTTAAATGACACAACTATGAACGTTAGGTTATAGTTGCTGATCAGTCTCCACGTCTCGACGTGGCTACCGGTAGCCACGATAGATGCCGTCCAAACAGCCCACTCAACGTGGTGATTGCGGCTGATCGCCAGCCGCAAAACAGCGATAGGAGCGACAAGGGCAGTGGTGACGACGAGTACGAAAAACATCTTTCCTCCTTCAGAGGAACGAGCTTGCTCAAGCAGGGGCTACTTCTCGCCCCTTACAAACCTGGGCAAAAAGCTTGATACTTATATATCACGCATGAATCGCCATGTCAACGGTTTTTGCAATTATTTCGCAAAAATTGCAAATTTTAAGTATTTTTGAGCCGTTTTGGCCGTTTTTGCGCCCTCTAGCGGCGTTTTCTGCCTGAATTGGCCTATGAGGCTAGACTTGAATGAAAAGGTGTCTAGGTAGCGCTTAGGTGCTTTGTTGACATTTTACCCGTAACACGCTAGAATATGACAGAAGTAACAATAGTACTAACGTGAAGTAAAGGAAGTTTTAATTTTATGCTCGCAATTCGTTTGCAACGTTTGGGCCGCAAGGCTTATCCGGTATACCGCGTCGCCGTCCAGGAAGCACAGCGCCATCCATCGAGCGGCCGCGTGGTCGCTTATGTCGGTAGCTACAACCCGCATACCAAAGACGCCAATATCAATGTCGAGGCTGCTCAAAAATACCTTGATAACGGCGCTCAACCGACGCCGCGCGTTGCGAAGTTGTTAAAAGAAGCTGGCGCCAAGCTGCCGAAATGGGTTAAAGAGTTCCAGGGCGGCAAGACCAAAGCGGTCAAGAATGCTGAAAAGTTGCGCAAGAATCAGCCAAAAGAAGAGCCAGCCGCCGAAGAGGCAGAAGCTCCAGCTGAAGCCTAACGCTTTTAATTACGAACTAACGCGCTCTAACTGCATGGCTGGAGCGCGTTTTTCGATTTCATAGCAAAAGCATGTTACAATGAAAGTACGATAGTAACCGTGTGACCGCAAAGGAGGAGATACCGTGGGCATGTCGACCATTGACCAGGAATTTGTCGAATATATCGTAAAATCACTAGTAGGACATCCAGATGACGTGGTTGTTGACCGGATTGTCGACGAGAAGGGCGTTTTGCTGACACTAACTGTTAATCCAGAAGATTTGGGCCGAGTGATTGGCCGCCGCGGCTCGACCGCGCAAGGGCTGCGCACGCTGCTGCGAGCGTTGGGTGCTAAAAATACCGCTCATTACAACCTGAAAATCGTCAATAATGACGACCGCGAGGACGCCGATTCGGCTGCAGTGGATAATGATGTGGAAAACGCTACTAGTGATTCTGTGGAAAATGACGCAGAAAACGCAGAAACCGAGAGCGATTTCGCAAAAAAGTCGCGCCAAGAGCTTGCAGAATTAGACGACCTTGATATATAATCATAAGTAAGTTCATGCGAGAACCTTGAACTATCGAAGAAAACAAAGTACAAAAGCTCTACTGCGAGCAAACCAACAAATGGTTTGAGAGACTTATTTGTGCAAGAAAGCCGTCTTTTGAGGCGGCTTTTTTGTTGGGGTGAAATTTCGAGAAGGCCAGGCGTAATTTATTACACTAAAAGCCAAACGTGTCAATTGAGACTATACAACTATTTTTGTAAAAGCACAAATATATAGATAAAATATAATGTATAATAAGTCAAATACTATTAGGCAATAAAATCTAGATTGCAGTAAATTATTGCAAGACATGAAAATAGCCCGCCGAAAACGTGCTCAAGCTGGAAACTGGGTATTCAACCCAGGAAACGCAGAAATGCGCGTCTCGGACCAGATTGAACAGTAGTTTTCAGCGAGCTATTCTCGAGCGGGCTGTGTCAGCCCCTCAGGCCTCTATAGAGGCCCACACAGAATGCTGCGAGGAGCGAGTGACCGCTCTCTACGGCCTTGATGTACCACTTGAGCGCGCACATCTGCGCGCGCTCAAGTGGGTTGGGCTTGAACCTAGGATCGGCGGTAACAGTCGGCATGACCGTCCTCCTTTCTTCTTTGCTCAAAGCAAGGGCGACTTTCGCCCTAAACAACTTTGAGCAAAAGTTGATATATATATATCACAGATAGACATCCGTGTCAAGACTTGCTACACTATAACAGATGAGAAAAATTCAGGTGATTACCTTATTCCCAGAAATGTTCGCTGGCGTGTTCGGCAGTTCGATGATGTGGAAAGCGCAAAAAGACGGCTATGTTGAACTTTCGATGATTGATTTGCGCCAGTTTGGGATTGGCCCGCGCCGCACGGTCGACGATACGCCGTACGGCGGCGGCGATGGTATGCTGCTGATGGTCGAGCCGCTATGGAATGCGGTGCAGCAGGCTAAACAGATTGACCCTGGCGCTAAAGTCTTAATCATGACACCGCGCGGCCAGCGTTGGCGGCAGGCGTTGGCGCAGCAATACAGCGAAAGCGAAGATGGTTATATTGTAATCTGCGGCCGCTACGAGGGCTATGACGAGCGAATTATGGCGCTGGTCGATCAAGAGCTCAGCGTTGGCGATTATGTGCTAACTGGCGGCGAATTGCCAGCGATGACGATTATTGATTCAATCGTGCGGCTAATCCCTGGCGTACTCGGCGGCGAAAACAGCGCAGCGATTGAGAGCTTCAGCGACGGCGAAACGCTAGAATATCCGCAATACACTCGGCCCGAGGAATGGCAAGGTTTGCGCGTGCCAGAGGTGCTATTGAGCGGGCATCATGGCAAAATCGCCGAATGGCGGGCGGCGCACAGTAAAAAGGCTGGGGAATAAAGCGATTTTGCTAGTGCCGGGCAGTCCCAGCTAGCGTCAACTAAACTAGGAAACAAAATACTCCTCGCCAAGGCAGAGGAGTATTTCATTGTTGTGGTGGATTTATCGGAGAGCGATCGATACATTTTTGTGTTTGTTTTTGTAACTTCGCTGTCTATACAATATACGTTTTTGTGTTTAATAGCAAGCATTTTTTGGACAAAAAATAAAAAATCATGTGGAAAAATGCTATGCTAATAATATGAAACAGTTTATAGCTAGTATTTTTCCGCCAACAATTTTCAAGAAGCGCGCACAGTATGCGGCGCTGGCAGCAGGTTTCTGGACGATTATTATAATGTTGGCGCAATTGTTTAGGTTCGAAAAATTTCCAAAAACTCTAGAGTCGCTGGGGATTGGCGACGGCACTATCGCCGCGGTTGCTATAGTTCTGCTAGAATTTATTTCTTTGCCATTTTTGCTGTCTATGCCGCGGTTGAGCAAGTTAGAGCGGCGAATATCAGGTGTGTGCACATTGCTAGCGCCTGGCGTTTGGCTGATGATTAGCGCGGCTGTGCTGATGAGCGGCGGACAGGGAAAAGTTAGTTTGTTTGGCGCGGTGGCGGCGCTGCCGGGGGTGGTTAGTTTGCTGCTGACCGGCGCGTGGCTAGCAGCTGCGGCGTATTTGACTGCTAAACTGCGGCGGCTAGATTTGAAATAACGGCGCTCTAGTGATATATTAAGGTAGGCGCGATGGGGTGTCGCCAAGTGGTAAGGCACTGGGTTCTGGTCCCAGCATGCGGGGGTTCGAATCCCTCCACCCCAGCCAAGAAATAATGATATGAAAATAACTACTCCCCGCATTCCGAGCGGTTTCAGCGAATACCTGCCAGGCGACCAAATAGAGTTTAATCGTTTGCGCGACATTATTCGCGAAACTTATGAGCGCTATGGCTACGCGCCGCTGGACACGCCAGATATTGAGCTGAGCGAAGTATTGTTGGCGAAGGGCGGCGGTGAAACCGAGAAACAAATCTATCGGTTTGAACGCGGCAAGAATGATTTGAGCTTGCGTTTTGATCTAACGGTGCCGCTGGCGCGCTACGTCGCCGAACATGAAGGCCAGCTGGTTTTTCCGTTCCGGCGTTACCAGATTGGCAAAGTGCACCGCGCCGAGCGAGCTCAAGCTGGACGTTTCCGCGAATTCTACCAGTGCGACATTGATGTGATTGGTTCGGAAAGCGTGGCAGCCGATGCGGAGTTTCCAGCGGTAATCAACGATATTTTTGAGCAGTTTGCTTTCGGCGAGTTCACGATTCACATCAATAATCGTTTGGTGTTGAACGGCTTTTTCGCTGGAATTGGTTTGGCCGATGTATCGGCGGATGTACTGCGAGTGGTTGATAAAATCGAGAAAATATCGCGTCAAGATTTTATGGCGGAATTACGCGAGTTGGGTCTTAGTGAAAAGCAAGTCTTGCAAGTAGTTGCTTTCACAGAAATTAGCGGTAGCAACGACGATATTTTATCGCAGCTAGAGTCAATGAAAAACGAGATCAATTCTGATGATTTCGCGCTTGGCACGGCAAAATTACGTGAGTTGCTGGCGATGCTGCGAAACATGGGCTTGCCAGAGCAGCGTATTCAGCTAGACTTACGGATTGCGCGCGGACTGGATTATTATACTGGCGTAGTCTACGAAACGACGCTTGATGATTATCCAGAAGTCGGTAGTGTTTGCTCGGGCGGACGCTACGATAACTTGGCCGAGAATTATACGCGGACACGTTTGCCAGGCGTTGGTGTGTCGATTGGTCTGTCGCGCTTATTCTATAAACTACGCGAGGCAGGCGTCGTGTCTAGTAGTCGCCAGACATTGGCGCGCTGTATGGTGGCGGCCTTTGATGATGCGCAATTCGGTGAGGCGCTGCAAATAGCTGCCGAGCTGCGGCGAGCTGGCGTGGCGACAATCCTCAATACCGAATCGGTGCCGTTAAAAAAGAAGCTGCGCTATGCTGATCGTCTTGGTATACCGTTGGTAGTCTTGATTGGCGAAGAAGAAGTACGCGGCCGTTTCGCGACAGTGAAGGATATGGCAACCGGTGAGAATAAGCCTATCCCCCGCCAGCAACTAGTCGAGGAGCTGCAACGATAAGGTGGCTTGGCTGGTTAAGATAATCGCCGACTGGCTGCTGATTCCGTTAGTACTGCTGGCTTTGTATGAACTATTTTTTAAGGTTGAAAGTAAGCGCCGCTATGAAATTTATTCTCGCGTGCTGATGGCCGGACTGACGTCTTATGTGATTGCTAAAATCCTTGGGCTAATATATCAGCCTGAACAGTTGCGTCCGTTTGAGCTGCTTGGCGTTAATCCGGGGGCGGCTTATCTGAATAATCCGGGATTTCCGTCGGATCACGCGCTTTTTGCGATGTTTTTGGTGCTGGCGGTCTGGTATGCGCTGCGTCGCCGCTCGATTACTATAATTATGCTAACTATGGCGCTGCTAGTTGGAGTTGGCAGGATATTAGCGCTGGTGCATACGCCGCTTGATGTTGTCGGCGGCATGGCGGTGGCTTGCTTGGGGGCGTTGTGGTACGTGGATTGGCCTAATGTTAAGCTTGCATCTAGCAAAAAACGCAAGAATGTAGTAAAATAACTTAGTAAGATGACTAATGTGGAGAAACCTATGAACAACGCAAACGAGACTGCAGCGGTGAAGCTGGAGCCGTTTATTCCGATGGACAAAAAGGATATCATTCGAGCTGCTATCTATGGAGCATTCGCTGGTGCAATACTAACGGTGTTGTATATTTTGGTTGGCCGGGTCGCGTCGGCGGTGATGTGCCGCGGCGATAGTGATTTATGCCAGAATGCGCCGCTGTATGTAGCAATTTTTTCGGTAACTTTGGTGTCAATCGGCGGATTGATACTGCTGTCGCAGGCGCGAATTTACCGGCCGTTATTTATCGTTATTGCTTCGATAGCGGCTCTATGGGGTCTGCAATCGTATTTAGCGCTCTTGCCGTGGTATTGGGCGATGGCGGCGATGACGGTAATTGGCGCGTTGACGTATGCGATGTTTACTTGGTTGGCGCGATTGCGGTCGTTTATACTTTACTTAGTAGTATCGATTGTGCTGATTGTAGCGGCTCGGTTGATTATCGCTGGGTAGCTGGCACAGAACCGTTATTTGCGGTATGCTAGCTATATGGAAATAATGGTTTTGCTTATAATTTTAGTGATAGTCGTCGCAGCGGCTAGCGTGGTTATTTTTGTGTTGATGCAGCAGCTGAAGCGAGTGCAAAATAACTCGGCGGTAGAGCTGATTAAGGGCGATGTCGTTGAATTGTCGCGCTCGATCACTAATTTGCAGCAAACAATGAGCGACAAGCTTGAACGCTCGCAGCTGTCAACTCAGCAATCGGTGCAAAAGCAGCTCAGTGAAAGTTCAAAATTGGTGGCCGATGTCACGCAGCGCTTGACCAAGCTCGACGAGACCAACAAGCGTGTCGTTGATGTGGCGACTGACCTCAAAACCTTGCAAAATGTTCTACAAAACCCCAAGCAGCGCGGTGTTTTTGGCGAATACTATTTGTCGAGTGTTCTCGAAAATATTTTGGCGCCAGGGCAGTATCAAACTCAGTATAAGTTTCGCGACGGCGAAATGGTTGATGCGGTGATTTTTCTTGATAAGGGTCAGATTCTGCCAGTTGATAGCAAATTTAGCCTCGAAAATTACAACCGGATGATTGAAGCTAGCGGCAAAGAGCGCGAGCAGCTAATGCAAAAAGTCAAAGCTGATCTGAAAGGGCGCATCGACGAAACCAGTAAATATATTCGTCCGAGCGAGCATACTATGGATTTCGCATTTATGTTTATTCCCAGCGAATCGTTGTATTATGATTTACTGATCAATAACGTTGGCCAGGGCGGTAGTTCGCGCGATCTGATTGAGTATGCTTTTCGCGAAAAGCACGTGATTATCACCAGTCCGACTAGTTTTATGGCGTATCTACAAACGGTATTGCAAGGTTTGCGCAGTTTGCAAATCGAGGAGCAGGCTAAGGATATTCAAGTTCGTGTCGGCAAGCTCGGACAACACATCGCCAAATTTGAAGAGTACATGCAGAAGCTAGGCAATAGTCTCGGCACGACGGTCAATCATTATAACAACGCTCATAAAGAGCTCGGTAAAGTTGATAAAGACGTGGTGAAGATCGCTGGTAGCGATTCTTCTGTCGAAGTATTGGCGCTTGATCGTCCGTCGTCTATTGATAAGAAGTAAAGATTTTTGACTATCAAAATATCCCGCCGATAGACGGGATATTTTTGTTAAGAAAGCTAAGACTTAGTCTTTCTTTTGCCGGCCAGCAACCAACACGTAGAGGTTGGCACCGACAGCTGCGCCCGCTAAAGCGCCAACTAGCGACTCGAGCGAGAAGCGTGAATTGACAACTTCGTTAGAGCCAGCTGAACCAGTAGTGAGCTCCTTTTCGGTCGAATCGGTCATTGCTAGCGCAACAGCCGGGTTAAGGCTAGCGCCCTTGACGTAAGCGACGTGAGGAATCTCAACTTTATTAGAAGCCGAAGATGCTGCTTTGCTTTGGTAGTCGGCGATTGCTTGCGTCTTGGCGGTCGATAACAAGTAGCCAGATGTCAAAATGCCGACTGCCAGTGCCAAGCCAACGCCGAGCGCTTTGCCAGTATTGCAGGTCTCTTCGCGCGATAGAACTGCTGCTAGTCCGAATAGGAAGATAGCGGTGCCGACCAGCTCAATGCCGAATATCGACCAGTTCATGCTGCTAAATCCACTAAAGCCGAAATTAATCGAGCCGCCAGTAACCCAGTTGGTGACAATTACAGCTAGCATAGCGCCGATGAACTGAGCGCCCCAGTAGAACGGCAACAGTATTGTCTTGAGCTTGCGCATAGTCCACAAACCAAATGTTACGGCTGGGTTGACGTGCGAGCCCGAGACAGCGCCGATGCTCATCACCAGCATTACTAGCGTGAAGCCGACAGCTAGCGCGCCAACGCCGCCGTCTTTGAACGTGGTCAAAGCAACCAGCGTCAATACGAACGTACCGATTAGTTCGGCAAAGATTATATTTATGATATTTGATGGAAGATTGACGCTGCTGCGTTTAGTTGTCGTAGGTTTGGCAGCGGCAGTTTCCTTCTTTGGTGCTTCTACTTTTTCGGCAGATACTGTACGAACAGTCGTCTTGCTGGCGGCCGTTTTCTTGGCGGTCGTCTTCTTCTTGGTAGAAGCGGCTTTTTTAGTAGCCATGAATATTCCCTCCTTTACTGAAATATAGACATAGTATAACACAAAAATATTTTGGGTTGTATACATCTGTTATAATGATGATATGGGACGTTATTTTGAACAGACAGAAAGCCGCAGCGAACTGCAGCAACGGATTGCTGCCGACTTGCGGGCAAAAGCAGCGCAGAAGGCAAGGCAAGAAGGCGAGCCAGTTCCGGGTGTTAGCGGCGAGCTAATCGAAAACTCAGAATATTTGAAAGGCACCAAGGCTACGACAACTCTAGCACCAGCTTGGGTGTTTATTGTACTGATGGCAGTTGGCGTATTTGTGTTATTCGTATATCAGGTGAATAAGTAGGTTAGCGATGGATTTCGAGAAAGTTTTACAAGTTTTATCAGCGCGGGCGGCCCAGTCTAACCATCCGCAAGAAGTATTGCGCGCTCCAGAAATCAAAGCACTATACGACCACATCAAGACTTTGCCAAGCGATGAGCGCGGGGCTTTCGGCAAGCGAGTCAACGAGCTGAAAAAATCGCTGGAAGTGGTCATAGAAGTTCGCCGCCAGGAGCTCGATAAAGTCGATTTGCCGCCAATCGACGTGACGGCACCGATGGATATCAATGCATCGCAGCCTGAATTACTGCCGAGTGAGCGGGGCACGATTCACCCGCTGAGCGCCGAGATTGACCGCATTTCTGACATTTTCAACCGCATGGGCTTTGTGACGGAAGAGTCGCGTGAAATTGACGATCAATTCCATATGTTCGAGAGCTTGAACTTCCCGAAGGGTCACCCAGCACGTGATGATTACGATACCTTCATGACCGAAGAGACTGACGCTAACGGCGACCGTTTAATTGCGCCGGCGCACACCTCGACCATGCAAAACCGCGTGCTGAAAAAATATCATGGCAATTTGGAAAAGGGCGAGGCGATCGCCGCCATCGTGCCCGACCGGGTGTTTCGCAACGAAGATTTGGACGCGCGGCACGAGCACACGTTCTATCAAGTCGAGGGCGTGTATGTCGCCAAGGGAGTCAATGTCGGCAACCTCATCGCCACGCTGCAGGAGTTTTTGCAGGAATATTATGGCAAGAAGTTGGATGTGCGCGTCAACCCGTTTTATTTCCCGTTCACTGAACCGAGTTTTGAATTTGCGCTGAGCTGCCCGTTCTGTGAAGGCAAAAAGCCGGATTGCAAAGTTTGCTCGGGTGAGGGCTGGATTGAGCTATTAGGCTGCGGCATGATTCACCCGAATGTGCTGAAAGCTGCTGACATCGATCCGAATGAATACACCGGCTTTGCCTTTGGTTGCGGCATCGACCGCTTGGTAATGATGAAATACGGCATCGAAGACGTGCGGCATTTTGAAAGCGGTAAGTTGGACTTTTTGGAGCAGTTTTGATTCTAGGCGGCAAGATAGGCAACTATTCTTTGTGACTGGCTATCGCCAAAATAATAACGATAATAATTCTTTGGGTCTGATACAAATACTATCAGTGTAGTCGCTCGGCGAACTTAAGCGTACTGGTTCATTGATATATGGCTTGATGAGTTGTGTAAATTGATATTCGTCGGGTATCTGTTTCAATTTTTTGCTGGATAATTATTCATACAATAATCTTAAATTATATCAAGAAAAGTAGACAGTTTTATAACCTATACAGATTTCATAGACTAAAATCTATTCAGCAAGGGAACGATATCCATTATCGTCAAACAGGCTACTAGCCCCTGCCGCTTTATATAAGGCATCCACTGCCAAAAGCATATCATTCTGAAGCGCCGGCTGATTATCAATATTCTTATTATAGAAATCCCGCAACGACTCCGGATAACCTTCATCAGACGCATCGTATAGGAACGTATCTTGTAGCAGCTTCTTCTGCTCAGGCGTAATATCATCAAAAAACTTTGGATGAAAATCATAAAACCATTCAAGACGGGTTTGTAATTCTAGATATCTATCGTAGTTCATGACTATATTATATATAATTCAGGGAATGGCCCCTCTCTGGATGTGGAGAGGGGCATCCTCGAGGACTATCTCACTCCTCGTCCTCCTTGTCGTCGGAGTGGTACTTCAGCCAGCTCGGCGTGCCCTCGTTGTACATGTAGTACCCGTCGGAGTGCGGTTCGCCAGAGGTCTGGCCGTGGTGCATGTGCTCAGGCTGGTTGGGGTCGACAACCCACGCTTCGTCGCCAGGGTTAGGGACGAGGTAGCTGGCGATGTCGTTCAGATCGCGCCGGTTCGGCATGATCATCTCCTGTCTACTCAAGGATGGCTGCATCTCAGCCTAGAGTGTATGATATAGAATAGAATAGAATAGAATATGTCAACCATTAGCGTCTTTTGACAAAGAAGATTTTACTAGAACATAGATTAAACCAGCAAACTGTATATTCACTCTCGTTTTTGCCTATACTGAAATAAAAACAATCAATGTCCACGTATCATTTCTTGTTGGTTATCTAGGCAGGCGACTCTACAATCCCATGCAAATATCCCGATAAGGCCGCGTGACAACTTCTGCCGAGCCAAGACCTAGTTTGGTTTCGATTTCACTAATCATCGCCAATGCGCTATTTTCATCGTCTGATAAAACCTCAACTTCCACGAAAGTCCCAGCGTCTTTGATTTCGTCTATAGCCACCGTTGCCTGCGGAAAATCAGAGGACCGAAATGATCGCCGGTATTTGTCAACCTCGACCAGCAGTACCATGCCGAGGTTGGCGAGTAGCTGTTTGGCGATTGCCGCGTCACCGGGCTGAATCGGTAGGTTTGTCTCGAGCTTAATGATTACATCGTTTTTCGTATGTGTTGCAGTCGTCGTCGCAGGCTTATATGTCACCTCAGCAAAACCATCGCGCTGGCGAATCCGCAAGCACTCAACCGTCTGCATGAAATCGACATCGGGGCGAGAATAATATGTATCAATTTCGTGGCGGCTACTCTTTGGCTTAAAACCGAGGTCTTGCAATTGCTTGATTAATTCTTTTGCGTCACCAGTTAATTGGCGTTTGCGTTCGATTTCTAGTAGTTTTTTGGTCATTTGGTGGCCTTTCGGGTTCTTACCTAGCACTGTGTTTACCTAGATAATTAATTCATTGGCGCGAATAGCAGCGGCGATTCGACGGGTAATAGTGTTCATAAATTAAGGATAGAGCAGTTTGCTGTATCATGCAATAACTATTTAGGAACGTCTCGTAAGGTTTATGCTATAATTAAGTTATAAAGGTTATCAATACTGCAATCCTTGCTGGATATCAACGGCCAGTAAAAAGCAAAGTTCGCTTATGAAAGGTGTAAAAATGTCTGTAGCGCTCAGTAGCAAAAAGATAATACTAATCGTAATATGCGTGATACTTGCGCTGATAGCAGGATTTGCGGCTTGGGCATTTCTGTGGCCTAGCCGTAGTGCCGACTTGCAAAAAGCCGATATCCAGCGGCGCGATTATAACCAGTCGGTGGCAGATATCCAAAAAATCATTGCCGATGATACCGCCAATAATGAAGTGCGGCCAGATTGCCGGCCGATTCTGAAGACTCACGGCAAGAAAACTGCCCGAGCGGTGATGATTCTTCACGGCGTTAGCGCTGAACCTTCAGGAATGGTTGAGCTGGCAGACTGGTTTTACCAGGCGGGCTACAATGTGTACGTACCGCGAGTGCCGCACCACGGTATGAAAGACAATAAGCTCCATGGGCAAGTTCGCGCCAGCGAATTGGTGAAGTTCATGGGTGACAGCGCTGGGCTAGTCAGCGGCCTGGGCGACGAGCTAGGTGTGATCGGCCATTCTGGCGGCGGCACGCTGGCAACGTGGCTGGCGCAATATGGCGATGGACTATTCTCGCGGGTATTACTGCTCTCGCCGTACTATGAACCGGACGCTTCTAAAGCGCCAAAGTGGCAAATGGCGCTGCTGCGCAATATCTATGGCAACCATCTGCTGCCAGATCAATTCTTTGACGGCAATTTGTCATACCGGGCGCTGGCAAATTATGTCATTATCAAGCAGAATTATCGCAATGATTTGAAAGCTGAAGGCTTGAAACATCTCGGCTTGATAATTGGTAGCGAGGACGATTTGATTGATAAAACCATGGCACTGAATATCGCCGAGAGCACGGCTAAGGCTAGCGGCGCCGAATTTACTTACGAAACGACGCCAGCTTATATCGGCGCTGGCCACGAATTAATATCTACAGAAGACAAAGTCGTCAAGAAATACAAGAAAGAATTGTACGGCATGTACCTGCGGGTATATGAGAAATAGTATTTAGTAGTTGCGTACTATCAGATGTTTTTCATTTTCGGCTTAGTTAGGTAGAGGTCTGTTATAATGGTCTATTGTGACTGCACGTAAAGTAAATATATCCACGAGACCGTTTAGGAGTGCCGTTTCTGGCGGCAAAACCGCCAAACCGCGACTGCATAAGGGGTGTCGCCGAAAAACACAGTCTAGCGGCCAAGCCATGCTTGCTCGTAATATTAAGCATCATCATGCTGCGCCCGCTCGAAAAATGAGGATTAAAAAGCCATATTACGACGCCATCATGTCGGGTCGTAAAACCCTGGAGGTTCGCGTTGGCTATGGCAGTATCAAGCGCTTGCGGGCTGGCGAGCTATTACAACTAGAAACTAGTCATGAGTCTGGCGCGGTACAGATTAAGTCGATTCGTATCTACGATAATTTTGCTAAAATGCTGGCAGCTGAGGACTGGCGGCAAATTGTACCGCAAGCCAAAGATAGAGCGGAAGCGCTTCAGCTTCTTCAGAAAATCTACCCGCCGCGCAAAGAAAAACTCGGCGTGTATGCTATTGAAATTGCGAAAGCAGAGAAAGGCAAATCGGCTAAAGGCAAGAAAAGCAAATAATACTTTTTAGGCGTCTCGAGGGCGTATTTTTGCAATTAAGACAATTTTGTGGCATCATAAAAGATAAATGATTCAATATAAAAGGAAATTAGAATAATATGAGTGAACTTCCATACTTGTTAACAGCGGCTCCATCTGAATATCCTAGTGGCGCGCCATCAATGTCAGGAATTGATTCTATGCCGACACCACTGACTGCTAAGCTAGCTGGGGTGCCAGGGTTGGATATAGCAGGAATAGTGAATCGTGGTTTGGAGAAAAATGAAGATGGTAATCCTTCGGTAGAAGCCGTACAAGGCATTGGCGAGACGGCAAGCCGTGCTATGTTCAGAAATTTAGCAGATGAGGTGAGCTCAAAAGACCCAAGCTCTATCATAGGAACTCAGAGTGAGAATGACCCGACGGCCACGAGGATGCTGGACGATCTAGAAAAACGCGTAGAAGCTGGAGAGGCTGGCGCGCTTGCTGCTCCTATTCCTCCAGAATCTCTAGAAATGATTAATAATTTAAATGGAAGGGTCGAAGAAAGAGGCGGTCAGGCTGGCGAATAGTCTCTGAATAATAGGATGAAAAAAGGTAAAGAGGCAGGGAAGTCCCATTTTACACTTTGATTATACTGCAGAGGTGGTAGACTAGTACGAATAGTTGTAAATATAATGTTTTTGTGTTATAATAGAAAGAGCAGTGATAAGAAGGAGCAATTGTAAACATGGCAAATCGTAACAGTGAATTTGGCGATATAATGCCCATAAGCGGTAACCTATCACACGAAGACAGAATGGCAGTGTTGAGGGCTTTTGGTGGTGGCGCTAAACTAATGAGTAGTCCAGATGGTGGCTTATATTTGCAGCTTACTGGTGAGCAGCATGGTGCTCCTTGGCAAGGAGAGTATATGCCTAGTTTTGTGGATCCAGAGGCTGGTGCGCGGAGTGATGAGGATGATAATTCTCAGGCGGCCTCTCCAGAAACACTCTCTGAAAAAGCTGCTGGCCGACGTGCGTTTTTGCGAAGCAGGCCAGGGTGTTTTGGCAGTTATTTGGCAGGTCTTGCGGACAAGTTTGATCCGTCCTCGTTTGAATTGTAGACTAACGATTAGCATAGCAAATTCGTAGATTAAATGTGCTGGCTCTGCTCGCAATGATACTGATGTCGTCTAGACAGGCCAGAATAGCTGCTGAATTTTTCTACGAATGTAGTTGCTGAATTGCTGATTTGGTTTTTTTGCTACTCAATCACTTCGCTCTGATTGCCATACTTAGCGATGATTTGCGTTGCTTGCGCCACGTCGTTTACGTTGTCTGGCGTAGCAATTGCGTGCCAGCCGTCACTACCGAGCAAAATGCCCAAATCAAGCAGCATTCGGTCGATGTCGGGCGCTATCGAAGGTTCATCGGTATAAGATATACTATGCAAATAATCGACAAAGCGTTGATTCAGATCGGGCGAGCGTAAATCCCGGGCGACGGCCTGGACGCAGCGGATAATGTCAGCAAATTGGATTGGTCCCGATTGCACACTGAGATGCAGCGTATTAGTGACAGACATGTCTTCGGCGTGATATTTGATATGATTGTCGTCGGTGTAGGCGCCAAATTGGAGGCTAAGCTTTTGGCTGATTGATAAGTTCAAAAAGTGTACATATTCGTAAAATAGCGGCAATGTTTCGGGCCGTTGCTGGCGGAATTGCTGAGTTAGCTGAAAGGATATGTAAAGTTTGCGCGGAATTGCTGACGGCTGGTCAGTCGAGTAAATTATACCGCTGATTTGGCTAGTGCTGCTATTCAGCCGCTTGATATTATCGATGTTTTGCCATGGCCGAGAGTCAAGCTGTCTTAACTCGTGCATCATTCGGCCGCTGTCGGCAACGTATAGCTGGTTTGGCTCTTCGGCCAGCAAACGGTACAGAGCTAGCGAGACCGGCTCGTTGTCCATCTCGCCGAAATCAGTTGGCAAAGTTAATATCTTGTTGGCTAACCGCGTGGCATCGACCGAGTGCCAAATACTCTTAATAATGATAATGCCGCCAGGGTAAGTGTGTCCGTCTAGCATGTAGTCGATTAACTGGTACTGGCCTTGCTGGTACATGAATTCGGCCGCCGTCGCCAAAAACATATGCTCATATAAATGAGCTAACTGCGTGCATGGATGGTGCTTAACCATAGTGATGCGCTTCATTATATTAATTATAGCAGAGAGTTAGAGCTGATACTCTTTGATGCGGTAGCGAACGGTTTTCACGAGCAATTTTAGCTCGCGTACGATAGTGTTATACTATATGTAATATGAAAGTCAGCCTAAACATTATCAAACAATTGATTAATTTTGAATTACCGCCGGTGGATGAGTTGGTGGCGCGGGTCAATCAGCAACTTGGTGGCGTCGAAGCAGTGATTGAACTGAGCGCCAAATATGGTGGCGCGCGAATTGTCCGGGTGGTTGAATGCGCCAAGCATCCTGATGCTGATCGGCTGAGCGTAACCAAGATCGATGATGGCGGTGCGGTGGCGGATGTGCCGCGTGATGAGAACGGGCTAGTGCAGGTGGTCTGCGGTGCGCCAAATGTACACGCTGATATGTGGGCGATTTGGCTGCCACCGAAAAGTATGGTGCCGGCAAGTTTTGATGACGACGAGCCGTTTGTACTGGACGCGCGACCGCTGCGTGGCGTGCTCAGCCAAGGTATGTTGGCGGCGGCGGATGAGCTGGCGATTGGCACGGATCATGAGGGAATTATTGAGATTCATGAACATGACATGCCGGCGGGTGTTGAGCTCACGGTGGGTGCGGGTTTTGTGGAAATGTTTGGGCTGGATGATTACGTGCTGGACATTGAAAATAAGATGTTTACTCACCGGCCGGATTGCTTCGGGCAATTGGGCGTGGCGCGTGAGATTGCTGGGATTTTTAACGAGCAGTTTACTAGCCCCGAGTGGTATAAATCAGAGCAACAATTTACTGGTGCTGAGGGTTTGGAGCTAACGGTAACGAACGACGCGCCAGAATTAGTGCCGCGCTTCATGGCGGTCGCGATCAAAAATGTTGAAGTCAAATCTAGCCCGCTGTGGCTGCAGTGCCAGTTGGTGGCGATGGGCGGTAAGCCGATTAACAACATTGTTGATGCCACGAATTACATTATGCTGATGACGGCGCAGCCAACGCACGCGTATGACTATGATAAATTACGTGGACATAAACTTGAGGCGCGGCTGGCTCGTGATGGCGAGAAAGTCAGTTTGCTCAATGGCAAAGAATATGAGTTGACGAGTGATGACATCGTCATAGCTGATGGCGAGGGTGTGATTGGCTTGGCGGGAATTATGGGCGGTACCGACACCGAGGTTTCAAATGACACCAAAAATATTGTCCTAGAATGCGCTAACTTTGACATGTATGCACTACGCCGCACGGCCATGCGCCACGGTATTTTTACCGACGCGCTGACGCGGTTTAATAAGGGTCAATCACCGCTCCAAAATGCTGCCGTGCTGAAGCAGCTGATGAGCATGGTCGATGGAGTGCAGGCGAGCGAAGTGTTTGACAATCGCAACGATCGCCTGATGGTCATACAGCACGATTCGCGAGTTACATTTGGCTCTGCCGGCAAGGAAACCATTTCGATTTTCGATTGGGGCGCAGTAACTGGCGTTTTAGTGTTGGAAAGTACCTTTGTGAATGAACGTTTGGGTACAGAATTTTCGCCGCAGGAAATCTGCCGTATCCTGAAGAATGTTGAAATTAAGGCGCATGAGGAACCCGAGCCAAATACGCCTTATCAATTTGAAGTAATTGCGCCGTTCTGGCGTACCGACCTTGAGCTGCCGGAGGACATTATCGAAGAAGTCGGTCGGCTGTATGGCTTTGATAAACTACCGCGCCAATTGCCAATGCGCAGTATCAAGCCGGCGCCGAGGAATCCGCGCCGCCAACTCAAGCAAGCGATTCGCCAGAGTTTGTCGCGCGCCGGCGCCAACGAAGTCTTGACTTATAGTTTCGTCCACGAGCGCGTCCTGAAAAACGCCGAGCAAGACCCAAGCCGCGCTTATCGGCTAAGCAACGCTTTAAGCCCTGATTTGCAGTACTATCGCACCAGCGTGCTGCCGAGTTTGCTGGATAAGGTTCACGCCAACATCAAGGCTGGACATGATGAGTTTATGCTATTTGAAATCGGCAAAATTCACGATAAAGAATTGCCGCTTACTGACGAGAATCTGCCGAGCGAGCAGACGTTTGTCGACGGTATTTATGCTAGCAAAAAGCCGCGAGCCGGCGCGCCATTCTATAAAGCGAGGAAATTGGTAGACAGGCTGTTGACAGATATTAACGTTAAGGCTGATTTTGTGAAAATAGCAGAGTCTGACGCGGATATTCCAGCGCCGTTTGACGGCCAGCGCAGTGCTTGGATTGTCGCAAAAAACGGTGACAATCTGGGCATTGTTGGCGAATTATCTCAGACGGTGCGGCGTAATTTCAAGCTGCCAGATTATACGGCAGCGTTCTCGCTTGACGTTGAAAAATTGCAAGTCTGTTTGGCTAGCAGCCGCGAGTATAATTACCGGCCGCTGAGCCGTTTCCCGTCAATCAGTCAAGATATCTCGCTGCGCTCAAGCGTGGAAATCTCGCATGATGAGTTGCTGCGAGCGGTTCGGCAATGCTTGGACGGGCCAAAAAATCCACATTGCCAGGTACAGACGCTTGGTATATATCAGCCAAAAGACGACGCGGCTATCAAGACTACCACTTTCCGGCTAACGTTTACCAGTTATCAGCAAACCCTGACTGATGCTGAGGTCAAACCGATTATGGATAATATTGCGACGGCAGCGCTTACTAAACTTGACGCCGAGCGAGTGTAGTTTATTTTAGTTGTTTTTGATTAGAACGCAGCGGGCGTTCTGGCAGGTTGTTGCGCAACGTTACTAGGCTGCGTCGTGTTGGGCGGCCGATAAGTACGCCGAACGAGGCGCCAGCAGCAATGGCTACCGCAATCAGTATAGCTCGCATCAATAACAGAGTACCGTCTACAGCGGCCGGATTAGCGATTAGTGCCATTAGTCCGTTATACAAGGTTAGTCCGGGAACCAGCGGCACGATACCAGCATCGATGATCGCTTGGCTAGGAATTCTGGTTAAGCGTGAAACAACAGTAGCTGTAAAGCCGACGGTAAATCCAGCGACAGCGTTAGCAGGGATAATTATCAAGCCTAATTCTGATACAGCTAACAGCACATAATAACCCAATAGTCCGCTGGCGCCGGTGATTAATAATCCAACTGGCCGCGAATTATTACTTAATGCAAATGATGCCGAGATGATGACGGCGCCAATATACTGATAGGTAGTGTTTGTAAAGGATAAGCTGTCGGGGGTTGCGACAAACGCTAAGCCAAACTGCCTGGCGGCGTACAGGCCCATACTTACACCCAGTACAATACCAAGCGTCAACATCACCACTTTTAATAGCCGAGCGCTAGCTGTGACGTAATATTCATCAATTGCGTCCTGAAAGGCGCCAACAATCATCATGCCGGCTACTAGCAAGACGATATCGCCAACGGTTAATATCGTTGGATCAATCAAAGCAAAAAATTCCCAATATTTATGATTAACTAGCCACAATATACCAGTAGATACTAACGTGACTGATAACGCGGCAATAATCTGAATGAAAAATGGCGGCAGCGCAGCGCGCCCTAGTAGCTTTATCAGAAGAGTAATCAAAAAACCTATGATAAAGGCAGCCAAGATAATCGGTATAGACGTCGTGTAGAGCGCAACCGAGCCGGCACTCAGGCCGCCGCCAGCAATATAACTGATAATGCCAGGATAGCGCTTATTGTTGGCAATGATGGCATCGAGTTCATTTTCGGCATCATCTAGAGTGACTTTATGGTTGGCAATTTGGCTGGCTAGGTTTTGTAATTTGCGCATTAGCCGGTAGTCGGTAGCGTGTGGCGAGATAGTGCGGATCAGTGTCAACGGTTCGCGATCGATGCCGCGGTCTTGCGAGAGTGTAATTTGATTAAAGCTGACATCGATATGTACTTTTCGCTTGCAATATGTGTCGGTTACCCCGAGCGCCATATGCACGACGCTATTCGCTGGCGTGCCCATTGATAGCAAATGGTCTGACATGTTCATAACCAGCCGCAAGGCTCGCATATTCGGCGTCAGTGTCTCATCGATTTTCTCGATATCAACTTGATCAGCATCGTCGGTTGCCGTCAAGATGCTTGTTAGCGAGTGGCGCATGAAGCGAATAAGCGGATTCATATCTTGATTATGGCAAAAAACCTATTAGTATTCTAGAGGCATATGATGTCATTTTCACAACTCCTTCAGCGGGTAGTGGTCGCGGTTGCTGGTGCGCCGAATGCTATCGAAATTAATCCGCTTTTGCTATACTGATTTAATATGGGTAGACAGGGGCTATCGCGCGATCAAGTAGTTATTCAGTGCGAGAAATATGGTGAGAATCGATTGCCTGACCGCGAAAATAAAAGTATTGTTAGGCTGATCTTAGCGATTATTACCGAACCAATGATTTTCTTGCTACTAGCGGTGGTGGTAGTGTACTTTTTCTTGGGCGATTGGCATGAAACGGTGGTCCTGGCACTGTCGGTGATTGGCGTGGTGGCTCTAGAATTGTATCAGGATTCTAAAACTGAGCGGGCGTTAGAAGCGTTGCGATCATTGTCTGTGCCGCAATGCCAGGTGGTGCGCGCTGGCGAATATGTTACCATTCCTAGCGTAGAGGTGGTAGTTGGCGATATTTTGGTTGTCGGCGAAGGTAGCCGAGTGGCTGCTGATGGTAAGCTCATTGAATCGTCAAACGTCGCTGCTAACGAAAGTATTTTGACTGGCGAATCGCTGCCAGTCGAGAAGACCGCTGGCAACCAAGCCTTCTCTGGTACGGTAATAACATCTGGGCACGGACTCGTCGAAGTGACCGCCGTCGGCGAGCAGACCGAAATGGGGCGCATTGGTGTGTCGCTGCACGAAATTAAGCCAGAAAAGACATTATTGCAAAAGGAAGTTGGCCGAGTCGTGCGCTATATAGCGGTGGCGGCAGTGCTCTTGGCTGTGTTGCTGACATTGCTGTTTTGGCTGCTGCGCGGCGATTTTTTGCATGGGTTTTTGGCGGGACTGACGTTGTCAATTGCGATTTTACCCGAGGAATTTCCTGTGGTCTTGTCGGTATTTATGGCGCTGGGAGCTTGGCGCTTGGCCAAGAGCAACGTACTAGCGCGCAAGAATCAGACCATCGAGACGCTCGGCAGCGCAACGGTGCTCTGCACGGACAAAACTGGGACACTGACTGAGAACCGTATGGCGATAACTCAGGTGATCGCGGCTAGCGGTGAAGAGCCTAGCGACGCTCAGCGCAACGAAATTATTGCCTATGGTATTCTGGCGTCGCAAAAAAATCCGTCCGATCCGATGGAGGAGGCATTCTTGGCGGCAGCTGATGACCTAGCAGCGATTTATAACGGCATGGATATCATCAAAGAGTATCCGCTAGATAGCCATTCGTTTTCGGTAGCGCAAATTTGGGGGCGCAGTGGTAAGCCTGAGATTATAGCGCTGAAAGGAGCTCCAGAGGAGGTTTTTCGACTATGCCGCTTGCCCAGTGAGCAGCAAAGACGGCTGCAAGAGATTGCTGATGATGCAGCCGATGACGGTTTGCGCGTATTAGCAATTGCCAAGGCGGTGGCGGAAAACATCGAACCCTCTCGCGCTGGCTATCAATACGAGCTGCTAGGTTTGGTGGGGCTGTCCGACCCGATTCGTACCGAGGCTAAGGATGCTGTCGCCTTGGCGCACCGAGCTGGCATCAAAGTGATTATGCTAACTGGCGACCATACCGAAACAGCGCGGCGTATCGGCCGCGAGATTGGTTTGAATACTGAACGAGTGATAACCGGTCAAGAATTTTTGTCGATGAGTGAAGGGCAGCAGCGCGAGCTTGTTAAAACTACAGAAATCTACAGCCGCGTCGCGCCAAATGTCAAGCTGGCGATTATTTCCGCTCTTAAGCAAAACGGCGAAGTGGTAGCGATGACTGGCGATGGAGTTAACGACGGTCCGGCCCTCAAGAGTGCGCATATCGGTATCGCCATGGGCCAGCGCGGTACCGACGTTGCGCGCGAAGCGTCATCGATCGTGTTGCTGGATGATAACTTCGCCTCAATTGTTCAAGGCGTGCGTATCGGCCGAAGGATTTTTGCTAACTTGCAAAAAGCGGTGATGTATATCATGATTGTGCATATACCGATTGCCGCGTTGTCAATTGTGCCGGTATTGCTTGGTTGGGAATTGATTTTACTGCCAATTCACATCGTATTTTTTGAATTTATTATTGATCCTGCTTGTACGCTAGTGTTTGAGGGCGAGCCAGAGGATGAAGACGCGATGTGCCGGCCGCCGCGGCGGATTTCGCAGCCATTATTTAGTAGAGCGGTAGTGCTAGAAAGTTTAGCAATTGGCGGGTTGCTGGCGCTGATGGCCGTTCTAATTCATGGCGGAATGCTGGGCAGCGGCGCTTCTAGCGATCAAGCGCGAGCGGTAACTTACTTAACGATAATTCTCGCTAACATCGGTATGATTTTGGCGCTATCCGGCCGCAAAATCATTCGCTTGGCCGTTAAACAGCGTGGCAAGAATGCCTTGGCTATTGTGGTGGTCGCAGCTTCTGTCGCCTTGGCGGCGGTCTATAGTTTGCCATTTCTGCGCAATTTATTCAAAATCGCACCGTTATCGCCAGCTGAATTCGGCTTAGCGGCAACCGCGGCGATTATTGCGTCGCTGCTGGCGGCAATTGTGCGTAAACTATGGCAATAATCGAGATTTTATGCTATAATGAAAGGGTAAACTAGAGAGGGGAAATAATGGCAACGTCAAAGAAACAACGCGCTGGCATTCTGATTATCATGGTCGCGACCGTTCTAGGTACGCTAGGATCGTTCGCGGTGATGATTTTATCAATGCAGTCAAACAAGCAAGCTCAGGCGGACTACCAAAAAGTTCTAAGCGAATATAAAAAAGAACAAGCTGCTTACGAGCAAAAAAAACAAGCGCAAGCCGACAAGCTATCAGCCAAATATTACGAGACGTTCAAGCAGTATTCTAGCCAAGTTGCAAAGTTCGAAATCGATAGCGTCAAATCACTAGCAACCGAAGATCTAACAGAGGGCGATGGCGCATTGGTAGACGATAAAACTAATTTTGCGGCTTATTATATTGGCTGGGATGCAAATGGTGATATCTTTGATCAGAGCATTGATAACAATAAGCTGAAAACGCCATTGCCAGTAAGCGGGTTGAGTACGGCTGGTATAATTAACGGCTGGAAAGAAGGTCTGAAAGGAATGAAAGTCGGCGGCGTGCGGCTATTGTCTATCCCGGCGGATAAAGCTTACGGTG
Source organism: uncultured Candidatus Saccharibacteria bacterium (assembly GCA_963456275.1). Lineage (GTDB taxonomy): Bacteria > Patescibacteriota > Saccharimonadia > Saccharimonadales > Saccharimonadaceae > Saccharimonas. The sequence goes on from CAUOLJ010000003.1 coordinate 49,193, forward strand.
AGGCTGGCAGCAAAGACTCTAAAGGCAAGCAAATTATCGCGCCGAATATGCCATTGAAATTCGTCGTTATGGCGATTCCAGCACCAGAAACTATCACTCCGCCAGATATGACGAAGCTGATGAACGCATACCAAGAAGCTCAACGAGCGCAGTAAGAAGAGGAGGAAATCTGCATGGAAGATATTAAGCCTGTGGTGATGATTGGCGCTGGCCCGAGTGCGCTAGCGGCAGCGATTTATACTACGCGCGAGGGCATTGACACTACTCTTTACGAGAAGGGCGTTGTTGGCGGTCTAGCAGCAATTACTGATAAAATCGACAACTATCCTGGCTTTCCCGATGGCGTCCCAGGTATGGAATTAGCAGATAATTTACGCAAGCAAGCCGAACGCTTTGGTGCCAAGATTGATTACGGCGACGTTTCAGCGCTGCGCCATCAGGATGGAGTTAATATTTTGACGGTTGACGGCCAAGAGGTTAAAGCTCGCGCTATACTGATTGCTACAGGCAGCGGTTATAAGAAACTTGGCATTCCTGGCGAGGCAGAATTTTATGGCCGCGGCGTGCATTATTGTGCGACTTGCGATGGTGCTTTTTATAAAGGCAAGAGACTGGTCGTCGTCGGCGGTGGCAACTCGGGTGTGCAGGAAGCGATGTTTTTGACGCGTTTTGCCGAGCATATTGATTTGCTGGTGCGAAGTTCCGTAAAGGCCAGCAAGACTCTACAGGACGATTTGCAGAAATACATTGATAATGGCAAAATTACCGTACATTTGCAAACAGTAGCGCAAGAAATCGTCGGCGAGGACGGCGCGGTGGCGGCGGTGCGGGCGCTCGAAAACGGCGCAGAAACGACTTTCGAGGCTGACGGCGTGTTCGTTTTCATCGGCTTGAAGCCGAATACGCAGTTTTTGGCGGATAGCGGCGTTGAGTTCGACGAGTACGGCTTCATCAAAACTGACGACCATTTGGCGACGGCTTTGCCGGGCGTATTTGCTAGCGGCGATGTCCGTAGCGGCGCTACCATGCAGGTGGCCAGTGCTGTCGGCGAGGGGGCGACGGCGGCGCTGAGTATCCGCGAGTATTTAGAGGGCGTGAAGGCGGAATAGCTTCGACACTGGATGTCGGTGCTATTCGACGTATTTCTTGCGGAAAGCTTCGAGTTGTTTAATGATGGCTGGGTCGCTAGTCTCGAGAGCGATTTCGCGTGTGCCCATGATGCCAGAGCCGCGCATGAAATTATGCGATCCTGATAGTGCTACTTTCGAACCGTCAGACATCGTGAAAACAATGAATTTGGCGTGCAGATATTGCGGATGCTGATATAGGGTTTGTTGCCGGCTGGTTAAAGTGCCGAGTTTGATGAGAAGTTTATTGATTGGCGAGGCAGTGCGCCAATTATTGAAATATAATTTGGCATTTTTGCGCTTGAGAATGCGGTTGAGTTTGCCAGTCGGGCAGTACTGCGATACTAGTACGATGTTCTCAGCTTGTTCAGCTAGGTCGCAGGCGCGCTTGTAAATGAGAGAATTAGTTGGCAAGCCCTGATCAACCAGGACAGTCGAGTGTTCGTCGAGACCAAACATTGAATTGCGAATCGAACCGCCGCGCTTGTCAGCGCGAGCGATGAGGTATTGCTCGTTAGATAGTTTATCGGCTAATACTTTATTATCAAATCGGAACATGTAATCGATATTAGCTAGGCTCTCGTGGTCCATATTGACACCGCCGCAAGCGTAGACTATGTCGTCAACAATCGACCACTTGCTATGAGTGCGGCCAGTCATTAGCATATTGGCCTTTTGACCGAGCCAGCGAAAAGCCACGCCCGCTTTTTTTAGCCGCCGTTCTAACTTCATGGCGTGAACGGCGCGCGATGGCTGGCGACGCGGCGAACGCAGAATAAATTCCTTCGGTTCGAGATAAGTGAATGAATCGGCGCAAACCGAGGCTGGCACGCCGCGCTCAGCCGCTGCGCGCTCGACGGCGGCGATTACGGCTTCGGTGTGCTTATCATCGGCGCGAAAGGTGGTTGCCACCATATTGACGCGCTGCTTGGCATTGTCAATTTTAACTGCTAAATCCGACATATAGTCTTCTGCTGTCAATAGCGTCGGACTCTTTTTCTTACTCATATCTCTATTAGTATACTCTATAGCGTAAAAAACTGGTACTATATAGGTAGTAACTGTAAGCAAAGGAGCAATATGGCAGATTTTAATAAAGTTCTTGATCCGGGAGATGTCGATGGCGGACTGGTCAATACGGTGGTAGAAATCCCCGAAGGGTCGCGCCTGAAAGTCGAATGGGATCGGCAGCGGGCAGCCTTTATGCTGGACCGCGTCGAGCCAAAAATCTTTGCTAAGCCGTGCAATTACGGCTTTATTCCGCAGACGCTTGATGAGGATGGCGACGAGCTAGATACGCTGATTATTTGCCCGGAACCGCTGGCTACCGGCGTGTGGCTAGAGGCGCGCATTATTGGCGTGCTGCGCTTCGAAGATGACGGTGAAGTCGACGACAAAGTAGTCGTGGTACCAGCTGATAATCGCGACGATGATCGTATTAACTCGCTCGATGACATTCCGCAGCTGGTTAAGCAGCTTGAACATCATTTCACCCATTACAAAGACCTCAAGAAGCCAGGCAGTACTATCGTCAAGGGCTGGGGCGATGTCGAGGAAGCCAAGACGATTGTCAAACAATGCATTGACCGCTATAATAATCAGTAATAAACTTAAACGGAGCAAATTATGGATTATTATGATTATTCAACTTCGACTTATGCGGCTAGCAGCGATGTCGGTGCGGTTGCAGTTGTAATTTGGCTGTTTGTCATCTTAATTGTAATGGCAGTTTCCATACTAATGATTATCGCCATGTGGCGAATCTTTACCAAGGCTGGCAAGCCAGGCTGGGCGTCATTAGTGCCAATATACAACATGGTAGTAATGATGCAGATTGTCGGCCGGCCAGAGTGGCAAGTCGTACTGATGTTCTTGCCATTTGCCCATATATACATTTCGATCGTGTTGCCGCTAGATTTAGCAAAATCGTTCGGCAAAACGACTGGTTTTGGTGTTTTGATGATCTTCTTCCCGGCGATCATGAACCCGATTTTGGCGTTTGGTTCAAGCCGCTATGTTGGCCCGGTTATGCGGCAGCAACCTGTCTACGGCCAGCCGCCGCAGCCTGGGTATTACGCTCCTCAACCTTACGCTCAGCCGCAACAACCTTACGCTCAACCGCAGCCGGTAGCTTACGCTCAGCCACCTCAGCCGTATACTCAACCTCAGGCGCCAGCCGCTCCGCAGCCGCCGGTAGTTCCTCAGGACGGGCAGCCGCAGCCGCCTCAGCAGCCGCAAGCATAGGTTAGGTAGCGAACCTTAAGCGCGAACTTAGCAAAATAGCCAGAGATTGTCTGGCTATTTTTGTTAGCGGCTATTTGGTTTTGTTGCGGCGAAACGGTGCTGTGCGCTGCAACAGGCTGCCAGCGCGGCCCAGCAGCGAGGTTTTTTTGAGCTGGGCCTTGAGCTTCATCCGAGCGTGTCCGGTGATGACATATTCGTTCCAGCCGGGCTTTGGGCGGGCGCGCTTGTTAGTTAGAATTTCAACGGTATCTCCGTGCTGCAATTTGTAGCTGAATGGTTCCATCTTGCCGTTTACTAGAAATCCGCTTGATTTAGCGGCTAGATCAGAGTGCACGCGATAGGCAAAATCTAACGGGAAAGCGCCGTCTGGCAGGTCGTAAATATCACCCTTTGGCGAATAAATAAAAATCCGGTCGCCGAACAAATCGACCTTCAAATTATCAACGTCGAAATCTTTACCCTCGCGAATCATCGATGCTGCCGACTGCAAATGCTTAATCCAGTGTAAATCTGTCGGCAGGCTGGTCATTTTGCCCTTGATATAAGCATCAGTTAGCTTTTGCTCATTATAATGAAAACTGGCTGCCAGTCCGCGTTCGGCGTAATCGTGCATCTCGCGGGTGCGGATCTGGAACTCGACCGCTTGGCCGTTTTTAGTAACCACCGTAGTGTGCAGTGATTGGTAGCCGTTGGGCTTCGGTTTCGAGATGTAATCTTTGATTCGCCCAACCATCGGCTCGTACATATTGTGCAGTTCGTTAAGTACCAGATAGCAAGTGTCGATATCGTCAACGATAATCCTTAGCGCGATCAAATCATAAATATCGTCGATATTGGGGACGCGCTTCATCTTCTTATACAGGCTGTAGGTACTCTTGACGCGGCCGTCGATTTGGTGCTGAATTTTCTCGTCGCTGAGGCGCGAATCGACAGCGCGGCGGACGGCATCTAGCTTGCGTTGAGATTTCTTTAAGCGGCTATCCTTGAGGGCAACAGTTTGGTTATATTCCTCGGGCATTAAATATTTGAAGCTCAATTCCTCGAGCTGCACGCGCAGCCGCCCCATGTTTAACCGATCGGCTAACGGTGCGAAAACGTCTAGTGTCTCGCGAGCGATTTTCTTCTGCTTTTCCGGACTTTTGAATTGCAAAGTTTGCATATTATGCAGGCGGTCGGCCAGCTTGATGATGATCACTCGCACGTCTTGGCCGACAGCGATGAGTAATTTCGTCAAATTATCGGTAGTACTTGGCAAATACGATTCGAGGTTTTTCATGCCGGCGCGGGCTTGGCTAACCTTAGTAACGCCGTCAACCAGAAAAGCAATATCTCGGCCGAATAGCTCGGTGATTTCCTCTAGTGTAGCATCAGTGTCCTCGACTGTATCGTGCAGTACGCCAGCAATCACCGAATCAATATCCATGCCCCAGTCGACCAGCATAGCAGCGACTTGCAGCGGGTGAGTGATGTACGGCTCGCCGCTCTTGCGTAGTTGCCCGTCGTGTTTATCGGTAGCATAATGGATTGCTTTTTCTAACAATGCGACCTGCTCTTCACTGTAATGGCTTCTAGCCAGATTAACCAGCTCGACCTCGTTCATAGCCTTATTATAGCAAATTTGCCAAAGCTATTGCGCTTTTGCTAAAATATTAGCAAAGATGGCTTAATCAAGGAGTGGGCATGGTGAAAATAAAAGTAGCGATTAACGGTTTTTGCCGGGTTGGCCGGAGTGTTTTCAAAATTGCGCAGAGCCGTTCAGATATCGAAATAGCGGCTATTCGGACGCATCTGAGCGCCGAGCAGTGCGCTTATCTGCTGAAGCACGACTCGATTTATGGCCATTATGCCAAGGCGATTGGCACTGGCGACGCGTCGCTATATGTAGGCGACCGGATTATTCCTATCATAAGCGACAAGCGGACAACCAAATTGCCGTGGGGCGACCTGGGTATTGATGTTTTGATTGATGCTGGATGTCAGACTGATGCTGCTGAACTGCGCCGTCATCGGACGGCTGGTGCTCGGCGCGTGGCGTCGTTGTCGCAGTGCGCTGATTTTGCGACGATCGTCATGGGCGTTAATGACGGATTGGTCAATGTCTCGACGGATATTGTCTGCAGCGGCGATGCGGCGATTAGCTCGGTAGCGCCGGTTATCGCTACACTTGATCAAGCGGTTGGCGTCGAGGCGGCAACGATTACGGCGGCTGGTAATTATCATTTTGCTGGTTCGCTATTAAAGACTGAGCGTCTGGGTGACAGCGACTTGGTGGCGATGGCGGCTGATTACGGCCAGCGATTGCAGACAGTTTTGCCAAATGTTGCGAGCGCGGTAGGCGGGCTTACAGTTAGCAGTCTCCAGTACGGTAATGTCGGACTATCAACGATTTCGCTGCTGCTGCGCGAACCAGTCGCGGCCAAGAAAATAAACGAGATTTTAATGCATGCTGCCCGCGAGCCGTTATACAACGGTATTTTGGCAGTTACCGACAAAGAGCTGGTAGCCGAGGATTTTCGCGGCAATAGCTACAGTTCGACAGTTGATGTCGGGCTAACTGTCGTTGTCGGCGAGCGATTGGCACAAGTGTCAGCCTGGTACGACGGCGAGTGGGCCAGCGCCAACCGCTTGGTCGAGTTGGCGGCTGAAACTGGACGGTATGCGTGGAATGTGCAGTAAACTTACTCTTATGATAGGATTAACAAAATCCTACTCTAACAGGGCTTGCCAGGGGCGCGTATTATGCTTATACTAATGGTATGAAGATTTTTCTAGGAGCGGATCATGGTGGGTTTTATCTGAAGGAGAAGATTGAAGCTTATCTGACCAAGCGCGGCATCGAGTGGGAGGATGTCGGCGATAAGATACTCGATCCGCAAGACGACTTCCCGCAGTTTGCCCAGATGGCCGTGACTAAGGTGTTGGGCGAGGACGATTCTACTGATCCGCGGGCAATTTTGATTTGCACTGGCGGCCAAGGTATGGCGATGGCAGCTAACCGTTTTCGCGGCATCCGAGCGGCGGTGATTTGGGATAAGTTCGAAGCGCATGAGTGCCGTAACGATAACGATTGTAACGTCCTATGCTTGCCGGCGCGGGTACTGGACGCGCCGGGCGACGATTTAGAACTCTGGAAAGAAATTATTGACGAGTGGATCGCTACGCCATTTGCCGGCGCGGCGCGGTTTGTTCGCCGCAACGCAGAATTGGACGCTTTCTGATGGCCGAGATTGTTCCGACAGTGCTCTGTGAAAATGCAGAAGATTACAAGCTAACGATTGAGCGTTTATCGCCATTCGCTAAGCGCGTTCATCTAGATTTGGCTGATGGCGAATTTGCACCGACCAAAACCGTCGAGCTGAGCGAGATGTGGTGGCCGCAAGATTGGCAGGTTGATATCCATGCTATGGTAGCGCGGCCGAGTTTGTATGTTGATGCTTTGGTGCAAATGCGGCCGTCGCTGGTGATTTTTCATGCCGAAGTTGATGAGGATTTGCAGCCTTCTATCCAGCAGCTCAAAGCTTCGGGTATTCAAACTGGCGTGGGATTGCTGCGCCCGACGGTGCCAAATACCGTCAAAGATGTCATCAGCGCAGTTGATCATGTGCTGGTGTTTAGCGGTGATTTGGGTCACTATGGCGGCAAGGCCAGCTTGATGCAGCTGGAAAAGGTTCGCTTGATTCGCAGTATTCATCCTAGCGTTGAAGTCGGCTGGGATGGCGGCGCGACGCTCGAAAATGTTTTTAGCCTAGCGCAAGGCGGCGTTAATATCGTCAACTGCGGCAGCGCTATCCATTCGGCGCCAGATCCGGCAGAAGCTTATCAGAAATTAGTAGCAGAAGTTAATAAGCAAGGAGTAATTTAGGTGGCTCGCGAAAAATTATCTATTCCACAGCTCAAAATAAAAGCCAACGATGTGCGGCGCGACGTAGTTCATATGCTAGAGCTGGCCAAGAGCGGGCACCCGGGCGGCGCGCTGGGGCTGGCGGATATCGTCACGGCACTATATTTCAATATTATGAATATCGATCCGCAGAACCCTGAATGGCCAGAGCGCGATATCTTTATGTTGAGTAATGGCCACACAGTGCCGGTGCAATATGCGGCCATGGCCGAGGCAGGATACTTCCCAGTCGAGGAGCTGTCGACGCTGCGCAAGCTCGGGTCGCGTCTGCAGGGCCACCCAGAGCGCGTCAAGTTACCAGGGCTTGAGAATACTTCCGGGCCGCTAGGCAGCGGCATCGGGCAAGCAGCAGGTTACGCGTATGCGCTGCAATATCTAGATAAGCAGCGCCACCGCTGGGTGTACGCGATTGCTGGCGACGGCGAGCTTGATGAAGGTAATATCTGGGAGTCGGCGATGTTTGCTGGTAAGTATAAACTACGCCAGCTAATCCTCTTCATTGACCGCAATAATATCCAGATTGACGGCCCGACCGAAGATGTCATGCCGCTGGAAAATTTGCGCGGCAAGTGGGAAAGCTTTGGCTGGCACGTCCAAGAAATCGACGGCAACAATATTGAAGGCATCATCGACGCAGTAAACTTAGCCAAGGCGATCGAGAACCGGCCGTGTTGTATTATCGCGCATACGATTCCGGGCCGCGGTGTTGGTTTTATGGAATACGATTACAAGTGGCACGGCGTAGCGCCATCAAGCGATCAGGCGGCTACGGCGCTGACTGATTTGGCGCATTCAGAATCACAACAAGATGCAGGAGGATATTATGAGTAATCAGTCGTCTAGCAATTCGATGCCGTCCAAGGCGCCGAAACCGCCAACTCCACCAAAGCCGCCGAAACCGCCGAAGTCTTCGGCTGCATCCACTCCGTCAGGGCCGCCAGTTCAGCCAGCTGCCTCAGTGCCGCCTGCTTCGCCGCCAGCACCGCAATATACTGCTCCGCAGTACACCGCTCCGCCAGCAAACAATACTTATCCGCCGGCTAGCCCTTACGCTTATCCGTATTCGCAGCCTGCGCCAACACAGTCGCCAGGCAACTGGATGGGTGCTGTTAGTATCATACTTGGCTTGCTTTGGGTGAGTATGATTGGCTTGCCGCTCGGCATTGCTAGCGTTGTTAAGGCGAACCGCTACGGTACTTCGAAAGTAGCAGGCGTTATCGGTATTATTATTAATTCGGTTACGCTTGTTATTTCTATTATCGTTACGATACTTCTAGTGTCTGGGGCGATGCAGCCGCTTTTCTCGCAGTTTGATCACGCCGGCGATAACAAAGGCAAGGAAAAAGATAGCGCCAGAACTGTCCGAAGTGTCTCGCTTGATGATAATTACCAGCCGCAAGGTTCACCAGTTTGGCGCATCGAAAACGGCAAATTGCCAGAAGGTTGGACTGAAAAGGAAAACGATAATGGCGTTCATTGGTATTCTGATGGCAGCGGACTCTTAATGACTATATCTGTGGTTGGTAGCGAAAATTTTATCAGTAGTTCTGATAGAGTTAATTCGCGAAAAGTTATCGAAGACAAGATCGGAAATGCGAAGAGTAACGGTGACTTGGTGACTGGTGTAGAGTGGTATCAGTCATTTGCTGATTTCGCGAATGACCGCGGCGCTGTGCAACTTTTGTGTGCTCGCGTTTTGGCTAATGACGGCAGCGGTAAGCCGCATTTATCAGTGATTTGCTCGCGAGCATACGGTAAAGGAAGTTACTTATTGTACTTATACAACAATAAAGAATCGCTCGCTGTTTCAGAAAGCGCCAAGGCGATGTTCCGAGCGCTAGTGATTCTCGAGAAAAAAGATGCAAAACGATATTCAGGAGAAGGCCGTGTATAATTATCCTCTAAATGACAACATTTATAATGAAAAACCAGAAGCAGAAGCCACGCGTGCTGGTTTCGGGCGCGGCTTGAAGGCAGCTGGCGAAGCTGATGAGCGAGTAGTCGGTCTGTGCGCCGATTTGGTCGAGAGTGTCAAAATGGATGCCTTTGCCAAGGCTTTCCCTGAGCGTTATATCGAGGTCGGTATCGCCGAGCAAAACCTAGCGACAGTGGCAAGCGGCCTAGCGCGCGCTGGTAAAATTCCGTTTGCAGCCAGTTACGCGGCGTTTCATCCGGGGCGCAGTTGGGAGCAGATCAAAGCGACGATTGCACTTAACGACATGCCGGTTAAGATTGTCGGTGGACATAGCGGTACAACGGTTGGGCCGGATGGTGCTACCCACCAAATGTTTGAGGATATCGCGTTGATGCGGGTGTTGCCGAACATGATTGTCGTTTGTCCGGGCGATGCTATTGAGGCTGAAAAAGCCACTAAAGCACTTGCCAGGACTGATAAGCCAGCTTACTTGCGGTTAACGCGCGCTGTTACGCCGACATTCAGTACACTGGATTCGCCATTCGAGATTGGCCAGGCGTATGTGTTGCGCCAGGGCAGCGATGCGACAATTGTTAGTACCGGCATTATGACCGCTTATGCGCTGCGGGCAGCTAACGAATTGCAAAGTAGCAGCGTGTCAGTCGAAGTGGTACATGTGCCGACAGTCAAGCCGCTCGATAACGAGACGATTCTGGCAAGCGTTCGCAAAACTGGCCGGGTAGTTACTGTCGAGGACGCGCAAATTGCTGGCGGTTTGGGCGGCGCGGTCGCCGAATTGCTAGGCGAACAGTTGCCGTCGCCGTTATTGCGCATCGGCATGAATGATCGTTTCGGCGAGAGCGGCGAGGCTGGCGAGTTGCTGCAAGCCTTTGGACTTGATGAAGCGAGTATCGCTCAGAAGACGCGCGAATTTGTCGATCGCGTGCCGCAATATCATGCAGGATTTTAAGGAAAGGAGACAATATGAGCTTATCAATTGATGAAATTCGTCAGCGTACTAGCCGGGCGCGCGACCTAATGCGACGCAGCCGCCAGGAAGGTTTCGCGGTAGGAGCTTTTAATATCGATAATCAAGAAACGTTACGTGCGATTTGCCAGGCAGCACAAAAAACCAAGGCGCCAGTGATGGTCGAAGTTAGCGCTAATGAAGCAGCTTCGCTGGGCGGCTACGAAAATATTCGCGATTTGGTCGATAACTATAGCCAAAACTACGGTGTCGAGATGTATATCAACCTCGATCACGCGCCGACAGTCGAGGGTTGCAAGCAAGCTATCGATGCTGGCTTTGAGTTTATTCATATCGATATTTCGCAGGCAAATCACGATGCTTCGCTCGAGGAAATTATCGAGAAAACTCGTGAAGTTGTCGAATATGCTAAGTTTACAGGCGCGCTGGTCGAGGCCGAGGAACGCTATTTCTTTGGCGACTCCAATCTCCATAAAGAAGAAATCGACTACGAAGAAGTCAAAAAATGGAATACCAAGCCCGAGGAAGCTAAAAGTTTTGTCGATGCCACGGGTATCGATACTATGGCGGTGCAGGTTGGGAACTTGCACGGGCTGTATCCGGTGCCGAAGATTCTCGACCTAGATTTGCTGCGCCAAATCCGTGCGGCGATTGATTGCCAGATTAGCTTGCATGGCGGTAGCGGCACGCCGCTACACTACTTCGAGGACGCGTCCAAAATTGGCGTTAGTAAGATCAATATTAATAGCGATTTGCGCTACGCCTTCCGTACTACGCTCGAAAAGGTTTTGCGCGAGAATCCTGACGAGTATGCTGTTTTCAAATTGATGCCCGAAGTTTACGATGCTGTCCAAAAAGTCGTTGAAGAGAAAATTGGCGCTTTTGGCAGCGCTGGAAAGGCGACGCTTTAGTGGCGGTTAAAATTTTAGCAATCGGCAAAGGCACGCAAGACGTATTCCTTCGCAGCAATGAGTTCGACCCGCATACTCGCGGCAAAAAAGTCTTTACCGAGCTGCCGCTAGGTATCAAAATGGAAGTCGAAGACGTGATCTTCGGCACTGGCGGCAATGCTACAAACGTCGCGACAACGTTTGCCCGCCAGGGCTTAGACAGTCGCTATATGTGGGCGCTGGGTAATGATTCGGCCAGCCAGGCGGTGATCGCGGCGCTTGATACCGAGGGTGTCGATACGCGCGACGTTTTGATCGATGATCGAATGCAAGCTGGCTATTCAGTAATTTTGATCGCAACCAATGGCGAACGAACGATTCTGAACCACCGCGGGCGGACATTTGGCAAGGATGTTAGCCGCTTGAACTTGCAAGCTATCAGCCAAGCTGATTGGATTTACCCGACGTCGTTGGCCGACAACAGCCTGACGGTGTTACGGGTGATTTTGGACGAAGCTGAGCGCGTTGGCGCCAAAGTCATGCTTAATCCGGCTGGTCCGGAGCTAGCTGATCCGGAAAAGCTAAAAGGTTTGCTGGACACAGTTGACGTGCTTTGCACCAACAAAGAAGAGATGCAAAAATTAGTAGCTGGCGAGACTATCGAGGAGTTGGCTCTGCGGGCGCTGCACTATTGTCCGACAGTGATTGTCAGCGACGGTCCAAATGGCGTGGTAGCGACTGACGGCAAGACATTGGTGCGCGCTGGCATGTATGAAGACGTGCCAGTAGTCGATCGCACGGGCGCCGGCGATGCCTTTGCTAGCGGCTTTTTGAGTCAATGGGCGCAAGGTAAAAGCTTAAAAGATTCGATTATTTTCGCTAGCGCCAATTCGACTAGCGTTGTCACCAAAATTGGCGCTAAGGACGGTATTTTGCATAAAGGCGTCAAACTGCACGCTATGCCAATCACCGAGAAACAATTACCGAAACGAGGAGAATAATGAAATACCAGATTTGCGTATCGGGCGCGGCGTCGGGCGAGACAGTTGATAGCGCTCACGAAAAAGCTTTTGCGATTGGCGCTGAAATCGCACGTTCGGGCAAGACATTGCTGACAGGCGCTACTGTCGGCTTGCCGCACTTTGCCGCGCGCGGCTTCAAAAGCGTTAGCCAGACCAAAGGCGTGTCGGTCGGATTCTCGCCGGCTAGTTCGTTTCGCGAACATATTTCGACTTACCGTTTGCCGACTGCCGAATTCGACTATATCAACTTCACCGGTATGGAATATGTTGGCCGCGATGTTCATCTGGTGCGCAGTGCCGATGCGGTGATTACTGTCGGCGGGCGAATGGGCAGCCTGCATGAGCTGTCGACAGCGCTCGAAAGCCGTAAGGTCTGCGGTATCTTGCTGGGTAGCGGCGGCCTGGCGGACTACACGATTACTCTGCTCAAGAACGTCTGGGCGCCGGGCGCTAAAGATGTCATTTACGACGCTAATCCCGAGCGGTTAGTGGCGCGAGTCATTGAGGCGCTTGACAAGAAATACGCCGATGTCGAGCACGATAGCAGCGACCCGCAGGTTAGTGTCAAACGTTACGGCCAAGGTTAGCTAGAAATAGTCCAAAAATGTTAAAATATTCTAGATGGATAGTCAGCGATTTCGACTAAAATCTGCGTATCAGCCGACTGGCGATCAGCCGCAAGCGATCGCCCAGTTGCTGAATGGTTTGCACGACGGCCAGCGCGAGCAAACGCTACTCGGTGTAACAGGTAGCGGTAAAACTTTTACAATGGCGAATATTATCGCTCAAAGGAACGTGCCGACATTGATTTTGGCGCATAACAAAACCCTCGCTGCCCAGCTGTTCAGCGAATTCAAGCAGTTTTTTCCCGACAACGAAGTTCATTATTTCGTCAGCTATTTTGATTATTACCAGCCAGAAGCTTACATCGCGTCGAGCGATACCTATATCGAGAAAGATTCGGCGATCAACGAAGAAATCGACCGCTTGCGCCATGCTGCTACCGACGCTTTGCTGACACGGCGCGACGTGGTTATCGTGTCGAGCGTCAGCTGCATTTATGGTTTGGGCTCGCCGGCGGATTATTATGATTTGTCGATTACCGTTAAGCGCGGTGAGCGGCGTTTGCAAGATAAATTTTTGCGCCAATTGATGGATATTCAGTATCATCGCAACGATATCGACTTTGCGCGCGGTGCGTTTCGCGTCAAAGGCGACGTGGTCGATGTCTTTCCGGCGGGCGGTGAAACGGCTTATCGAGTGGAGTTTTTCGGCGATGACGTCGATCGAATTACGCGGATTGACCCGCTGACTGGCGAGATTCTAGAAGAGCCGGAACTCTTCACTATTTTTCCGAGCAGCCACTACGCTACGCCGAAAGAAAAAATCAAGCGCGCCATCGAAAACATTCGCACCGAGTACGAGCAGCGCGTCGAATGGTTCGAGAAGAATAATAAATTGTTGGAGGCGCAGCGACTCAGCCAGCGCACCAAGTATGACCTCGAGATGCTCGAGCAGACTGGCTTCGTCAAAGGTATCGAAAACTATAGCCGTTATCTAACCAACCGCGAACCGGGCGAGCAGCCAGCGACTTTGCTAGATTACTTTCCAGACGACTTTTTGATGATTATCGACGAAAGCCACGTTACCGTGCCGCAAGTGCGCGGCATGTATAATGGCGACCGCGCCCGCAAAGAAGTCTTGGTCGAGTACGGTTTTCGCTTGCCGAGTGCCCTAGATAACCGCCCGCTGCGCTTTGACGAATTTAATAAACACATCAACCAAGTCATTTACGTTTCGGCGACGCCTGGCGATTATGAACTCCAGCGCAGCCCGGCGCCAGCGCAGCAAGTGATCCGCCCGACTGGTTTGCTTGATCCAGAGATTATCGTCCGACCGACCGACGGGCAAGTCGACGACTTGATCGCCGAGATCCGCGACCGCGTCGACAAAAAGCAGCGCGTACTAGTCACTACTTTGACTAAACGGATGGCAGAGGATTTATCGACTTACTTGACGGAGATCGGTATCAAGACGGCTTACATTCACAGCGAAATCGACACGCTGGAACGAGGCGATATCTTGCGCGATTTGCGGATGGGCGTTTATGACGTGCTGGTCGGCATCAATTTGCTGCGCGAGGGGATTGACTTGCCAGAAGTTAGTTTGGTGGCGATTATGGATGCCGACAAGGAAGGATTTTTGCGCAGCGAACGCAGTCTAATTCAGACGATTGGCCGGGCAGCGCGCCACGTTGACGGCAAGGTGATTATGTACGGCGACAATATGACCGATAGCATGCGCTTGGCGATCGACGAAACGCGCCGTCGCCGCCAAATTCAAGAAAAATACAACCGCGAACATAACATCACGCCTCGCGGTATCAATAAAGCGATTGACGAAGGCCTGCGCGCCATCATCCCGCAAAAAGAAGACGGCAAGCCAAAGCTCGACCTGCGCAAAATCCCGCGCGACGAGTACAAAAATCTCGTCAAAGACTTGACCGCGCAGATGAACCTAGCTAGCGCTAACTTAGAATTCGAACGCGCCGCCGACCTGCGCGACCTAATCGCCGAGATTCGCGAGAAGATGTAGGGCTAGTAACGAAAACTTTAGTAGAAAGGATCAAAATGACACCAAACAAACTGCAGCCTGGCGATGAAATTAGAATCGTTGCACTGGCGCGCTCGGCTAGCGACATTGACGAGGCTGTTTTGCGGCGGGCGACAGCGGCGTTGGAATCGCTCGGTCTGATAGTGACATTTAGCGAAAATGCCTTTTCACGGTCTCAGCGCGGCTGCCCGAGCGATCAAGAGAAGGCCGACGATTTGCACGCTGCATTTACCGATTCGAAAGTCAAAGCGATTTTGCTGGCCGTCGGCGGTTTTAATTCAAATCAGCTACTCGACAAAATAGACTGGAAACTAATTGGCGCTAACCCGAAGATTTTTGCCGGATTTTCGGATATCACGGTGTTGAATCATGCTATTTTGGCTAAAACTGGCTTAATCACATATGCTGCGCCGAACTTTTATTGCTTTGGTATGCTGCCGCAAAATAGCTATTCGCTGGAATATTTTAAGCGCTGTTTGTTTGCGGATCAGCCGGATGAGTACGAAGTTGCGCCTTCGGCGAACTTTTACGATTATCCTTGGGATTACGACGAAAAATCCTCGCGCGCCACTTTGCCAAACGCTGGTCCAGTAATCATCCAAAAAGGTAGAGCCGAAGGAATTTTGCTGGGCGGAAATATGTGCAGTCTAAATTTGTTGAACGGCACCGAGTATTTTCCGCGCATTGCTGGCGATATCATCTTGTGCATTGAGGACGATAGTTACGATTCGATTTTAGAGACATTCGAGCGCAATTTCCAGTCGGTAGTGCAGCAGCCGTATTTTCGCCAGGTCAAAGCCATTCTGATTGGGCGTTTCCAGCAGGAATCGCAGCCAACAGAGCAGGCTCTTAGGGATATTATTCTCAGCAAAAATATTGAGCAGACTATGCCAGTCATTGCTAATCTAGATTTTGGCCATACCGACCCGAAATTCACTTATCCAGTTGGCGGCAGGGCTGCGGTTGAGGCTAATGATATAGCTACGATCCGCTTTTTCTCTAGCTAAATCAAGATTTTTTGACATAATACCATCAAATATGTTATAATATATAAGATAAGGTAGTTACTCTTGCGACAAAATATACACTCCATAAGGCGGTAGTGTGATAGTGGCTGTACCGTTTTTATGCGTGGTTACCGATGATAAATGCACGCCGCGAAAATCCTTGCTATAGCCGTGCCAGCTGCTGTTGAAGCGGACATGCCAGTGCCCTGGCAGCGGCAAATTGATATCGTAATGGCCAAAATGCTGGTCGCTGAAATTGACAATTACTAGCACGTCGTCGCCAGCGCCGCCCTTATCCCAGCGGTGGTAACCGATAACGCAGTTGTCATCGTTGGTGTGGAAAAGGGCGGTCGAATTGCCTTGCAGGCCGCGCGTTGTATCGTAAGCGTTGTGCCGTAGTGCTAGCAAGTGTTTGTGAGCTAGTAGAATGCCGGCATACTTTTCAGTTTTGCGCCATTCTAGGGCTGCCCAATCGTTGAAGGATCCGTCCTGTAAGAACTCGCTGCCTTGTAAAATCATTGGTATGCCAGCGGATGTCAAAGTGACGGCGTCGGCCAGCAGAGCTTTCTCGCGGGCATATAGCGTCGTGCCGCCGGTGGGGTCGGCTGCTTCGTTGAGTCGCACCGAGCCGTTGGCGGCAGTATCGTGCGAATCGCTAAAAATAACCCGCTCAAAGTCATTGCCATTGTACGAGTGGGAAAATTCATAGCGAATGCCTTGCAAAGTCGGTGCCGTACCAGCAGTTAGCCCTAGCGCATCGCGCAGCGCATGCGGCCAGCCCAGCTCCCACTGCGCATCGAAGCTGCAGCCATTGTTGGCGCGCGGTGCCGTGATCGCTGGGTTGCAAGCGGCGTCTTCGGCGATTATCAGCGAATCTGGTTTGATCTTGTGCGCTAATTCAGTGATATCTTGCAATAAACTCCAAGTGTCGGCAATATCGTGCTCGGGGTCGTTATCGCGGCCTTCGGTATTACGCATGTAAATAGTGCTATCGACGCGCAGGCCGTC
Organism: uncultured Candidatus Saccharibacteria bacterium; assembly: GCA_963456275.1. Classification (GTDB taxonomy): domain Bacteria; phylum Patescibacteriota; class Saccharimonadia; order Saccharimonadales; family Saccharimonadaceae; genus Saccharimonas. The sequence goes on from CAUOLJ010000003.1 coordinate 65,908, forward strand.
CATATGGTATTCATTCAACCACATTGTAATATTGTCAAGGATAAATTGCCGCACTTCTGGCCGGCCGAAGTCAGGCCGTCCGCCCCAAGGCGTATCGCCGCGCTCATCATTATAAAAATAAATCCCGCCGCGGTCGTTCTCGCTCCAACCGTCAAACTGCCAGAGGTCAGTGTCGCCATAAAAATGATTGTAAACGACGTCTAGCACTACGCCGATACCGCGGGTGTGGCATTCACGTACAAACTTCATCAAGCCGTGGCGCCCGCCCAGCATGCTTTCAACGCTGAAAATGTGGTTTGGCGCGTAGCCCCAGCCGTTACTGAAAGCCATGCTGGTGATTGGCATCAGCTCGATAATGTTAATACCGAGGTCTCGCAAGTAATCCAACTTTTCGATTGCACTGTCAAAGGTACCAGATGTAGCAGCGTCGGGGCGGTTGAAAGTGCCAACATGCAGTTCATAGATGACTTGATCTTGGCGCGGCGGCATGGCAAAATTAGCATCGTTCTGCCAATCGAAGTTATTGTCGACAACCACCGAAAAGCCCTTGTCGCTGCTAGTGATAGCTCGAGCGCGCGGGTCGTTCTTCTCGAGCAGCCGGCCGTCGGGCGTCTCGATGATGTATTTGTATTGGTGGCCCGGCTCGACATTGCGGATTAGCGCGAACCAATAGCCGTCGCCCTCGCTGGTTAGCGGCTGTTTCTCGCCCGCGGTGAACGTCCCGCTGATGAATACTTGCTTGGCAAACGGCGCCCACACACGGAACTCCGCTCCGCCTCTATATAATGTCACTCCTAGTTTCTTTTTGATTTGATGCGGCATAACTTATCTTATTGTAGCATAAGTGGGATGAGCAAGTTTCTGCGACTTATATAAAATCCTTTGCCACTTATTTAGCTTCTGCGTTATAATTAGTGAATAATGAGTACAATTACCAACGACGATGTGCGTCATTTGGCACAATTAAGCAGTTTGCAGATGTCTGATGCGGAGGTAGAATCGCTTCGCGCCGATATCGAGAAAATTATCAATTATATCAATCAGCTGGATGAGTTGGATACCGACGGCGTGGAGCCGACGTATCAGGTGACGGGTCTGCAAAACGTCTGGCGCGACGACGAAATTATTGACAGCAGCGTATCGCGGCGACAGCTGCTGGCCTTAGCAGCCGAGCAAAGCGACAATTGCGTGAAAGTGCCAAAGGTGTTGTAGTTATGAAAATTATTGAATTAGTAGATAGGGTTAAAAAAGGCGAGACCACTGCGCGGGCACAAGTCGAGCGGTCGCTCGCCAAAGCCCAAGAAACCGAGGAATATCATGCGTTGCTGAGCCTGACGGCGGAGCGCGCTCTGCAGCGAGCTGACGAGATCGACGAGCGGATCAAAAAAGGTGAGAATCCGGGCGTCCTAGCGGGCGTACCGTTCGTGGTCAAGGATAATTACTTGGCGTTCGGTGCGCCAACTACTGCGGCGGCGAAAATGCTTGATAACTTTGAAGCGCCAGTCCAGGCGACCGTCGTCGAGAAGCTTGAAGCGGCCGGTGCGATTTGTATTGGTAAGTCGAATCTCGATGCTTTTGCGCACGGCGGTTCGACCGAGAACTCATATTTTGGCGCGACGCATAATGCCGTTGATCAGACCAAGGTAGCCGGCGGTTCTAGCGGCGGTTCAGCAGTCGTGACAGCGCTAGATGTAGTGCCGTTTGCGCTTGGTACTGACACTGGCGGCTCAATTCGCCAGCCAGCCAGCTTTAACGGTGTTTACGGTTTCAAACCGACTTATGGTTTGAGTAGCCGCTACGGTGCGGTGGCGATGGCTTCTAGTACCGACACGATGGGTTGCTTCGCACGGCATGCCGACGATGTGGCATTAGTCACTAGCGTGATGGCTGGCCGCGACGACAAGGATATGACGACGCTGCCAGATTACTTTGAAATACAAAAGTCAGCAGGCGAGCATCTGAAGATTGGTCTAATCAGCGAGGCGATGAGCGATGGCGTCGACGCAGAAGTTCGCGCTAACGTTAATGATTTTGCCGATAAATTACGCGCAGCTGGCCACGTGGTCGAAGATGTCGATATGCCAAGCCTTAAATATGCTTTGGCGATTTATTATATCGTCGTGCCAGCAGAAGTCTCTAGCAATCTGGCACGCTACGACGGCGTGCGCTACGGCTATCGCGCCGAAGGTGTCAAAACGCTAGCCGAGCTCTACGGCCGCAGCCGCAACGAAGGCTTCATGACCGAGAACAAACGCCGCATCATGATCGGCAGCTACGTGCTATCTAGCGGCTTTTTCGATGCTTATTATCTGAAGGCTCAAAAGGCGCGCACTGTTTTGATTAACGAATTCAACAAGCTGTTTGAGAAGTACGATTTTTTGCTGCTGCCAACCGCGCCGACGCCGGCGTTTGGTCTGGGCGAAAACACTAGCGATCCAGTCAAGATGTACTTGGCTGATGTCATGACGGTGCCGCCGAGTCTGGCAGGTTTGCCGGCGATTAGCGTGCCGGCGGGTAACAATTCTAGCGGCCTGCCAATCGGCGCGCAGTTAGTTGGCCCGATGAAATCCGACGCTAAGTTGATTGCGTTGGCAGGCGATATGGAGGGCGAAAATGAATAATAATTTCGCAACGTGGTTCATTTTGATAGCGGTACTGATTTTGGCGATTGTCGGCGCAGTTTTTATTGCCTTTGCTAGCAAGCGTTCACCGAAACTCAAAGTCGAAAAATTCCGCGCCCGCTGGCTAGCGATTGAAAATAGCCTCGACAAAGAAAGTGCTCCCAGCTGGCAGCTAGCTATCCTAAACGCTGATAAGCTTGTTGACAAAGCCTTGCGCGATAGCTACTACAAGGGCGAGACTATGGGCGAGCGCATGAAGGCTGCTGGTAAGGTTTGGTCGAACGCTAACCATATCTGGGGCGCGCACAAAATTCGCAACCATATCGCACACGAAGCCGATGTCAAGATAAATTATGATATTGCGCGCCGCGCTCTGGCCGCTTACAAACAAGCATTGAAAGATTTAGGAGCAATCTAATGGCAGTATCCGACGAAATTTTACAACAATATGAAATGACCATTGGTATCGAATGCCACGTCCAGCTGGCGACCAAGACCAAGTTGTTTAGCCCGGCTGATAACGACGCGCGTAATGCTGAGCCGAACGAAAAAACGCACGAGATTGACTTTGGCCTGCCAGGCATGCTGCCGGTGCTGAATAAGCATGCCGTCGAGTTGGCTGTGCGCGCTGGTAAAGCGTTGAACGCGCCGATTGCCCGCGTCAGCCGGTTTGATCGCAAGCATTATTTCTATCCTGACCTGCCAAAGGGTTATCAGACTTCGCAGATGTACCAGCCAATTATCTTGGCTGGCTATGTCGATGCGCCGCTAGAAGACGGCTCGCTCAAACGGGTGCGGATTCATCACGCGCACATGGAGGAAGATGCTGGCAAATTGACGCACCACGACGGCTATTCGCTGGTTGATCTCAATCGTGCTGGTACGCCGCTGATCGAAATCGTTTCTGAACCGGACATGCATTCTGCCGAGGAGGCTAAGGCTTACGCCTCAGAGCTGCACAAATTGATGGTCTATGCAGGTGTGACGCACGGCGATTTGTATCACGGCAATATGCGTTTTGACGTCAATATCTCGGTGGCTAAGAAAGGCGCGACAGAGCTGGGTAAGCGCGCGGAAGTCAAAAACCTTAATTCATTCCGCAGCGTCGAGCGTGCTGCTGAATACGAATTTAAGCGTCAAGTTGACTTGCTGGAAAGTGGTGAATCGGTGTTGCAGGAAACTCGCGGCTGGAGTGATGACAAGCAGATTACTACCTCGCAGCGTTCGAAAGAAGATGCCCAGGACTATCGCTATATGCCCGATCCGGACATTCCGCCAGTGGTACTGAGCGATGAGGAAATTGCTCGAATCCAAGCTGAAGTGCCGGCGTTACCGAACGAATACCGAGAACGCTGGGTAGATTTGGAGCTGGATCATTCGGTAATTGATACGGTGCTAGCTCATCAGGAAGCTGCAAAAACTCTGGACGCCATTTACTCTCTGACTGATAGCAACGAGCAATCAGTACTGGAGGATTTGGATGTTGATCGCCAGACTTACGACCGGCTAGCTAAACGGATTTTTAACTTATTTGCCTCTACACCAGACGAGCAATTAGACTATCAAAAAGTTGAGTCTGGACTAGTCGGTCCGCGCCGCTTGGTGCATTTGGCTCTGCTGGCTGAGAAAGGGACGATTAGTTCGAATAGTGCCAAGGAAATCTTTCTCGATTTATTCAATGAAAAGTACGCTGGCGTCATGCCAGAGGATATTGCCAAGGAAAAGAACTTGTTGCAGGTATCCGACGAATCAGCCATCGCCGCCATTGTTGACGAAGTATTGAACGACCCGGCCTCAGCGGCTTCCATTGCTGACATTAAAGCTGGCAAGGATAAAGCTATCGGCTACTTAGTCGGTCAAGTGATGAAGCGTTCCAAAGGCCAAGCCAACCCGAGCCTCGCCCAGAAATTAATCCGCGAAAAATTATAAGGTTCGACACTTCAGAAATAGGAGAGAATAGGAGTTAAATTATGAAAAAACCAACCAAAGCTATCATTGCTGCCGCTGGTTTCGGCACCCGGTTTTTGCCGCAGACCAAAGCTATGCCTAAAGAAATGTTGCCGCTAATTGACAAGCCGATTATCCAGTATGTCGTCGAGGAATTGGTGGAGGCTGGTATTAAGGATATTATTATCATCGGTAGCGCCAACAAGCGGGCGATCGAAGACCATTTTGATACGCCAAACGAAGAGCTGCTGGCTAACCTGCGCGCTGGCGGCGCCAAAAAGCAGCCACTCATCGATATCGTCCAGCGCTTGTCTGAGATGGCTAACTTCGTCTATATTCGTCAGAAAGGTCCGTACGGCAATGCGACGCCGCTGACTTGCGCTTCACATTTGATTATGCCAGGCGAGTCGGTGATTTACACGTTTGCCGACGACTTTATTGAGGCTAGCCCGAGTCGTTTTCGCCAAATGATTGAGGCATCGCAGCAGCTCGATGGGGCAATCTTGTCGTGCAAGAAAATTGTCGAAGACGCCGAATTCGATCGTTACGGCGTAGTCAACGGCCAGCAAGTCAAAGACGGCGTCATCAAAATGACCAATATCGTTGAAAAACCTGGTAAAGCTAACGCGCCGTCCGACTTGGCGAGCGTCAGTAGCTATCTGTTGCCGGGCGAGTTCTTCGGCTATCTCGAGCGGGCTCGCGATGACTTTGATGGCCGCGGCGAATTCACTGTCCAGCCGATTATGCAAGAAATGATTGACGACGGATTTGATTTTTACGGCGTAGAAATCACCAACGGTACTTATTATGATACCGGCGATAAATTGGAATACATCAAAACCGTGGTTGATTTCGGATTGAAACATCAAAAACTCGGCCCAGCGCTGCGGCAGTTCTTGCAATCGCGAATTAACGGCGAAAATCGCTAAAAGCACTAGCTTTTTCTGACAGAACGTGGTATAATGAGAGTATAACTGCAAAAAGCAGTATTAAAATAAACAAAAAGGAGCGCAAATATTGATGGAATGGGCTCAAATACTTGTCATCATTTTGGCAGCAGCTTTGGCGTTGTTCTTGCTGTTGGCAATTATCCTGACGATCAAGCTAATCCAGATTTCCCGCCAAATCAAGCGGGTGGCTTGCGCAGCCGAACGCACTGCCCTCAAGGTAGAGTCGGTCGCTAACAGCGCGGCTGCTATGGTGGCGCCGGCAGCAATCGCCAAGATCATCAAATCGATGATGTACAAAACTAAAAAACATAAAAATAAGGAGGACTAATTATGTCAAAACGTAAATTTGTTTTGGGGGCGCTCTTTGGCGCAGTTGCCGGAGTAGTCGCTGGCGTCCTAACAGCGCCGAAGTCAGGCAAAGAAACCCGTGCCGATCTCAAGAAAAAGGCTAACGAACTAAAGAACGAAGCTGGCGAAAAAGCCGAAGAGGTCAAGGCCAAGGGCGAGAAAGTTTATAGCGATGTCCGCAACAAAGCTAATGCTGCCGTCGAAGAAGGCCGCAAAACTGTTGACGACTATAGCGACCGCGCTGTGCGTGCTGCTAACGCTGCCAAGGACGAATTCAACCGCCCAAGTAAGCGCAAATAATTGTAGCCAATCAAATACTCAAGGCGCTCTGTTTTATTGTAAATCAGGGCGCTTTTTTATTGTGAAAACTGGCGAGTTGTGGCAAACTAAATCTATGGCTAAAAAGCACAATAACATCTTCGCCCGCATGGCTCAGCGTCTGCACGATGACAACGAAAAAGGCTCGCGCCAGGCGCTGCTCGAGGAGCTGTTCAACGACTTCAATCGCAATCGCTACGAAATTTACAAGATTAACTTTTTTCGCGGTATATTTTTCGGTTTCGGGTCGCTTTTAGGAGGTACTATGCTGATTGTGTTGTTGGTTTGGGTGCTTAATCTCACCGGCCAACTTGTCCCGAGCGTGGCTGGCTTTATCGACCAAATACTCAGCGTTATGCAAAATAGCCGGCGCTAGCGTTGCGAAACGGCTTCTTTACTCCTTAAAATTACTGTGCCAAGAGTGTAGGCAGATTGGCGCGGCGCGTCTTCAAAAACAACCTAGTCTGCGCTATAATAAGCATAAGATATGGGTAGTAATTCAACACAAGGCCAGCCGGCGCTGCAACCGAGCGATTTCGTGCACCTGCATAATCATACCTTTCATTCGGTGCTAGACGGCTTGACTAAAATCAATGATTTGGTTGACAAGGTCAAGGAGTTCGGTATGGAGGCGGCAGCAGTAACCGACCACGGTACGATGAGCGGTATCCTTGACTATTATAAAACTGCCAAAAAGGCTGGCATCAAGCCGATTCTCGGTATCGAGACGTACGTAGCGGCGCGTTCGCGCTTTGACCGCGATCCGGCCAAGGATAAGCAGCGCTTTCACTTGACGGTGCTGGCGATGAACAATACCGGCTTTCATAATCTGATGAAGCTATCGACGCAGGCTAACCTGGAGGGAATGTATTACAAGCCGCGGATTGACCACGACTTACTGGAGGAGCTGAACGAAGGGCTGATTGTGATGAGCGGTTGTGCTAGCGGTGAAATTGGCGTAGCTCTCAAAGAAGACGATTACGACCGCGCCCGCGATATCGCCAAGTGGTACAAATCGATCCTGGGCGACCGCTACTATCTGGAGCTGCAAGACCACGGCCATCCAAAATCAAACACACACTGGGACGTCCAGGCAAAAATCAACGAGGGCTTGATTAAGCTATCAAAGGAGCTGGACATCGAGATGGTGGTGACTTGCGATGGCCACTACTTGACGCATGATCACCAAGATGCGCACGAAATTTTGCTATGTGTCGGTACTGGTTCGTACTTGAGCGATGAAAAGCGGATGAGTCTGAAAGACTTTGAGCTGCACTTGACCGACCCGCGCGATATCATTGATCACTGGGGAGAGGAATATCCCGAGGTAATTCGTAACACTAAAAAGGTGGCTGACCGCTGTAACGTTGAAATCGAGCTGGGTCGCATTCTTATTCCTAAATATCCGCTTCCCGAAGGCGAGAATGAGCATTCGTATCTGCTGAGATTGACTTATCAAGGTCTATTGCAGCGTTATAATAGTGCTTCGAAAGAGGAAGCTGAGAAGCTAGACCCTGATGATATCATCCCGCAATTATCCGACGAAGTTCGCCAGCGCGCCGAGATGGAGCTGGGCGTGATGGGTAACATGGGTTATGAGGGTTATTTCTTGATTGTTCAGGATTTTATTAACTGGGGTAAATCTCAAGGGATTGTTTTTGGCCCGGGCCGTGGGAGCGCCGCCGGATCAATTATTGCCTACGCATTGAACATTACCGACCTTGATCCGCTGAAGTACGGCCTGCTGTTCGAGCGTTTCCTTAATCCAGATCGTATTTCCATGCCGGATATCGACGTTGATATCCAAGATACCCGCCGCGACGAAGTGATTGAATATTGCGCTAAAAAATACGGCGAAGACCACGTCAGCAATATCGCTACCTTTGGTAAGATGTTCGGCCGCATGGCGGTGCGCGATGTTGCCAGGGTGCTGGAAGTGCCTTATGCCGAGAGCGATCGCTTGGCTAAGTTGGTGCCGCCGCCAAATCAGGGCCGGCACATTCCGCTGTCGGTTAGTGTCAAAGAAGACGCCGATTTGCGTAAGGAGTACGAGAATAATCCTACCGCCAAAGAAGTTCTGGATTATGCCATCCAGCTCGAAGGAACAATTCGTAGCCACGGCGTTCATGCCTGCGGCGTGGTGATCGCGCCGGACACGCTGGTCAATTATATTCCGCTAGAAATGGCGCAAAAAGGCGTGGTGGCGACGCAATTCCCGATGGGCGAAGTTGAGGAATTGGGACTGCTGAAGATGGACTTTTTAGGCCTTTCAAACTTAACGATTATTAACAATGCCATGCGTATTATCAAAAAAGTTTATAAAGAAGAAATAGACCTGGCGCACTTGCCACTAGATGACAAGCCGACATATGAGCTATTTCAGCGCGGCGACACCACCGGCGTGTTTCAGTTAGAATCGGCAGGCATGAAACGCTATCTGCGGGCGCTCAAACCGACACATTTCGAGGATATCATCGCTATGGTGGCTTTGTACCGCCCGGGGCCGATGCAATTTATCGATAGCTTTATCCGCCGCAAGCACGGCGAAGAGCCGATTACCTACTTGCACGAGGGTATGCGCAACTCGCTGGAAAACACTTACGGAATTCTGGTCTACCAAGAGCAATTCATGCAAATTTCCAAGGAATGGTGCGGCTTTACTGGCGGTCAAGCTGATACGCTGCGTAAAGCCGTCGGTAAGAAAAAAATCGACTTGATGAAAAAGGTTAAGCCAGAGTTCGTCGAGGGCGCGGTCAAAGTTGGCGGCGCCACGCGCGAAATGGCAGAAACTTTCTGGACGCAGCTGGAGGAATTTGCTAATTACTGCTTTAATAAGTCGCATGCCGCTTGTTACGGCTTGATTGCTTATTGGACGGCGTACCTGAAAGCGCATTATCCGGACGCTTTCATGGCGGCGCTAATGACCAGCGATCATGACGATATCGACCGCCTGGCGATTGAAATTACCGAGTGCAAGCATATGGGCTTGGAGGTTCTGGCGCCGGACGTTAATCAATCTTACGTTGAGTTCGGCGTGGTGCCGGCTGCCAAGCAAGTCCGTTTCGGCATGGCAGCGGTCAAAGGTGTCGGCGTCGGTGCAGTCGAAGAGATTATCCGCGCCCGCGAGGCCGATGGCCCGTTCAAGTCGGTCGAGGATTTTGCCAAACGTGTCAGTACCAGCAAAGTTAATCGCAAAGCTTGGGAATCGCTGGTCAAAGCCGGTGCTTTCGACGCGCTAGGCGACCGCAGCGATTTGCTATTTAATCTCGATACGATTCTAGCTTTTGCCAGCAAGCTGCAAAAGGAAGCGCTCAGCGGGCAAGTTGATATGTTCGCGGCGCTCGGCGGCGACAAATTGATGCCGTCGGTCGAACTGAAGGCTTCGCCAGTCAAATACACCAGCAAAGAACAGCTGATGTGGGAGCGCGAATTGCTGGGTCTTTACATTAGCGCGCATCCATTAGATAATTATGATGCCTTTTTCGAGGAGCAGACCATTCCGCTGCATGCCTGCACGCCGCAAATTGACGGGCAGAAAGTGTCGGTCGGCGGCTTGGTGTCGACGATTCGCACCATCGTCACCAAGGCTGGCACTAAAATGGCGTTTGTTGGTATCGAGGACAAAACTAGCGAGGCAGAATTAATCGTTTTCCCGAGGCTGTACGAGCAGCTTGGCGACAGCTTGCAACAAGATGCTATCGTCAAAGTAGCGGGCACAATCAACGCCCGCGACCGCGACGGCAACATGACTGATGAAGCCAAAGTCATCGCCGACGAAGTCAATATCGTCACCGACAAAGAGCTCAACGAATACCAAAGCCACGGCCGTAAAATGACGGCGCCGAAAGGTCGTGCGGCCGTCAAAAGCAAGCGCTATCCGCGCAAAAACGCTAACGGTGCGCCAGCTGTGACGGCTGCAGCCAGCGCCAAAGCGGCACCGGCAATCACCGCCAAGCCGCTAGAAAAGCTGGAAACCGTCTATGTCAAGGTCAAGAATCCGAGCGACCGCGACTTGCTGGTCTCGCTCAAGAAATTGTGCAGCCAAAATCCTGGCCAAAACGACATCATTATGATTCTGGGCGAAGATAAGTCCAATGCCATCCGCCTGCCGTTTCGGGTTGACGCTCAGCGCAACCTGCGCGCTGGCCTGGCCGAACTGCTGGGCGACGAATGCGTTAAAGTGAAATAGATTAGGGTAAGATAATTTTGGCCAAAGAAAATAGCCCGCCAGAAAGGCCTTGCGCCGAGGCTGGTGGCCTCTAGGCGGGCTATTTTCTAGCGGGCGTTAGCCCTTGCTGCTCTTGTCTAAGGCCCACTGCCAGCGCCGAATTTTATCAAGTACTCGAAGACACTTGATGAGAATACCGTAGAATAGTATGTAACACAGTCCTCCTTGGCGCTTCATCTTCGTGGCGTGCCTGAGGATGTATAGGTAGGCGCTTTCTCTGGCGGGTCTCTTGTACTTCATGATCTCTCCTCTTAGAGAAGCTTGCTCAAGTAAAAAGGGCAACCTTCCGCCCTTTTTTTCCTAAACTTGAGCGAAAAGTTAATATATATATATCACATATGGACTGCGAAGTCAATACTTTTCGCAATTATTTCGTAAAATTTGCAAATTTTAGGCATTTTTGGCGGTTTTGCCGCTCGTCGCTAGCTCGTACAGCGCGATTCCGGCCGCTACCGACACGTTGAACGACTCTTTTTGCCCGAACATCGGAATCTCAATAATATCGTCAGCCAAAGCTAGCCATTCGGGCGCGATACCGTCGACTTCTTCGCCTAGCAGCAACGCGACGCGGTCTGGCGCCGAATAATCGCGCAGATTGGTGCTATTGGCGGCTTGTTCCAGAGCGGCGATGCGGTAGCCCAGTTGCCGCAGTTCGTCCAGCGGCGGTTCCTCGTGATACTCAAACGGCACCAAACTCTCGGCGCCGAGCGCAGTTTTGTGAATTTGCTGGGTGATTTTCTGACGAATGTGCGGCAGGCGCTGGTCGTATCGCGCGATTTCACCGTCGATTAGCGCGCAATTTGGCGCTTCGCGACACAAACTCAAATCTGGATACGGCGTATAGCCGCTCAAAATTAGCTTTTCGACGCCGAACCCCTCGCTGGTACGAAAAATCGACCCGACATTGAAAGTCGAGCGGATGTTGTGGGCGATGACGACGATTTTTGGCATAATTCTATTGTAGCATTGTTTTTAGCGCAAGCTTTTTGCTAAAATAAAGGTGATGGATGAAGAAGAAGTTCAGCGCCGCCGGCGCGAACAAGACGAAAAAGCTACCCGCCAGCGGGCGACTATTTTGGGTTTGCCGTATGTTGACATGCGCAATCTAGAGGACACGCTACCGCTGGTCCCTGGCATGATTCCGATCGAGAAAATGCACCAATACCGCATCGTGCCGCTAGCCAAAGGCGGCAACGAAGTGATGTATCAAATTGGCGTGACCTCGCAAACGCCGCAATCTATTTTGCAGAAGATCAAGCGCGAGTATCAAGACCGCGGCGACAAATTGCAGTTTTTGCTGATCAGTGCCAGCGGTTACCGGGCGATGATGTTGCGTTACGATCCGCCGCAGCGCACTGCTTACGATGATATCGAGATTGCTAAAGAGGGCGATAGCAATACCATTGCTCAAGTTAGCCAGACGTTGAATCTGGTATCGAGCGAGGAATTATTTGATTTCCTGATCAAGCAGGCGGACAGGCTCGGCGCTAGCGACATTCATATTGAAAACGAGCGCGATTCTATCCGCGTACGCATGCGCGTTGACGGCGCGCTGCACCCGGTGGCACAGCTAGAACGTTCGCGCTACCGGATTATTATGGGCGAGCTAGCTAGCCGTGCTGGCGTTAGTAGTGCAGCTATGGAGTCACAGTCCGGCCATATGCAGATGGAAATCACCACCGACCAAGGCACGCATCTATTGAACTTGCGCGTCGAGACTGTGCCGACGTTGTACGGCCAAGATGCGGTGCTGCGTTTGTTTAATTTTGATGAATCATTGTTGAACTTGGACTTGCTGGGCATTCCGCCGCGCCAGCGCAAGGAAATCGACGAAGTTGTCAGCCACCCGCGCGGCTTGGTACTGATGGTTGGGCCGACTGGCTCGGGTAAATCGACGACGCTTTATAGTATGCTCAACGCGTTGAATACCACCGACCGCAAGCTGATTACGCTCGAGGATCCGATCGAGTATGGCCTGAGCGGTATGTCGCAAATCCCGATCGACACGACGCACGGGCAGAGTTTCGCTGATGGTTTGCGCAGTGTTTTGCGCCTCGACCCAGACGTGGTGATGGTTGGCGAGATTCGTGATGTCGATACGGCGCGCACGGCTATTCAGGCGTCAATCACCGGCCACCTGGTGTTATCGAGCTTTCACGCTAATACTACTAGCACAGCCTTTAGCCGTATGATTGATATGATTGGAGTTAACCCGATCTTTTCAAGCGCTATCCGCTTGTTGATTGCTCAGCGTTTGGTGCGGCGTCTAGTCGATCATACCAAGGAAGCATATGAACCTGATGAAGCAACACGTAAATACGTCCAGCGCGTGCTCGAAAAGCTGCCGCATGATGTCGAGAAGCCTGATCTGGATAATTTCAAGCTATGGCGCCCCGTGCCTAGCGAAGATGCGCCGTTTGGCTACAAAGGCCGGGTGGTTATCATGGAGCAGCTGGTTGTTACCGATGAAATCCAGAAGTTTATCCGCGGCGACGTCCAAGATGTTCACCCCGAGACAATCGAAGAAACCGCCCGAAACGAAGGCATGCTAACGCTCGAGCAAGTCGGCGTGCTGGCGGCTTTGCGCGGCGAGACCACGCTCGAGGAAATAGCACGGGTGATTTAACACAAATTGTGGTATAGTATTGAGTGCTGGCTCTAAGCGTGGAGTTCGAGAGTGCCCCGGCGTGGGGCGGAAGGGGTCGTGATGATACTCTATTCAAATAGTATGTTTACCGTTCCTCTTAGGAACGGTAACAGTTATTGTTATTATGAGTGGACGGTCTCGGATCGTCGAATTCATGAGATGGCTGGCGGCAGTGCCGAGGCTTGTACTGCCCTCAGTCTCACGAGTGCTGCTCGCGAGGCAGGGTTTTACGCTGAGACGTCTTGTCGAGTCTTGGAATACGGAAAGACGTCCTTTGTACTGGCCGTGTATGACAGGGAAGAAGGAAAGCTTCTTGCTCGCTTTCACTGTAGTGACGGCATCGAGACCTTGTGTTCCCTGTATATGGAAGAATTGCTACCAGAGCCATCAACCTGGCGGGCATACTTCGAGCGCATGATGGACTGGTATACTAGCCCATCAACCACGCTCTAGCCTTGTTAGCCATCAGCAAAGGCAAGCTCAAGCCAGCAGAGCTGCGCCTTTGCTCTGGGGCGGGGCGCGCGATTCAGTTCGCCGTCCCGCCCCCAAATCAACTACTTAGTATTGATTTAGGATTTATTTTATAACATTTGCCACCGCTGGTACGACGCGTTTGTCGAATGGCGACGGGATAACTTCGTCGGCGGTTGGGTTCTCGACCAGCGCTGCTAGAGCTTCGGCGGCGGCTAGCTTGTGCCGGTCGGTGATTTTCTGGACGCCATTATCTAGCGCGCCGCGGAAAATACCAGGGAAAGCCAAGGAATTATTAACTTGATTCGGGAAGTCGCTGCGGCCAGTCGCTACGACAGCTGCACCAGCGCTAATCGCGGCATCGGGCATGATTTCGGGCACTGGATTGGCCAGGGCAAAAATAATCGGCTGGCTGGCCATTGCGGCGACCATCTCTGGCGCTAGCGAGTTGGCGGCCGATACGCCGATGAAGATGTCAGCGCCAGTTAATACTTCTGCTAGCGTACCGCTTTCTGAAGTGTTCAAATATTGCTGCAAGGCGGTTTTTTCTGGCGACAGGTCAGTGCGGTCGCTGCTCAGCGCGCCGTGGCGATCGAGTGCAATCAAGTTTTTGGCACCGTACAGATTGAGCAGTTTGATAATCGCCGTACCAGCCGCGCCCGGCCCCGCCAGGACGACTTTGCAGTCGCGCAAGTTCTTGCCAACAACCTTGGCGGCGTTGATCAGTCCAGCTAGTACTACTACTGCGGTGCCATGCTGGTCATCGTGAAACACTGGAATGTCTAGTTCGGCTTTCAAACGCTCCTCGATCTCGAAGCATTTTGGCGAAGCGATATCCTCTAAATTGATCGCTCCGAAGCTCGGCGCTATCGCCTTAACGGCAGCGATAATTTCTTCTGGCTGATGAACGTCCAAGACAATTGGCACGGCATCGACATTGGCGAAATGCTTGAACAGCAGCGCCTTGCCTTCCATAACCGGCATGGCGGCTTTTGGCCCTAAATTACCTAGGCCTAGGATCGCCGAACCGTCAGAGATCACCCCGACCAAATTATTCGTCCAAGTGTATTTCGGCAAATCCGCCGGGTTCTCGGCGATGGCTTGGCTAACGGCGCCGACGCCCGGGCTGTAATAAGCGCTAAGTTTATCGCGGTCAATTTCGCCGTTATCGCGCAGCGCGGTGGTGATTTTACCTTTATATTTTTGGTGTAGTTCGAGTGCTAGTTTGTTGTAATCCATGAGTATATTATAGCGCGTTTTGGCATTTTGGGCGCGCATGTTGAACTAAATGGCAGTTTGTAGCATAATATATTTATGAGAGGAAATGGAGAGTTTTTAGACACAATAAGAAACCGGTTGACAACATTTTTGGCAGTTGGAAGTTTAGCGTTAAGCTCGTTTGTCGGGTCGTGCTCGGCTGAGTATCAGACGCCGGATCCTACGCCAGCCGGGAGTACTGCCTCCGAGAGCGCTACTGCCGGGACATTAACTTATGAGGAGTTAGCCAAAAAAAATTGGCGAGGGTGATTCAGTTTGGATCGCGCCAGTTGCTTACATACAGAGTACAGACGGTGAAAACAGCGGCAAGATTGTTGTACGCCCAGCTGCTGAAGTCAACGGCGACCCGACATGTCAGCAGCCTGGCGAATCGCGGCAGGTGGGCGACGAACAGGTAAGATACTACGCCGTTGAAGATGGCAAATTGGTGGAAGTAGACCCTCCGTCATTCAAGGCGGCCAGACGGTCGGATAGTGTCGATGAAAATACGGTTATCTGCGTGAAATTTGACGGGGCAGTCGACGGATTCCAGCCAGGAGCGGAGCTTCCGACGACTATGGTTATTGACGGCGAGCCCTACCGTGTCGTATATGTAGAGAGTTCAACAGAAAACCTGTTGACCCCGCGTCAAGCTCTTGACCCAACCGATGAATAGCTATTTTGCTTGCATTTTAGTATAGTTTGTGGTATAATAAAAAGACATACCAATTTTAATTTCGAGGTAAAAATATAACGAGATGGGTATATTAGAATTTGACAGGCCAGCTATGAGACATGCAGCGTCTGAGGGGTCTACTGGCTTAGATTGGGATTGGCTGCCCAAGAAGGAGTTAAGGAAACCGATAGGCGCTATCTCTGCAATTGTTGTAGCGGCAACTTGTTCTACCGTGTGTACATCTATGGAGTTTGCTGCGAATGAAGAAAAAGATCCCACTACTGCAACAGACCAAAATGATGGTTTGCCTCAGCCAGCGGTATCAGGCGACTCTATTGACACTGGCACTAATCAGTCTGTAGACAGAGTAGTGGTAGATGGAGCTTTCTATATGGATACTTGCCGAGTATGGGAAGAATCGGGGCAAGCTGGTAAATTCGTATGTGTCAGCCCGGATAGAATTATCAATCCAGGGGTTCAGCCGGTAGGCGGCGCTAACCCTGATACTCGGGTTTACTTCAATATCGATAGCACTGACCAGTCAACCACAGCGTAAGATTTTCTGAAATTGATAAAATATCAAGCGTAGCTGGCGGCTAGATGGACTCTGCCGCTAGCTCTCTTTGCGTCTATTGCTCGCCGCTTGATATTGTGTTAGAATACTTGCATTGTACGAGAGTTAATTATTCGGGCTTTGTTCGGTGTGGAGCCGCAGAGGTACAACTGCGTGGCCAGCCAGAGCGGGCTTGAAAGATAGGAAAAATTATGAGTTTTGCATTAATCCAAAAAGTCAACGACGAGCAAAAGAAAGCGCAAGTTGTCGATGTTCGCAGCGGCGACACCGTACGCGTCTATCAGAAAATCAAAGAGGGCAACAAAGAGCGCATTCAGATGTTCGAAGGTGTGGTTATCCGCACCGACAACAAAGGCCAGCACACTAGCCGCATCACCGTTCGCAAAGTTGCTTCGGGCGTCGGCGTCGAAAAATCGTTCTTGCTGCATAGCCCGCTGGTAGAAAAAGTCGAGATTGTGCGCCGGGCCAAGGTTCGCCGCAACTTCTTGAGCTTCTTGCGCAAACGCAGCGGCAAGTCGGCCCGCTTGACGGCTGTTAAATTTGATCGCGAAGCTGTCAACGCTGTCCGCGACGAGCATGCCGAAGAAGAAGCCGCTCGCTTGAAAGAGGAAAAAGCTAAAGAAGCTGCCGAGAAAAAGGCCGCCGAAGAAGCTAAGCAGGCCGAGTTGGACGCCAAGGCTGCCGAGGTCGCTGCCCGCCACGCCGAAAATTAATGGCAGTCTGTATCTATCGCTAACGATAAATCCCGCCGATCAGCGGGATTTTGTTTTGCCTGCGAAATAACCGTGAAAAGGAAAGTGCCCGCCGAGGCGTCTCAAGCAGAACGTGTGTGTTCCACGAGCCGCCCCAGCGGGCATCGGAGAGGAAACGGCCCACCGAGAGTAGGCCATGGCAAGGCAGGATTTCTGCCTGCGGGCCGCTTCCTCGGGGCTAGGTGTCAGCGGCCGCCGTGGCGGCGGGCCGGTCGCGTGTTATCGGTCGCCAAGGATACCACAAACACCACGATACTAAAGAGTGCTAGTGCCGCGAGAAAACTTTCCATGAAGGAAAGCGGTGGGATTATGCTGCACGCGCTGTGCAGCACACCGAATGTGATCATTGTCACCCAGGCCAAGACAGCCCAGGCCATGGCCGGAATCCCGACCATGATGAGAAGAATGAAAATCCTCCCTTTCATCAGCTAAACATCTCCTCTCTAGTCAATGTGTTTAGCTTACTAATATTATAACACAAATTCCGCCATCTGCGCCCGCGATTGAGCCTATCGCTGCCATTTGTTATCATGAACTTATGATTTTGGGGATCGACGAGGTTGGGCGCGGGCCATGGGCAGGGCCGCTGGTGGTTGGCGCGGTGATTTTGGGCGGCGCCGAGATCGACGGCTTGGACGATAGCAAAAAGCTAACCAAAAAGCGCCGCCAGGCTCTAGATGCATTAATCCGCCAACAGGCGGCTGCCTGGGCACTGGGCTGGGTGGGCGCCCAGGAGTTGGACAATATTGGCATGAGCGAAGCGCTGCGGCTGGCGACGCGGCGGGCGGTCGAGCAGATTCAAGCGCAATGCCGCCAGCAAAATCTAGCTTTTAGCGAAATCATTATCGATGGCAAGGTGAATTTTCTGCGCGGCACGGCGCTAGAGCGATACGTGACGGTGATGGCGAAAGCTGACGGCCTTGTTCCGAGCGTGTCAGCGGCGTCGATCGTCGCCAAGGTGGCGCGCGACCAGTTCATGGCCGAGCAGGATGCGGTCTATCCGGGGTACGGTTTCGCGTCGAACGCTGGCTATGGCGTGGCCAAGCATCGGGCAGCGATTGAGCGCCTGGGCGTGACGCCGCTGCACCGGCTGAGTTTCGCGCCGCTGGCGAAGTATGCTGGCAATAAGGCGAAGCCGCAAGCAGTGCCTCAGAAAACAGTTGTTCAATCTGGCGAGCCGTCTGTCGGATATCCTCAGAAAATAATTCGGGGCCCACGTAAAGTTGCCCAAATTTTTTCTGAGAATATCACTCCAGACGCTGGAAATGTTGCTCGAATTGATTTGTCAAATACTATTTCGTCAGAAACGAAAAAACCAATGACAACTCGCCAAATTGGCGATAAAGGCGAGCAGGCAGCGGCGGATTGGCTGACGGCGCGCGGCCATGAGATTGTGGCGCGGAATTGGCGGACGCGGTACTGCGAAATCGATATCGTCAGCGTGAAAGGCAAGGCGTTGTATTTTACAGAGGTGAAGTATCGTAAGAACGATGATTTCGGCGATGGACTGGCGGCGATTACCG
>CAUOLJ010000004.1:0-80489 GCA_963456275.1 uncultured Candidatus Saccharibacteria bacterium
GAGGAGAAAGGAGACTTCTTGTGAGTCAAGCAAAAATGGAAGCAATTATTAGCCTGTGCAAACGCCGCGGCTTTATTTATCAGGGGTCGGATGTGTATGGCGGTCTTTCTGGTACCTGGGATTATGGTCCGCTGGGTGTGCAACTGAAGCGTAATATTATGAATTTGTGGTGGCGTCGGTTTGTCGATGAGCGCGACGACATGTACGGCGTCGATGCGGCGATTTTGATGAATCAGAAGGTCTGGCAGGCGAGTGGACATGTGGATACCTTCGTCGATCCGCTGTGCGAAGATACGGTCAATCACCGCCGTTTTCGCACCGATCATATTCTCAAGGACAACGGCGTTGATGTAGATGGCATGACGATGGAGCAGATGGATGCGGCGATTGCCAAGCAGGGCATCAAAAGCCCCGATGGTAATCCGCTAAGTAAATCGCGAACGTTTAATATGATGTTCAAAACGCACGTTGGCGTCACCGAGAGTGAGGATAGCATTTCTTATCTCCGCCCGGAAACCGCCCAAGGTATCTTCACTAATTTCAAAAACGTCGTCGATAGTTTCTACCCGAACCTACCGTTTGGTATCGCTCAGCAGGGCAAAGCCTTTCGTAATGAGATTGCGCCGCGCGACTTCGTCTTCCGCTCTCGGGAGTTTGAGCAGATGGAGATTGAATATTTTGTCGACCCTGAGCATTGGCAGGAGGCATTTGATGAGCTGCTGGCGGCGACGCATGCGTTTTTGGCAGAACTGGGTCTTAAACAAGAGTACATCCACGAGCTGGACGTACCAGCGGAGGATCGGGCGCACTATAGCAAAAAGACGATCGACATCGAATACGATTATCCAATTGGTTGTGAGGAGTTGATGGGTATCGCCTACCGCACTGATTTTGACCTGATGAACATTCAGCGGGTCAGTGGCAAGAGTATGGAATACACCGTCAAGGGGACGAACACAAAATTTGTGCCGCACGTCATTGAGCCGAGTTTTGGTGTGGAGAGGGCGCTGATGGCGGTACTGTCGGGCGCGTACCGTGAGGATGAGCAAAACGGTGAAAAGCGGGTGTATTTGGCGTTGCCAGAACATTTGGCGCCGGTCAGATTTGCCGTCTCACCACTGCTGAAAAATAAGCCAGAATTGGTGGAAAAAGCCCGTGAAGTCTACGCCCAGCTCGCCAAAGCTAACCCCGGTCGGGTGATGTGGGATGACAACGGCAACATCGGCAAACGCTACCGCCGCCAGGACGAAATCGGCACCCCGCACTGCGTGGTCATCGACTTCCAGACGCTGGAGGACGGCACCGTCACCGTGCGCGAGCGGGATACGACGGGGCAGAGGCGGGTGAAGGTTGAGGAGCTGTAGATACTAGACATGAAAAAGTAAATTGGTTTTGAGGAGTGAAAATATTGATAGAAAGTAGACCTGAGTTTGATAAAATTACATC
The DNA here is from genome assembly GCA_963456275.1 of uncultured Candidatus Saccharibacteria bacterium. GTDB lineage: Bacteria > Patescibacteriota > Saccharimonadia > Saccharimonadales > Saccharimonadaceae > Saccharimonas. The sequence continues at coordinate 1,447 of CAUOLJ010000004.1, forward strand.
GTTTGATGAGTTTAATAAATACTATTGGTATCGTGAAGAAATTTCACAGATATGCAAGTCATTAGGATTAGAATATAAAGGTACAAAACAGGAACTCAATTATATTATTGAGCAATACTTTAAGGGTAATTTGATTAAAAAGTCATCAATAAAAAATGAAAAGAAGCAAGTTGAAAATATTACGTTAGATACGCTATTGCTTGAATGTGGTTTTTCTTTTAACGCAAAATTCAGAGAATATTTTTCTGCTTTAACGGGTATCTCACCATTTAAATTTACTGCTGATATGGCTACTGCTTGGAGAAAAGTAAAGAGAGAAAATGATTTGAGTTTTACCATTCAAGATATGCTAAAAGTTTATTATGGAGAGTCAGATTATGCCAAGTATGATAATTCGGTTTGTCAATGGAATCAATTTTTAAAGGATTTCTGTGCAGATGAAAATAGCCGCAACTATTCGAATAAATTAAAAGTGGCTTCTATTCTTTGGAAAGAAGTTAGAAATTCAAAAAAGGAAAAAATCTATTCAAAGAATCTTTTGAATGAATATGCCGGTAAAATAAAAGAGTATTGCAATTAGATAATTCCCAACTTGTTAACACCCAATAAGCAGTTAATCATGGGTATTGGAAAGACAGAATATACGGTAGGTGAGATGGTATCAGCCATTTGGCGTTCAGGTGTAGTATAATTACTTTCATGTCAAAAACCACCAACGGACATATCATCACGCAGAATTTAGATGGCACGGACCATCTGGATTGTTTGTATCGCATCTCGCTCAAAGCCTTGATTTACAACGACGCTGGGCAGATTTTGCTCGTCAAGGAGATTGATCGGACGTATTGGGATTTGCCGGGCGGAGGTATGGATTGATTTATATGCGCATCTCTGCTAGTATAATACATACAGCACCTCGACTTGGGTTCGTCCCCGTCGAGGTTTTGGTATAATAAGGTGTATGAAGAGGGTATATGTTGATGGTCAAAATTTTTTGTATAAAGCTGCCGAGGTTTTGATTGAGCATGGCAAAATATCCTCAAAGGACGAACTAACGAAGATAGATATTAGGTCGCTTGTCGAAAATATCGTTGGTGTCGGTGTGAAAATTGTATTTTACGGTGCTAAGGTGCAGGTTCGTAGGGATCTTGATGATTCAATTCTAGAGAAAACAACGCGTTTTTCGGATGTGGCGCGACGATTAAGAAACACCTTGAAAAATCAAGAAATTACCTTTAATGAAGTCGGTAAATTAAAAGTGCGCGACAGTGATGTGTGTCATAATTGTCAGCATAGAGATTTGCGTATGCAAGAAAAGGGTGTTGATGTTGGTATTGCGGTGGATATTGTTGTTGATTCATTAAGCGGACGGGTTGATGAGGTTATACTGGTAAGCTCAGACACTGATTTGCTGCCAGCTATCCAGGTTGCGAAAGCTCGGGGTGTAAAAGTTACGTATATTGGCTTTAGCGATAAAATGACAAGAGCTATTATAGCAAGAGCTGATGCTAGCGAAGTAATTCGCAACCAAGAAATTATTGATGCGTTTGATGTATATAATAATATGCAATAAATAGCGCATATATCGTTGGCAGATTTGTTTTTGCGGCGTAGAATAATAGCTATATGACAAAAATACTCGCAATAATCTCCACCCACGGCACCGAATTTCGTGGCTTATGAAGTACCAAATTCGTATTTGAACGATGATCTGTATGAGCAAATATACACCGATATAGAACGATATCTGGATGGGAAGATTGTTGACCAAGAGCGAACTTTTTATAAAATGACGGGGAAGATTTTACCCGAGGAAGAAAAGAGCATAACTAGTCTTGAAAACTTTGTTTATAACGATGAGCTGCAGGCCGTTCCGGCGTTCCTTGGTGAGGAAGCATATAAGCAAGACGGTACTTACGCTGGGTTTAGGCTAAAAGTGTTATAATTGTCCCTATGACAAAACTTACCAACGGGCATCTCGTAACGCAAGATTCAGTCGGAGTGACTCGCCACGATTACCTCTACCGAATTTCGCTCAAAGCTCTCATCTATAACGACGCTGGGCAGATTTTGGTCGTCAAGGAAATTAATCGGACTTATTGGGATTTGCCGGGCGGAGGCATGGATTATGATGAGGATTTTGAATCATCGCTGAAACGCGAGTTGTACGAAGAAGTTGGCTATAAAGGCGATTTGCGCTACCAGCTGTTTGACGCGTCGGAACAGATGTATATCGAGCGGCTTGATGCAAATCAAATCTGTTTTTATTGCCGTGTCTGGCCGGAGAATTTTGACTTTATACCAGGTGAAGAGGGTGACGAAATAATGTTTATTAACCCTGAGGAGTTATTGCTTCAGAAGAGCGAGGTTGACGCGCCAGCTCGAGCGTATAGAGCGCATATGAAATGGCATGAGTTGTATAGCGAAATCGTGCGGTAAATATTGGTTAGTTTAGCCGATATTGCAATAAAATTATAATTTTGTTATAATGTTTGTATGGTAATCACTACGATTCAAAAAGTTATCAAGATTGGTTCGAGCCGCGGTGTGACGCTGCCGGCGCGGGATTTGCGGGCGCTGGGGATTCGCGATGGCGACGAGGTGCGATTAACGGTTGAGCAGGTAAAGCCAATTGAGCAAGCAAATAAGCCGTCGCTTCGTCAGGATTATGATGATTTCAAAAAGCAGTACGGCGAAACGCTGAAAAACTTGGCAGACCGATGATTCGCTATCTGGAGATTGACGAAATTCTAGAGCTGCATTTTTGGATAATTGAGGATTTTGGCGGCTCGCATGGCGTACGCGATGAGCTGGGGCTAAAGTCGCTGGTGGCTGCGCCGCAAACAGTTGTTTTTGGTGAGGAGCAATATGTGTCAGTCCACGAAAAGGCGGCGGTTTATTTGCGTAATTGTATAGCAGATCATATCTTTACCGATGGCAATAAGCGTACAGCGGTGACGATTGCTGGTATCTTTTTGGCGAGAAATGGCTGGAGAATGACTGCGGCGGCTGTTGAACTAGAAAATTTCGCCGTCCGCGTCGCGACTGATCATCTCGATATCGATGCGATTGCTGATTGGCTGGAGTGTCATTCGCGGGACGTATCGATGGTTTGATAACAAGGAATTTTAGTGGTAAGTAGGGTTTCTACGAGGTTTCTCGCTGCCCGATAGAGATGATATACTAAAGCTTATGACTACTATCTATATCGCTCGCCACGGCCAGAATGAAGACAATGTGCGCGGGATTTTGAACGGTCATCGCGACCTGCCGCTGACTGATTTGGGACGCCAGCAAGCGCGGCAATTGGCGCGTCACATCAAGGATAGGGAACTAGTTTTTGACGCAGTGTATGCATCGCCGCTTGATCGAGCTTTCGAGACGGCAGCGATTGTAGCGGCGGCGCTGGGTCTTGCCGAGCCGATAGTTCACAACGATTTAATCGAGCGTGATTTTGGCATTATGACTGGTAAGCCGGTCGCTGATATTGAGGAAATTTGTGCGCCGGACATCATCAAAGCAGAAAACGTGACCTATTTTTTGCATCCTGACGGCGCTGAGACTTTTCCTGAGTTATTGGCTCGCGGCCAGCGAGTGCTTGATTTCATGACGCGTCAACACCCAGATCAAACGGTGTTGTTGGCTTGCCATGGCGATATTGGCAAAATGATATATGCTGCGGCAACCAGCACGCCATGGCGGCAGGTCTTAACCGATTTTTACTTTGGCAATACGGATATTGTCGGTCCAGTGGATGTGTCCTAAACGTGATATCATTTGTATATGAGAGAAATTGAGATAAAAGTTAGACTGCAAGATAAAGAAGGGTTGTTGGCTGCGCTGGCGGGTAAGGGCGTTGCTCTCGGTGAGCCGGTGCATCAGCGCGATCAAGTGTTTGGTCTGCCGGGAGAATCTGGCGGCGATGGTAACACGGTACCTTGGCTGCGGGTGCGTACCGAAACGCACGGACAAGGCGAAAATGAAACCAAGCGGACGTTATTTACTCTAAAACGATCGGTGACTGGGCAGCTGGATAGTATTGAGCGTGAAACGGAAGTTGGCGATCCAGACGTCATGATCGCTATTGTCAAGGAGCTAGGTCTCGTGCCGTTTTCGGACATATCAAAGACTCGCCGGACTGGCAAACTGAATGATGCGGAAGTATGTATCGACTCGGTGGAAGGCTTGGGCAACTTTATGGAATTAGAGCGATTAGCTGGCGAGAACGCCGACCCTGCCGCGATAACCGATGATCTGTGGCGTATTATGGCGGAATTAGGCGTCAGCCGTCAAGATGAGGTGACTGACGGTTATGATATTTTGATGAAAAAGTTGAGGGCATAGTGTAATGACCGAACGTGTTTTGCCGAAAGGTGCTCGTCTGATTCCTCGGGAAGCAGATTGTATTTTTAGAGGTGAGATTTACAAAGTATATCAATGGCCGCAAAAGATGCCCGATGGCAGCGTAGAAACTTTTGAAATGCTGCGCCGTCCAGATACTGTGATGGTCATTGCGCTTGACGAGGCTGGCGATGTGCTGGTAATCGACGAAAAGCAACCGGGCGGGATTGTCCGCAAGAACCATTTGCCAGTCGGCCGGGTTGACTCTAGCGACGAGTCGGTATTAGCAGCGGCGCAGCGCGAATTGAGAGAAGAAACAGGCTGTACTTTTGCTAATTGGAGACTGCTTGATGTCGTGCAGATGGATAAGAAAATTGAGTGGTTTACCTATTTGTTCCTGACTACAGGGGGAGTGTTGCATCGAGCAGCGCAGCATCTTGATGCTGGCGAAGATATTACGGTTAAATTAGCACCCTTGGCAGAAGTGCTGCATCAAGACAACGTGCTCCGGTATTTTCCGTGGCTTCGCGATGTTGAGTCGGCTGAAGATTTAACGCCTCGTGATTTTTGACGGTAGCTATTGAGTTTAAAAGGCGTTATACTAAGGGTTATGACAAAACCTTTTCTTCTTTTACAATCCCGTCCCGAGGACGAAGCATCTGACGACGAATATGCAGCTTTTTTGAAATTTGGCGGTTTGCAACCGGAGCAGTTGCAGCGCTTGCGGCTTGACCGCGGCGAATTCTCGCCAGTTAATTTGGATGATTACAGCGGTATTTTTATGGGCGGCGGGCCGGCTAATTTTGCTTATCCGCCAGAGGAAAAATCGCCGGAACAATTGCAGTTTGAAGATTATATCATGCCGCTGCTTCGCCGGATTGCAGCCGAGGATAAGCCGTTTTTAGGCACTTGTTTGGGCGTGGGAGCGTTGGTGACGGCGCTGGGCGGTCGGACTGATTTCGACCATGGTGAGCCGGTTTGCGCGGTGGATATAAATTTGACGCCGGAAGCGCAGGATGATCCGCTGCTGGCTGGCTTGCCGGCTAGTTTTCGCGGCTTCGTTGGGCATAAAGAGGGGACAGACACGGCGCCGCCGAACAGCGTGGTGCTAGCGCGTTCTGCGACCTGTATACAATTGCTGCGCGCCGGGAAAAATGTTTATGCGGCGCAATTCCATCCCGAGCTTGATGCTGACGGCTTGGCGCTGCGGATTAATATTTATAAGCATGCCGGCTATTTCGCGCCAGAGGAGGCTCAAGATCTGATCGATGCGGCGTACCGCGAATCGGAATTGGTAACCGAGCCGGTCAAGATATTGCGGCGGTTCGTTGAAAAATACGCGGAATAGTTTGACGCTTTCTAGCTAGACTACGGAATTTCGTTATTAGCAAAAGGCCTCGGGTAATCCCGAGGCCTTCTTGACGGCCAAAGCTGAGAAAGGCTTACTCTTTCTTCTTGCCGCGTGATTTGACGGTAATTTTCTTTGGCTCTGGCGCTGGCGTGACTGGCACGGTGACCTTCAAGACGCCGTCGTCCAGGTGTGCTTCAATAGCATCGGCGTCAGCGCGCTCTGGCAGCTGAACACTGCGGTAGAAGCTGCTGCTCGACTCGCGTACGACGTACTTCTTTTCTTTATCTTCTTCTTTTTCGTGCCGTTGGGCTTGGATAACCAAGTTGCCGTTTTCGACAGAAATATTGACGTCGTCTTCACCGAATTTCGGCAAGTGAACCTCGACGACTAGCGTGTTATCTTTCATGTAAACATCAGTGGTAGGCAAGCCGACCGAGCGCATTTGGCGCGGCATCCAGTTGTCGTCATTAAAGAAATGGCGCTGCAGGGCATCCATTTCGGCAAACGGGTCGAATCGAACGAGTTTACTCATTTGTATTACTCCTTTCGTTTATGATTTGGCGAGCTTTTGCTCTATATTTTATTGTAATTGGTTGGCACTCGCATGTCAAGAGTGCCAAACATAAGCAAAATAACAGTAGTCTAGCGTGTCTCGAAGATTTCCCTGATTTTTCCACGGCAGTACATACGCTATATATAGCGGCACTATATATAGCGTATGTGTAGCTTTGTCTAAATACGGTACAATAGACGTATGGGATGGTTGCGTGATTTAATTTTTGGCGAGCCGGATGGTGATGACGAATATCTGGCGCGTCTTAATAATAATGATATGGTCTCGCCGCAAGATAATCGCGGCAGTCGGGACGAGAATAACTTCGATAAAGACACTTCAGGGGTTGCTGCAGATACTAGGAAGTCAGACAGTAAGCCTCAGCCCGATCAATATCACTCGGCTAACGGGCAGAAAGTGATTCCCGAGATAGAGGTTGAGCGCACCGAGGCGCATCCGTCGGGCGACAATAAGTACCTCGAGGTGTGGGCACATATTCGCAACCACGCGAGCTTTGACGTGGAGCTTGATAAGTATGAGATATTAGGGCAGCGAGGCGACTTGAATAAATTTCTCAAGCCAGGCGAGATTTTTGAGCTGCGTTTGTATCGCGGGCCGATGCCGCAGAGCGATTCAGTACGCAAAATGTATATTCAGTACAAGATTGTTGGTACGGGCGACTATTTTCAGGCCGATCACATGATAGAGTATAAATATGAACAAGATAATCGCGGTAACAAGTGGTATATGCCAGACGAGCTGAAGCTGCTGCGGCCAGTCCGCGATATCTAGAAGGCAGGGAAGCAGTGAGAGTATTTTTTACAGATGGCAGCGCTAGCCCGAATCCAGGCCCGGGCGGCTATGCGGTGATTGAGAACGGCCAGCCGGTAGCTTTGGGTAGCGAAGACGGCCAGACGACGAATATTCGTATGGAGGGCATGGCACTGATTGCAGCGATGGAGTTAGCTGGCGATGAGCCGTGCGAAATTCATAGCGATAGCGAATTTTGGATCAATGTGTTAACCAAGTGGGCACCAGGCTGGGCTGCTAAAGGTTGGCGTAAAAAAGGCGGCGAAATTAAGAATCTTGATCTCGTGCAGCAAGCGTACGCGCTTTACCAATCGACGCAACCGAAGCTGGTTTGGGTACGCGGCCACGTCGGCCACGAGCAGAACGAGCTAGCGGATGAGTGGGCGAATAAAGCGCGGGCTGGCGTTCGTCTATAGCGAGAGCCTTGGCTGTTTTTTGCTGTCAATCTAGATTTGGCGGGGTGGGGCGTGCTATAATGAACTTGTTAATAATTTAATATCCAGAGTGCGACGAGGGACTGGCCTGATGACTCGCCGGCAACCTGCTCTTGCAGCAAGGTGCTAATTCCAGCCTGCTTGGCCAGGAGAGATATTGTCTTTGCGGCTCCTTTCTTGGCCTCGTAGCGGGGCAGATAGAAAGGAGTTTTTTATGTCTGTAGAATCTAATAATCAAGCAGTATATCGTACGGCCGAGAGCGTTTCGCCGAAACATCCGGACAAGATTTGCGACCAAATCAGCGATGCTATCCTGGACGCGTATCTTGCCAAAGACCCGCAAGCCCGAGTGGCGATTGAAGCTTGCGGCGGCCATGGCGCACTGTTTCTAACCGGCGAAGTATCGTCGAGCGAGCTAGTTGACGTCAAGCAGATTGCGCGGCGGCTGGCTGGCGACGACGTGGAAATTATTGAGCGGATTGCACGCCAGAGCCCAGAGATTGCTCAGGGCGTGGACGCGGGCGGTGCTGGCGATCAAGGGGTGATGATTGGTTATGCTTGTGCTGAGACGCCAGAACTGTTGCCGCTAGAGTATGCTTTGGCGCGGGCCTTGAATCGCTTTTTGTATGAGAAATGGCCGTATGACGGCAAAACGCAGGTGACGACCTATGGCGGCCAGATTGCGGCGATTGTTGCCAGCTTCCAGAATGCGCCGCACGACGAGCTGGCGGCTGCAGTGCGGCAGTGGTTTGCGCAGCAAAAATATGTGGCAGGTGATTTTGACGGTATTTTTCTGCATATAAATCCGGCAGGCGATTGGCAAATTGGCGGTTTCGCGGCGGACGCTGGTTTGACCGGGCGTAAATTAGCAGTTGATAATTATGGCCCGCGGATTCCGCTAGGCGGCGGGGCGTTTAGCGGCAAGGACGCCACTAAGGTCGATCGCAGCGGTGCCTATATGGCGCGGCGGGTCGCAGTTGATTATCTTAAAAAGTTTGCAGCTCAGGAAGTGTTGGTGCGCTTGGCGTACGCAATTGGCCACGACCAGCCGGTTGAGGCTACAGCGGTAGTTGACGGCGTTGAGCAGCCAATCGCAGGTTATGACCTTAGTCCAGCGGGTATTATTGATAAGTTGCAGCTGGCTCGTCCGCAATACGAACCAACAGCGCGCTACGGTCATTTTGGTAAAGGCTTTGCTTGGGATAAGTAGCTCCGCGTCTTAAGTTGTATAATAAGGGTAGTGAAGCAAGATTTAGCCTTAGAAATATTATTGAGCGGCGAAAGCGCACTGCTGACCGGCCCGGCAGGAACGGGTAAGACTTTCGTGCTGAATCAATTCATTAACTTGAGCAAGGCTAGCGGCAAGTATGTCTCGGTGACAGCGACGACCGGGCTGGCGGCGACGCATCTGGGCGGCGCGACGATCCATGCCTGGTCAGGGATTGGCGTCAGCGACCGCCTGCCGAATGGTTTTGCCGAGCATGTTAGCAAAAGCCGCCGCGAAATTATCGAAAAAACCGACGTCTTGATTATTGATGAGATTAGCATGTTGCACGATTACCGCCTGGACATGGTTGACGAAGTTTGCCGTTTAGTACGCAAGAGAGTCGACGAGCCGTTCGGCGGCATTCAAGTGGTACTGTCTGGCGACTTCTTTCAGCTGCCGCCAGTTAATCGAGCGCAAGGCCGCGAGGGCGGTTTTGCAGTGAATTCATCGGCATGGCGCGAGCTTGATCCGACGGTATTGTATCTGAGCGAGCAGTTTCGCCAGCGCGACGGCGATACGCTGCTAGAAATCTTGACGGCGATGCGGGCTGGCGATTTGCGCCGCCGCCATGCCGAACAGCTGTTAGAGCGGACCGAATATCAACCGCCAGCCGGAGCAGATCTGACAGAATTGCATACTGTGAATGTTGACGTCGATAGAATTAATCAAGCCAGGCTGGCTGAATTGCTGGGCGACGAGGTGTTGTATCAACGCCACACTACTGGTAGTAACAACTACGTTGATAATTTGCAGCGTAGCGTACTAGCGCCAGAGGTACTGACCCTTAAAATAGGCGCATTAGTGATGGCGGTCAAAAACGATCAGGCGCGGCGCTATGCTAATGGCAGTATTGGCATGGTGGTCGATTTCGAGCCAGTGACGGATTATCCGGTAGTGGAGTTTCGTAATGGCCGGACGGTGACTATGCAGCCTGATACTTGGGAGTTGCGCGATGGGACGCGCAAACGAGCTAGCATTAGCCAAGTTCCGCTGCGTTTAGCGTGGGCGATTACTGTCCACAAAAGCCAAGGCATGACGCTGGATAGTGCGCGAATTGACCTCCGCAAAGCCTTTGTGCCGGGCATGGGCTATGTGGCGCTTAGCCGGGTGCGCGATATTGATAATTTGTATTTGACGGGTATTAACCGCATGGCTTTGCAGATGAGCGACGAAGCCTATGCTATTGACAAGCAGCTGCGCGCGCGGGCGGCAGATGATGCTAAAAAGTTCGCGCACTTACAGCCAAAAGCTGACAAACGCGCATCCGGCGAACTTACGCCCGCCAAAAAAGTGAACAGTACTAATTCTAGCTGGTCGGCTAAAATTGCTAAAATGCGCCAGACTTATCCTAATGCTTATAAACCATGGATTAAGGCTGATGACGATGAATTGCGCCAAATGTTCATTAACGGCGAAAGTATTGCTGCGATGAGCCAGAAACTCGGCCGCCATCATGGTTCAATCAAAATGCGTTTGCAAAAACATTTTGGCGAAGATGCCGTGCAATAGTAGAATAGCGTCTAATAATTGTAGTAGAATATATATCATGAATAATGACCAATCAATACCGGCTGATGACCAGCCGCCAGAGCCGACTGATATTTTCCTCTGGGCGAACCAAGCTGATGCGCATAAGGACGAGCTCGAAATTGACTTATTTCTATTTACGAAGGGCTACACTGTCTACGCCACTAATTACGCCAAGGAGCTCAAGGCGCAGCTCAAGGTATTATTCCTTTACGACATGATTAGCCAGGTACAAACTGGTGCGGCTACTGGTATGATGGTGCGCGACTTTGAAGCGGCGGCTGCTGAGGATAATGTGTTGGAGCGTACTATCTTGGATCGAGTAGATCACGCGCAAGAGGTGATTGAGCAGATTCGCTACGGCGAGGAAACGCTAGAAGTGTTCCGCGAAGGCGACCATGAGTTCAAGAAGGTCAAGGGAATTGTAGCGCGCTTCAGCCGCCAGGGGGCCGAGCCGTTTTTTGTGGCTAAGATTTTACCGCAGTCACAAGTACTTAAAGGCGCAACCGCTTGGATGTATAACGGCGATTCGTTTCAACCGTTCAGTGCTGATGTCGGCCTAAAAATTACGCCAGATAATCAAGTGTTGATTGCCGGCGGTGATATCTTTGCCTTTAACGAGTCGAAATTCATTCGTTTGTTTGGCTACGACGCTAAGCAGTTCGCTGTTGCCGAGGAAAAAATTGCTGAGATCGAGAAAAATTTTAAGTTAAAGTTCCCTGAAGGTATGACTTTTGATGCGTTGGTGCGCGATACTAAATCGTTAGTAACTAAGCTGCAAAAAGTCGACGTCGGTCTGGTGACGCAGGATCAGGTTATTGAGCAAGCCGATGAGATGGGCTTGGAACTAATGACGGACGATGCTACTGGCGAGATTATTATTATGGATGCCAAGGATGCGGCGAAGTTCGTTAATCTGCTCAACGACGACTATATGACTAGCGATATGACTGGTATCAAATACGAATTAAAGGGCAAGAAGGAGCTGCGCGGCGATAGCGAAGCGAGCACGCCAGAAGGGGAATAATGAGCGAAGAGCATGGCGACAGCGGAGCAAAAATTGTAGTCATTGGAGGCGGCACTGGCAGTTTCACGCTGTTAACAGGTCTCAAAAAATACGTGTCTGATTTGACAGCGCTGGTCAATATGGCAGATGATGGCGGGTCGACGGGACAGCTGCGCGACGAACTTGGCGTGCTGCCGCCGGGTGATGTGCGGCAGTGCTTAGTAGCACTGAGCGATAGTCCGCGGGTGCGCGATTTGTTTAATTATCGTTTCGATGACGGCAGCTTGAAGGGTCATGCCTTCGGTAATCTGTTTTTGACAGCGCTCGAGAAAATGACTGGCAGCTTTGGCGAGGCGGTGCAGCTGGCTAGCCAAGTTCTCAATATTCAAGGTAGAGTAATCCCGACAACTCTAACTGATATTACGCTGTGCGTCGAGAGTGCTTCGGGCGAGCCGATCAAAGGGCAATTCAAAATCGCGCATGCCGATATATCTAAGCAGCCGAAGGTATGGCTAGAGCCAGAGGCAGTGGCGCATCCAGCGGCCGTTCAGGCGATTCTGGAGGCTGATATGGTGGTGATTGCGCCGGGTAATCTCTACGGTAGTTTGGCGCCGGCGCTGGTAATTGGCGAAATTCAGGAAGCATTGGCAGCGACGCGGGCGAAATGTGTTTTTGTTTGTAATCTAGTAACCAAACCCGGCCCGACGGATGGTTTGAGCGTGGTGGACTTTGCTAGCGAAATTGAGCGTTTGGCTGGTAGCGAGTTTCTAGACTATGTCGTCTTCAATACCGACGAACCATCGAGAGAGTTGATGGCGAAGTATGCTCATGACGGCGAGCATACGGTACAGTATGACATTAACGAGCTTAAACGCCAACATTATGAGTTTCGCGGGGCTGGTATCCTAGCTAAAAATATATGGGCGGGCGCGCAATCAAGCGACCCGATCGCCGCAGTGCGCAGTTTTATCCGGCATGATCCAGATGCGGTGGCGCGCCAGCTGATGCGGATATATTTTGCATAAGCAGCGTTTTCTGTCATGGCTGACCTCTATAGACGCTAGATATAGCGTCTATTTGCTTATATAAACACTATAGTTTTCCACGTTTTTGTGGAAAAGTAAAGAAGTTATCATTTTTAGTAAAAAAGGTATTGCACAAGCATGATGAAACGTTGTATGATAAAGCCAGTGGCAAGGCAAGAGATGAAATCTCGAGTCAAAACAAACACCACCGCGTAAAATAACAAAAGAAAGTAGGGTAGTCATGACTGACGCAGCTATTAGCCAATCTATGTACGGTAGGGCGGGCGTCTTGGTTTGTGTACCTGATGCTTACGTATCGCGGGCGACGCTGTCTTTGGGCGCGTAGCCGTATAGTTTGTGGTACTTTTACAATTTGAAGTTGGACATCCTCGAGATCAACAACCTGATAGTGAGCAGTGGAATATCGACCCACGCTAAAATTGTCGAAAGTTCTTTCCTCTAACACAACACCTCCCAAAAACTCCACCTCACACACAAGTCTCTCAAAGGTATGCTAAATACGATATGAGTTGTTTGACAGCTCTTGATTTTAAGCATACTTGACTAAACTAAAACAAACACCACCTATGCGAAAACAAACAGCTCGCTATCAGATTGGTGATCTCGAGTCCCTCGCCAGACCATATGGTATGATGGGGGAATGAGTATTAAAGAACATCCACCACTTCATGTTCCAGTATTACTTAATGACGTTGTGCGGCTGCTTAATCCTAAAGATGGCGAGAGTTATCTCGACCTGACGGCTGGATACGGCGGACACGCGCGCGCCATTGTCGAACGAACGCATAATTATCGCGGAATGACTTTGGTCGACCGCGATGAATTTGCACAAGCAAACCTAGCGGCATTTGTCAGCAAAGGGGCAGAGTTAATACACGCTGATTTTGTCAGCGCTGCCCGGCGGTTGATTGCTGCAGGTAAACAGTTTGATATGATATTGATTGATTTGGGGGTGTCGTCACCACAGCTTGATAGGGCTGAGCGAGGATTTTCTTTTTCGCATCGTGGTCCGCTGGATATGCGGATGGATCGGCGGCAAGCTTTAACTGCAGAGCAGGTGGTTAACACCTATTCGCAGGGCGAGCTGGAGCGGATTATTCGCGATTACGGCGAAGAGCGGCCAAATATTGCGCGGCGTTATGCTGCTGCGATTATTAAGGCTAGACCACTGGCGACAACTGAAGATTTGACATCGGCTATCTTGAGGGCGCATGTCGGACGGCGCCAGCGAACGCATCCGGCGACACGTACTTTTCAGGCGATTCGGATTTTTGTAAACGATGAGCTTGAGCAAGTACGAGCGATTATGCCATTATTACCCGAGCTGTTGTCGCAGGGCGGGCGAGTCGGTGTAATTAGCTTTCATAGCCTGGAGGATCGTATCGTTAAGCGATACTTTGCCGAACAGGCCAAAAACGGCTACGAGGCGGAACTTCGTATCATTACGAAGCATCCTGTCGATGGAGCCACTAAGGATGTTCACAATCCGCGTTCGCGAAGTGCTAAGCTTCGTGTCGCTGTGAAAATATAAAAACAGAAAGGAAGATGTAGCATGACTCGCCGCATCCAAGTACAAGTCCAAGCCGACGTTCAGCATGACATCACTGTCGTGCGCCGCGCCGCTTAGGTAAAAATACACAACTCATAGGGCAGAGGAGCGTAATTTTCGTTTTTCTCCTAACGTTCCTCTGACTTTTGAGTGTCAAAATAAATAACAAAAACAAATCCACCACATGTCATATTCACGAACTACACAATTTAATAGCCGGCGCCAAGGTAATTATGGGCGCAACCGCAATACAGTTGCTTTTGCATCGGCTATCAAACTCGGCCCGATTTCTAACGCGATTATTATTGCACTTCTCCTGACGCTGCTAGGTCTGCTATACTTAACACAAGCGGGGAGTGTTTCGGGCTATGATTATGAGTCAAATGACGTCAGCAATAAAATTTCGACGTTGACCGAACAGAAGAGTGATTTGGCGGTTGAGAATGCTCGCCTGACAGCTCTGCAATCAGTTAAAGACAGCAGCGTTGCTCAAAGGATGGCTACCCCGGCTGATACTCAGTATGTAAGCAAATAGGAGTTTAAGATCATGAGTGTATCGCCAACTCGTTTTATTCGACGCTCGAGAGTTGGCTTTTTGTTTGGTGTAGTATTGGTCGTCTCGGCCATTTTTGTAGTGCAACTTTTCGTGGTGCAGGTAGTGCGGCATGATTACTATGTAACACAGGCTGATAATGAGCAGATTAAGAAGTTCACGCTCAAAGCGCAGCGCGGCGAGATTTATGCTATGGACGGCAGCGACCCGAAGCCGCTGGTGATGAACGAGACAGTCTATAAAGTTTGGGCTGATCCAACACAGGTGTCTGACAAGCAGGCGGTGATAGATACGCTGAATAGCGTAGCTGGCGGCAACGTAGTTGATGGCTTCGCGGCGCTGATCGACAAAAAACCTAGCCGCTACCAAATTTTGACGAAATATATTACGCGGACTCAGGCTGAGTTAATCAAGAAGAAAAAGCTAGCAGGTATTGGTTTCGAAGTTGGAACGCGCCGAGTTTATCCCGAAGGACGATTGGCTAGCCAGGTTTTGGGTTTTGTTAATCACGAGGGTAAGGGAGTATATGGCTTCGAGCAAGCTAATAACCAAACTCTGTCTGGGCGCGATGGCATGCTCAAAACGGTGACGGATGCTCGCGATGTACCGCTGACAATTGGCGATAAGAATGTCCGCCAGCCGGCAGTAAATGGCCAGAGTATTGTTTTGACGATTGATCGTAATATCCAGACACAAGTCGAATCAGCGCTTGAGGCTGGTGCTAAGCGTAGTAAAGCCACTAGAGCAAGCGCTATCGTCATGGAGCCAAGTACTGGCAAAGTGCTGGCAATGGCTAATATGCCGACGTATGATCCGTCTAGTATCAATACTTCTGACGTGTCGGTCTTTAACAATGATACGATTTCGCATCCGTACGAAGCGGGCTCTGATGTCAAGACTTTCACGGTAGCGACCGGAATCGACAAAGGCGTTATCTCGCCGCAGAGTACTTACAACAATACTGGCAAAATCAAGGTCGAAGATATCACAATCAATAACGCTTCTAAAAACAGCTTCTTGAACGGCGATATTACTATGCAGACAGCGCTGAACTGGTCGCTAAATACTGGTATGGTAACGATTGCGCAGCGGCTGGGAAATGGTTCTTATATTACTCGCGGCGCTCGCGATACGATTTATGATTACTTTTATAATCGTTTCCGGCTGGGGCAGCTGACTGGTATCGAGCTAGCGAATGAGGCGGGCGGCACAGTTATTTCGCCAGCACAGCAAGAAGGTAATGCCGTACGTTACAGTAATATGGTGTTTGGCCAGGGTATGAATGTGACAATGCTGCAGGTGGCGAGCGGTTTTTGTTCGGTAGTTAATGGCGGCGTATATCACGCGCCAACGATTATTAACGGCACGATGGGCGATGGCGGCAAGTTCGCGGCTACGGCGGCAAAGACTAGCGCTCGTGCTATCAGCGAAGCTTCGTCGCAGACAGTGCGCGAAATGGTGCATCAGGCTCATTATGCGACATATAATCCGCATGACGACTCGGAACGCTGGCTAGTCGGCGGCAAGACCGGTACTTCGCAGGTGATTGTTAACGGCAAGTACGATGATAACGAGACGATTGGTACCTATCTGGGTTTTGGTGGCGAATACGGCAAAATTCCGCGTTACGTTATCATGGTAGAGATAGCGGCAGACGGCCGCGGTATGGGCGGCGGCTCGGATGCCAAGCCTATTTTTAATGATATATCCAACTGGATGATAAAATACTTAAAATTAGCCCCGAGAGAGTAGGGTAGGGAGTATAATGGTAATATGTCGATTGTAACTTTTGGAAATGAATTGAACTCGGTTTTTCTAATGAGCTTGATGGCGTTTCTACTGGCAATGCTGCTAACGCCAGTATATACATATTTTGCTTACAAATATAAATTCTGGAAAACACAGCGTACGGCAGCGGTAACTGGCGAAAAACTCAAGATTTTTAACTTATTACATAAGAAGAAAATCGAGCGGCATATTCCGACCATGGCGGGAATAATTGCCGTAGTGGCGATTATGGCGGTGACGCTGGCCTTTAATCTGGATCGAGCGCAAACTTGGCTGCCATTGGCGGCTTTGGTTGGCGGCGCGGCGATTGGTTTGATTGATGATATTTTGAATGTTTTTGGCTCTAACCGCAAGGATGCTGGTCTGCGCAGCTGGGTGAAATTTGCCATGATTATCGGCGTCGGGCTGGTGCTGGGCTGGTTTTTCTTCTGTAAGCTCGGCTACTCGTCGGTGCATATCCCATACGTTGGCGATTGGCAAATGGGCGCGTGGATTGTCGGGCTATTCGTATTTGCAGTGGTGGCGACGGGTAATGCGGTCAATATAAGCGACGGCCTGGACGGCTTGGCAGGTGGTTTGCTGGTAATGTCGTTTTCAGCATTTGGTGTGATTGCGCTACTGCAAGGCCATTTGAAGTTAGCGGCGTTCTGCTTCACGGTGGTCGGCGCGTTGCTGAGTTATTTGTGGTTCAATATCTTTCCAGCGCGGTTCTTTATGGGCGACGTTGGCAGCTTTGCTTTTGGGACGAGCTTGGGCGTGGTAGCGATGATGACCAACACGCTGTTTTTGCTGCCGATTATCGGCATATTGTTCGTGGTCGAGGCTGGGTCGAGTTTGTTGCAGATGACCAGCAAGAAATTATTCCATCGCAAGATATTTCTGTCGGCACCGATTCATCATCATCTGGAGGCATCAGGCTGGCCAGAGGCTAAAGTGACGATGCGTTTTTGGGTGATTGCTGGCGTGGCGGCGTTTGTGGGGATGGCGATGGCGATGACCGGGGGGCATATTGCTCCGTGATTGGCGCTCGGCACCGCGACAGGTACGTACAATTTACCGATGGCAAAATTCAGCGTAAACACCGGCCTGATTATTGGTTAGTGTTATGTGCGGCGTTGTTAATGCTGGTAGGAATGATAATTGTTTATTCGGTCGGGCCGCAGTATGCTAATTTGCAGAATAGTGCTTATGGCAGCGATTATTCTAGTACGTATTTCTTTTTCAAACAGCTTATGGGTATTAGCCTGGCAGTTAGTGGTTTTGTACTGCTAGTATTAGTACCGTTTGATTATCTCAAGAAGTATATTTTTCAGTTAATGATGATTGGAATTGGCTTATCGTTTTTGCTTTTTTTGATTGGAAATATTCTGCATATTGATGCAATAGCGCAAAATACACTAGGCGCTTATCGCTGGTTTCACTTGGGACCAGTTAATTTTCAGCCGTCCGAGCTGCTAAAACTAGCGATGACTTTGTATATGGCGGTGTTTTTAGGTAAACGCTACCAAGAGGGTAAGATAAATGACTTGAAAGAAACAGTCTACCCAGCAGCTGCGTTGGTCGGCTTTTTGTTATTTATTGTCGTAGTGTTGCAAAAAGACATGGGCTCGGGGGTGGCAATAGCAGCGGCTGCGGCGTCGATATTTATGGTGAGTACGATAAGAATGAAAACTCTGATGCAAATTGCATTAGTGGGTGTGCTGTTTTTGGGGCTCACGGCAGTAACGGCGCCGCACCGGTTGGAGCGGATTACGACGTTTTTCGGAGCGAGTAAATCAGCCTCGCAAGACGATAACGATTACCATATCAAAAACGCAATGATTGCGTTGGGGACAGGTGGGCTAACTGGCCGCGGTATCGGCAAGAGTATTCAATCGACAGGCTACTTGCCAGAGGCAATTAACGATTCGATTTTTGCTGTAATTGGCGAGATTTTTGGTTTTGCCGGGACGGTATTGGTAGTAATGTTGTTTGCAGCTTTGTTGCTGCGGGTTTTGCGAGTTGCTGAATACTCGCCAGATATGACCAGGCGATTGGTAGTGGCGGGTATTTTTGGCTGGTTATTTGCGCACTTCTTCATGAATATTGCATCAATGATTCATTTAGCGCCGTTAACAGGTATAACGTTGCCGTTCTTGAGCGCTGGCGGCAGTAGTATGCTGTTTTCGGGCGCAGCTTTGGGGATTGTTTTCCAGTTATCGCGATATACTGCACATAAACCAATAGATATAGGAGGCCAAGATGCGGATATTAGCCGTAGGCGGCGGCTCGGGGGGTCACGTTACTCCAGTCGTCGCCGTGTTGCGAGAAGTTAAAAAACAGCAGCCAGATGCAGAACTGCGGTTTTGGGTTGACCGCAAATTTAGCAAGCAAGCGCGCAATGTTATGGCTAGCTTTGATAACTCGGTGCGCGTAGATGTCATTGCTAGCGGTAAATTGCGCCGCTATCATAATCTTAGCGTTGTGCGTCAGCTGTTACGCTTACGGACGATTGTGTGGCCAAATTTTGTTGATGCACTCAAGGTGTGCGTGGGTTTTATTCAGAGCCTAGTGAAGCTAATCGCCTGGCGTCCAGACGTGATATTCACGAAAGGAGGCTACGTTTGCATGCCGGTTGGTTTGGCGGCACATGTGCTGCGCATTCCGCTGGTAATTCACGACTCAGACGCTCATCCAGGACTGACTAATCGCGTATTGGCACGTTGGGCTGACCGCATTGGCACTGGCGCTCCGCTAGAATATTATCCGTACCCCAAGTCGATTAGTCGTTACGTTGGCGTACCAATCCGCGAGGGATTTAAGCCGTACAGCGAGCAACAGCGCCGCGTGGTTAAGAAAAAACTAGGCTTTCCAAGTAACAGACCGTTAGTGCTGGTTACTGGCGGCGGTTTGGGTGCGGAGCGGTTGAATAATGCTGTGGCAGATACTATTAGCGAACTTACACGGTTCACTAGCGTAATTTTAATAACTGGTACTGGCCAGTATGCCGAGATTCGGCAGCGGTTGCCAGAGGATACAGATCAAGTTAAAGTTTACGATTTCGTTAGCGACGGTATGATTGATATGCTTGGTGCGGCTGATATTGTGGTAGCACGAGCTGGTGCGACCACAATTCTCGAGTTGGCAGCGCTAGCCAAGCCAACGATTCTGGTGCCGAACGGCTTCTTGACCGGTGGTCATCAAATTAAAAATGCTAAGGTGTATGAAGACAAAGGCGCTGTCAAAGTCATCGACGAAATGCAAATGGAAAAAACGCCGCAGTTGCTCGTCGATGAGATAAAAAACCTTATTGATGATCCCGCAGAAGCACGGCGAATGGGGCAGGCTTTTCTGTCGTTTGCGCACCCTGGTGCTGCTAAAGATATGGCCGATATGATTCTAGATGCTGCTAATAGCCGCCGAACGAACCCTGATAGCGCTGCAAAATGATATAATTAATACCACAAGCATGTTTGGTATGAGATCGAAAAAATCTAAATCACGCCGCGCCGCACAGCCTGTGCGGCGCCGTGCTGTGGTTGATGATAACTCGCCTAGTGCTGCGGGAACATTATTTCGGCGTAATCGTACCTTGACTGGCAGCCTCATTTCCTCGGTGTCTAGCCCTAATGAGCAATCGGCTAGCTTGCAGTCGCCGCGCGTACAGGCTCATAATCTGAAGCGCAAACGCCGCTCTATCCGCTTAGCGTTGATTAGCGCATTAGTGCTAATTGCTGGTTTGGGGTGGCTGCTTACTCAGATTATTGTCGAGCCGAAAGTACAGATTGTCGGCACTAGTAACGATCCAGAAGTACAAACTGCCGCCCGCGATTATGCAGCAGCAATTCAAGATTACCTCTCTGTTAATCCGCTCGAGCGGTTGGCTGTAAACATCAATGCTAATAATCTTAGCCGAGCTATTCAAAGTAGATACCCAGAAGTATCCAGCGTGTCGCCGCCAGCTAAAGGTGCTCTCTGGTCGGCCGATTTTTCGGTTAATTTGCGCTCGCCAGTGGTTTATTGGCAGTCTGGTAACATGAAAGCTTATGTTGATAGCACAGGTGTAGTATTTGAACGTAATATACTCGGCACGTCAGTTATCGCCGTCGAGGATCAAACTGGAATTCGTGCAAGCGTTGGCAATTCAGTAATTAGCGGCCGTTTCCTGCAGTTTATCGGTAAGGTTGTGGGGCATTTCAAAGAAAACAATCTTACCATTAATAAAATGATTCTGCCAGCTAGTACTACTCGCCAGTTGCTAGTCAGTCTCGACGGGGTGGGGTACTCGATTAAAATGACAGTTGACCGCCCAGCGGCTGGTCAAGTCGAAGACGCGGTGCGTGCCATCCGCTATTTAACGAACAGAGGAATAACTGCAGAGTATATTGATGTGCGGGTGAGTAGGCGGGCTTTTTATAAATGAGGAAGAAGCTTTAGATAGTAGGCTACCCTTGCACTGGTGGGTTATGTTCTACTTTTGTTCTATTAAACAGCTAAATAGGCTAGGTGAAAAAACTATATTAAAATATTGAAAATGCAAAAAGTCAAATAAAGCAGGTGGGGCGGGAAAAGTAGTAGGGGACAATATTTTTGAAAAAATGCAAATTTATTCTCATAATGCTGAGATTTTTTCTGTGGATAACTTAAGTCTATAAACATGTGCTAATTACTACAATTTAAATTTCGAGTTTGTTTTCGAGTGTGTGGACTTATATCTATAGAACTGCTGATTGGCGGTATTTTTATATAGCGAATAAATATAAAAGTAAAAGATGACTCTAGTAGCGCGACAAAGCTCCCCATTTATAGACCAAGATTAATAAGCTGCGGCTTATATCAAAGTAAAACCGTTATTTGCGAACGTATGATTAATCATCTCGCCAGCATAGATTATAAGACGTAAAACGGACATTGTGCGACATTAAAACTATCTACGAAACATGATTACTCCATCGTCTTTTTTCAAGATAAATTTATGTAGTTTGTAAACTTTTGGAGGTATCGGCGGCGATTAATTATGCTACCGCCCTGTTTGGGTCTGCCGGTATATTTATGTTCTAAATCTATATTTGCCATGTTCCATGTTTTTATTGCTATGAGCTGTTGATGGCTTTTGGCGCGCTAATTTGTGTTATTGATTATGGTTTGGGCTTTGATCGCTAAAGGTAGTGTTTTATGAATCTATGAAATGTTGGCAATTGTTAGATAATTATTCTGGCATGACTTTAAGAAACCTGCGGATAATTAGTTCGCTTTTTGTTCTATAGTTTTTCGAGAGTTGATTCTTTAAGAGCGCGGGCGACCTCTCGCTTGATGATTTCACTATTCCACTCATCCCCCTTAAACCGCAGCAGGGGCATATTTGCATTGCTTATAATTGAGTTAACGAAAATGTCGCGCTTTTGGCGGTCAGGACGATCATGGGTGTTGTCGTCAAGTTCAATAGCTATGAGCGGTTTCATATTATTGGTGCAAATAAGAAAATCCACTGATTTGCCGTTGATTCTTGAAAATGCCCTGCTCCAGTTCTGTCCGTAAACCTTATGATCTAAAAACATGCTTAAGTGAGCTTGCGGGATGATTACGCAGCCGCTTATTGCTTCAAGCAGGGTTTTATAGAATATTAGCTCGTGCTGTGTCATTGCGCAGACTTTTTTAGCGTATACGTATTCTCTCTTTGGTTTTTTGGCGATATTATTATTTGTTTTTACTCCGATTGCTACTAAGGCAAAAATTATGATTATGACAAATAGTACTTCCATTAATGTATGTATAGCATGATCTTTTCTATGAGGTTTTTACCGTCGTGCTCTATCTTGGGGTTCGCAGATGTAGTGATGGTGTCTCAGGGTTCTTAATTGCTAGGGCGATTGCTCTAAATGTTTAGAAGCTATAAGCTATATTGTTGTCTGGAGTATGTTGTGATATGTTTATAAGCGGATTGGATAGTTAAATTAATTAAAGATATCTAGGAAAATAACAATGGCTATAAAAAAGTTTGGACAAATACAACAGAAAGAGAGCAAGAATAAGACCTCTACTAAGAAGTATAAGCGTGGCTGGCTTATCTTTGGCGGAGTTGTCGTTACTCTTGCTGTTATAGGACATGCCAGCAATGTAATGGAACAGTCTCGCCTTGAGAAGGACAATGTTCCTATCGTTATTTCCAATGTGGACGAAAACATTAAGCTTGATTACCACACCGACAAGCGCGAAATTTCTGCTAAAATATCAGGAGTCAGCTTACTTGCCGAGGTAAAGGTAGCTAACGGTAAAACTAGCATACACGGGCATAAAAATTCGGCTGGTGACATTAAGTATGAAATCAAAGACATAAAAGAGGGCGACAGCGATATTTCTATATCCGTCGTCGATGGTAAACGCCATGGTGATAAAACTATTAGGTTTCACCGCCAAACGAAAGCTGATTATGACAAACAAGAACTAGAAAAAGTTCTCAAGCGCGCCGAGGAATCGGTTAAAAAAGCCGAGCAGAAATCGAACGATGAGAATATCTCCCGCGCCAAGTCGGATGTCAATAAATTACCAGAGGATAAACGCGGACAATTCTCTGAGCGTATTACCAAATTAGAAAAAGCCAAGCAGGAAGAAAAAGAACGCGCCGAGAAAGCTAAAAAAGAGGCGGAAGAGAAGAAAAGGCAGGAGGAGGCAGCGGCTCTGCCACAGCTAAAGCTCGGCAGGCAACAGCAGCAAGCGCGACCGCAGCCTGCACCTCGCCAAGTTGCCCCTACTCCTGCCGCTCCGCAACCAGCTCCAACAACTCCTCCGCGTCCACGTCCACGCCCAGCAACACCTGCACCCGCCCCCCCGGCAGAATTACATTTTAGTAGCTGCAAAGAAGCGCGTGCTGCCGGCTATAGCCATATGCGCCGCGGCGAACCGGGGTATTCGCCGCATCTTGATGGAGACGGTGACGGCATAGCTTGCGATAAGCATAAGTAATGAGTATAAGCATACTTCTATTCTTCTTAATACCAGCGTAAGATACTAAGCCATTTTATTGCGCGTTATAATTCCCTAACAATTTAGATCTTCTTATCCTTAATATCTTTTTTATACCGCAAAAACAAAACCCCGCTCTCGCTCTCTTTCATGCGAATGTAATAGAATCCATTTGCTGCTAAGAAGCTCTGTAGGCCTGGCATTTTCTGGGGCGCTAGTGTTTGTAATTGGATTGCGCCGAGCGATCTCGCTTCTTTCTTGACTATTTCTATCAGCTGTGTGCCTACTTGCCGGAGCCGATATTTTTCTCGTACGGCGATTAGTTCCAAATTTGTTATTTTAGGATCGTTTGAGTCCTGGCTATAGATAATTGTGCCAACTGGTTTGATAGTATTGCTGCTTTCATCAATGTATCTGGCCAGTGCAGCGGCGCACTCACCCAAGTATAAACGCTGCGTTAGGTCGGTAGCTGCTTCCATGAAAGTATCTCGGCCTAGTATGTCTGAAATTGGGCCGCAGATACTAGGCTTGCATAATAGATCAATAATCTCGCCAACTTGAGCGTCATGAGCATGCGGCGTGGTGGCTATTTCTAACGGTAGAGGCATAGCAATAGTTGATTACGAATTGGAAGTAGCTGTCGCTGGAGTTTTGCGCCGGCGGCTGCGAGTGCGTTTGCGCTTTGGCTTGTCGCTGGCTGCGGTATTTGCTTTTTCTGGCTCTTCGTTGGCGGCGGGTTTGGCTGTTACTATATCTGTTCTCGCGGTGTCATTGTCCTTCGCGGTGTCTTTATTGTTTTGACCGTGGTCTATTTGTAGCAAACCAACAGCTCCTTTGTCAAGTTTGACCGAAGGCTGTTTGGCAATTGGCTGAGTCTGTTCTTGTGATTGCTTAGCGGCTTGGCGCGCGGCGCGATCGGCGGCTCGTTGTTCGGGTGTTTTTGGCGGCGTATAGGCAGGACCAGGTTTTTTGACGACTAGGTTTTCTGGCGGTAGGATTCGGTTGGCGATATCGGCTTCAATATCGCTGCGGTTGCGGCTATAATTATCGCGCGTCCATTGGATAATCCGGCCGGTGTTGTCGTCTTGCGCGGCTGGCAGATTAAGCGTCTTGGCACTAAAAGCTGGAGCCTTCTCGCCGTTGATGACCATGTTGATGATAAAGTTACGATTGTGCATCTGTAGCAGGTCATTTGGCTCGAACTGCGGCTCGAACTGCTTGGCGAGGATCGGACTATCATCGGCAGAAACACGGAAGCTAATTACGGTACCGACGTTGCCGAAAACAGCATCGCGGACGGTTTCTTCCATCTGGCTAATGTACTGGTTAGCGACGGTCAGGTTGAGACCGTATTTGCGCGCCTCGGATAAAATTGTAGCGAACGAGTCGGTAGCAAAGTTCTGAAACTCGTCGACGTATAGGTAAAACGGCCGGCGATCCTTGATGTCAGGGATATCGGAGCGGCTCATGGCGGCGAGCTGGATTTTGGTAACCAAAAACGAGCCGAGAATACCAGCGTTGTCCTCACCGATTAGGCCCTTGCTCAAATTGACGACAAGAATCTTGCCCTCATCCATAATTTGGCGGATGTTAAACGTTGACTTCGGCTGGCCGATGATGTTGCGGATGACTGGATTGGCGGTGAATGCGCCGACTTTGTTGAGGACTGGCGCGATGGCTTCAGCCTGGAACTTGTCGGTCCAGCTAGCAAACTCGACATTCCAAAATTGCAGTACCACGGTGTCTTTACAGTAACTGAGTGTGTCTTTGCGAAACTTTTTGTCGGTGAGCATGCGAGTAATGTCTAGCATGGTAGTTTCGGGCCGGTCTAGTAGTGCTAGGATGGTATAACGCAAAATGTACTCGAGACGCGGCCCCCAAGAGTCGCCGAACATGCGTTTCAGCACGCCAATAACTTCTGATGAGATATTAGTTTTTTGCGACGGATTGGTGACCTCTAGCGGATTGAAGCCTAGCGGATATTGGGTGTCGGCCGGATTGAAGTAGACGACGTCTTGCAGCCGCGAGCCTGGTATAAAGCGCATATTATTGATAGCGAAGTCGCCATGCGGGTCGATAATGGCGTAGCCCTGCCCGTGGAAAATATCACTGAGGGCGAATAACTCCAGTAAGCCGCTCTTCCCTGCTCCCGTCTGGCCGATGATGTAGACGTGGCGCGATCGGTCGTAGCGCAGCATACCGAATTGATGATTGATGCCGCGGAAATTAGTCATACCAAAGGCCGAGATATTCTCATCATGCGCTGGGTCGCCAGTTAGGACTGGCAGCTTCGGCGGCGGTTCGGCGGTTTTGGTGCTAGCCCAGACAATGTTTGGCGTTTCGACATTAGTGTGCGGTAAATGATAAACGCTGGCGACTTCCTCGATATTCATCAGATAACCGCGGTCAGCAAAGAGGCGGGTCTTGTATTTGGCGAGCGCCTCTTTGGCGAAGCTATCGTTCGACATCTTAAAGCCGTTGAGATTGGTAGAGTTAAATTGCTTAAAGGTGCCAATGATGCCTTGCATACGTAATTTAGCATCGCTGGTACGCTCGCCCAGGTAAGCGACGCGGACTTTGACCTGATAGCCAAGTTTGGTCGCCTTTTTTTCAGCTTCAGATATGCGAGTCTTGTCGCGTTCTGATAATTCTGGACCGCCGCTGGCGCCTGCTTGCTCGGGCGGTTGCCACAGGGCAGAAAATAGGCCGGCAATCCACTTGCCTATGCCGTCGGTGCCGAATAGGTTGAAGCCGCCTGCTTTGACCGATTGAATCCAAGCGTCGGCTTCTTTGTGCCAGCTGTCGGCGACCGGGCGCACTAGCATTTGTATCCAAATTTCTTCGTCGGTATCTTCGAGCTTGGCGAGCGTGCCGGTGATGCCAGCTAGCGGGTCAACTTCAAAACTCTGAAAGGTTTTGATCGGTAAAAATTCCTTGTCGGTTAAGGTAACTTCTGAGGTATAGACTACGCTGTGGTGGCGTTCGTGAGCGACATAATCTTCTTCGGCCTTATGGATTTGTACTTGCGGGTATTGGGCGTAAATCTGCCCTTCGACGAAGCTTTGCAGCGATTTCGGCGTCCAAACGTAGAATTGAATCCGCCCGCCCACCGAGGCAATCTCGAAGCTTAGGTGCTCCTGATAGCCATTGTTAGCTTTCAGCTCGCGGGCATCGCGCAAAATACCATGGAGGCTAGCGAACATTTGCTCGGCGGCCAGCTCAGACTTATCGTTGGTTTTTGGAATCTCGAGGGTTAACAAGACGCTCTCAACGTTCTTTATTACATCAATACTGCGATAATTGCGCCAAGTTAGATATAACAGCACAATAACCAACGGCCCCCAGACATACCATTGCAACAATAGAGCAATAACAGAAGTGATAAATGACATAGCTATACTTTCATTATATCATACCTCTGTTATTTTTGCAAGATTAAGCGGAATCCGCAGATAGATTATTGCTGTGGTTCGGCGATGGTGTAAGTCGCTTTAGCGACGCGCTTGAACATCGATTTGCTTTGCAGATTGAGCAGAATAGTTGTTTCTTTGACTTGGCGGCTCTTGAGTACGCGCCTGACAATTTCGTCGCGGTGAAGCGGCTCGCCTGCCTTGCGCAAAATGTCAGCGATAATGTCTGAAACTGTGCCTTTGCTGTAGCCCCAGCTGTCGAGGGCGTAAATGCCGCGGCCGATTAGGACGAAGCGTTTGTCTTTGATAAGTTCGTTGTGGATAGCTTGAGTGGTAACGTTTCTGCGCTTGAAGTCGCTTTCTTTGATGGCTTTAGAAATGTCGGAGAAGTGCATCGGCTTGCCATTGCCTGCCAAAATGACGTAGATTTTATCGCGGATGTTTTTAGGATTGACGGTCGGCCACTTGGCCAGGCCCCAAACGTCTTTGAGATTGGCTAGTTTTTTGGATAAGCTGGCCAGGCCGCGGATCTGGGACGGACTTTCGAAAGTTAACATGCCGTGCAAGCTCTCGATGTCGATTGGCTGGCCGTGGTTTTTGATGGTTTTAACAATGCTATCGATGTCGCCGCGGATTTTCTTCTCATTACCGTTTTCGGCGATACTGATGCCCTGGTGGTAATTGTCGGTTTCGTTGATTATAACGAAGCGCGGCGATAACTCGCCAATAAAGGCAACGTGAGCTCGGGCATTATTGGAAGCTTTGTCTTTCGAGAGGCGGTTGGCGACGTCTTGGACGCGGCCGACGCGGCCGTTTTCGGAAAGGTCGCGGATAATTAGGCGCTCGGCGTCGCTAATGGCGGGGATTTTGCCGTCGGCGGCAGCGGTTTTGAGGCGGGCTAAGATGGCTTTTTCGAGTTGGCGGACACGTTCGCGAGTGATGCCGAGCAGCTCGCCGATTTGCTCAAGCGTTTCTCGGCGTTCATATAGGCCGAAACGGCGCGTGATGATTTCGCGTTCGCGTTCTTGGTCTATAGTCTTAAGAATATCCTCAATTGCTGTCTTGATAGTCTCCACAGCAGGTGTACCGGTAGTTTCGGTCATGCGATCCTTATCCTTTTATCTCCACTCCCCGCCCCTCGAGAGTGATTTTAGTTTGATATCGTAATTTCGTATCTGATTATAATACATAGTAGTTAGATTGTCAAATCAAATACTAACTAGTTATATTGTATCACAATATAGACGCTTATGGTAAATACTTTTTTGCTACTTTTTTTAATAAAGAATAATGTCTAGGCTAACAATAATACCTATTTTTGTCAAAGTTTAAGGTGTTAAAGCTGTACCGATGCTGGTTAATTTAACGGTTTATCACAAAATATAATTGTTTATTGAGCAAAGCTTATTCAAAACACTAGTGAATAATTAGCTGGTTAAACAGCTTAATCATTGTCTAATAATATCTGGACTTTTTCTGGCGTGGTTTGCGCCTGAGTTTCTGGCTGGTCGCTGTTGATATGCTTGAGGGCGAACAGCGTAAGTGTGCGGCGAATTTCGTCGCTGGTCGGTTTGGTGCTGCGTCCACTGTCGTCGAAGCCGTGGCCGGCATTGGCAACGCGAATAAAGCGGCTGCTCGGCTGGTAGGCCAAGATACGCTGGTAGAACTTGTAAGCCTGCTCAATCGACACAATACTGTCTTTGGTGCCGTGGAAAAACAAAAACGGCGGCGGCGTTTTGGTAATCGGTTGGTATAGCGGGCTGGCGACGCGGGCAGTATCGACATTGCGTGTGCCGAGGAATTTGTAAGCATTTGGGTTGCGCTTGGTGCGCTGTAATTGGTTGACCAGGTCGGTGGTGCCATAAAAGCTAATCACGCCGCGGACAGTAATCGGGCTGTCTTGGCGAGTCAGAACATAATCGCTAGCCAAGAGCCCGCCAGCGCTGTCGCCAAAAAGAATTACATTGTTGGTGTCGATGCCATAAGAGCTGGCGAGTTTGGCGATGGTATCGATAGCGCAGGCAACGTCGTTATTTTGTATTGGATAGTGGTATTTGGGCGCTAGGCGGTAGTTGACCGAGGCGACCGCAAAACCAGCCGCTGTCAAACTAGAACCGTAATAGTCAAGCAGCGAATTGCGCTTATCACCCTTATGCCAGCCGCCGCCGTGGATATAAATAACTAGCGGGTACGGTGTCGTATGAGTATTGAGTAGGCTGTTGATCGGCGTGTACAAATCAAACTTCTGCTTGTCTTGGCCGGCGCAATACGGAATATCAGAGTCGACATTAGCGACATTGCCCAGGCGCGGATGATTATCGGTGCGGTACGACCTGTGAACATTTAGCGAGAAGACAACGATAACTATTACTACGAGCAGCAAAATCATCATCCAGCGGCGGACACGTCGGACTTGTTGTAGCTTGATTGTCATGCTTACTTCTTTCGCCGTATTTGGCGCCGCGCCGACCTTTTTTGCGGGGCGTTAGCGAGCAATTCTACTGCTTGGTCGCGAGTGATGGTTTTGGGATCGGTGTCTTTGGGGATTTTGGCGTTTTTGCTGCCGTCGGTAACGTATGGACCGAAGCGGCCGTTGAGTACCTTGATGCCGTCGCCAAAGTCAGCGATATTTTTCTCGGCTTCGGCTTTGAGCTTGGCGGCGTATAGTTCGCGCGCTTGCTCTTGGGTGACTTCGCGCGGGTCGATATCTTTCAGGCTGACGTAGAGTTTATCGATTTGAATATATGGCCCGAAGCGGCCGACGTTAGCCTTGATATCTTGTCCGTCCTCAGTTTGACCGACTAGGCGCGGCAGCTCAAAGGCACGCAAAGCTTGTTCTAGGGTGACGGTTTCAATCTTGGCGCCCTTAGGCAGCGGTGCGAATTGCGGTTTGTCGGCTTTATCGTCGCTGGAGCCGAGTTGCAGCATTGGTCCGAAGCGGCCGAAGCGAGCAATAATTGGTTTGCCAGATTTCGGATCAATACCAACTTCCCTGTTGGCGCCGACAGTTCGGCGGTCAATATTGCCAGATTGCTCAATCAGCGCGTGGAATGGCGCGTAGAATTTCTCGAGCATGGTGTTGCGCGCCAAGCGATCACCGGCAATATCGTCGAAATCTTTCTCGACGTCGGCTGTAAAGCCATAATCAACGACGCGGTCGAAATGGTCGGTTAAAAAGCCGCTAATCAGCTCGCCAGCCGGCGTCGGCACAAGCTTGCCTTTGTTGGAGCCGGTCTTTTCTTGGACAATCTCGCGCTCGACCTTATTGTCGATAAGTTGCAATAAGATAACATCGCGCGGTACACCTTCGGAATCGCCTTTTTCGGCGTAACCGCGAGTTTGAATGGTATTCATGATGGTGGCGTAAGTACTCGGGCGGCCGATACCGAGCTCTTCAAGCTTTTTGACTAGCGTACCTTCGGTATAACGGGCTGGCGGCCGGGCGAAAACTTGGCGGGCTTCGACGCTGTGGCGTTGGAGCTGGTCGCCAGATTTGACGGTTGGCAAAATTGTGTCATCTTTACCGCCGCCATAAACGCGCAGGAAGCCGTCGAAGAGGACGACTTGACCCTTGGCTTCAAAGACGAGCTTGTCGTTAGTCTTGCTTGAGTTATTTTGCTTTTCCCCGTCGTTAATACCAATTGTAATTGTTGTGTTCTCTAGCTTGGCTGGCGCCATTTGGCTGGCTAGCGTGCGGCGGCGGATGAGGTCGTATAGACGCTGGTCATAGTCGCTGCCGCTGACTGATTCGCGGGTAATATCAGTCGGGCGAATTGCTTCGTGGGCTTCTTGGGCGCCAGCAGATTTAGTTTTGAACTTGCGGACATGCGAGTATTCAATGCCGTATAAGCGTTTGATGTAATCGGCGCTAGCAGCGATGGCCTGGCTTGACAAGTTGACGCTGTCGGTACGCATGTAAGTAATGCGGCCCTCTTGATATAGTTTTTGGGCGCTGGCCATGGTAGCGCGCGAGCCCATGCCTAGCTTACTGTTGGCCTCT
Organism: uncultured Candidatus Saccharibacteria bacterium; assembly: GCA_963456275.1. Taxonomy (GTDB): domain Bacteria; phylum Patescibacteriota; class Saccharimonadia; order Saccharimonadales; family Saccharimonadaceae; genus Saccharimonas. The sequence goes on from CAUOLJ010000004.1 coordinate 32,024, forward strand.
TGTTGCAGAGTACTGGTCGTGAACGGTGCGGCCGGATTGCGGCTTGACGGGCTGGTACTGATATTGGCGACAGTGAAAGTCGCTCCAGCGAGCGATTCCAGAAAGGTGCGAGCCTCTTCTTCGCTGTCGAAACGCTGCTTTAGCTCGGCTTTTAGTTCTTGGCCGCCAGCGGCGAAAATGGCGGTTGCTTTGAACTGCGAGCTGCTAGCAAAGGCATCGATTTCGTGCTCGCGCTCGACTAGCAGTCGTACTGCAGGGCTTTGGACGCGGCCAGCTGACTTGCCGCCGGGGACTTTTTGCCAGACGACCGGACTAAGTTCGAAGCCGACAATTCGGTCGAGGATTTGCCGGGCTTGCTGAGCTTCGACTAGCTTCATATCAACGGTGCGCGGATGCTTGATTGCCTCCTCGATGGCCGATTTGGTAATTTCGTGAAAAGTAATACGCTTGGTGGTCTTGGGATCGAGCTTTAGGACCTCGCACAGATGCCAAGCAATGGCCTCTCCTTCGCGGTCTTCATCGGTGGCTAGCCAGACGTTGGCCGCGCCGACTGATTTGACGGCTTTCTTTAATTCAGCGATTACTTTTTTCTTTTCCGGGTCGATTTCGTAAGTCGTTTTGAAGCCGTGCTGGATGTCAATTGGCGGCGTGCCGTCTTTGGTTTTTTTGGCAATAGCGCGGATATGTCCCACGCTTGACAAAACATGAAAATCATTGCCGAGATATTTCTCGATAGTTTTGGCCTTGGCTGGCGACTCGACGATAACCAGATTCTTCATACTTATATAATAGTAAACCGATTTGCTAAAAATACCAAATTAGTGCTGGCTGAAAATAATAAGCCAAAGAAAATAGCCCGCCAGAAAGGCCTTGCGCCGAGGCTGGGCCTCTAGGCGGGCTATTTTCTGACGGGCTTAAAAAAGCCCTTTTTTGCCGAGGATTACTCCTCCTCGGCGTTGTCGACGTTCACCTCCTTCTCATCGTACAGGTCGGCGAGTTGCGTCTGCTCGCCGACCGGCAGTTCTTGGGTCGAGTTGTTAAGAGTGGTCTCGAGAGCATCAAGCTCTCGAGACCACTCTCTCAAAACCTCGGAAAAGAGGAAAGACAGACGAGAGGTCGCCTTCTCTTCCAGGAGGCCTCTGTACTCGCCGATGGCCTTGCGGCCATCGGCGAGAGACAGGCGCACCTGTCTCTCGAGCCAGGAGATCCCCTCTTCTCTTTCCCGAGCCAAGCGACTCAGGAGAGAAATACTCACTTCGGTGTTGCTGAGCTCGTCGCCGAGCTCAGTGACCTGGCGGCGTAGCTCCTGCGCCGCCAGTCTGTATCTGCAGGCGCGACCGGCCATAAAGCCGGCCGCGCCTGCCGCGACGGCGGCAGCCAGGTTGCCCTGGCCGCCGCCAATGAGAATGACGGCGACGATGGCGGTCGCCACAGCGACCGTCATCTCGCGGCGGTCGCGCAAGACGCGCGCCGCCGCCTCAAAGAGACGTCTCATTTCCCCTCCTCAGGGAAGTGTTTTTCACTCAAAGTAAAAGGGCACTTCTTGCCCTCTGTTTACGAAACTTTGAGCAAAAAGCTGATATATATATATCACATATGGACAGCGGTGTCAATAGTTTTGCAATAATTTACTATTTTTGCAACAAAATAGCCAAAAATACCTTTCAAGCCACAAATCGCCAATTTTATTTTGCCCGTTTATTTATCATTTCGGCGTTTTGATTGCCGGGCGCGTTTGACGTACGAAAGAGTTGATTTAAATGCGAGCGGTAGCGATACAGCGAACGCTAAATCACCGATACCGCGAGCAATTCTGGCGAGCTGGCTCTGGCCGGTAGTTTCGAGACGGCTGCCGACTAGGTGAGCTAGCAATGAACTGGTTTCGAGCGCTAGCGCCAATTTGCCAGAGATTTCCGGGCGTACGGTTTCATCGCCAGCTTCAACTATCGTTTTGGCGCTGGCAACGGCGTTTATTCCATTAAAAGCTGTGATGGCAGCGATTATTTCCGTTGGTGCGAGGTTTTTGCTTTTTATCTTATAAAGGATAATGGCAGTGACAGCTTTGTCTAGCCCAGCATCCAGCAACGCGCCGAAATCGCTTGTCTGCCCTGTTTTGCGGGCGACGATGCCGTCTAGAACGTCAATGAACCGGCCAGCGGCAACCTGTGCGATACCAGCAGCGGTATCGATGCGTTTGGTGCCGCGCCAGCAATGCTCATAGCGTTGGGGATGGTGGGGATATCAGTCCGAGGGTTGAACCTCAGTGTCTTTTCGCGGGACTTGCCAGGTATAATATCTAAGTCTACAATTATACGATGAAAATGACAAATTTGCGAAAAGCTTAAACAATATTAATTAGACAAGCGTCCACTGGTTGGCGCCGAGCGAGCGGATAGCGCCAGTTAGTTCAAGCATGGTTAGTGCAGTATTGAACTCGGTTGCTGGCAGCTGAGTAGTCTTTTGTAGCTGGTCGCCGTCGCGGATACCTTGAGCGAGCTGTTCGATGATCGCTGTTTCGGCGGGTGTTGAGCCGAGCGGCAGCTTGGTTTGGTCGGTTCGCGCGTCTGGCATGGATTCTGGCGCGACAACCGACAAAATGTCGTCGAGGCTGGTGACGGGCGTGGCGCCTTGCTTGATTAGAGCGTTGCAGCCAGCGCTCTGCGGGCTGGTGATGTTGCCGGGCACGATGAAGACGTCTTTGCCTTGAGCTAGCGCGTGGGCAGCAGTATTGAGCGTGCCGCTGCGAGCGCTAGCCTCGGTAATTAGTACGGCGTCGGCCAAGCCAGATACCAGACGATTGCGCTCTAAAAAGCTCCAGCGGCCGAGGATGTACGGTTCGGTGTCATCAGTAGAATGCTCAGATAGAATTGCTCCGCCCTTTTCGACAATTCGTCGGGCAAGTGCGCTGTTGCTGCGCGGATAAATATTTGGCAGTTGGCTGGGTACGATGGCGATAGTGGTGCCGCCAGCGTCTAAGCAGGCGCGGTGCGCTAGCGCGTCGGTGCCTAGGGCTAGTCCGCTAACGATGATAAAGCCGCGGCTAGCCAGGCCGCTGGCGAACTGATTGGTTACCTCGATACCGTAGCTGGTTGGCTTGCGGGTACCGACGATAGCGATGGTTGGCTGGCGTTGTTTAGGGATTTTGCCTAAGTAATATAATGCTTGCGGCTTGTCGTCAATATTAGCTAATACCTTGAGATAATCGCTGCTATCTGGTGATACTTTATTGATTTTCATACAAATTCCTGTTAAAAAGTATTGACATGTTGTCAAAGGTGTGCTAATATTGGGATGATTGATTGACCCGAGGTGGTGAATCAAGCACCTTATACCCCCTATTCTAACTTATGTTAGGTTGCGCTAAAAGGCGCACGGCAGTAATCTACCCTCCACTTTCGTGCCTAGACAACTTTTTAGCGTATACTAACCCCTTTGTCCAGCGGATCACCGTATGTGTGAGGTGGATCACGTATACCCGATAGGGTGGGACGAAGGGCAGAATGGCGCTAGGTGATGCCCACCCTTACCTAGCGCTTTTTTGTTATCTAATAATATTGACTTTTCGTCATAAAAATAGTATAATGGAAGTATGACCGCTAACGACTTTAACTACGATCAAATGCGCCGCGAGGAGTGTCAAAAACTGATTCCGCGGGTGTTTCATATCGAGATGCCGGTCGACGAATTTTTGTTTGACGATATTGAGACGGGACGCGATTCATACGCGGTGATTTTTCGCAGCCGCGGTAGCGTGTATGCTCTGCTGATTGCCGAGAATGGTGCCGAGCAGACGCTGGAGGATGTGCGCCGTATCGTCAAGAATATGGGTTTAACGGCCGAGAAGTTCTTGCCGCCAGAAGCCGACCCGCAGTATTTTTATCGCAATGGCGTGGAGCTTTTGAAAAGGGTTTATCCGTCGCTACGCCGCTGGAATTACGATGATGTGTGGATGTATAGCCGTAAAGTACCGTACAGCCCAGCCCTGGTCAAGGTAGCATCGGTCGACGGTGAGATCCGGCGCTTTAATCAACGTGGTGCGTCGTGGCAGAAATTATTAAATTATTCATTTAGAAAGGTTCAGGTACGCTATGAATGATATCGATAAAGTATTCCCAGCGCGATACAATCGTTTGCTTAAGCTAGCAGAGGTGCGTCCACTACAGTTCCGGCAGCAAGCGGCGGCCGTCTATGCGGCTTGCCCGCGCTCGCTGCGGCGGATGGCGCGGCGCTTTGATCGCAGCGTGCCGATGGCGCTGGAATTTTTCTTGTCTTGGCGTGATGATTGCTTACCGCGGCTGCGTAAAATCGAAAGCGCGCCGCAGCAGAAAACGCTGATTAAGACGATGAGCGACAATTTCTTGACAGATGATAAGCAAACTGCAACATTGTTGCAATACGTAGCACAGCAGAGTCAAAGCATTGAACGAGCGTGTTTTGCAATGCAACATTATGCAGAAGGCGAAAAAAAGCTGCATCGTTTGGCGCTAGAGTTTGTTAATCAGCCGGCAGAAGTTTGTTCGCAGCAGGTCGAAGTTTATGTAGACTATTTACTCTACCGTGCGGTTGCCGAGGAATTCGGCATGACAATCCGCGATCCGCAGGCGCGATTGATTAAGCGTTTATTCCAGTCGAAAGTTGAGCACTATCAGATTCGCCGGATGACGCGCCAAGCGCGGCGGCGTTTGAACGAAATCGACGGTGCTACTGCCGAGATTGAGCAAGCACAAAATGGCTTGGTGGCGCGGTTATTTGGCCTGAAAATTGATTATGTGTCGGTGTTGGCGGCGCGGCAAGAGTATGAAAAAGCGTTGGCGCGTCTCGGTAAAAAGTCAGCCAATAGTCCGGCCAAGCGGCTAGCTCTCTATGAAAAAAAGACCGAGGACCTTCGTGCGGAATATCTGGCTACCGTGCCGGGATTGGCTAATCTGTCGGACACGCAAAAGGCTGCCAAAGAAATTGACGGAGTGTTGTTGGCGGTGTTTGACCTCAGTAATGAGCAGCGCAACGATATTATGAGTTTGCTCAAACGCTACCGCGAGCTGATTCGCGAGCGCGAGACGCTGCTGACGATGATTAGCGATTAGGGTTACTTTGTTGATTTTGATTCTGGCTTTGGCTTGTTTTTGCTAGCACTAGCGCTTTTAGCTAGCTGCTGTTTTTGCCGGCATTTTTGGCAAACACCTTCAAGCTCAAAATGGTGATCAATGACCAAAAAGCTGTATTTTCTGCTGAGGTAATTGATGAGCTGCTCTAATTCTGGGGTTTGGATTGGTGTAGCGTTTTGACAGCGGATGCAATATAAATGATGATGATGCGGAATGAATGGCTCGGCTAGCTCGTAGTAGTTCTTCCAGCCGACGTGAACAACGTTAATGATTTTGAGATCGTTGAACGCCACCAAGGCGCGATAAACGCTGGTGCGGTTAATACCCTTGCAGTTTTTTGCAATATCGCTGATAGTCAGCGGAACGTCTGATTTTTGCAGCGCATCGAAGACTTGCTGGCGCGGTTTGGTGAGGCGCAGGTTGTGCTGTTTGAATAGATTGTCGAGGGTCATGATATTGCAAGTATACAACTTATTGCAACAAATTTGCAATAAATGGGAGGGTTTGGCATTATGAAAAGCTATGGATACGGCAATTAAAACAGTGATGAATTTGCACGAGTTTGCACCATCGCCAGACGTCAATGCGGCTTTTTCTGGCTTGGTGGCGGCAGCTGTGCAGGCGACAGCGTTACCAAATTGGTGCAATGATGAGGTGTGCCGCGAAGTGCAGCGCCGTTGTTCTCTATCGGAATCAGAGATGGAAATGTATTGGTCGCGGCGAATTGCCAGCTCAGTCCGTCCGCAGCAAGAGCTGGAAAAGTTTTGGTATATTGACAATTACCGCGAGCTGGTGCGGCGTGAAGTTGGCTTGCTGGGCGGGTCGGGTTTGTCTTTGACCAGTCGTAGCCGCGCGGCGATGATTGGCAGCGGTCCCCTGCCTTTGACCGCTTGGTGTTTGTGGCATCAGACAGGCGCGGCGGTTGATTTGGTGGACGTGGCGCCGGCTGCTTTGGCGCAGTCGCGCGAGCTGGCACAGGCGATTGCTTGGCCAGTTGGCGAGTGTTTGTTGGCGGACGGAGCGGCGGTAGCTTTGCCAGATAATACTTACGACGTGATTTATGTGGCTGGGCTGGCGGGCGATTCGGTTGAAGCCAAACAGCAAATTATTGATAATATTTTGCCAGCGCTTCGGCCTGGCGGGCGGATCATTGTGCGCGGTGCGCATGGTGCGAAAACGCTGCTATATCCAGCGTTTGATCCGAATAGTTTGCGGCGCGTACAGCTGCTGGTCGAGTATAATCCTGACGACGACATCATTAACTCAGTATATGTGTACAAGAAAGGCTAATATGAATGATAAGATTGCGTTATATTTGGTGAACGGTGCGCTGGGCGCTGGCAAAACCACGCTGGTCGATTACTTAGTGCAGCAGCCGCAGTTTGCTGGTGCGCGAGTGATTGAGAATGAGTTTGCGTCGGAAAGTATCGACAGTTGCACATTGGCGCAACGCGTTGATGAGGTGGCAATAATTGCTGGCGAGTGTATCTGTTGCAGCAGCGGCGAAGAGCTGATTGACATTTTGCACAATTTTGCAATAAGCGGAAAAGCACCGGTTATCATTGAGTCAACTGGTGTTGCTAATACTCTGCGGGTGGTCGAGAAATTGCTGGCTGGCGATATCTTTGAGCAGTATGATTTGAAACAGTCGTTGTATGTTGTGGATGGAGCTGAAGCCAGGGCTGATGGCCTGGCGAAGGCGTTGCTAACGGAGGCTCAGGCGGCAGACATGATATTGATCAGCAAGCTGGATTTGCTGGCTGAAAAAGACCGCCAGCAGCTAATTGAAACATTGTTGCAACAAGGGCTGACGAAGGTTGTGATGATGGATCACGGCAAGTTTGATCTGGCACAGCTTGGTGACAAGTCGCAGATTTTGGATTATTTGCTGCTGCACGAGCCTGCGGAAAACGCGGCTGAGAATGCTTTAAATTATAGCGTGGTTGATGTGGCTGGTTTGGTTATCAGCGCTGAGAAAATTGAAAAGATTTGGACGAATTTACGAAGTAAATACGCTTTGCGGCGCATGAAAGGCGCGGTTGCTGACGGTGACGAGACATTTCACATCGAGGCGACGCCGCAGCAAGTAAGGGTCACGCGCGGTGCTGCTGACGAGTCGTTAAAGCTGGTTGTCATTGGCGAGCGGGCGCGTGAGATTACGCGCGCAGTAATTACGGAGGAACTTGGATGATGAATGGCGCGAGAGTGGCGGTTGATAGACTGCTGAGCATGTATGATGACTACAAGACTTTGACAGTAAAGATTGCTGCTGCGGAGCGCCGCTTGGCGTTGGCGAAATTGAAGAATAGCGGTGTTGAGCAGATACGGATAGAACTGGACGACTTACGGCATAGTCAGCAGCAACTGTCTGATGACATGACGTTTGATACGCCACTAGTTTGGGTGATGTACAAGTTTGAGGCCTATCAGGACGAGGCGCAACCGATTCAAACTATGCACGATTTTCGCTTGCACTGTTCAAAGCCTGGCTATATTTGTACTAAGCGCTTTATATTTCTTAATGCACATTTGTGCAGTAACGGGCAACGTCCCCTGACGGACAGCGAACAATACCCCGACGAAATGCTGCTCAGTGAGATTTTTCCGCTATTAAGTGAAATCGAGCGCGATAAAAACTTCTTATCTAACTGGCGCGCGCACGAATATTACCAGGAAGATGGCGCTACTAAAAAGTGGCAAGATTATAAACCAAATAATTCGTAAGGGTCTTCTGGTTGCGGTATCGCGGTAGCGGTAGGCTCGGTGATGACGTATTCAGCTTTGCCGTTAATTATTTCTTGTATCAACTTCCCTTTGACGGTTAACCAAGTGCCATCGCGGTAGCTATTCGCAGGAGTTTTTTCTACTAAGATTTTCATAGGTATGCTATCGGCGGCGCAGCAGCTGATAACGTAGCGTGCCAGTTCGAAATAATCGTAGCCATAGTTTTGTAGTGTGCCACTCGAGACGAAACCAGTTATCGTTATGCTAGTATTGTCAAAATACGATAGTTTTTGGCAGGAGTTGAAAGCAGATCGCCAGCGGTTAATCGATACATTCGTCTCGCCTTCCTTAGGTTTAGGAATATTGCAATAGTTTGTTTGGCTGGTGGCGATAGAATTTTCTCTTTGAGTGACGCTGCTCGGTGATAACGGTTTTGGCGGCAGCAGATAGCCTGCTAGTAAAATTAGGACAGATAGACACGAGGCGAACTTGATATGGCGGAATTCGAAACGGTGGTGTGCAGTTAATGCGCCGCTCTTTAATTGCAACACTATATCAATAACCAAGAAAACGATACCTATCGTGCTCAAAATGGCAGCAAAAAGATGGTAGCGCGGATGAATGTAGAAACCGAGCTGACCGCGGCAAGCTAGCAGCAAAACATATCCGCAGGCAGCAATTCCGCCCAATGATTTCGCCAAACTAGCCCGCATAAAGCAAGTTTACTCCTATACCTGCCGCGAACGACAATGCGAAAATTATTAACATCACCACAGCGATAAATCGCCAACGGAAAGTGGTTCGCATCAATACGATTAGCTTGATATCAATCATCGGACCAGCTAATAGAAATGATAGAATCGAGCCTGCTGTGAAATTGCGGGCATAGGCTAATGCAAAAAAGGCATCGATGCTAGAACAGATCGAGACCACGAAACTCAAACCAATCATGGCGATAACTGATAAGATGATGTCGTTACCGACGGTGTTAATGATGGCGCGTGGTACGAAAACTTGAGTAGCGGCAGCGATGATAGCGCCGATACTTAGCATGGTTAATAGTTGCCAGAATTCGTCGCGCGAGGATCCAAGCATCTCCTTGAACTTAGAGCTGTGCTCGTGCGCGCGGCAATACTCTTTGAAAGCTGGGCGAACGATTTTATTTTCGTCCATGAAGCTGACGATCAAGGCGGTCAGTTGGACGATTATCAATGCAAAAATAATTCGCCACCAAACCATGTATGGCTGAAAGCTGAAAGCGGTCATTGTTGCAATAATGGTGATAGGATTGAGAATTGGTGCAGCGAATAGAAAACTGACGACGTCGGCGGGCTTTAAGCCGCGAGCCAGTAGGCTACGAGCAACTGGTACGTTGCCGCATTCGCAGACTGGTAATGCTAGTCCGGCTAGCGATAATACAAATCGGCGCCAAAATGGGTTGGTTGGTAAAACTTTAGTGAGTTTGGCTGGCGGTAGAAAGCGGCGGATCAAGGAGGAAATGATAATTCCGAGAATAACAAAAGGTAAAGCTTCAATGATTATGCTTAACGTGATGGTTAGGAAGTCTTGCAACATTGTTGCAGTTTCGTTGAGCCAAATGTCTGATTTATCACTAATTAGCCATAGTCCAAGCTGGGGGCTATATAAGTATATTACGATAATAAATACTGGCGTAATTATCCAGCCGGTAAGCATCTTTACCGTGTTAATTAACTTATTTATGTCGAAGTTTTTGACACGTTTTTTTGCCATACTTATAAATTATAACAGTAAGCTTGTGCTATACTAAATCATTATGAAACATCTCTGGCATTCGCATCACCCATTTCGGATTTTTTGGTTTTCGGCGCTGTTGACGCTGGCGTTGGGTGGGCTGATTTTCGGACATTTCGGCGCGAGTGGCTTGTGGTTGTTTGCGATTTTGGTAGTGCTGGAGGTTACCTTTAGCTTTGACAACGCGGTGATTAATAGCAAGGTGCTGGCCGGCATGAGCCAGGTTTGGCAGAAAGTTTTCTTGACGGTCGGTATTTTCGTGGCGGTGTTCGTGGTGCGGTTCGTGCTGCCGATTATCATTGTGATGGTGGCGAGCGGCCATGGCTTTATGGACGTGGTTGATTTGGCGCTGAATAGACCGGCGGAATACGGTCATATTTTGCACGAAGCCTCGCCGATGATTGATGCCTTTGGCGGCGCGTTTCTTATTATGATTGGCCTCAGTTATTTCATTGATTATAACAAGCGCGTGCACTGGATGCGGCATGTCGAGCCGTGGATGGCGAAGGCTGGGCGGTTTGAGAATTTCAAGGTATGTCTGATGCTTATCGTGGCGGCTATACTGTATTTCACGGTTGAGCCGCCGCATCGGGCGCTGGTGCTGATCTCGTCGGTACTGGGGATTATACTGCACATCGGGCTGGAGCTGTTCGGCTCATTCTTTCACGAGGATGATGCTAAATCGGTCAAGATTAAAACTGGCTGGGCAGCCTTCGCCAGCCTGCTCTATCTGGAGGTGTTGGACGCCAGCTTTAGCTTTGACGGCGTGATTGGCGCTTTTGCCATCACCAGCAGTGTGTTGCTGATCGTGGCGGGCCTGGGTGCTGGAGCGATTTGGGTGCGTTCGCTGACGGTGTATTTGCTGCGGACGGGTATGCTCAGCAAATATAAATATCTGGAAAATGGCGCGCACTGGGCGATCATGGCGCTGGGTATGATGATGATCGCCAAGTTGTTTCACCTGGAGCTGCCTGAATGGGCTACGGGTGGACTGGGGCTGCTGTTTGTGAGCTTGGCGGTTGGCAGCAGTATGCTGGAGGCGCGAGCGATTAATTTGCAAGAGGCAGCCGCGGCGAAATTACATAATGCTGAGCGGCGGCTGAAGCACGGCGCGGCGAGAATTGTGCCGCGGAAGCGGCAGTAGTTGCTGGTACTCGGGGTTTTTCGTTTCGGGCGGGAGCGTTTGCTATTGCGACATTGTTGCAATAAGCATTTTTAATTTCGCAGGCGCAATGGTGTAGTGATGTGCCGGGGGTTAGAGCTTGACGCTGAGCGGTTCGATAGTATCATCAAGAAATGTGCCGATCAGCTTGATGGATTCGGGAATTGTCCAATCGCGGAGGATTTTTTGCTCGTCGGCGTTAAATTTGCTGAGGACGAAATCAACATCGCCGATTTGCCGCCGTAGTAAGTTGTCGGTACCGATACGAATATGCCAAAAGTCAGAACCAATGTGAGCATGTAGCGATTTTAAGCCGTTGCTGCCAGCGTCGCGGCCGCCCTTGCGGACACGGATTTTACCAAAATCAAGCGCTGTATCATCGTGAATAATCAGTAAGTCATCCAGGGTCAATTTATAAAAATCTAAAATCGCTCGCGCGGCAATGCCAACCTCGTTATAGTAGGTGGTCGGCTTGACAAGGAGAATTTTTTCTCCAGACATGTTTAATTCGGCAATATCCGCCGAGAATTTTGGCTTATTGCTAAATTGTGCACTCTGCCCTGCCGCCAGCTGATCAATCACCAAAAAGCCAGCGTTATGCCGCGTGTAAGCATACTTGTCGCCAGGATTGCCGAGGGCCAGAATGACTTTCATAGCCTTAGTATAGCACCTTGGCTGTGATGACGTATAATAGATGTATGGCGAAACGCGATGATGATTTGGAGTTTAGTGTTAATGCGGCGTTTGACGAAGCGCGGGCGGTTGTTGACAAAGTGCCGCTGTATTTGGTGAACGGCTCGCTGGGTGCTGGTAAAACCAGCGTGCTGGAATTCTTATTGCAACAAAGTGACTATAAGGGCGCGCGAGTGATTGAAAATGAATATGCTAACGAAAATGTCGACGGTTATCGGCTGGAGGGGCTAGCGGAGATGGTGACGACGCTGGCTGGCGACTGCGTCTGCTGCTCGTCGAAGCATGCGCTGACGCGGATGCTGCTGGACTTTTGTCGTAATTCGCCTGCTCCGGTGTTTATCGAGGCGACGGGCGTGGCGCGAACGATGAACTTGGTCGAGAAATTGATAAATGCACAAATATTCAATAAGTATGAGTTGATGCAGAGTTTTTATGTGATCGATGCGCATGAGATTCTTAACGGTGTTGAGTCAGCGCATGAGATTGAACTGCAAGCGGCAGACGTGATTTTGGTGACCAAGGAGGATTTGCTGAACGATAGTGAGCGAGCTGAATACGACATGAAACGTCGCGCCCTGCCCTACGCCAAGGTGATCAGCGCGCCGCACGGTCGGTTTGAACTCAGTAAATTAACTACGCCGTCGGGACTGCTGGCGTTTTTTGATACGTATGACGGCGAGCTGGCGGTGCCAGATAATCCGACGTACGCGGTGCTGGATGTTTCAGGTATGAAAATTACGGCGGCGACGCTGGAGAAAATATGGCCGGAATTATTTGCGGCGTATGGCCTACGGCGGATGAAGGGCTGCTTCATCAACGATAATGGTGCGCGCCAGCACGTGGAGGTGACCGAGCAGCAGATTCAGCTAACTAATGCCAAGCCTGAGGAGGCGGCAAAAATTGTGTTCATCGGCGAACGGGCGGATGAAATTACGCGCGAAGTTTTGGCGGCGCAGCTGGTGATGTTTGAATAAAAGTTCGCTTTCGTCGTTTTCGACTCGTCAGCATAAGCACGCACCTATGGAGCGAACTGACAAGCGAGTAAGCGAAAGAGACGAGAGCTCTGCAAGCTCGATATAGACTTCCTTTCTTGCTAGGCACATTATGTTGATTTGATAGCACTATATGTAGTGGTTATGATTTTTATTACAACACTACATGTATTGACCTTTGCTAAACAACAGCGTACAATAACATTATCGTTCAAGTGAGAGTAAATACTTGCTGGGGAATGAAGTGTTGTGACGGTCTAGAACGCCGTGAGGTAGCTACAACAGTTGACAATATACGTAGTTATATATCGAGACGGATGGCGTGGATCTCAAAAAGTTCTAATGCCATAAAGGCAACAATTGTTGTAGCCTACGCCACCGGTCTCGGCATATAACTTTTTTATTTACCAAAAATCTAGTGCGATTCTAGTTAGTACTTTGAAAAATGGCAAAATAGAAACGTAACCGTGTCGACACAGCTAGGCTGTCAGAGACCGCATAGTTGTGAATAGCAACTTAAAAAAAGGAGGTTGATATTATGGATAATACCATTTATATTTTTCGACCATATATTACCATCAAGGGTAAGCGTATCTATCGTAAAAACGGTGGTATGTTCAAGATCCCTGTTGGTAATAAAAAAGCTACCGTCCGTCCAAAGAAAGTAGCTTAATCTAAATCTTGGGTTTTAATAGATTACTAGGGTCTATTAAAACTCTTATTGACACCAGAAAATTTGTCGGATGCCCATGAGAGTTTTAATATGTAAACAATCATGTTGAATATTTTTATATTTGTGTAATGTTTGTTGCCCACCTACTAATAGGTTTTTATTATTACAAATCATAATACTACATTTATTGTATCATTCAAAGCATAAGCATTTCAAGACTAACCCTTAACTTGTTTCAGTGAAATAACTAACGAGATTCATAAAGTGTATAGTTAGATGGTTTTTCGGCGTTTTTGGCTTGTTTGTAGGCTTTAGTGACCGGCGCCAGGCCGCGGGCGACGCGTTCGCGGTTGGCTTTGAGTTGCTTCTCGTCGCGGAAAGATAGTTTGATCGGCGTACCAGTGTAATCGAAAGCATCGCGAATTTGGCGCTCTAGATAACGCTTGTAGCTCCAATGGACGAACTTCAAATTGCTGCCGTAAATGACGAACCATGGCGGATTGGTATCGGTTTGTACGATGTAGCGCAGCTTCGGGTGGGTGTTTTTCAGGCCGGCTGGCGGATGCTTTTGAACTGATTTCTGCAGGAGATCGTTAAGCTTACGAGTAGTAGTTTTTTGCTGGCGGTGCGCATTGATACTGAGGGCTAAATCGAATAATTTAGTAACATTCTGGCCGGTGGCCGAGCTGGTAAATATTAACGGCGCCCACGGCGTAAAGTCGAATTGCGCCGAAATCTTTGGCGCCAGCGCGTCACGGGTGTAGGCATCTTTACCGAGAGCGATGTCCCATTTGCTAACGACGATAGCTAGCCCCTTGCCTGCTTCGGCGATAATACCAGCTAGCTTTTGGTCGAGAGCGGTACTCAGCTCATTGACATCCATTAGCAAAAAGCAGATATCAGCCTCTTCAATGGCGGCGAGGGTGCGCAAGACGCTGAACTTCTCGATGCCGATCTCTTGCTTGCCTTGGCGGCGGATACCAGCGGTGTCGAGCAGCTCAATCGCTTGCCCATGGTATTGCAGGCGGACGCGGTTGACGTCGCGGGTGGTGCCGGCGCGGCTGGCAACGATGGCTTGCTGCTTGCCAGCCAGTGTATTAAACAGGCTAGATTTACCGACATTTGGCCTACCGATAAGGGCGATTTTGAGAGTTTCGCTGGGTTCGGCTTGTTGTTTGGCGGGAATGTGCTGGCAAATTTCGCTAAGGATGTCGGCGATACCAGAGTTGTGTTCGGCAGAGGTGCGAATGATCGACTTGATACCGAGGCGTAAGAATTCGCTATCTGGTAGGTTGCCTTTCAGATCGATTTTGTTAGTGATGAGAATGACGGGTTTGCGGCTCTTTAGGGCAGTTTTGGCGACGCGGCGGTCTTCGTCGCTGGGGTATTTGGTACTGTCGACGACCACGAGAATGACGTCGGCAGCTTCGGCGGCCTCGGTGATTTGGTCTTGGATACTGGCTTCGAATTCGTCCTCGGCGGGCTTGAGGCCAGCGGTATCAACTAGCCAAAATTCACGGCCTTTGTATGATGCTTTACCGATGACATTGTCGCGAGTAGTGCCGGCCTCGCGGGCGACAATGGCTTGCTGCGAATGCATGATGCGGTTGAATAGCGAACTTTTGCCAGCATTGGCGCGGCCGATAATAGCGACGGTAGGAAGTTTGGTTGCCATAATTAACTTAATTATAACAGAGGTGAGTTGATTTGGCGAGCGCTAGCGGTATAGCAGAATTTATAATAAGCCGATTGAAATGGCGTTATGCAGTGTCGATAGTAATACTGCCGTCAAGAATAATCCGCCCGCTACTAGAAATATCCATTCGGCGAAAGACTTCCACGACGCGGAGGACTCATCATTATTTTTATGTTTTGAACGCCGCAAATTTCGCCAGCCAATGAAACAGGCTGCGATAATTATTATCTCAAGACCAAGCGCGCAGACGTCAATGCCGTATTCAGCGTGCGGTCCAAACGAGATTGTTCTCGGTGCGCTGGCTACAGAGTAAAAACTGATAGATGTAGTAAGACAACTTAATTTGTTAACTAGCAGAAATGCTTTGCCACTCCCCTCGCTTCATGTTGCCAAGCGAATAATTGCCGAATTGTACGCGGTGCAGTCGCACGACGGTGTAGCCGAGCGCGGCAAAGGTGCGGCGGATTTGGCGGTTGCGGCCTTCGCTCATGATGACTTGCCAGTTGAGGCGGCTATCGTCGAGGCGCTCTAGAGCCAGCTGGCTGCGGCCATCCTCGAGGTTGACGCCAAAGTCGCTAATCATCTGCTGGTGTAGCGGCTCAAGCGGCCGGTTGAGGCGGACTTTATATATTTTAGTCTTGCGAAAACTCGGGTGGGTCATGCGGTGAGCAAAATCGCCGTCGTTGGTCAGCAGAATCAAGCCAGAGCTATCCTTGTCAAGGCGGCCGACTGGCTTGAGGTGATGTAAATCGCGCGGCAATAGTGAATAAATTGTCGGCGCATGGCCCTGCTGACGTCGCGAGCAAACATAACCGACTGGTTTGTTGAGAGCTATGTAGGCTTTCTTGATAGCATGAGAGCTGATGTCGCGGCCGGCAACTTTGATGGTGTCAGTTGGCGACAGACGGGTGCCAAGCGTCGCTAGCTTACCGTTGATAGTGACGGTGTCTGTCGAGATGAGATTGTCGGCTTCGCGCCGCGAGATACCGAGTTGGAGTGCTAAGAATTTATTGAGGCGAATCGTTTTGGTGCCACTAGCTGATTTTTGGCTTGCCATAAGACGATTATTTTGGTTGGCTTGAGGAAATTGCGGTTTCTTCAAACTTTAACCCGGCCTCATCGGAAGAGACTGGTGCTGCTGATGGTGCAGCTGGCTCTGGTGCGCTAGTGTTTGGTGTTGGTATAGCTGGTGTAGCTGGCGGTGTGGCATTAAGCGCAGGCTGCGCGGAAGGATTATTCAAAGCGTCCCCTGCTGATGCGGTCATATTACTGATTGGCGTAGCAACTGCGGCTGGGCCTGGCATTATGTGAGGTATAGTCGACGCTGGTACAGTAGGAGTGATTGCCGGTTCTGACTGCGCTGGTTGAGGGGCGGTTGGAATTGCCGCTGTGGTAGTACTGGCAGACGGTGAAGTCGGCGCTACTGATGGCGCTGGGTTTGTTGCTATAGAATCTGGCTCGGGTGCAGCTGGCGCTGGAGTTGGCGCGGCTGCAGCCGCAGGGGTTGCTGCTGGCGCGGCCTGAGGGAATACGTTCGTAGGATTGGCCTGTGGTGCCGGGATAGTATTAAGGTTTTGATAGGTAGCTAGCTCCTCGCTCATGCGAGCAGTGTAATCAATTGGTTCTTGATCAGTTGGGGTGATTGGCTGGATCACTCGGCCTGACGAACCTGGCCGGTTAGTTGAAAACGGCGCGATTGGTTGCGGCAAAGTGCTAGTTCTCGGTGCAGTTGCCGCGCTAGCTGGCGGCGGCAAAGTGGTTGCGGGCGCAGGTTGGCTGAGCACTGGATTAACCGGAGTAGTGACTGGGATATTAGTGACGGCGGCAGGCGCGCTAGCTGCTGGAGTTTCGTGCGGTGCGGTAACTAGCGGATTTGGCTGCTGTGCCGATGGAGCTGCAGGAATAGCTGCTGGTTCTGGCTGTGCTGGTTGAGGGGCGGTTGGAGGTGTCGCTGCGGTAGTACTGGCAGGCACCGTTGTAGCGGTAGCTGCCGCCGTATCGGTCGGCGCTGGGTTAGCCGGTGTTGGAGCGGTCGAGCTGGCTGCTAGACTAGAGCTAGAAGCTGGGCCTCCTGGAGTTTCAGAGCTTGGACTTAGTTCATTCGCTTTAGTGCTATCGCTTTCAGCTTTTTCTGGAGAATTGTTAGCTGGCGCTGGCTCCGTCGCCCTAGCACTAGGACCAGGCTCGATAGTAGCTCGTTTTGGCTCGTTGACAAGAGGCGCTGGCGTGTCGGCTGGTACTGAGGCGTCACCGAGAACTTCGTGGACGGTGCGAACGACGTCCTCGATGCCGACTTGCGACTTGACTAGATAGCGGTCGGCGCCGAGCGCCATGCCGCGTTGGCGCTGCTCATCGCTTGACAGAGCAGTCATCATAATGACGTGAATACCGCGTGTCTCGGTGGTGCTGCGTAGGATATCCAGCATGTCGAAGCCGCTGATATTCGGCATCATAACGTCGCTAATTATTAGGTCGGGTACTTCTTTGATGGCAAGCGCCAAGGCTTGTTCGCCGTCGCTGGCAGATAATATATCGTAGCCCTCGGCGCGCAGCCGTACGCTATAAATCTCGCTGAGGCTTTTGTCGTCTTCTACTAGTAATATTTTTGTCATCTTACCCCTATTTTAACGGTTATGGTTTAAAAATGCTATACCCTATAGTTTTAATTTCGCCGCGGCGGGACGTTTAATCTGATTTCGTTGCGCAATTGTTCGGCGTATTTATCTGGCGCAGCTTCAATATCGCTAAGCGGCGTGTTGGTAAATTGCTTGGTTGTACTGGCTGTATTTTGTTGGTTTAAATCGTCCGATTTGGGTGCTGGCGGCGGCGAATAGCTGAGCAAGCTGGTATCGGTGAAGGTCTGAGTCGGAGCTGTTGGTGCGTCAAGCGGCGTTTGCTCAAACTCGGCAGCCGCTGGCGCAACCGCTAGAATTTCTGGCGCATTGCTAGCTAGCATATCTTCGGCTGACAACTTGTCAATGCTGG
Organism: uncultured Candidatus Saccharibacteria bacterium; assembly: GCA_963456275.1. Lineage (GTDB taxonomy): Bacteria > Patescibacteriota > Saccharimonadia > Saccharimonadales > Saccharimonadaceae > Saccharimonas. The sequence goes on from CAUOLJ010000004.1 coordinate 49,827, forward strand.
TGTTATTTTCGGCTTCGCCGTTGTCATTTAGAAAAGTGGCAGCAACATGATCGACTCGCGGAATAGCCAAGAAAAATGTACTGCCGTGCTGGTACTCACTTTCAACCCACAACCGCCCGCCGATAGTTTCGGCTAGTCGCCGGCACAGGTATAAGCCCAGTCCAGTACCGCCTATCTGGCGGGTGTCGCTGTTATCGACGCGGTAGAACTTCTGGAAGAGGTGGCCAACGTCCTCTGGCGGGATGCCGATGCCAGTGTCGGCGACACTTATCGTCACCTGGTCGTTGTTGCTGGTCACATCAACGGTGATACTGCCCGACGGCGTGTACTTGATAGCATTTTCAATCAAGTTTTGGACGATTTCGCGGAGGTGGTCATTATCAACATTAGCATACAAAATCGGGTTGATTCGGCGGTTCTGGACCTCCTTGCTAGAAACATCGCTAGTCGATGGTACGAAATTGACGCTTAAGCCTTTTTCTTCGGCCTTCGGTGTTAACCCGTCGGCGATATCTTTGATGAAGTCGATGACATTAACGATTTTTGGATTGTTGCTGAGACGGTGATCATCAGCTTTGCTAATATCGAGCAAATCTTGAAAAAGCCGGCCCAAGTGCTCGGCTGATTGATGCGCTTTGGTAATATAACCGCGAGCGCGCGTGTCGATGGTGGCGGTCTGCGGGTTAAGCGCTAGGCCGAGATAACCCTCAATGCTGGCAACTGGCGTACGCATCTCGTGACTGGCGGTGCTGATGAATTCGGCGCGCTGGCGCTCGTCGCTGCGCTCGGCGGTGATGTCGCGAAAGACAATCACCGCGCCGTCGTTATGCTTGTTACTGATTGGCTTAACTGAAATGCTAGCCATAAAATTTTTGTCAGATTGAGTCTTGATCTTGAAATCGTCAGTTTTGAGCGGGTTGTTGGTGTTGAGGACGCGAGCAATGATGTCGCCGTTATCGTTGTCTTTGATGGTATTATTGTCCTGGTCCATCAGCCTGATGACTGATTTATATGACAAGCCGATGGCGTCTTGATTACCCCAGCCAACTAGCTGCTGGGCTGCTGGATTAATCAAGGTGATGATACCCTTTGCATCGACGGCTACTACCCCGTCGCCGATAGCGCTGATAACAATGTCAGAAGCTTGAGGGCCAGCCACGGTAGCTAAACTCTCGCGGATTGGCTCGCTGGCACCAACAGATTGATGTCGGCGCAGCCACAGTAAACTTGCAGCTAGCAAGGATGTAAATAGCATCATAGCCAATGCTGCTAATGATCCCAAGGGTGCCTGCTCAATAATAAAACGCTCCGCCACTCCGGCCGCAGCGGCGATGACAGCTGTCAAGAGACCATAAGTTCCAAGTAATGGTCCGACAGCGACGATTACTGCAAATAGCGCCAAATGTGGCGCTCCTTGATTGCTGGAGGCAAAAACTAGCAGCCAGCCCGTTGCAGTCAACAAGATATAATTAATTAGCAGCGACTGGTAAAAGTTTCGCTTAACAGCAAAATATGATACCAAAGTAATTACGAAAGCAATCGCGGCTAACGAGCCTGGTAGCATAGACACGTACAAAGGGCTGTCTGGTCCCTTTCCACTACCAATAGACCAAGCAAACAATCCAGCTATAACAGCGAGGATAAGCATAATTGCTTCGCTGGCGCGGTGATGCCAAAACCGATCAATATAGTTAGACGTGATGCCCCCTAATTTAGAGTTGCTTATGATTAGTATATATCGACAAGCCGTTTTGCTGCAACCCTCTGGTACGTTCTTTAAGATAGCTTTAAGGCAATTTGCTATAATAAGCTGCAGATATGAAGCAGATTTTCAAAACTACCCTACTTATGGCAATTCTGACAGGGCTGTTCATGATGATTGGCTATGCGTTTGGCGGCCAGCAAGGTATGTTGATGGCGCTAGGGATAGCGGCGGTGTCTAACTTCTTTATGTATTTTTTCAGCTCGTCGCTGGTAATCAAGATGCAAGGCGCCCAACCGCTGGGCAATCGTTACCCGCAGGTCGAGCGTATCGTCCGCGAATTAACAGCCCAAGCGAATTTGCCGATGCCAAAACTTTATTACGTCGAGACGCCGATTCCTAATGCTTTCGCGACAGGCCGCTCGCCGCAGCATGCTGCCGTAGCGGTGACGACTGGTATCATGGACATTCTGAATGAGGATGAACTGCGGGCGGTTTTGGCGCACGAATTAGGTCATGTCAAACATCGCGATATGCTAATATCGACCATCGCCGCGACGCTGGCGGGTGCGATTAGTTATCTGGCGCAGCTAGCCTTCCTGTTTGGCGGATCGTCGGACGACGATGACGGCGGTAATATCTTTGCGATGATTGCCTCGTTAATTTTGGCGCCGATCGCTGCGATGTTGATTCAGATGGCAGTATCGCGCAGCCGCGAGTATGCGGCCGATCAGTATAGCCACAGTATTCTCGGCACTGGCGACGATTTAGCGTCGGCGCTGATGAAGCTAGAAAACTGGAAAGCTAGCGTACCGCCGATTGCACCATCACCAAGCCAAGAAGCTTCAGCTCATCTAATGTTTTCGAATATGTTCTCGCTGGGTGGCTTGCAAGCTCTCTTCTCGACTCACCCGTCGACCGAGGCGCGAATCGCTCGCTTGAAAGAATTAGACAAGTAGGCGTTGATGGCGGCCAAGCATAAGTTCCGCGACCAAATCCTGCACAAGATGCTGCATATTCCCTATCGATTGCGCGTCCGTTTTAAACGTTTGCGGCGGCCATTCGCGGTAACTTATGTCTTTATCCACGGTCTGGCGGATACTGGTGAGTTGTGGCAACCTTTTATTGAGAACGTACCAGCTAACTGCAACTATATCGTAGTTGATTTATTAGGGCACGGTGGCTCTTATTTAGCACGAACTCGGCGAATGTATAGCGCTCGTGAACAAGCCCGCCACCTGCTGGCTACCTGCTTGACGAATGGCTTGAGCGGTCCGGTAGTGCTGGTCGGACATTCGTTTGGCTCGCTGGTGGCGATTGAGTTCGCTAGTATGTATAAGGGTATTGTTAAGCGCTGCATTTTGGTGGCGCCACCGATTTACCGTGATAGCTCTCAAACAGGCGCGGCGCGATTACGCCAGGACAATCTACTACGTGAAATCTATCGCCAAGCGCTAAAAACACCCAAGGCGGTAGTGGCGGGCTACGATCTATACTCTAAATTGGGTCTGGCCGGCTTCTCAGAAACGCAGCTGACTCAGGATAATTTTAGCGCCTTTCGCGATACGCTGTTAGCTGGTATTATCAGCCAAAACGCTAGCCGTAAATTAGCCGAAACACGTATCGACACCGACATTATTTACGGCAAACTAGACCCGTTTATCGTCGAAAAGAATCTAAAGCACATTGCCGAAAAGAATCAGCGAGTTACATTGCATTCGCTAACTACCGCCACCCACGCCATCCGCCAGCGCACGCGCAAAGTTATCGTTAGCTATATGAAAAGGGCTATCAAACCAGAATCTGCTGTGAAATAGCCTATTGCACATTGTTACAATAAGCAGCCTAATGCAGAAAGTAAAGTGGTATTAATTATTGTTGTAAGTATGCCGAAATCTTCGCTTTGGCAGTATCAACCGATTCATTGGACGGAATCATCACGTAAAGCGGCGTACCGCTGTAGCTGTAAGTTGGCTCCATGGCGCCTGCGCCGTCGACGTTAGTCGATTCGACTTTCCATGGATGAATATCGTCAAGCTGTTTGCGGATGATCGCCTTGATCGACTGTTCGGATAAATCCGTCTCGATGGAGTTGCGGATAGTATCAACAATCTGCGGTAATTTCACGGCGTTTTCGGTACGCGACAACTTGGCGATAATCGCCTCGATAACGTGCTGCTGGTTGCGCCCGCGCTGGCGATCGCCTTCTTGGAAGCTGTAGCGCTCGCGCGAAAACTCCAAAGCTTGCCTACTATCCAATGTGTTATATCCTTGATGGTAAGACTTAAAATCATAATCCGAATAAGCTTCAATTGGACCGATAGCGTCGATCAGAGTTACCAGAGAAGTGAAATTGATACGGATATAGTGCTGAATATTAATACCATACAAATCCTCTAATGTTTTCACCGACATATCAACGCCGTACACCCCGGCATGCGTCAGCTTATCGCGCAAGCCTGTCGTGCCGTGCAGTTGCACATAATAATCGCGCGGCGTATTTACCAGTAGAATCGAATGTTTAGCTGGATTAACCACCATCAATATATTGACGTCGCTACGCGATACGGTAGATATTTTGCCAGCCGTATCAATGCCGCTGATGTAAAGAACATATGGCTTATCGACATTAATCGCCGAAGACTGTTTCGCAGCCCCCCCTTCCACGCGAATAGTCCGCAACACTACCAAATTATCGTGGAAAGTTTTATCAGCTTCTTCGATGATTGGTATATTAGCTTTGCGAATAGTTGCCAGCTGCAGATCGCCTGACTCGAGTTTATTTTTAAGTTCAGCCAAACTATCCAGCGCTTGTTGATTGGCAGAAGTTTCGTCCTTGACTGCCTTAGTCACTTTATTATAAAGCGGATCAGCAGAAAGCATCCCGATCGATTGAGCATTACTAAGCGACGTATTATGATCCTTATAGGCAGCAATCACATATTCAACATACGACGATTTCCTGCTCTGCACCGAAGACGTCAAACTATCAAAAGCTCGCGCCGTACTGATAACGTAAATATTCACAGCAGTAATCACCAAAGCCACCACACCAAGCGCGATCAGCACGCCAGTATGGATATTACCAAAGCTCTTCTGACTCACCAATCCCCAGATTATAGCAGCAGTCACCACCCCATAAATCGGCAAACCAATCCACAAATAACGCTCGGGCACGATCCCCGCCTGCAAAACACTAACCACCAGCGCTATGAACGATAACAACAAAATACCAGCGACTATTCTTCGCAAGCCGACGCTTAATTTAGTAGTTTTAGTAACTTCAGACACCATATCTTATATATTATACTCTATTTTTTACTTTTTTGCAATATTCTTACAAAAATACTTATTATAAATATTCCAACCATTGCGGCGCAGCTATCTATGATAATATCGCGAAGTTCGCCGCTTCTACCGATGATAAATAGCTGGTGGAACTCATCGCTGGCAGCGTAAAGTGCGCAAACAATGATTGACAGTATAGCTGGGCTGTTAAATTTGAACTTACTTAAATCCACTCGCCATAAAGCATTAAACGTCAAAATACCCAGCACGAAATAAGCGAAGATATGCGCACCTTTGCGAACCAGAAAAGTTAATAACTGCTGGTCAACACTCGGTGTAATGTGGCGCAGCTGCTCGACAAACACACCGCTCTGCCCGCTAGAAATCGAAGCTGGCTGCTGCGAAAGCATGAAAATGACTACCATCCAAAGTAGCGGGAGAAGCAGGTGGATCTTACGCATGGCGCTTTACCAACTTCCTAAGTATTTTAGTAAACAATTTTTTGAAATAGATATATTCATCAGACTTACGATACACTAACCATATTATAAAAAGCGGCACTATTATAGCAACAGCGCCGTCATAAATTAATTGCAATAATGGATTACTCAAAACTATTGCGCGACTGATTACAAATGATGTACTAATGGCACAAAAAGCTAAAGCGGTATTAATTAGTATATGTATAGCGTATTCTTTGTAGCTCTTATGAAACAATCCTTTGAATACGAATTTTGGGTAGCTATAACAGTGTAGTACCATTGAACTTATAGCCGTACCTAAAAACACTCCTGGTAGCCCAATTATATAAACCAGCACCAATGAAGCAACGATGTTAACTAACGACTCTACGACAGGCGCCAAGCGATCTTCGTAAAAAATACCTGCCGCTTCCTTAAAATTACCGAATACTGACCTAACTAGCGTTATGTACAAGCTGAGAGATAATGCCACTACCACCCATGTATCAAGAATGAATCTTTCACCGAGCCACATATGCACCAGACTGCGCGACGCAACAAAGAATACGCTTACCGATATAATTGATAAAACCTGGTTCGCAAATTGCAATCGCAAGAATGTTGTGAAACTCTTTTTGCCGCCAATATCTACTAATAAATTGCCAATGCTCGCACGAACCGCATTAGATATCTGGCTGAATAGAGACTGTATTGCAACTTGTATAAGCTGGTAATTGCTATACAGACCGAGTGTTTGCAACCCGAGTGCGACAGAAATAATGATATTATCGGTCCCCATGACCACAAAAGCGCCAATTTTGTGAAAAAATAATCCTCCTATCTGCTTGAATATGTCTTTTTTGATTGTTTTATCAATTGGTTTTGGCGACGCTGTTAAAGTATATTTTTTGTTAACAATTCTATTAATTAAAATATTTTCAGCTAGCGTCATAACGATAGAAATCGTTGCAAACAGATAAAAACTTTTTGTACTAATCAGTGCGACGACTTTTACTATGTTAAAAATGACAATTGCCGAGAGATGAATAATATTTATAATATAATTTTTTTGATCGGCGTATAGTAGCGACCGTTTGTACGACATCAAGTAAGACAATATACAGTTTATTACGAATAGTCCGTAGATAACGTATATATTGACAGACACGCTTGGATTGCCAGCTATTTCTGATATAAAAGGTGCCAGGATAATTGCTGCGACTGCTATAATCGCGGCAATCGAGCGATAGCTTAGTTTGTAAAAACGCATAAGCGACGACACGCTCGCTATATCGTTTTCATGCAGCGGCTTGTATAAATGAAATATAACCGCAGATCCAAATCCCAATTCGGCTACTGACAACATCGAGATGATATTAGTAAACAGACTGTTGAGACCCAACAGTTGTACGCCTAGCGTTTGTACAAAGTAACGTTGCATGACAAAATTAGCAACAATCACAACTAACCCTAGAATTACTGATACAATGATATTTTTTATGGAGTTACTTGTGCGCATATTAGTTACTTTTCTTTTTTGCAGAATGATATTATCTTTGTCTACAGTGTTAGCGTCCACGGGATTGTAATAATTTTATAGCAATATCGTAATTAATTAGCGCTATAGCAGCAACAATTCTATACTTATAGAACATATTAAAATCACGCATAACTAATCCTGCATTCTTTAGCATGACTCTCTTTATAATAGCAGATCCCTCTGCTGATTTATTTACGCTTGGATCAGAGGCTATTAGAACTGCTTCAATAAAATGACGCCCTGCGGCTGCTTTTTGGATTATTTTGTTATTTGTTGTAGACAAAGTATCCTTCATTATGATATCAGTAGCAGTTAATCCACTTAGTCTTTTCTTATTGAATTCTTGGTTCATTGCGCTCTTCGGGTTTGGTCTGTAAAAATATAGTTTTTCATTCAATACTTTAATTATCTTAGAAGATTTTATTAGTCTATAATTTAATTCAAGGTCTTCTGCTATTGATAAACCTATATTGAATAAGTTTTTTTTCAACAGGACTGTAGGATATAATTTAGCACAAGGGCCGTTATCAATTCCATAAGGGTACAATAATTTTATTAAAGCTTGGTCGCTGCTCATAGACTTTACGACAGGTTTTTTATGTCCTAATACACGTTCTTCAAATTCATTAATTTTTTGCGTAGGTTTGCTGACTATTATACACTCAGGATCAGTATGTATAATTTGATTTACTAAACGCTCCACCAAATATTTCCCAGCCAGGTCGTCGGCATCCACAAAAGTTATATACTCCCCCTTTGCTTTGTTTATTCCCAAATTTCTTGCAGCAGATACGCCCTTGTTTCGCTGCTTGTAGTATAAAATATTGCGATATCTTTTTTTCTTGTCTTTTATAATATTTTCAGATTCATCTTTAGAGCCGTCGTTAACAACAATAATTTCAATATTATCATAAGTTTGCTCGGCAACAGAGTCTATACACTCGCCTATATACTCTTGACAGTTATAGACTGGTATGACTACGCTTACCAAGGGCCTCTTATCAGATCTTTCATCTTCTCTACTAGGCTTTAGTATAATTTTTCTGCGAAAAAATGCTACTATTCTGGTCGGCAATATACTAGACACAATAGATTTAATGATTACCAGGTAGGCTAGCACAGGAGCTTTAGTCAAATGGTAGTAGTGTAAGCGCGCCTTAATCTCGCCTCTGCGTGTTTTGAGCTTTCTCTTCGAATAATCCTCTTTATTAACCCTATAGTTCAATAGCACTCTGTCAATCACAAAAAGACGAAACCCTTTCATGACTAACTCAAACCAAAGAGACAAGTCTTCTGCCCGTTTGTAATTTTTGTATCCTCCGACAGATTGAATATCTTTCTTCCTCATCATTGCACTTGGGTGAATGATACTATCACCATATGCTAGCGACTTGGCTGTTTTTTCGCCAGGTTTTCCTAAAACCCCCGTAGTACTATTTTTTGAAAATTCATTCGCAAGCGTTCCTACAACGCTATACTCTTCATGATTTATCATAAACTTATATTGCTCCTCTAAGCGATTTTCGTCGGCAATATCGTCAGTATCCATTCTTGCCAAAATATCAGCTTTAGAGACGGCTATAGCTTTATTTAGAGATTTTACTAATCCTATATTTTCATCATTTTTAATAATTCTTATTCTTTTGTCTTTGTATTCTTTGACTATGCTACTTAAGTCATTTCTACCGCAATCATCAACTATAATAATCTCAATATCTTTGAATGTTTGATTTAAAATGCTCTCAATTGAGGCTCTAAGGTAATCTGGCGGGGTATTATATTCCGACATGATAACACTAATTTTTGGCTTGCTCATTAAAATCCTCCAAATATACTCTGATAAGGAAATATATCAGAGCCTTTTAATACAAAATATTGTATAAAGAACATAATCAAACCATACAGTGATACTAGTAGTAGAATAGGTCTCTGCACCTGTCTTGTAAATACTTCCGTTATAGAGGGGATGAATAGCAAAGAAAACACAGAAAAATACATTGCAAACCGGCTAATATCAACCGACGACAAACCTATTACTAGCATAGTAATCTCTAGAAATGACATTGCTATGAATAGTCTTGAGTAAGCTAATTTGTGGAATTTGCCCATAATTATGAGAGTTAAAAAGACAGAGAATATGATAAATTTTAGCATTAACATACTGCCTGCTGCGGCGTTGGAGGTAGATGAGTACTGAGAATAATCTGAAAATATAGAGCTCTGCATAAATGTTGAGAATATAGCTGAACCGCCTAATAATATAGCAGTCCCTACGATAAACATTGAGAATATTTCACGAAACTTAAAATTAGTTTTATGTATAAATAGAAGTATGATTGGCAAAAATATTACTAAAATCAAGGAACTTTTATGCATGAGAGTTGCTGCAATAAACGGTACAATTGCTGCTATATTTTTGCGCTTATATAATAAACTGACCGATAAAAACACCATAGACATAGCCGCTAACTGTCTAACCGCATTAAAGCTTACTGGGAAAATCACTAATAAATATAGCAGATAGGCAGTACTGGGATGTTTCAGATTAAAGTTCTTAATACCGTAATATACCGGTAATATGGTTAGCGCGGAGAAAGCAGTAAACATGAACCAGGAATCAAAATTGAGAGCAATTCCTATGTTAGATATAAAGTATATACCCAATTCTGTTGGACCGTATGTCATATAACCTTTTAGGTCTAAGTTAGGAACTATTCCGTTGTAAATATTTTCATAGTTCTTAAAGTCGGTACCAACATTATAACGAAGACCCGACGCTAGAATTGGAATCAGCAAAGATATCAGTAAAAATAGCCTATTTTTTCTTTTTTGGCCAATTCGCATAAGTACAGCAGAAGCCAAAAAGATAGATATGTAAAAAATCAGACTTTCTTGCATAGCGTTTCTTTATATATTTTATTAATTTTCACTGATATATTATCTATTGAATAAATTCTTACTGATTTTTTTAAAATTTTATTATTCCTAGTTTTCTGTACGCCTTCTATGAATTCATCTTCATTAAATCCAACCACAAACCCGTTCACGCCGTCCTCCACTAACTCGGTTGCTCCGCGGCATTTGGTAGTGACTATTGGTAGGCCAGCAAACATTGCTTCGATCAGATGGACAGGCAGGCCTTCTCGGTGGCTTGCCGATACCGATAGGTCGGACATTTGCAGCAGCTGTGGAATGTCAGAACGATAACCTAAAAAGTGGACGTTTTTAGCTATACTCAGTTTATCGGCGAGTTTTTTATGATAACCGTTTAGATTGTCTTTGCCCGCCAACAGTAGGTGTACTGATTTGTCATCTTTGGTAATTTCGCTTAACACATGCAGCAGCAGAGTTTGATTTTTATTCTTATTCAATTCTGCTGGATAAATCATTACAAAGTCGTCTTTTCTAAGACCGAGTGATTTGCGAAGCTCTAGCTTTTGCTTGGCAGTGAGCTTCGGCTTGAAACGCTTCGGATCAACACCCACGCCTGGCATGTATATAACATTTGTCTTGAATTGCTTTTTAGCGCGATGGTAATCCTCTTTATTGATAGTAATAAGCGTGTCCGTGTGGCGAGCCATCAGGCGCTCAACTGGATAATAAATTAGCCAATTTAACAGAGGTGCGCCTTTGAAAAAATGAAAACCGTGGGCTGTATAGATAATTTTAGTACCGTTTTTACGAGCCTTTTTGGCAGCCAGCCGCGTTACCACGCTACCCATCGGCGTGTGAGTGTGAATGATGTCGTAGTTCTCTTGGTTGATAATCTTTTTCAACTGTCTGTAAGCGGTAATATTACTCAGTCTGAACGGACTTCGTGTAAATGGTACAACAAATGACTTATCACAATCCAGAATTTCTTCCTCGCCCATCGATGCGTAATGAACTTCCCAGTCGTCTTCGCGCATCATGCGCATGAATGGGCGGTTGAATTTTTGGAAGCTGGCAACGTGCGATGTAAATAAAATTTTCTTCGTTTTATTCTGATTACTCATGCTGATTTATCGTTACTTCCCTATTTTATTCTGCGCTCGCAATTCTTTTAATTCTTCATGTATACCGCTTTTACCCAGCGTATTCGATTCTTTATCAAAAAGCGTTTTGATGGTTGCAAATATAATTTTAACATCGTTTAGCAAAGTAACGTTATCGACGTAGTCCAAATCGTGAGCGATTTTTTGTTGAATTGATATGCTATTACGACCGTAAGCTTGCGCTCTGCCTGTAATTCCTGGACGGACGTTGTTTCGGCGGCGCTGGTCGCTATTCATATTCTCGTAATAATCAGTAATCCAAGGGCGCGGACCGATGAAGGACATGTCGCCTTTTATTATGTTAATAAGCTGTGGTATTTCATCCAAAGAGGTAGCGCGGATTACTTTACCTACCCTGGTTAGAGAGTCTGATTTCGAAGTGTCGTGTACATCGTTGTCGGCAGGCATGCTGCGGAATTTATATAGGGTAAATGGCTCGCCATCTTTACCGGTACGCTTTTGTCTGAATAGGATTGGGCCGCGCGAATCAAGTTTGATACAGCCAGCGACGATAATGAAAATTATTGCAGTAAATGGAAACAGGATTAGTGCGCCTGATATGTCTACTAGGCGCTTTCCGTATTTTTGATACATTGTTTCGGTTTCCTTAGTGTTGTTTAATTATATTTTGCAATCTTTGGTTTCGTCTGAGCGGTCAACTGTGATTTTCTGTAGTCATAGATGAAGAACAGTACGATTACGGTCAGTGCTACCGAGGCGGCGGCAACTAAGCCGATTTGCTGCAGCGGCTTGATATTCGACGGGCTGTTTGGGGTGTCGGCCGAGTCGACGACGCTAATTTTCACAGAGCTGTTACCGTAAAGCGATTTGGACTGCTTTTCAAATTCTTGTATGGCTGATTCTAAAAGCGCTTTGCTAGTTTTTGGATTAGAGGTGCTCATCGATACATTGATGATATCGGTGTTTTTAACGTTTTCTGCTGTAGTATTGCCAGATAGGGTTTTATAATCTTCCGAATAATCGTTGTTCGTAATAACCGGATCAAGTACACGGCGCGACGTGAATAATTTTACATAGTTATTGAGAGTCACTGAACCCTGATTACTGCTCGAATGGTCGGCACCAACCAGCAGGATAGTCGCTGAGCTTTTGTACTGTGGCTGCTGGATAAAATAAGTATAGGTAATGCTGATAATTGCGCCAATCATAGCAGCGATAGCGATGGTTAGCCATCTTTTGGCATAAAAGCGCAATAAATCGTAAAGATTAATCTCTTCCATAGAGCTCCCTTGAAGTTATTTGCAATGTATTACTCTTTCTATTGTAGCATAAATTTCTCTTTTTGTAAATATTATCGTGAGATAGTGCTAAGACTTTTATGATTATTAAGCCATACCTAGCTTAGATAGGCCTTTATAACACTTATGCTTGTTACGCTTATGCAAAGTTTGCTATTATTTCTGTAGGGCGCTAAGGAGGGTGCTTATGAAAATTAGAGGGTATGATATTACAGAGAAAAGAGTGGCAGCCGTTTGTGCGGTTGTATTGCTAGTGGTTTCACTGTTTGCAGCTGTCAAGCAAACAAACGCAGCAGCTGATACAGAGAATTTACTAAGAAGTAAAGATCAGCAAAAGAGTTCTAAATCGGTTGAGCAGAAGATGAAAGTTAAGTCGGATGACAGTACTGTTCAGCAACTCGTGCCGCAGAAAAATAATGCTAATGCCGCTAACGCCAACAAAGATGCTGGGGCCGCCAAGAAAGCTACTGGCAGCCAAGAGCAAAGCAATAAGAATGAGATAGAAAAGAAAAATAAACCAGACGATAAAGCCGCGCAGTCGTCTGTGAATAAGTCGAAACCCCAGTCGGGCAGCTACACTTACGTTGTGCAAGACGGTGATTCGTATGCGACGATTGTTCGTCGCGCTATCAGCGAGCATGGCGGCTCAGGATTAAATCCCGCACAGAAGATTGCTGCCGAAACCAAGCTAGCAGAACAAGCTGGTTGGCCCGAGGTAGACACTGGACAAACTATAAAAATCGACAGTGCTGTCCTATCGCAAGCTGTCAGCTTAGCTCGATCAATGACAGCCGACGAACAGCAGTCATGGCAGGCTTATGCTGATGGGGTTATTTGGTAAGAGCTATTTGATTTAACTGTTATTTCTAGCTTATTGTCAGGCTTAGCTATAGCACTCCTCTGGATACTAGATGGTTAATCAGAATATTCATCGGGTCGATGGTGTTTGGTTCTTCGGCGAAGGCGCAGGATAGCTCGGTGCAGCCTAATAATACCGGCGGACTGCTGGGGTAATTATTGATATAGTTTACTGCGTTTGCCTGCTCGGATTGGGTTATTATTGGTATTTTATCCAGCGCTGACTGCGGTATTGCCTGACCAGAAATTACTGCGCGAATTATTACTTCCAGCGCTTGTTCTTCGTCCTTATCCGGCGTTAATACGGTTACTCCGGCGGCTTTCAACGGCTTGCCATATAGTCCAGTGCGGATGGTCGTCGGCGATGCTAGCAGTCTAATTGTTTTATAATGGCGGCTAACATAATCAATTGCGGTATCAACCATGGAAGTTATGCGAATATTCAGCCGCTGCTCAATATCGGGCTGCAACAAATGTGCGGTATTGCAAGCGATTATGATAACGTCGTCCATCGACGCGCCAATGTTTTTCAGTTCATTTATGATAATTTCCAAGGCTTCGCTGCGCCGCGATTCGTTGGCGATAAAATCAGGAACCGGCAGCGACAAGTGAACGGTGTACGGAAAATCCGTGCCGTCTCTTGCGCCGTTTGCTGATGCTCGCCGAATTATTCGCTGGTGTAGCTCCAAGCTTGCCTGCGGTCCCATGCCACCAATGATAATCATTCTTTGTTTCATGATTCCTCCTTTGGTTATATAAAAAAAGGCCGCGCGCGGCCTCTATTCATGGTTGGTATTTTCAGAAGAATTTTACGAACAATTCAACAAGCCGCGGCGAAAACGCGTGCTTTGCCAGGCGGTGCTGATGAATTGCCGTTTTATGGTCATGGGGTGATTATAGCGCTGGCGGGCGAAATATGCAAATACCTATAACTTTGCTTTATGATACGCCCGCAGAATCGCTTTCAAACTAACATTATGTCGGAAATCTGTACTGTCAACCTTATCCAAGTGAATTCATTCCGGCTTTATAAAATTGCGTTAACCAGCCCACTTTATGAGCAGTATTATCGATTTTACTTCTTTAGTTTCTTATCCTTCAGCTTCAACACCACATCCGCCTGCTTGGCCAGCTGTTTACTGTGGGTGACGACGATGACACATTTGTCGTTGTCGTGGGCAGCTTGGCGCAGGATATTGATGATGTCGGCAGCGGTGGTTTCGTCCAGGTTGCCGGTCGGCTCGTCCGCCAAGATGATCGGTGCGGAGGATACCAGTGCTCGACCGATTGCCACGCGCTGTTGCTGACCGCCAGACAGTTTCATGACGTTGCGGTGAATGTGATCATCGTCCAGACCCATGGTATGCAACGTTTCGTTGGTGGCCTTGGAATTAACCAATTTCAAGTTTTCCAGCGGCGTCAGATAATCGATCAGGTTATAATTCTGAAACACCAGCGAGATATTGTGCTTGCGATGATGCGAGTAGCCCTGCTCGGCGATGTCTTCACCGTCGAACAAAATCTGCCCGTCGGTCGGCGTGTCCAGCCCCGCCAGCAGTCCCAGCAGGGTCGACTTACCGGCGCCAGAACTACCGACGATGGCGTAGAATTTGCCTTTTTCAAATTGATAATTGATGCCGTTGAGCACATTGCTAGTGCCGTCAGCGTATGAATAGATAATATCTCGTAACGTAAGTAATGACATGATAACTCCTAACTTAATTTTGCTAAAATTTGCTTTGGTGATTGGTGCATGATTGGCGCGGTGGCTGCGATGGCTGATAGCAGAACGACCATGTAGCCGAAGGCGAAGGCCTCTAGGTAGGTCGCTGGCGGCGCGGCTTGCACCGCAGTCTTTTCTATGCGCTGGCTTTGGTCGGTTTGCGCTGTGAGGGCGGTAGAAATCTGCGACGAGGCGACCGAACCGATACCAAGCGCAAACACCGAACTGACTGCGGCGATGATGGCGAGCTCCGCCAAGAACTGCCCGATAATCTGCCGCTTCGACGTGCCGATGGACAGCAAGATACCAATTTCATGCAAGCGGCCGCGCACCCAGAACACCAGCACCAGTGACAGCACCGCCAACCCTGCCGCGGCTGCGCCGATGGTGGCAATCGTCAAAATGTTTTGAATGCCAGCGATGTTTTGGAGGACGCCAGCGAATGCCGCCCCGTTGTCAGTCAGGCTAAATTTTTTCCAATCGACGTTTGGTAGGCTTTTGGTGTGGTCTGTTAGCGACTTCAGCTGATGTGGATTTTCGGCGAAATACGTTACTCGTGTCAACTGCTGGCTACCTGTCAGCTGCTGCGCCGCAGCCAAGTTGGTGATGAGATGATTCTCCGCCATGTCGGACTGCAAGACCGCCGGCTTTTCGCCTTTGCCGCTGAAGATGCCCATGACAGTCACCGTCACGCGCCGCCCGTCTTTGGTGATGTCCAGCTTGTCGCCTGGCTTGATATTATTTTTCTCAGCGAAGGTTTTGTGGATCAAGGCCGCGTTTTGATCATGCTCGGTCAAGTGCTTGCCCTGCTCCAGTTGGTAAAATTTACCAGTGAACTCGCCAAGCAGATTGCTCTCTGTCGCGCCCGTCACCTTCGCTTCGCCAGCGATCCCAGCGTCTAGCTGCACGCCGCTGCCTGCCACATCAACCAACTGCTTGCCCGGCAGTCCCGCGGTGGTTTCTGTCTGGAAATTGTGTGCTTTGACCTTGCCCAGGCGCTGCACCCGCTGCGCGATGTCCATCGGTACCTCGCCCGATGGCTGCTTGCTGGCGATGCTAAAGCCGGCGCGGATGTTTCGCTCGACCGATTGCTTTAGCTGCGCCATCGTCTGCTGCACCGTCAGCGTGCCGATTAGCAGCGTGAAAATCAGCGTCATGATCAGGGCGATGGTCAGGCTGCGCCGCCGCCGCCGCGTCACAGCCGTCCAGGCTCGTTTGATAATCGTCATCATTCGCCCCTAGTCCACTTCAGTTAGTAATTCTTTTGGCGTTGACTGGGTGATCGGCCGCGAAGCCAGCAGCACCGCGATGATAATCACCGCCAGTCCAGCGCCCCACACCGCCAGCAGATCCGTCGGTTGTACGCCAACCGTCACCTTGTCTAGCGTGCGTGATGACGTCACCGAGTCAGCGTCAGCACCGAGCGACGCACCGTTCAGCGAACTACCAGCCTGACGTGTAGCATTCTGCGCTGCCTGCGACACCACGTGATCGCCCATCTGTTGCGCAATCAGCCCCGCGGTAAAGTACGACGCACCGAAACTCAACACCGCGATCATCACCAGCTCAGCGATATATTGCAGCACAATCTTGGACCGCGGCACGCCCGTCGCCAAGAGCACGCCCGCTTCGCGCTTGCGCTCATTCATCCACAAGTACAGCACCATGCCGATCACCGCGACGCTGACCAGCGCCGTTGCCCACAACATACCGTCGATCAAGCCGTACACGCCGTTCACCGCGCCAGTCACGCCAGCCAGCTCCTGACTATTCTTATTCAATTGATACTTTTGCCAATTGACTGGTAATTTATTCGCCCGCGCCATTACTTCATCCAGCTGCTTGGTGCCCTTGGTAAAGAACGTGGCGTCCTGGTAAATCTCATTTTGTTCGGTATAGGCATTTAACTGGCGGGTTGTCGTAAGATCAGTCAAGAACAAATTCTCGAACAGCTCCACCTGGTACGTCGCCTGCTTTGGGTTTTTGCCATTAAATATACCGACGATTTCTACCTCGACCTCATCCTTGGATGGATGTTCGTTGTCGGTGTCGTACTGGTTGGCCTTCAGTTTAATTTTACTGCCAAGCTTCAGGTTGTTGGCCTTGGCAAAATCTTCGTGCACCAAAATCTTGTGCGAATCGTTCTCGGTGATATGCCGGCCAGCGATGAGCTTGAGCGATTCAGCCCGGAACTTTTTCTCGGACTCAGATTTGTTGACGCCGATGATAGTCGCGGCATTGCCAAATTGTTTGTCTTTCTCGGCATCATAGCCGCTGCCACCGCTCGGTAGTGGCACTAGTTTGGTATTGATAAAATCGACCGTGGCGTTCTGGCGCTTGACATAGTCCGTCACGCCCTCCAGATTCTTCACCGCGTCGATGTCTTTGTTCGACACCGTTCCCGAACCGCGGGCGGTTCCCGGATTGGTGCGCGGATTATTGCCCAGCGTGAAGCCGGCCTTGAGCGTTTTGTCTAGCGACTGCGCCGCCGCGTCGGTCGAATGCTTGATGGCAAATCCACTCAGCATAATCGTCGACATACACAGCAAAATCGCCAGCAAAATCAGCGTTTTGAGTTTTTTCCTGGTGATATACAACCAGGCACGTTGTATAAATGACATAGATCTCCTTTCTTGGTTCTATGTCAGTGTAGCAGGGGTGTGTGAAGGGAATGTGAAATGGATGAATTATTTGTAATATATTTTTAGTATAATTATAGAATATGAATTTAGCATTAATAGGACTTGGCCCTCATGCCAAGAGAATATATTTACGTTTTCTACTAAAGCATAATATAGAGCCAGCGTTGATAGTAGATCTTGTCTCTCAAGAAAATGCAATACGCAAATATCTCGGTAAATATAATTTAGATAAGACTGTATGTATTTTTGTAGATGACCGTCATAGAGACGACTTGAGACTCTCAAAAGAAACGGAGTCTGTGCTTGCAAAGCACATTAAAGAAATGGGCATTACTCATGCTATAATTTCGACTGAGCCGAAAGCTCACTTTGCATATGCAATGTTTTTACTAAAAAACAACGTAAATATTTTAATGGACAAGCCAATTACAGCTCCAATAAATGTGATAAATAACCCAGTTCAGGCAAGTAAGATAAAGTCAGAATACGACTTATTATGTGCAAAGTATAAAATGCAAAAAGCCTATAACGATAAATTAATCTTTAGTATTCAATGCCAGCGAAGATTTCATAAGGGCTATACTTATGTAAAATCGTTGCTAT
Organism: uncultured Candidatus Saccharibacteria bacterium; assembly: GCA_963456275.1. Lineage (GTDB taxonomy): Bacteria > Patescibacteriota > Saccharimonadia > Saccharimonadales > Saccharimonadaceae > Saccharimonas. Next base: position 67,937 of record CAUOLJ010000004.1, read on the forward strand.
CGGAAGTAGTTCGAAAGTATAATATTCCAATTAGCTACATAGATATATTTCATAGTGATGGCATGTGGAATATGCCAGACGAATTCATATATCGCGAGAATCATCCTTACAAATATGGTTACGGCAAGCTTTTTCATAGCGGTTATCACTTCATTGACTTATTAACATGGATAGTAGAGGTCAATGCTACTCTTAAAGACGACAAGAAGATCAACAGGTGTAGCGTATATTCAGAAAGTTATCGTCCATTGGATTTTGTTTATAATTTTAATAATCAAGATTATCAAAAAATATTGGAAACCAATAAATTCTCTAAGTTACTACTTAATAGGAAGCAGTATGAGTCTTATGGAGAGTTAGATATACATAGTATTATAAATTTCTATAACAACAAGAATTTAATAACGAACTGTTCTCTAAATTTAATGCAGTCTGGTGTTAGTAGGAGATCTTGGATAGAACTACCAGAAGATACATACAAATCTAACGGTAGAATAAGACACGAACGTCTGAATGTTTATGTCGGACCTTTGTTAAATATTCAGGTACATAGCTACCAAGCTTACGAGGCAAAAGAAAGAAAAGCTCATGGTGGACATGAGCCTGGCGATATTGAACATTTTGATATTTACATATTTCGCAATACAGACTTAATTGGCGGAAAACCATTTGAAAAAGTATCTATTGCAGATCTATATAATGTACAAGACAATAGCTTTATTGGATATAATGAAAAAGCAAGAGAAAAATGTCTCACCGACTTTATTGAAAATATTTCAAACGACTCCGACTTATTATTACATAAACAAAGTATAATGATAACAGAGATGATCTATAAATCAATTATACATGAAGGAAGAAAGATGAGCTCCAATTTTAACATAGAAGAGTCTGATGCCCTGAAGGAAATTGTTAAGGTAACCGATGAGGATTTTAATATCTCTCCTGTTTATCATAAAGAGAAAACTACGATACGGCTGGGGTCTAGAGGAATTGTTCTGAATGATAAAGGCGAAATAGCCGTCATATATAAAAAAGCTAAGAATGAATACAAATTACCTGGTGGCGGCCTTGATAGCGGCGAGAAAGCTCAAGATGCGTTTAGGCGTGAATGTGAAGAAGAGCTGGGGTGTGTTGTCGACATAACCAAAGAGCTAGGAACGGCTATTGAATATAAATCACAGGAAAATTTCAAACAACTGTCGTTCGTTTATGAAGCAAGAAAGGTTGACGAGCTGGAGTCAAATAACCTAACTGAAAAAGAAAAAGCTGAAGGCACTGAATATATTTGGCTACCAAAATTACAAGCACTAAAAAAGATGAGAGAGTCGCTAGAAAAACTTGAATCATCTGACTATGACTCGGTTTATCGAACACGTTTTATGGTCCTAAGAGATGTTAGAATTTTAGAGTATTACATAAACAACGTATAATATTTCTTTTGTAGGGACTATATATGCTATCTATCCTACTACGCAAAAGATACAGGTTATTCCTATATTCCTGCGCCAAAAAGCATTAACTAAACTCTCAGCAAGATATAACTCATTATACTTTAGGACAAAATGTCTTGATATATAATGACATATTTAGATTATCTACTTACTTCTTCTCCAGTGTCGCGACTCGTTTCTTTAGGTCGTCCAGCTCAGCGCGAAGCTTGCTGGTGCTTGCTGCGGGACTGCTTGGTTCTGTCTTCTCAGTTTTAGTGTCTTTCCCCTGCTTAGCCTTTTGCCCTTTGCTGACTCTTGCGGCAGCATACGCAGAGATAACAATGCTAGCTATTGCAATCGCTGATACTATATCTAGCGGAGTAATTTTCACGTCGTCTTCCTTTGTTTATGGATTAGTAGGTTTATAGTATTTGATTATATACTCCAGACTACAAGAATCCTACTCCATCTGCATCATGCTAATTTGACGAAGCAATTCTTTTCCTATAAGTCTTGCTCTATCAGAAGGCACGGCAAGCCCGCGAATAACGTCGAGAGTACAGCTGGTTGCTTCTTCTATATCTCCGCTATTGTCAATCCAAACTACATCATCCCTGCCTAGCGCCCACTTTAGATTGTGTCTTGCCTCTCTAATTCTTGCCTGCATGTCTGATTCGTCGTGCTGATCGCCGCGAGCAGTTACCCGAGAATGCCATACATCTGGCGAGGCAACAACTTCTATAATGCTAGAGTTTCTAAAAGGAAGCTGCTCGATTGCCTCAACAGCCTTAGGGACAGCATCTAGCAAAACCGTAGTACCATCTCCATAATCAGCTAGTTCAGAACCGTATACAAACCGAGTTGTCGGATGCACCATGCCTTGAACCAGCTCTCTATTGGCCGCTTTTCGTATAATCGCTTGGAGGTTTTCTTCATTATGCGGTACGAAACGATAGTTTTCTTCCTCGGAAGAGCTCCGGCAAGGTCGCGTCGTAAAGCCTCTGATCCTTGAACAATCATCGCTGGCTTTCTCTACACTTTGCATGAGAGTTGTTTTTCCGACAGCGAAAGGTCCAGAGAACATAATTATAGTCCTTTTGCCAAGTTCTGCACATATTTTCTCTGAGGGTTCGTACTCGCGCAATATTTCGTCTAGCCGTTCTACGAGTTGATTATCTATACTTGCCATATTACAATTTTATCATTATGAAGGATCAACTACAGCATACCATGACAGAAAAAGACACTCTAACATATTGCAAGAGTAAAATACATAGCCTGTTTAGAGATACTAACATAGAAAAAATCTGTATCGTCCCTGCCTATGATAGGGCTAAAACTATTTCTGATACCGAGAGAAGCGATAAGCTGTTTAATTACAAAAGACCAACTGCCGAAATTATCGATGACACCGGATATCTCTATGTGTTTCCTGGAAAAGATTACGTACGCCACTATAAAAAGATTTATGAAAGGTGTGGATACAAAGTTACCTCAAAGACGCCAACTCAAGCGCAAACTACCAGAGCTTTAAGAAACATCTTTCCAGCCGATATGCCAGACTGCGATGTTGTACTGCTAGGATATGTCGAAGCACTTGTCCCAGGTGTTGGAGAATGGCAAGGCAATGATGACATCAAGTGGAAGCTAGAAATGATTAACGGGCAAAAAGTTGTTTTTGTCGGAGTAGCGTTTAGCTACTGGGGCAATATCATTTATTCTGTCGTCGAAATGCTAGCAAAATACTGCTCCACGATTATTTATGCGGGTAAACTTGGCTCGCTTTCATCATCCGATATTCCTAACGCAACTATCGCGACAGGCGACTCATCATACGTAGACGGTTCGCTTATAACTTGGAATAATCTTTTCAAGAAATCCCCGCTTACTGTAGAGGGTTCGCATTATACGCTGCCATCTGTACTTGACGAAACTGCAAAATGGTATAACGAGTCTAAGGATAAATACCGCTTCGTAGATCCTGAAATAGGATGGGCGGCAAAAGCTGCAAATGACTTTGGCTTAGTATTTAGCTACCTTCACTTGGTAACCGACAATCTGTCTGGATTATTTAGCGAGAACTTAACAACAGAACGTGAGAGCGCTGTACTCAAAAAGCGCCTACAATACGTGAGTATCATGCGCGCGATATTGTGGCATAGAATAGGCGCAGAACAAAGCGTATCTCTATTCTCGGAAGTGTTAAAAGCGCAACAGTCCCGAGTCGATAAGGGTTATATGGAACCTCTCGAGAGAAACTGGAAAGCTTGCCTGGCATTCGCTTATCACACCCAAGAGGAAGCTTGGGAAGTTGTCCGAGAACTGCCGCGCCGCCAATGGAAAGAACAAAAAGTCAATCCAGAAGCACTACTGTCTGAAATCGTCGATACGCAAATCCAATTGCTAACGACCCTGGCCTACGCAGGCTTCGACGAGCAAGACCTGACAGAAGGTGTCATCAAAAAGCTGCACGCCAACCGCCCTGATTGGAAGAAATAGAATAGCTAAGCCGCCCCGACAGAATACGGAGCGGCCTGGCGTTTTATGGCTATTTACGCCCCTGGCTTCGGAGCTGGGGTGTCTTTCTTTGGTTCGGCGTCCTTTTCGAATTTGGTGTTTTTCAGTTCTTTTTTGAGGACGCTGCCTGCGATAAAGCGGACTTTAGCTTCTTCAATGATACTAGGATTGACGTCTTTTTCTTAGGCGACGCCTTTGGATTTGAGCGTAACGTGGAAATCCGTTGATTAATCAACACATTGTAGTAGAGCTTTGAGGCTACCACGGTACTTTTTCTAAACTACCACGGTGCTTTTCGAAAAGTACCACGTTGGTTTTAATCTGGCGAGAGCCACCTCTTAAAGCAGCAGGCAATAACCCGTAGATTAGTACTTGGAGGCGGCTAAAACACCGCGCTGGCACACTAGCTTATCGCAAGCTATGTCATCGGCCCACCTCCTTTCGGATTACAAACATCCCCTTGTTGATGGCAGCGCGCGGATGTTGGTTATGGTTTTATTTTAACATGGGCAGATGGGAAATTACCATAGGTTTGTTGCGATTTTTGTAAGATTGCTTGACTTCAGTCCTTATTATTGATATATATCAGCTTCTGCAATCACAGAGGCTGGCGTTTCGCCCGAGTCAATCGGGCTTGAGGCGTCCCACTTCGCGGAGAATTGCGATTCTCCGCCCGGCTCCAGAAGGAGTTATCATGAGCGAGGGAGACATCAGGTGTGGCGACGACTGTATTCTCAGGCGATTGTCCAGCGGACAGCACTATGTCACAACACCAAGTGAGGCTCCCACTGGATCCCAGGTGTATGAATGCAATTTCGACTCAGACTTGAGGTATCAGATTCTGTCTCACAATACGGTTGTGATTCACCGTAAGTCTCAGTGCCCGTCCTACCAGGGGCGATCTAACAGCCCCACTGGAGAGCCTGGGCGATTTGACGGCAGAAGTGCAACAGTGTACCGCTCTCCTGGCACGACTAACGTGATCTACGGTGGCAGAAGTGGCAATGTTCCCGGCGACGGACATGGTCATGTTAAAGCGACAGGCGGTCCCACTGGGGAGAGCGTTGTTTTCTGGAGACTTCCCGAGGACGAGGGTGGTCAGACGATTGTCGACAACTCGTGGGATATCACCGGAGGCAACGACCTGCGATGACAGAGCTTAAACTCTGGAGTCATTGACCTGGACAAGTCATAGAACTGTCCACATTTCCTAAATTCAAGTTATAATTTAATACTATGAAAAATAACATCAAATTATCCTTGCCAAAGTTTATAACCGATGCTTTTCCCGTTCTCAAAGACGCAGAATATATACGATCATTTGCAACGCTTTTCATATTGTATCCGGACACCCAATTCTATTTATTCCAAAGCGCAGACCACGATTCACTACGTTCATTCATCCTTGTTGCCACAGACTATTCTGACCCTCTTGACCAAAGCTACGAATTAAAGGAAATAACAGGCAGATACGAGTTTGAGTTTACGCGTATTGTCGCTCCATATAGAAATGATAAGTTTATAGAAATTCGCCAGCATGATGATATGGAGGCAGGTTACGACATACGAGATCCTCATGGACGTTGTTGTTATTATCTAGCAGAAGTAACATACAAACCAGACTGGGTAGAGTGATTTATATGAAAAAAGAAGTAAGAAGCTTTCATTCGTCCTAGATATATCTTACACAATACTTTATCTGTCATTAGTAGTCTCCCGATACGCCCGTAAAATCGTCCTCAAACTCATACTATGCCGGAAGTTTATACTGTCAATCTTATCCAGATCAACCCACTCCGGCGTGCCGTTGGTGTAAGTTTTTTCGCTGTCAGTTATGTTGTCGTTATTGATTTGCCCGTGCAACTGGCTATGGGTGAAGTACAGCTGGATTGACTGGTTAGCTTGCGCCTCGGCATTGCGCTTGAAGAAGGTGGTTGCTTGGTGAATAATCTTGTCCGGCATGATGGTCAGTCTAGTTTCTTCCTTGACTTCGCGGACAATTGATTCCTCGATCGTTTCACCCTTCTCGACGCCGCCGCCAATCAGACTATAACCGTCCCATTGCCGAGTCAAAAGAATCTTATTATCCTCAACGATCACCGCGTACACGCCGACGCGGATATTTAGTTCGTCAACAGGAACGGTATATTGATTACCGAAGACGTCTTTGCAGATGATGGATTTGGTCATCTTTGCTCCTTATCGCAGTAACTTTCTAAAATTTGTACTAATCAACCCGCTCGGTAAGCGACATCACCTGATAGCCGTACTGATCAATATCTTCTTGCTTCCAAAAATCAACTTCTTTCGTGCGTAAAACTTCGCCGACTACATGACGGACTTTGCGGCCGGTTGGTGTCCCGCTATAATTTACCTCAATCTGCTCCAGGATATCACCGGGTTGGACATCAAAATCAGCTACCCTCATATCAAATGTCTTCTCGCCCGCTAGGACTTTTTCGAATAAATCAGGGTAGGATTTTTTGGTGATGATTTTCATACGTTTTATTATCTATCCCTCCGCGCCGCCACCGCAAACCACATAAAGTAATCCTCCAACGATTCATCCTCCATGCCGGCGAATAGTTCGCGGGCGCGCAGGACTTCGCGGAGTTTTGGCGATTTTTGGCGGGCAAGCTGTTCGGCGGTGGCGTCCAATAAGTCCAAGCCGCGCCGCCAGGCGCCAGTCATTGCCGCCGTATCGCCGCGGCGCCGGGCGGCAAAGGCTCGCCCGACCTCCGAGCCGATGTTGCCCATTTGCTCAAATATTGTTAAGTTCTGCCACTTTTGCTTGTCAAATACATACTTACTCATGGATGACTCCAGTGTGTTTATGTAACCACGCTGCCAACTCCCGCCAAACGTTTGCCGTCAACTCCGCCTTCTCTTCATCGGTCATTTCGGCGAGCGTCTTATCATGATTATCCGGCAAGAAATATGTATCGTAATTGCGGCCGTTATCTCCGCGCGGTTCTTTGAGCAATACGCCGTGCAGTTTTAAGGTAAACGTCTGCGGTTTGTTGCCGTCAAAATAAGTGATTGTACGCTGCGTGTACGCCCGAGTGCCGCCGCCGAGCAGCTGAATTATCCTGTCAATACCGATAGTGTCGAGCGCGTATTTGGTGTAAACGCCGGGAAAGCCTTTCAGCTCGTCGATGAACAGGCCTGAATCCATCACCACCAGCGGACGTTTAAGTAGATCGTAGTACTTTAGCGCCTTATCGACAGAGACGGCTGTTTGGTCGTCGGATTGGATTTCTGGCACGTCGGGCAGGGCTTCGTCTGGCGCAATCAGGTTGACGCCTGTTCCAGCCAGTGCTTGCTTGGCTCCGGCGAGTTTATATTTGTTGGTGGTCGCGTAGGTGAGGTTCATGAGTATAGTGTAACACCTCGCTGTCTTAACCAAACCTCACCACAAACCGCATACCCCGCCCGTGCGGCGTAAAGTCGTAGTCCAAACCTTTGACGTCGAGTAGCATTTTCACCGTGTAGAGGCCGATGCCGCTACTGTCGGTGTGTTGCTTCGCACCGTCAGAACTGCGATAAAACGGATCAAAGATGTGCTGGAGTTGTTGTTTGGTGAATGGTTTGCAGGCGTTTTCGATGGCTAGTTCGCGCTGGTCGCAAGTAATTTTTATGACTCTGCCGGCGTCGCCGTGGCGCACTGCATTTGATACCAAATTCGAAATGACATGGCGCATCATGTCGCGGTTCGCGCGAATGGTTGTCGGACGCGCATCGACCGTGAAAGTCATGCCGCGCATTTTTGCCAGCAGTGCATAATCATCAACCACCTCGGCGATTAGCTTATCAATCCTCAGCCGCTTTTCCTGACGCAGAGCCTGCTCAGCGACGCTGCCAGAGTGCAAAACGTCATTCACCATTGCCGCCAAGCGATCAACCTGCGCCACCGATTTCGCTAGGTACTGATCGCGATCTTTATATTCGCCGATGTTGAGCTGCATGTTTTCAAGCATAATCCGGAGGGCCGCTAGCGGCGTTTTCAGCTCGTGCGAGGCCGCTCGCAAAAAAGCAATCTTCTCTTTCTCCAGCTGCGTGATCCGCTTATTTTCATGCTTCAGCGAGCGAATCGTCTGCCACAGGTTTTGATAGAGCTCATTAATATTTCGCCCCAGCACGCCAATTTCATCACGGCTATTCACTGGATAATGCGCACCCTTTTCCAGCTGCTGCATGGTCGTCGTCACTGCCGCCATCTGGCGAATCGGCCGTGTCACAAAGCGGCTATAAATGTACGAGAAAATCAGCGCCACCAACAGCGAGCCGAGCATGGTATATGGCAATACGTGCAGGGTGGCGAGTTTGGCCTGAGTAACGGGCGCTACGTCGGCCAGCAGCTTGACCGTAATCGCTCGCCCCTGTTTATCCATCACACTACCCTGCCGCAAAATCACCGAGCGTGGATCGACCGTTTGCCCGTCAGCAATTTTCACCACGCTGGTGTCAACCGATTTACCACTGTCCGTCACGATGTTGATCGACTGAAACCCTTGAAAATACTGGTCGCGCCCGTCAATTGTCAGCGTGATATTAACATTTTTCACCTGAGCAAACTCTTGGCTGATCCGGCGCATTTCCTCGGTCGATTTACCGCGTAGTTCAGCCACGAGCGTCGTGAGATTATCCGCCGCCTCGCACTCTTTTTGCTGCAAATAAAATTGCGGCATCAAGGTATAAATCAGCGCATGCACCAGGATGATCAGCGCCGCAAATAGGCCGATTGATACCAAAAATGTTTTGGGAAATAATTTAAGATTCTTCATAGCGATAGCCCACTCCCTTCACCGTAATGATGCAGTCCAGATGCAATTTTTTGCGTAAGTTTTTGATGTAAACGTCGATCACCCGGTCGAACGGCACCTCGTCATCACGCCACAGCTTGTCAATGATGGCCTGCCGACTCCAGACCATGTTTGGATTATCGACGAGCAGTTTGAGGAGCTGCACCTCCTTGGGCTTGAGGTGCGCATCAGTATCATCATAAAATCCCTGATAGGCCATAAAATCCACCGAGGCCAGGCCGCGCTGCCACAAGGTTTTTTTGACAGGCTGCTGGCGGCGAAGTAGCGCCTTAATCCGCTTCTCCAAAATCACCAGCGAGAATGGCTTACTCATATAATCATCCGCAAGCTCGTCAAAACTCGCAACTTGCGTCGGCTCATCATGCAGCGCCGTCAACATTAGTACCGGCACGTCACTAATCTGGCGAATTTGATGCAATACTTCAATGCCACTCATCCCTGGCAGCATAATATCGAGAATAATCACATCCGCCCCGGCAAATTTTTCCAGCGCTTCCTCGCCGCTGGTCGCCGTCACCACCGTAAAGCCGCGCTGGCGGAGGAATTGCTCGGTGCCAGTGCGCAGGGCGGGCTCGTCTTCAACTAGAAGGATTCGTGATTTTATTGTGTTACCCATTTAGGTTAATCTTGGATGCTATCCTCCTATGTTTTGAATTGGCTTGCGCTCGATATTCGGACAACAGTACTTGGTAATTCTGTGGTTAGTCAAGCTACCAACGCGATAATTAGTTAATTACAATTATACCTTACCAAAGTAATTTGTCTACTTAAGTCTGGTCTAACGCCCCGTGACATTAAGTGTCTATTAAACTCACTGCACAATAGGATCAGCCGAGACAAGATTATTGACTTATTTTAGCTACTCTGCTACCATTCATAATGCACTATAAAGCGTCCGAGTTCCAGTCACGCCGGAACGAGCTGGGTGTCAAAATACACCACGGGAGTGAAGCCGTAAAGTCACACAACCGAAATCGCGATCCATCGTAGAGCCGGTACTGAGCGCTATAATTCAGTAATGAACTATAGAACAAGGATGGGACCGCGGGAGGTCTCTTTTTTGATCTCTCGTTCCTTGGGTAAATAATATAAGTTTATTGTGCCTGAGGAGGTTTTATCGTGGATAAGAAATTAAACAAAGAAAACTTAAAAATTGCCATTCAAAAAGATGGACGGCTTACCGAAGACTCTCTGAGAACACTGCGGATGATGGGTCTTGAGTTCGAGGTGTATGGCCGTAGACTTTTTGCCACATGCCGCAACTATCCAGTTGAAATCTTGTTTTGCCGCGACGATGATATACCTGGCTATATAGAGCGCGGCGTTGTAGATATTGGCATTGTTGGCCAAAACGTTTTACGTGAAGCTGGAGTTACTGCTACGCGTGAAGTTCTGCGTCCGGGATTTGGCTATTGTAAGCTTGTTGCCGCTGTTCCTAAAGAATCAAATATTACTACGATTAAAGATTTGCAAGGAAAAATAATTGCTACGACTTTCCCAAACACGACTAGAAAATATTTTGCGAAACGCGGTATTGACATTAAAACTACTGTGATAGCTGGATCGGTTGAAATTACACCTGCACTTGGGGTGGCAGATGCGATTGTTGATATAATGGCTAGCGGTAGCACTCTTTTATTAAATGACCTACGCCCTATAGAAACAATTCTAGAAACCGAAGCCGTTCTTGTTAGAAACGAAACGAAGCTTTCAAAAGACAAGGAAGATCTAATTACTCAGATGCTAGTACGTCTTGAGTCGGCACTTGCTGCAAAGAATTTGAAGTATATTATGATGAACGTGCCCAAAGAGAATATCGATAAAATTAAAAATATCGCCCCTGGACTTGATGCTCCAACTGTAGTGGAATTAACGAAGCCTGGTTGGCTAGCCGTACACGCCGTCATGGATGAAGATGAGTTTTGGAAGGTAGCTAACAAATTGAAAAATCTTGGCGCGCGCGGGATTCTCGTGTCGCCGATTGAAAAAATCATAGCATAGGGAGACTGTATGAAAATTAGAGAATTATACGAAATCATAGAGAGCAGACGCAACAGCGATGAAAACATATCCTACACAAGACAATTATTCGACAGAGGCTTAGATAGGATTATCCAAAAAGTTGGCGAAGAATCAGTTGAAGTTGTAATCGCTGCAAAGAATGATGAAAACGATGAATTTATTGGCGAGGTTGCCGATTTGGTTTATCATCTCTTAGTTTTGTTGGTTGCAAAAGACATTAAGATTACCGATATAGAGAGGTGCCTTCAAGAACGTCACGATAACGATAATAAGTTAATAAAGTAAAGGAGATAAGAAAATATGGCAAGAAAATTTCAAATCGGTGTGATGGGTTCGGCAGCCGATCTAAAATATAGCAAAGAAGTTGAAAGAGCGGCATACGAGGTCGGCAGGTTAATAGCCGAAGAAGATGGGGTCTTGTTTTTTGGAGCCGAAAAAGATAGCGATTCTCTGTCGACGGCGGCATGTCGCGGTGCAAAAGATACTGGCGGATTAACGGTCGGCATCACGTATGGCAAAAGAAAAGACGTTTGGGAAAAAGATGCTGACATTATCATTCCCTGCGGATTGGAACGCGGCGGCGGTCGAGAAACCGTACTGGTAACTGGTTGCGATGCGGTGATTGCGATAAGCGGCGGCTCGGGGACGCTCACCGAATTAGCTGTCGCTTATCAGGCCGATATCCCAATGGTAGCGCTAACAGGCTACGGGGGCTGGGCTGATAAACTCGCTGATGAATATCTCGACACTCGTAATCGAATATTGACAATCGGTGCAGCGTCGCCAGAAGAAGCAGTCAAAAAAGCCTTTGCGGCAGCTGCTGAGTACAGGAGGCGATATGCGTAAGATTCTATTTATCGCTGCTACTCATGGTAATGAACGAGACGGCGTCAAGGTGATGCGGTAGCTTGAGAAAGAATTACCTAAGGAAAAATACGGTTATGATTGGATTATAGGAAACGAAAAAGCTTTTGCGGCTAACACGCGTTTCGTCGAACAGGATCTTAATCGCAGTGCCCCAGGCGATATTAATAGCCCCGTATATGAAGTTCGTCGCGCAGCAGAGCTAATTGAATACGGCAAAAATTTCGATGTTGTCATTGATCTTCACGGGACAAAAACAGACAGCGGTATAGTCACAATCATACCTTACCCTACAGAAGAAAATATTAGATTAGCAAAATCGGCGGGATTGAACCGTAATGTTGTGTGGTATTCGGAAAAGTCAAAAATTGCCGGACCGTTAGCTCAGCACATGCCTGTGCCGGCTATAGAATTTGAATGCGGACCAAAGGATACTAAAAAAGCGTTTGACCTAACGTACGCTGCGGTGCGTCGATTTATAGAGGCGAATCGGAACGGTCAGGAAGTTTGCGGCGATAAAAATGTTGAGTTTTACAATGTCTATGGCAAATTGTACGGCGAACATGATCCAGCTCTTAGAGATTTTGTGCTAACAGAAAAAGGCGGCGAATCGTTTTATCCGTTCTTGTCTGGCAACGAGTATAGCGGTATTGTTTGTTATAAGATGGAAAAAACCGAGAACGATAAAATGTTTATATAGTGCAAGAGGCTGTCTTTTTAGGTGCTATATTCAATAAACTTCCAACCTACGAACAAATAAACTTTGGAACCCACAAAAACAGCTCGCCACCAGAGGTAAACGAGCTGTTTCAAATCCGAACGGAATATAAATCCCTTTATGGTGACTCTACCGGGAATCGAACCCGGGTTGCCGGGATGAGAACCCGGTGTCCT
>CAUOLJ010000005.1:0-74650 GCA_963456275.1 uncultured Candidatus Saccharibacteria bacterium
AGACGGTGGCCCCGGCAACGACACATATATCTTCAACAAGGGAGATGGGGAAGATTACATTATGGATATTGATGGCGAAGCTGACAAAGTTCGCCTAGAATATGAACCAATTAGTGTTGTTTTTGAGCGCGTGAATAACGACCTCCGCCTCCGCATGCCAGGCTCGCTTGACGCTATTACGGTTAGTTCGTGGTATAGCAGCGATAATTACAAAATTGAGACTTTCAAGTCGGCTAACGGCAGTGTTATCACGCATACTCAGGTCGAAAGTCTCATTCAAGCTATGTCTTCTTTCCAAAAAGACACTGGCATGACTTGGGAGCAAGCTGTAATAAATCAGCCAACGCAGGTGCAGTCTATCATCCAGCAATATTGGACAGCGCCGACTACTTGATTTAGCCGAGAAAAGGCTTGCATAAGCGGCATAAATCTATATAATGAAAACTATATAAGTAAATAAACAATGAATCATTTAGATCATAGCGGAGGTGGGCGTGAATCAAAAACCATTGCAAATCAATTCTGAAATCGGTGTACTCAAGACCGTACTGCTGCATCGGCCGGGCGAGGAGCTCGAGAATCTTACTCCTGATTATCTCAAGGACTTATTGTTCGACGATATTCCGCATCTGAAGGTGGCGCAAGAAGAGCACGATGAGTTTGCCAACGTATTGCGTGACCGCGGTGTCGAGGTGCTATATCTGGACGAATTGGTAACAGAGGCGTTAAACAGTGATAATCTGAAAGCAGAATTTGTCGACGAAATGCTAGCAGCTTCCAAACAAGATTCGCGGCGAGTGACGCAAAGTTTGCGCGATTATCTGTTGTCGATGCCGACCAACAAGATGGTGCGCAAAATTATGGCTGGCGTGCGTAAAGACGAGATTTCGCTGCCGCCAGAGCATCACCAGCAGCTGCACGATATGGTCGAGCAAGACCACTATCCGTTCTACCTAGATCCAATGCCGAATTTGTACTTCACACGCGATCCAGCCGCGACGATTGGCAACGGCTTGACGATCAATAAGATGCATTGGCCAGCCCGCCGCCGCGAGTCGCTGTTCATGCGCTATATCATTGATCATCACCCGCGATTTGCTGGCCATGATATTCCAGTTTGGTATAATCGCGACGAGAAGTTCTCAATGGAGGGCGGCGACGAGCTGGTGTTGAGCAGCGAAGCTATGGCCATCGGCATCAGCGAGCGCACTACCGCCGAGGCAATCGAGAAAATGGCAACCGAGTTGTTTGCTGATTCTAACTTCAAGAAAATTATCGCTCTCGAGATTCCGAAAAGCCACGCGTTTATGCACCTAGACACGGTCTTCACTATGATCGATTACGATAAGTTCACGATCCACCCAGAAATTCGCGACTTTGAAGGCAAGATGAATCTGTTTATTCTCGAAAAGGTTGAGGGGCAAGCTTATCCGCGGATTACCAAGCAGCATGACCTTGAAAAAGCGTTGTGCGAAGCACTGCATTTGCCAAAGATTAACCTGATTGAATGCGGCGGCGGCGATGAGATTGCGGCAGCTCGCGAGCAGTGGAACGACGGTTCGAATACTCTGGCGATTGCGCCGGGCGTGGTGGTGACTTACGATCGTAACTATGTCACCAATGCTAAATTGCGCGAGGCTGGCGTCGAAGTTATCGAGGTTAGCGGTTCAGAACTCGGCCGCGGCCGCGGCGGCCCGCGCTGCATGAGTATGCCGCTGGTGCGTGAAGATCTGGATAACGAGCAAGTTACTGATAGAGTTACTTCGGCGGAGCGTTCGCTGGCAGCTACCTTGGCGGTACCAATGATTCAAGAGGAGCACGTCCGCAAAGTGGTACCAGTGACTACAGACTCAACTACTACAACGGTAGCTAAGCTGCCAACCAGTCTGAAGGGTCGCTCTTTCTTGACCTTGAAAGATTTCTCGCCAAGCGATATTCGGCTGATGCTTGATACAGCACACGACCTCAAACAACAAAAGAAAGTAGGCAAAGCACACCGTATTCACGAGGGCAAACAAGTGGCTTTGCTCTTTGAAAAGACATCGACGCGAACTCGCTGCGCCTTTACAGTGGCTGCTAATGATTTGGGCGTGGCGCCAGAATTTCTCGGTAAAGACGATATTCAGCTAGGTAAAAAAGAGTCAGTCGAAGATACCGCTAAGGTGCTGGGCCGCATGTTTGACGGTATTGAATTCCGCGGCTTTAAGCATTCCAACGTCGAAGCGTTAGCGAAATATGCTGGCGTGCCAGTCTGGAATGGTTTGACGGATACTTTCCACCCGACACAGATTTTGGCAGACTTTATGACTATTGAGGAGCATGTCGGCAAGCTCAACGGTGCTAAGCTGGTCTTCGTTGGCGACGGACGCAATAATATGGCAAATAGCTTGCTGATTGGTGCGGCCAAGATGGGCGTCGATTTCCGAATCCTAGCACCACGACAGCTGCATCCGTCGGGCGATCTAGTTAGCCTAGCACGTTCAATTGCTATGGAAACTGGCGCGAAGATTACCATCACTGATAACCGTGCCGAAGCGCTAGAAGAGGCTGACGCTATTTACACTGATGTCTGGGTATCAATGGGCGAGGAAGACAAGTTCGCTGAGCGAATTGCCCTGCTCAAGCCGTACCAGGTCAATGCGCAAATGCTAGCCGAGACGCATAACCCGAACGTCAAATTCTTGCATTGTTTGCCATCATTCCATGACCTTAATACCGAGACTGGCCAGAAGATTCACGATCAATTCGGTCTTGACTCGATGGAGGTCACTGACGAGGTCTTTAGCGGCGAGCACAGCGTTGTCTTTGATGAGGCTGAAAACCGCATGCACACTATCAAGGCTGTGATGGCATTGACGCTATAAATCCGAGTTGAAGGAGGCTCGAACAAAATGGCAATCAAACAATTAGCAAGAAAAAAGGACGGGTTAGGGCTCTGGTCGCTGACTGGCTTAGTGGTCGGCAGTATGATCGGTGCAGGTATCTTTAACCTTGTTCAAGGTACGGCTGAGGCGGCTGGTCCGCTGGCGACGATTATTGCGTGGCTGATTACGGGCGTTGGAATGATATTCCTGATTCTCAGCTTCCGTAACCTGACTATCAAAAAGCCGAAACTTAACGCTGGCGTGTATAGCTACGCTGAGGCTGGCTTTGGCAAATATGTTGGCTTTAACTCGGCGTGGGGTTACTGGATTTCTGCCTGGATTGGCAATATCGCTTATGCGGTAGCCGTTTTCTCGGCGCTTGGTTATTTCTTTCCAGACTTGTTTGGTAAAGGCCAAAACTGGGCGTCAGTGGTTGGCATGTCGGTGCTGCTGTGGAGTGTTCATTTATTAATCCTTAAGGGTGTCAAAACGGCAAGCTTCATTAATGCTTTGGTGACGGCGGCGAAATTAATCCCGCTTGCGATCTTTTTGCTAGCGATATTCTTGTCGTTCAAGGTCGGCTTGTTTAACCAAGACCTTTGGGGCTTAGCTGGCAACAACTTTGATATGGGCGCTGTGATTGAGCAGGTCAAGAATATGATGCTGGTTACCGTCTGGGTGTTTATCGGTATCGAGGGTGCAGTCGTATTTTCAGGTCACGCCAAGAAGCGCAGCGATATCATCAAGGCAACGTTGATTGGTTTTGCTGGTGTGCTTTCGATTTATGTGCTGATGACGGTGCTGGCTTTTGGTGTAGCGACTCAGAAAGATCTGGCTGCACTAGATAGTCCGGCAATGTCGATGCTGTTGGAACGCTTGGTTGGACCGTGGGGCGCTTGGCTGGTTAATATCGGCTTGATGATCGCAGTTTTGGGCGGTTGGCTAGCTTGGACGATGTTTGCTGCTGAACTACCGTATCAGGCAGCTAAGAACAAGACTTTCCCGTCGATTTTTGCCAAAGAAAACAAAGTTGGCGCGCCAGTAGTGTCGCTGTTGGTTACTAACATCTTGGTGCAGATATTCCTGTTGACAATCCCTGGAACTGAAGGCTCAGCCTATAATATTGGTATTTCGATTGCTACTTCGGCTATCTTGATTCCGTATGCTTTGACGGCGTTTTATCAATTGAAAGTTTCTCTGCAAGAGAAGAAAACCGTTAAGTACCGCGCTTTTAATATCTTTGTGGGTGTGATGGCTAGTGTTTACGCGGTATGGCTAGTGTATGCGGCTGGTATGCAATATCTGCTCATAACAGTGTTCTTGTACGCACCAGGCATGTTGGTCTACGTCTTGATGCAGATCAAGAATCGCAAGAAGATTTTCACGCTATACGAGTTACTTTTGGCGGTTGTTTTGGTCGCGCTCTTCGCTTATGCAGTACAACAGCTGCTAGCTGGTGCGCTGGATGATACGTTAGGCATTAAAATCGCCGATTTAATCGGCCAATGATAATAAATGAAACGGGCGCGCCTGAAATACAGCGCGCCCGTTTTACCAAATGAAGGAGAAAAGATGTTTAAGTACGCCATCGTTCGCCGTCCGTCACATAGTTTGATTGATGGTATCAGCCAAACGCCAGAAATGGGCAAGCCGGACTATGATTTAGCATTGCAGCAGCATAATCGCTATATCGAAATTTTGCGCGAATGCGGTTTGGAAGTGACAATTCTAGAGGCCAACGAGGATTATCCAGACAGTGTTTTTATCGAGGACAACGCACTGTGTACGCCGCGCGGTGTAGCAATTTTGTCGCGTCCCGGCGCTGAAAGCCGTCGCGGTGAGGCTAGTCTGCCGGATTTGCACGAAGCACTGGCGCGTTACTATGATGATATTGAACAAGTTGTCGAGCCAGGTACAACTGATCCAGGCGATATCATGATGGTAGGCGACCACTATTACATCGGGTTGAGCGGACGTACCAACCAGGCGGCAGCCGACCAAATCACGGCAATTCTCGAGAAGCATGGTATGACCGCCGAGACAGTGCCAGTGACGGGTATTCTACACCTGAAAGACGATGTGGTCTACTTAGATAATAACAACTTAATTGTCGCTAAAGCTTACGAAAATCACCCAGCTTTTGCTAACTTTAATAAGCTAGTCGTTGATGACGATGAATACTATGCAGTGAATAGTTTGTGGATAAATGGCAAGGTAATCGTGCCAGAAGGTTTCCCGAAAACTGAACAGAAAATTCGCGACTGCGGTTACGAAGTGATTCTGATCAATACTAGCGAGTTTGAGAAAATTACCGGCAGCCTAACTTGCATGTCGTTGAGGTTTTGACAACATGCCGGGTAAGATTGTAGTTGCGCTTGGCGGCAATGCTTTGCAAAAGCAAGGCGAGGCTTCGGCTCACGCCCAGCAAGACGTCGCCGACGAGACAGCACGCCAGCTAGTGCCGTTGATTTTGGCTGGCTATCAGCTGGTAATCGTTCACGGCAACGGGCCGCAAGTTGGTAATATTGTTTTACACGAAGAAGCGATTAATACGCCAGAAGTACCGACTTTCCCGCTCGATACGTGTGTAGCGATGAGTCAAGGGGCGATCGGCTTTTGGTTGCAGCAAGCGTTGATTGACGAATTCTCACGCCGACAGATGAAAAGCGTGGCTTCGACAGTTGTTACGCAAGTAGTGGTCGACGCTAACGATCCGGCTTTTAGTAATCCTACGAAGCCAATTGGCGTATTTTATCAGACGGAGACAGAAGCCCAGCAGGCTGCTAACGGCCGTAATTTCACATTCAAAGAAGACGCCGGGCGCGGTTGGCGGCGCGTGGTACCGTCGCCGAAGCCGCAGCGGATCGTCGAAGAGTATACGGTCAAGGCGATGATTGATGCTGGCGTGACGGTTATCACGGGTGGCGGTGGCGGCGTGCCAGTTGTTGAAACTGTCAGTGATGGCTTAGAGGGGGTTGAGGCAGTAATTGATAAGGATTTCACAGCGGCAGTGGTGGCTGATGCGATTGATGCCGAAGCGCTAGTGATATTAACAGCAGTTGATGGCGCGATGGTTGATTATGGTAAACCGACAGCGCGCACAATTGGACGCACTAATCGCCAAGAGATGCAGCGCTATATCGACGAAAATCAGTTCGCGCCAGGCAGTATGCTACCTAAAGTGCAAGCTGCCTTGAAATTCGTCGAAAAGCCAGGTCGCCGAGCGATTATCGCTAGTCTAGGCAGCGCCGAACAAGCTTTGGCTGGGCAGGTCGGCACAATTATCGAGAGCTAGATAATCTCTATAGGCACAACAAAATAGCGCGAGTTTTAGATCGGGCTATTTTGTATATTTTGCTAATGCGGTTGACGTTTTTCGCTAACTTTCTTATACTTGGGTCTAGCACTCTACGGTCAAGAGTGCTAAAATAGATTAGAAAAGGAGGATATAATCATGAGTTCACCAATCAAGCCAATGGCGCATTATGTCGTGGCTGTCAAAGAAAAGAAGCCGGAAAAAACAGCTAGCGGCATTTTTTTGCCAGAATCAGCGCAAGAAAAATCAGAAGCTGCTAAGGTAGTGGCTGTTGGCTCGGCAGTCAAAGATGTGGCTGACGGCGCACGGGTTGTCTACAAAAACTATGCAGCGACGACCATCAAGCTTGATAAGGAAGAATATTTAATTATCAAAGACGAGGATATCCTCGCTACAATTGAATAGGAGAAAAATATGGCAAAAAAAGTTTTTTACGATGAAGATGCGCGTGCTCGCGTATTGGCTGGCGCAAAAATTTTGTATAACGCTGTGAAAACAACGATGGGGCCAAAAGGCCGCAACGTAGTTATCGGCAAAAGTTACGGCGGCCCGAGCGTGACGCACGATGGTGTGACAGTTGCGAAAAGTATTGATATCGACGAAGCTGATGACGAGACGCTTGGTTTCAAAGTTGGTGCCGAGCTCATCAAACAAGCTGCTAACAAGATGAATGACGTAGCTGGCGACGGCACTACGACAGTGACGGTTTTAACTTATCATATTTTAAACGAAGCTAATAAGCTAATTGCAGCTGGCCACAATCCGATGTTACTACGCAAAGGTTTAGAACGTGCTGCTAGCGAGATTATCAAAGAGCTCGGTAAACTCGCCGACGATATCCGCGGTGACAAAAAACGGATCGCCGAGGTAGCGACAATCTCCGCAGGCGATGAGGCGATTGGCAAACTGATTGCTGACGTCATGGAAAAGATTGGCCCGAACGGCGTGGTGACCGTCGAAGAAGGCCGCGGCTTAGAGCTCGAAAGCGAAGTAGTCGAAGGCTTCACGGTACAACGCGGCTTCGTCAGCCCGTACATGGTGACTGATCCTAAGCGCATGGAAGCAGTTTACGACAAACCAGCAATTGTGGTGACTGATAAGAAAGTCTCTTCAGCGCAAGAATTCGTACCGTTGCTCGAAATGATTGCTCAAAGCGGCAAGAAGGATTTAGTATTGATTGCTGATGATGTTGACGGCGAAGCATTAAGTTTGCTAGTACTGAATCGCCTCAAAGGTGCTTTCAATACCTTGGCTATCAAAGCTCCGAGCGACAAAGATGTGCTGTATGACATCGCAGCGTTGGTTGGCGCCAAAGTCATCACCGAAGACACTGGCATGACATTTGATAATGTCGGTAGCGACGTAATTGGTTCGGCTCGCAAAGTGATCGCCACCAAAGATCTGACAACTATTGTCGAAGGCGAAGGGTCAAAGGCGGCGGTTAGCGCTCGCGTCGATCAGATTGAGCTGGAAATCGACAATGCCACTAGCGACTACACCAAGAAAAACTTACAGAAACGTCATGCAGCGTTGACTGGCGAAGTTGCAGTAATCAAAGTTGGCGGTGCGACCGAGACTGAAATCGAAGAGAAAAAATATCGTGTCGATGACGCTGTGGCTGCTGTCAAAGCAGCACTAGCTGAAGGTATTGTGCCAGGCGGCGGTGTAACGCTAGTGAATCTAGCCTGTGGTTATAAGCATTCTAATAACAAAGATGCTTCGGTATTAGCAGGCGAAGATTTGTTGATTCATGCACTTGAACAGCCATTCCGAATCTTGCTGAGCAACTCTGGTCTAAATGCTGACGAGTGGCTGCCGCAGGTCAAAAAAGCCAAAGCTGGCCAAGGTATCAATGTCAACCACCCGAATGAATTGCTTGATCTAAAGTCGGCAGGCGTAGTTGACCCAGTACGCGTTACCAAGGAGGCCTTGCAGAATGCTGCCTCAATTGCTGGTACGGCAATGACGATGGGCGCATTGGTTGTTGACTTGCCAGAGAAAGAAACGCCAGGCGCTGCTATGCCAAATATGGGCGGCGGCATGGGCATGTACTAAACCTATTCGTTGTATATCAGACAGCGTAGAGCCCACCGTTATGCGGTGGGCTTTCTTGATAAACTTGACAAAGAGCAATTTATAACCTAGAATATTACACAGTGTGAATTTACCGATTATACACGGTTAATCTCTAGAATTGCGGCAGTAAGGGGGTCTGTGAAACATATCTTACGAATTTTTAGCGGCTACTGGCTGATGTTTATCATCTTGGTCGGTTTTACCTACGCTATGGTCATGGCGAATTTATGGCTGCCTGACAAGATGTCGGAAATTGTCAATAACGGCATCATCAAGCAAGATATGCCAGCGATTTGGCACAACGGACTAGCGATGATTTTGGTAACGGCGGCGGGCGGACTGTGTTCGATTGTCATCGGGTTTTTGGCATCGCGAATCGCCACTGGTATGGCGCAAAAGTTACGGACAGAATTGTTTGAGCGAGTCGAGAGTTTTGCGCTGGCAGACTTTAACAAATTTTCCACCGCCTCGCTGATCACCCGCTCGACCAACGACATTCAGCAAATTCAGATGACGTCAATCCTGCTGCTGCGCCTGGCATTGATGGCGCCGATCATGGCAATTGGTGGCCTGCAAAAAGCCATCCACAACGCGCCAGATTTGAGCTGGATCATCGCGCTGGCAGTGTCGGTGTTGCTGGTCGTCATTGCCGTACTGTTCGTCACTGCCGTGCCGCGGTTTAAGAAATTGCAAACGCTGGTGGACAAGCTCAATTTGGTGACGCGTGAAAATCTGGTCGGTTTGAAAGTCATCCGCGCCTTTCACAACGAAAAAATTGAGCAGAAAAAATTCCAGCAAGCCAACACTGAGCTAAACAAAATGAACTTATTTGTCAATCGGCTGATGATGCTGCTTGATCCGATCATGACGCTGGTGATGAACTTTTCCAGCGTAGCAATCGTCTGGTTCGGTGCGCATTTGATCAGTAGCGGCAATCTACAAATTGGTAATATGATGGCGTTTTTGGAGTACGCTATGCAGGTGATCATTTCGTTCTTGCTGCTGTCAATGGTGTTTATCATGGTGCCGCGAGCGGCCGTGTCGGTGAAGCGGGTGGGCGAGGTGTTGGACATGTTGCCATCAATTGTTGACCCGCAGTCGCCGCAGCGATTGCCAGATGACGCTACGGGTAAAATCGAATTCAAAGACGTGACTTTTACCTATCCAGACGCCGACCTACCAGTACTCTCCAGTATCAATTTTACGGCCGAACCAGGGCAAACCACAGCGTTTATCGGTAGCACTGGGTCTGGCAAATCGACGTTGATCAATTTGATCCCGCGCTTTTACGATGTGTCGGCGGGGCAGATTTTGCTGGATGACGTGGATATTCGCCAGCTCAAGTTGGAAGATTTGTACGATCAAATCGGCTACGTACCGCAAAAGGGCGTGCTGTTTAGCGGGACGATCGCCAGCAATATCAAGTACGGCAATGCCAAAGCTAGTCAAAAATTGGTCGAAAAATCCGCTAAAATTGCTCAAGCCGCCGAGTTCGTCAGCGAGCTAAAAAACGGTTACAAAAATGAAATCGCTCAAGGCGGTAGCAATGTTTCTGGCGGTCAGCGGCAGCGTTTGTCGATTGCCCGGGCGATTGCTGTCGAGCCGAACGTCTACATTTTTGACGATTCATTCTCGGCGCTGGATTTCAAAACTGACGCCAAATTACGTTTGGCGCTTGCCAAAGAAACCAAGCATAAAACTGTGCTGATCGTCGGTCAGCGCATCAACACCATCATGAACGCTGACAAAATCATCGTGCTGGACGAAGGT
The DNA here is from genome assembly GCA_963456275.1 of uncultured Candidatus Saccharibacteria bacterium. Lineage (GTDB taxonomy): Bacteria > Patescibacteriota > Saccharimonadia > Saccharimonadales > Saccharimonadaceae > Saccharimonas. Next base: position 10,027 of record CAUOLJ010000005.1, read on the forward strand.
AAAATTGTCGGTCAAGGCACGCACCAGGAATTGATGAAAAATTGCCAAGTCTATCAAGAAATTGCCGCTTCCCAACTCTCAGAAGACGACCTGCAGAAAATGTCGCCGACGACCGCGAAAGGAGCGGCGTAATGGTTCAGCAAAGCATGAAAAAGCGCCAGCCAATGAAGATGGGCGGTCCAATGGGCGGCGGTATGAGCGCCGGCGAAAAAGCCAAAGATTTCAAAGGTACGGTCAGGAAGTTAGCCAAATATTTGGCAGAGTTTCGCTGGCAAATGCTCATGGTGGCGGTTTTCGCGGTCGGTAGTACGACGTTTGCGATTGTCAGTCCGAAGATTTTGGGCGGCGCCACCAACCAAATCGTCGAAGATTATGTCAGCATGAAGGCATATGAAACCATCACCAGCAAGCTGCCGAATGGTGTCTCGCTGCCAGCTGGCACGACCGGTGCTGATGTACTGAAACGACTTCCGAACCAGTCGGAAATTGAAAGTCAAATTCCATCCAACCAGCTTGATACCATCAAAAAGCTGGATCTCAGCCGGCGTCCAGAATTCCACTTTGAGGCAATTTGGCGGGTTGTCAGTTTGCTGATCGGTTTATATATACTTAGCGCTATTTTCCGCTACATCCAAACCTGGCTGATGACGCAAGTGACGCAAACGGTCACCTTCAGAATGCGTCGGCAATTGTCCGAGAAAATCAACCGCCTGCCGCTGAGTTATTTTGATAAGCAAACCTACGGCGAAGTTCTCAGCCGCGTTACTAACGATGTCGATACCATCAGCCAGACGCTCAATCAAAGCCTGTCGCAAATCGTCTCCTCGACAGTGATGGTGCTGGGGATTTTGGTGATGATGTTTTCCATCAGCTGGCAGATGTCGCTGGTGGCGCTATTGGTGTTGCCGCTGGCTGGCGGCGCGGTGGCGCTGATCGCCAAAAGCTCGCAAAAACAGTTCCTTCGCCAACAGACGCAGCTGGGTGAACTAAACGGCCACATCGAAGAAATGTACGGCGGCCATCAAGTGATGCGGGTGTTCAACGGCCAGAAAAAGTCGCTGGCTAAGTTTTCACGGATTAACAGCCAGTTGCAGGAAAGCGCCTGGAAAGCTCAATTTTTGTCGGGGCTGATTTATCCGATCATGAATTTCATCGGCAATATCGGTTACGTCATCATGGCGATTTTGGGCGGTTGGCTGGCGATTAACGGCCGGCTGAAAATCGGTGACATTCAGGCGTTCATCCAATACATCGACCAATTCAACCAGCCGCTGGTGCAAGTTGCTAACATCGCCAATGTGTTGCAATCGACCGCCGCTGCCGCCGAGCGCGTATTTGAATTTTTGGACGAGCCAGAAGAACAGGCGGAGGGTAAGGATTTGGTGAAATTGGCGCACGTCAAGGGCGAAGTCGAATTCGACAACGTGGTCTTTGGCTACAAGCCTGACCAGACTATCATCAAAGGGTTATCAGCGCACATCAAGCCAGGCCAGCGCGTGGCGATCGTCGGTCCGACGGGCGCGGGCAAAACGACGCTGGTTAATTTGCTGATGCGATTTTATGAAATTAACAGCGGCGCGATCAAAATTGACGGTGTGGATATTCGCCAAATGAAGCGCAGCGATGTGCGGCAACTGTTTGGTATGGTGCTGCAGGACACCTGGTTGTTTAACGGCACGATTCGCCAAAATTTGCTTTATGGCAATCCAACAGCCAGCGAGGAAGAAATGGTCGCTACTGCCAAGGAGGCGCATATCGATCACTTCGTGCGGTCGCTACCGGGCGGCTACGATATGGTGCTGGGTGAGGAAGCCACGAATATTTCACAAGGCGAGAAGCAGCTGCTGACGATTGCCCGGGCGATGCTAGCACGCACGCCAATGCTGATTCTTGACGAAGCAACCAGCTCGGTCGACACCCGCACCGAAGTGCTCATTCAAAAAGCCATGGACAAGTTGATGCAAGGCAAAACTAGCTTCGTCATCGCCCACCGCCTAAGCACCATCCGCGACGCCGACCTAATCTTGGTCGTACGCGACGGCAATATCATCGAGCAAGGCAAGCACGACGAATTGCTGCAGCAGAACGGCTTTTACGCTGAGCTGTATAATAGCCAGTTTGCTGAGTGATAGTTTATAAATAGCAATGATAAAGAGTAGGTTGAGGTACAAAATTTAGTGTACTATTCTCTGTAGGATATCTAGTATTTAAAGTAGATGGTCTCAAGCAGTTTATGATTAACGCACTTCATATCTTACATCCTCAATAATTTCTCCATTATCATCTAAGTAGCAGATACCCTGAACCTCTAAACGCTGCTTCGCATAATTGCCATTATTGTGATAAAGTTTTTCACCCAGAACCGACCATATAATAGTTAAATCTTTTTTCTCCAGCGCTTTTATAAAATTGTCTTTATTCACTAATAAGGCATCCGAACTTAAGCGCTCATTTATATTAGGATTGAACATGTATATATTTTTGTCTCTTGATTGATATACTCCCAGACTGTCAGTGTCTTGTATATTTAATAATTTTCTCAGGGGCAAACTTGGACCATAAACTTTAATACCTGTATCCCTAAGAGCTCGGTCATTCTCAAAACCACCGCTAGAGTATTGAATAACAGGCTGTATAACTTTCAAGGATGTTTGTTTGTCGGGATTTATCCATCCGTCGCTCGGTCCGTAGATTGCTATAGTATCTTGATATGCAGAACTGTTGGGGAACTCTGAAAGAAATACCGAACGGCTGTGGTCGGCAGGCTGTGGCAGTGTATCATTATAGAATCTTTTGTCTTTGCCCCAGTCAATAATTGTTTGTAGATCTTTCTTATGAATGATATATCCCTGAGTGCGAACCCATAGCTCGCGATATCTTCTGTCATCTTCATCTTCTGGGTTTTCTCTCTCGCTTTTCCAAATTGCCCAGCTCAAGAGTGTAATAAAAGTCTTGTTGCTATGTTTGCTTTCTATTATGGTTTTTGATCTTGGTATGTCTTCGGATGAAAATTGCCAGTTTTCTGTTCTCCATGCACTGTATGAAGGTTTCCACCAGATATCCTTTTCGTCGTCATTTTTGTTCGTGAATTTTTCCAATAGTAATGGATCGACGGTAGGGTCTAAATCTCTTGCGGATGTTTGGTAGGCACTTTTGAAAGTTGCAGGAGTATCGTCCAGCCAACGATCCTGAACATAGTAATAATTGGATCCTATCATTGCCAAGAATTCGTACAAGGCTATCCATTGGTATTTTTTACCTATACGCTCAACACTACTATTTTGGAGGCGATCAAAACTACCACGATCTCTATCATATTCTTCATGAAGCTCTGGACTCCATCCAAGCTTTATAACTCTGTCCATTATCCATCTACGCGCTATATTAATATCATAATCTTCGAAAGCTTTAGTAAAAGTTTTTTCACCGACGACATAAAGCTTATATTTTTTATACTCACGTTTCTTAGAAGATGATAGCGATTTTTCAAAGTCATTTAATGCCCGTGACACCTCGTCATCTGATATTTTTTGCTTGATAGCAGTAGATTTAATGAGATTAAAACTGAGCCGATTACTTAATTTCTTGGAGTCATATTCTTCTAACAGCTTCTTCTGTTTTTTAGAAAGTGATTTCATGAATCTGTTGAAGTCTTTTCTAGAGGTGTTGGGGCTTAACAAATTTTTGGACAGGGGAATGTTCGTAAACTCACTTAAATAAAAATTTACCGTGTAGTTGCCAAAATCCGCTAAGGCAGCTCCACCTTCGCCATACATGAGTGATCTCCATATCAAGCAGTAATTGTTATTATCATATTCTCTTCTAAGACTATCTATGTCTGGTATATCATTTGGAAACTTATAGTATGTGAATGGAGGCTTAATTTTATTAAGGTCTACGTGAATATTATTCTTGTATTTTCGAATATATAGTTCAATTAGTCCTTTCGCATAGTCATCCAATAATGCGTCTGGTCTGCGACTTTTGTTTAGGAAGTGGTTTTTATAAATCCATAAAACTAATGACTGAAATCCAGCCTTATCATGTGGATTTAACGAAACAACGCCATATGTTGCGGCAAATAACCTCTCGACTATATAGGGATCGTCAACATTAATAAATATCTCTAGTAATTTTACTAGGACGTCTTGGTGATACCTAAATAGCTGGATTAATGCTCTTGTTGATCGATCACGTAGGTTATTTTCCGTTGATGATAGAGTCCAGGCTAGGGCTATGCCGGTCAGCAGTATCGCCTTTTGGTCGCTGATGTCCCTTGGTAGCCTACTAATGCTCCAAGATTGGATCCTTGATATGGCATTACCTTGTTCGCTGGTAGCGTTAAGCATGTATTGCTGAAACCACGAATCTCTTTCTGCTAAATTAGTTCCACTCAAGATTTCATGAAGCCTCATTGCATTTAGTGGGTGATTGGGAACCACGGAGACGTCAAATAAGCAATCCATTACTTCATATAGGTCGTATATCGAATCATTCATATATGTACTTATATACTTTCTAATCTGAGATTCATTGATATAGGAAGCCTTGCCTGTCTTCTTATCAAAACCGTCAAGTTCAACATCACGCCATTTTATACTATTAAGGAACGCAGTCTTTATTCTATAATCATCTCTGTATTTCTCTGGAATTACCCACACAAACTCAGCCTTATCTTTCTTACACCGTTCCGGTATCTGTATTGACAGAGCTTCTAGTAGTCCGATGTTGTTTATGTTTTCATCCAAAAACTTTCCGTCTGCAAAAAATCTCTGAGCGCTTACTTCAGAGTTGATTTTATTCTCAGTGAGCAGGGAGCGTACGATTAAGTGATCGCTAAAACGGTTGTAGGTAAATTTATATTTGTATTCAATTCTTTTACTATTTTTTCCGTATCTTGGATATTTTAATAACAGACCGTACTTTTCCATTAATTTTAAGAGTTCTGATGCGTGACTAGATAATTTGGGGTCAGTCTCAATGATTCTTAATATATTATAACGTGATATGACTGAGGTTTTGTTTTGACCCATCCATATACCAATTTGCTTTATGACGTTCCACCATAAGTAATTCTTGTTGTCTAATTTTATATTCAACTCTTTTACTATCTTTTTTGACTGTTCTATTACGTACTGCTCAAAGACGTGTGTGGCGCCCTTACCCTTAAATGTCTTATCTGTTTCACCTTTATAAGCTTCACAAAATATCATTAAAAACAATGGATTTCTGAATTCTGGATTAATGATTGGGATTTCTGGCATTTTCATCTTATAATGTTTGAAAAATGTAGATGTGGCGTCCCATTCCATTTCGGAAAACCCAAAATGCTCTACTGTACTATATTTTCTTCTGTTTGGTATCATTCTTTCATAATCATTACGGACACTAATAACTAAAGACAGTCCCTTAATGTTAAAAAGTTCTGAGAGTTGCGACCATTTTATAGCATCCGCCTCGTTGATGGCGTCTATAATCAAACAAACTCTCTCGGGTGAGGAATTAGCTAGAGACCTCAAGTCCTTTAGAAAATCTGCGCTAGTTGTGTAACCCATTAATTTCGCCATACACACTACGGGATTTGTGTCTTCTATGCTTGCAAGCTCATCTGATAGAAAAATTAAGGTAGGTTTTCCAGAGTTAATTCGATTGTTGGCATAGTCGCAAAGTAAGTGGGTTTTTCCAATGCCAGCTTCGCCTTTTAGAATCATCCGTGGTATAGTGAACAATTTTATCTTGACTCCATTATTGATAAAATCCAGTAAATTCCTCAGCACCGCATAAAGCGACCATGTGGGGCCTGCCTCAATACTAGTTTTCGCATATTCTCCCTTCTCTTGACGCTCTTTATCTTGGAGATCTCTGAAAAACCAATAGAGATCATTAGATAATTTTATGGCGATTTTTAGCTTCTTAGTTAATATACTCCATGATATATTTTCGTTATTTGATTTAGTTTTTAAGCTTAATAATTTATCAATGACTGATTTTACATTTTTGTGTAGCTGTTTTAATTCTTCCGTTTTGTCTGGGTGACTAGTTCTAAAAAATAATAATTCTTTTTTCGCCTTATAAGTTAACTTAAATAGCTCAGCGAGGTACTCAGGTTCTCGATTTAGGGCTTGAAGGTTTCTTTTTATATTCTTGATTTCTAAATTAATATCGCGATTGTATCGTAAACCAGCGTTGTTGTTGGCTCGTTTTAATCTTTCTTTTTGTGCTTGAGTATCTAGTTTCATAGTTTAGTATTGCTACTTGATGATTTACGGGTAAGACCTATCTTAATTATAAGACAATAGCTTATCTATAGATTTTTGTATACACTTGGTCGTTATACGTTTGCCTCTAGAACAATTAAATCACGAGCTCCGTCGCAAAATATCCAACACGCCAAATTTTCCAGTCAGCACAGCCTGGCTAATGATGTACGGCGTGAGGGCAGCGATGAGTTCTTTGGGCTTGGTGTTGTCTGGTAAATCTAACGTCGTGTCCAGCGCGTACACGTAAAATTGATAGCGGTGCGTGCCAAATGGCGGCTGCGGCCCGCCCCAGCCAGGACGACCCCAACTGGTAACACCTTCGACAGCGCCCGCGGGTAGTGATTCACCAGTGATTTCAGTAGTTTCTGCTGGCAGATTCCAAACCGTCCAATGGTAGAATCCATCGCGCCCAGGCGCGTCAGGGTCATGGCAGACAACTACCAGACTTTTGGCGTCTATCGGCACATCGCTGATCTCGAGCGGCGGGCGTTGGTTGCCGCCGAGTTTGGAGTAAATTTTTGGTATTTTAGCGTTTTCGGCGAACGCAGAGCTGGATATCTTCATGATTTAATTTTACCATGCCAGTGCCGTCAGGTGTGAGGCGCGGTAAAACACGAAACCTTAAACACGGTAGCTTGCTGAAGCAAAACAGTTTTCGATCGGATTTTATTGATAGTTAGTTTACCGAATAATCCCTGGAGAGCCACTGGTCTATATGCTAAAATAAACATGTGAGATATGCTTTTGTTTTTGTGAGTATAGTGGCGATTTGGCTGGCTATGCTGCTGTTGGTAAATACGAGCATTGATCCGTTATTTTTGTACATTTGCGTGTTAGTTTTGACGCTAGTGTTGTACTTCATTGGGTTTCGGAGGGCGAGGTAAGTGCGCTTATTATTTGTGGTTCGGGCGTTGTTTCGGGTGTGGCGCGCTTGGCGCAGCGATCAAATATGGCTCAAAGTTTTATCAGACGAGTGTCAAAGATTAGGCGGCGTGTATGTCAAGTTTTTGCAGCATTTGGCGTCGACTGAATTAATGGCTCAGGTGTATGCCACGTCTGGATATCGGCTGGATGCTTTTGATGATGTGGCGGTTGAGCCAATTGACATTGCCGAGGTTTTACGGCAAGAGTTGGGCGGCAAGGCTAGCCAAATACTCATTGACGGAAACGAGCCGTTTGCTACGGGTTCGTTCGCGCAGGTCTATCATTGTCGCATAGTTGACCGACCAGGTAACCAGTATATTATCAAAATTCTTCGCCCCAGCGTGGTGCGTTATCTGAATTTCGACCTCGCGGTGCTGCGTTTTTGCTGTTGGGCGGGGCAGTTTATGATAAAGAATGATATTTTCCCACTGGTCAAGCTTGCTAATGAGTTTATCAAAACCACCAAGCGCGAAACCGATTATCGGCGCGAGCAAATTACAGCTCAGGCGATTCGTGAATACTTTACTAAACGCACCGACAGAGTTGTGGTGCCAGAGACGCTGGCTGACTATTCAACGCGGCGGATATTGGTTCAGGACTATATAGAAGGGTTGCCGCTAACCGAGGTGGTAGAACGGGCGCAAGCGGGTAGCGATACCTACCAGTTTGTCAAAGACCAGCTTGGCTCTGACATGCAGCAGCAATTAGTGACGGTCGGCAGTGAGTTTTTAATCGCAATTTTACAAGCAGATATCATTATGGCCGATCCGCATCCAGGTAATATTTATTTGCTGAGAGACAATAAAGTTGCGTTGATCGACTTTGGTTTGGCGGTGGCAGCACCGCGGCATCGCGCCTCGTTTTATCATATGATCGTGCAGTACCGAGCGCTGTATGAAGATCGAGCTGACATGGGTTTATTGGCACTGGCGATGTTGGCGTTTTATGATCATACGCTGTACCAAGCACTGGATGTGATCGCCAAAGATCGCAGCTTGGCTCGCGGTATTTATGAATACGCTCATACATTGATCCAGTCGACGACTAGTACGTTCGCCGCTAATCGGCAAATAACCCAGTTGTTTCTCAATGAGATTAATGCTGGCAATCGTTTTGCTATCAGATTAGACAGCGTTAATATTATGTTGCAGCGTGGTTTGTATCACTATTTGGCATCGGCGCGGCTGGCGTGCGGCGATGAATATCGAAGGACGCATTATTGGCGGATTGTCCATGACGCCCTGGAATTGGCCGAGGTTCACGCTAATATCTATGGAATCAGCGAGGTGGTGCGCTCGTCGCCGATGAGTATTGAGCTGGCGCAAGAAATAGTGATAGACTGGATGAGCAAGGTTGCGGAGCGTGACAGAGCCGCCTACGCCATGTTGTTACGAAAAGGAGAATTATCATGAAGCAATTACAACAATGGGTGATGCAAGTTCGCTATCCGTATGCCGCGGGAATCATCGCCGTGATGTGGATTGGCACGGCGTTTTTCGCTTACCTGAAACCCGACGTCCCGCTTGAATTTTTGGTTGGAAGCCTCGCTGTTAGTACCATCGTCATTGCTATTACTGGACTGTCGGAAGCCCGCTAAATTTTACAGTGAAATAAGCAATTTTTATACGCTTTACTAACGTACATCATTTACAATAAGAATCCGCATGAAGCCTAAAACCACTGCTCAAAAAATACTAGAATTTTACGACAGTCTGAAAAATGCTGACATAAATTTGCCAGAAAAATATCGTCTAATCACTCCGTTTACTGGCGCTAATCAGCAGCGAATAGCACAAATAACGCATCGGTTTTATCACCGGTACTATCACGATGATAAGCGGCGATTTATGATTTTGGGCAGCTCGCCAGCACGGCGCGGGATAGCGCTTACCGGTGTGCCATTTGAAGACGTTAATCATTTACAAAAAGACACCAGGATTTCTCTAGACGCTTTTGGAGCGAATAAACGCTCGTCAAGTTTCTTGTATGAAGTGATGGAAGAATACGGCGGGCGCCAGAATTTTTATAAACAATTTTACATGAGTTTTGTGTGTCCGCTAGGTATTGAGAAGATAAATTTGAAAGGTAATTGGGTAAATTGTAATTATTATGAAAATGCAGTTCTGAAAAAATGTCTATATCCTTTTATTGTAGATTCGATGAGGCGCCAGATCGATTTTAATATTGATACAACCGTTTGCTTTTGCATCGGCAGCGGTGAGAATTTTAAGTTTTTGACCAATATAAATAATAAGCATCATTTCTTTGATACTATCGTGCCGTTGGAGCATCCGCGGTTTATTATGCAGTATAATGCGGATCGCAAAGAAGAGTTTATGCAAAAATATGTGAATACTTTCAGGTAATACGACGCGGGCAAATAATAGCGAACGATATGAATCCAAGATATTGCTGTATAATTTAATAATGATCACCGACCAACTCCTTGCCAAATATTCCATCATTTCCGAGCAAGTTGACGCCAAAGAACTCGGCGTCCTGCTGCGAGAGCTGGAAAAGGTACTGCGAAGCGGCGCGGCAGGAAACATTGTCGAGTTTGGTTGTTATGTCGGCACGACTAGTTTGTTCATTCGGCGGCTGCTGGATACTTATGATTTTACTGGTGAATTTCATGTTTACGATTCGTTTATAGGCTTGCCAGAAAAAACCCAAGCCGACGCCAGCGCTGCGGGTGAGCAGTTCAAGGCGGGAGAACTGCTGGCGCCACGCAAGACCTTCGTCCAAAATTTTAAAAGGGCTGGCTTGAAACTGCCGATTATTCATAAAGGTTGGTTTGCTGATTTCACTCCTGAGGACGTGCCGGAAAGTATCATCTTTGCGTTTTTTGACGGTGATTTTTATGAGTCAATTGCCGATTCATTCCGCCTGTGCGATGGCAAATTTCAGGAAACAGCGACCATCATCGTTGATGACTACGCCAATGAGGCGCTCCCAGGCACGGCACGGGCGGTTGATAAGTGGTTAAGTGGCAACCAGCAATATTCTCTAGCGACCGAAGCGAGCTTGGCAATTATCCGTAGAAGTTAATAGTTTAAATTCTAAAATAGCTTGACATTTCAAGCTACCTTGTATAACATAGTACTATGTACAATAAAACTACGAGGAGCAAGGCATGAGAAGAATCGATATTATCAAGCGGGCGGGGCGCAATCTCCGCCAGTCGAAAGGTCGGACGATTTTGACGGCGCTGGCGATTTCGGTCGGGGCGTTTACGATTGGGCTGGCGTTGATGGCTGGCGAAGGCGGTCGGCTGTATACCAACAGCATGGTCGATGCGGCTGGCGATAAAAAAGTGATTATGGTCAATAAAAAAATCGAGTCAGAGAAGAAAGAAGAACTGCCAGAGTACAATACGTCGGAAGAGACTGGCGAAGAACAGCTGGACAAACAAAAGGTAGCGCGTCGTAGCAAGTATTCAATGAGCGATGCTGATATTACTAAACTTCGAAAAATTTCGCATGTACAAACGGTAACGCCGTCGTATTCAACTGCTGGCGTGGTCTATGCCCAGAGTTCGGCAAACGGCAAAAAGTTTGCGTTGGATGTGGCGGTGAAAGCCGATAAAACACGGGCGGAATTAGCGGCGGGTAAGCTGAACAATTTCATGCCAAAGCCGGGCGAAATTATCATCCCTAATGATTATGTTAAGCAACTGGGCTTCAAGGACGCGCAGTCGGCAATTGGTCAGACGATTACGCTGGGTTTGCGTAGTGCGGAGCAAGGCGGCGAGGTTGCCAAGGAGTTGCCGCTGAAAATTACGGCGGTCGACAAAGAATCGGATACGATTTTGTACTATCAGCCGATGCTGCGAATCTCGACCGCCGACGCTAAGGAAATCTACGAATTTAGCCACGACAAAAGTCAGCCGAACGAGTATTCGACGGCGCTGGTGTCGGTTGATGATGAGAAAAATATCGATGCGGTGAAGGACGAAATTAGCAAAGACTACAGCGCCTATTCGATTCAGGATGTGCGCAAGACGCTGCTCACCATGGTCAATGCGGCGCAAGCGGCGCTGGCGGGATTTGGCGGTTTGGCGCTGCTGGCCAGTGTATTCGGGATTATTAACACTATGTATATTTCAGTGTTGGAGCGTACCAGCCAAATTGGCTTGATGAAAGCGCTGGGGATGCGTGGCCGCGATATTGGCAAGTTATTCCGCTATGAAGCAGCATGGGTTGGTTTGCTAGGCGGCTTGATTGGCGTCGGGCTGGCGAGCTTAGTGACGCTGCTGAATCCAGTGATTGCCAGCGCGCTGAAGTTAAGCGCAGGGACGAACTTGCTGGTGATTAATCCGCTGCACATTGGTTTGCTGGTGATTGGTCTGGTGGCGATGGCGGTTATTTCCGGCTGGCTACCGAGCCGCAAAGCGACAAAATTAGACCCAATTGAGGCATTAAGGACGGAATAGGAGAAACATCATGATTGAACTAAAAAATGTGACGAAAATTTACGGCAAAAAGAAAAACCAATTTACCGCGCTGAAAAATGTCAGTTTGCACATTCCGATGGGCGCGAGCGTAGCCATCCTCGGCAAATCCGGTTCTGGAAAATCGACGCTGATGCACGCGATTTCCGGGCTGGACAGGCCGCAGCACGGCCAGGTGATCATCGACGGGCAAGATATATTGCAGCTGAAGCCAAAGCGCGTCGACGAGTTTCGCGCCAAGAAAATCGGCTTCATCTTCCAGAGTTTTTTTGTCCAAGGCAATGAGAGCGTGGTTGACAACGTCAGCTTGCCGCTGGAAATTGCCCGGCTGCCGCGCAAAAAGCGGGCGCACAAGATCAATGCGGCGCTTAAAGCGGTGGATTTGTACGATAAGCGAAAAAACCGCGCTAAGGACTTGTCGGGCGGGCAGAAGCAGCGCTTGGCGATTGCCCGGGCGATTGTCGGCGATCCACAAATCATCTTTGCCGACGAGCCGACAGGCAACTTGGACAGCGAAACTGGCGCCAAAGTGGAAGAATTGCTATTTGGCTATAATAAGCAAAAGGGTGTAACATTGATTGTAGTGACACACGATGCCGACCTAGCGAAAAAATGCGATTATCAGATTATAATTAAAGACGGGCGGGTTGAGAAATCGACCGTGCCAGAGGAGAAAAAGCATGGACGTTAGTGCTTACGCCGAAAGCTTGGCGATTCAGCTGCGCAAAGGATTTTTGGTCTACTGTGTGCTGCTGGTTTGTGCCAAACAACCGCAATATACCGGCGACATTGTGAAGCAATTGAGCGAGTCGGAGCTGATGGTGGTTGAAGGAACGATTTACCCGCTACTCAGCCGCTTGCAAAAATATGGCTATCTCAAGCACGAATGGCAGGAAAGCGAGCAAGGTCCGCCGCGCAAATATTATTCGCTGACTGACAATGGCAAGCAATTGGTGGACGAATTGAAAGATCGGATAAAACTGTTAAATAATTCGCTGAAAAATCTCGAGAAAGGAGCAAAGCGATGAAAGAAATAACCAGAATCCATTTGGCGAAAACGCCGTTTAGCGCGGAGATTGATGCCAAAAAATCATTGGAGAAATATCTTAATTTAATTCAGAAAAACATGCATGCCGAGCCGGAAGCCATGCAAGAAATTGAAGCGCGAATGGTGGAGCTTCTGGCGGAGCGCGGTGTGGCAAAAGACGGCGTGATTGGCAACGATGATGTTCTGGCGATTCAGAAACATATGGGCGAGCCGCGCGATTTTTCGGATGATAGCGACAATGCGGAGACAGATGTTGACGTAGATGACGAGGCGTCAGGCAATTCGTCTAAGCAGCTCATGCGCGATACCGAGCATGGTTTGATCGGCGGCGTGTGTGCTGGCGTGGCGGCGTATTTTGGCGTTAATCCATTGTGGATACGCTTGATCGCTATCTTTTCGCCGTTTATAACGTTCGGCACGGCAGTGCTGATTTACATCGTCATGTGGCTGTCGATTCCTGAAGCGCGGACGGCTTCCGACAAGCTGCGGATGCGCGGCGAGCCGGTAACACTGGACGCGCTCAAACGCTTGTCGATTGACGATAGTACTAAAAAGCAAGCAGCAAGCACCGCTGCCAAGATTTTCCGCTTTTTGCTGGGAATTATATTGGCGATGATAGCGTTTGGACTGCTGGTGGCACTGCTAGTCGGCGGCGTGTTTGGCTTTGGCGCAGTGGCAGCGTTGAACGGATTTACCGCGCAAAGCTGGGCGTGGGGATTGCTATGCTGCTTGGTTTTGGGCGGCGCAGTTTTGTTCACCTTGACGTTGCTGGCTACCTGGAGCGTTTTCACCTGGAAGCTGAAGCGTCCGGCGATTATAGCGATGCTGGGTCTGTTGATGGCTGGCGCGGTTTGTTTGTCGGGTATGGCGATTTTCAGCGCTAATACTTATTCGAATCTAACTTACGATTACGAGAAAACTCTAAAAGTTAAAACTGTTGACGCCTCGGAAGCTGCTGCCGGCGCTAAAAGTATAGTAGTTGACGGTAACGGCGAATATGTTGCGATGGAATACGGCGGCTATGCCGAAAAGACTCGGTTGGAAGTAAAATATCACGACACGCAATATTCCAAAGTACCGGAAGTAAAATTGCGCCGCGACGGCGACAAACTCGTGGTTAATGTAAAAAGCCAGATAGACGAGACGTGCAGCCATCGCGGTTTCACGGAGTCTATGCGCTGCCGCTACATGTACGGTCCGGTTTCTGTACGGGTTTACGGCCCGGTGGACTTGCTGGCGCCCGGCCGCGGCCGCGATAATACGTTTGATTATAACGATTAAAACTTTAAGCAACTTTTCATGACGTGCCTATACAGTAGCGCTCATGAAAGCAGCTACAATTACTCAACCCTTGGCGTCGGCGGCCCCGGCAGTCGACGACCAAATTTTGCGACCGCTCAATCCGCGGACATTGACGGTCGATATCGTATTGCCAGTTTTTAACGAAGCTCATATGTTTGAGCAGTCGGTTACCAAACTGCATAAGTATCTTGCCAGCAATCTGCCGTATAAATGGCGTATCGTTATCGCTGATAACGGCAGCACCGACGGTACAGCGGCAATTGCTCGCCGGCTAGCCGAGAGATATCCAGAGATCCGCTTGCTGCAATTGCCAGAAAAAGGCCGCGGCCGCGCTCTTAAGCAGGCTTGGATGAGTAGCAAGGCGGACATTCTAGCCTATATGGATATTGATTTGTCGACAAATCTTGACGGCTTCAAGCCGATGATTGCGCCGCTGATTACTGGCGATGCTGGATTAGCGACCGGTTCGAGGCTAATGAAACAATCGCGAACGACGCGCGGCTTCAAACGCGAGTTTATCTCACGCTGCTACAATCGAATTATTCGCACTACTATGAAGACTAAATTTGTTGATGCGCAGTGCGGTTTCAAAGCGATACGCCGCGATGTGGCCCAAAAGCTGCTGCCGCACATTAAGGACACGGCTTGGTTTTTCGATACTGAGTTGCTAGTCAAAGCTGAGTATAACGGCTATAAAATCCACGAGGGACCAGTAGAATGGATTGGAGATACTGATTCTCGGGTTGATGTTGTTAAAACAGCAACAGAGGATATTAAGGGTTTGTCGCGAGTGCGCCAAGAATATGGTCAGTCGAGTTTCGGCGAGATGGCAGCATTCGGCGGTTTGCTGCTTTTCACGGCGATATTTTATCTGTAGCATTTGACCATTAATGGCATGGCTAATAGTTATTATGCGGCAGCTGCGCAAGCGGCAAGTACTAACTGGACGGCATGGCTATTCGGCAGCTTAGACGCAGCGAATTTCGTTAGCGTCGACAAGCCGCCAATTAGTATGATGATTATGGGACTATTCGGCCGGATATTCGGTTTTTCGTCGTGGAGTATGCTGTTGCCGCATGCACTAGCGGGAATCGTGACGGTGGCGCTAGTTTATCTGGTGGTCAGACGTTGGTATGGTGCTCGTGCTGGATTGATTGCCGGGGCGGTAATGGCGTTGACGCCAGCTGCTGCGCTAATGTTTCGTTTTAATAACCCAGATAGTTTCTTGACGCTATTTTTGACGGCCAGTGCTTATAGTTTTTTGCGGGCTTTCGAAGGAAGTAGGCCAGTGTTATGGTTGAGTCTGGCTGGTTTATTTACGGGGTTTGCTTTTAATGCTAAAATGTTACAAGGTTTGCTTTTGTTGCCGATAATGACAATCGTTTACATTAGCTTTGCACGCCCAAAATTCACTACCAGAATATGGCATCTCGGCGTGGCTGGCATAGTGACAATAGTATCGACGTTTTGGTGGAGTATTTTGGTGTGGCTAACGCCAGCGGTAAATCGACCTTGGGTTGGTAGCACGAGCGACAATAGCATATGGAGTTTGATATTCGGTTATAACGGTTTTGGGAGACTGTTGGGTAATGGTGGTGGTCCTGGAGGCCGGACAGGCGGTATGATGCAAATGGGTGCGCAGGCTGCTAGTCAAACCGCTTCGCCAGCAGCGCAAGCAATGACGCCGCCGATTGGTATGATGGGTGGCAGTTTTGGTGCGGGCGGTCGTGGCGGCAGTCCTGGCGGTGTTGGCTTTGGTGGCGAGACTGGCGTGCTGCGTATATTTAATGAGAGCTTTGGGCCGAACATTGCTTGGCTAATTCCGGTAGCCTTGATTAGCGCTGGGTTAGTAATCTGGTTGTTGCGCCGGGCGCCGCGCCGCAACAAGGAGCGGGTTGGCGTGTTGTTGTGGTTGGGCTGGCTGCTGATTCACATTGTGATATTTAGTATGACTAGCGGCACTATTCATCCGTATTATGTGGTAGTGATGGCGCCAGCGGTGGCAGCGCTAGTTGGTATCGGGGCGCCATACATATGGCAAGCTTACACGCGCCGCACCAAAGTAGCCTGGATACTGCCGCTGAGTATCGCGCTAACGACAATTCTTAGCATTATTATGCTCGGCTATAGCAACTACTGGCCTTGGCTGATGTGGTTGGTGATAGTTACTGGCGGTGCGGCAACGATTTTGACGCTACTGCCTCTATCGCAGACGAGACGGTTTAAGCAAATTATCCTAGGTTTAGCAATTACTGCTGGTATGGCGGCGTCGATTGCTTTTAGCGTCAGTACAGTAGCTACAGCACATAGCGGTAGTATTCCAACGGCTGGCCCAGGCGCGTCGGCGATGAATAATACGAATAATGAGTCGGCGCAAGCTGAATCAGCGCTTGTCTCGTTTTTGTTAGAAAATCGTCGCGGCGCAACCTGGCTAGCGGCGGTGAACAGCGCTAACGAATCGGCGCCAATTCAACTATCAAGCGGACAGCCAGTTATGGCGATTGGCGGTTTCAATGGTAGTGACTCGACGTTGACGCTATCGCAACTCAAACAGCTTGTTAGACAAGGTAAAGTTCGCTATTACGTAGTAAACAGCAGACAAGGGAAATCTGGCGGCCCCAGCGGTATGAGTGGACTAGGTGGTAACTCTGAAATCTTATTATGGGTGAAAAGTACTGGTAGTAAAGTCGATTACGGCGGTACACAATATACAGTTTATGATCTTTCGGCAGCTACTTAAGAATACTTTAAGCTCAACCGCGCATACTGTCATTACAAACCTAAACAAAGGAGTGAATATGACCAAGAATTTGAATTTGACAACTGATGAAGCGCTTGTTTTGCAGCAGATTAGCGAGAGTGGTGAGGAAGACCTGACAGGGCTAACCGAAAGCTTGCAAATGAGCCGTCCGAAATTGATGACACAGCTGAGTCGCCTCAAAAACAAAGGTTTAATCAAAATTAAAACGACCGCTGGCGATTGGTGGATTTCGATGAGCCGCCGCGGCAAGCAGACGACTCACTACTTGTGGCCAGAAATGTCCTTAAATTACTAAACCATTAGACAAAAGAAAGGTTATAATAAAATTATGAAGATTTTGGTTGTTGACGACGAGAAACGAATTGCCAAGTCGATCAAGCAAGGGCTCGAAATGGACGGCTACGCGGTTGATATCGAGCATGACGGCGAGGATGGCTACAATGCAGCGCGGGCTGATGATTACGATCTCATCATTCTCGACGTGATGATGCCGATTATGAATGGTTTTGAAGTCGCCAAAAAGCTGCGTGCTGACGGTAATAAAACGCCAATCTTGATGCTGACGGCCAAAGATCAGAATAAAGATATTGTGGAAGGCTTGGATAGCGGTGCTGACGACTATTTGCCGAAGCCGTTTAGCTTCGAGGTTCTCGGCGCTCGCGTTCGGGCGTTGCTGAGGCGGCCGCAGGATGTACTTGATAACATTTTGACAGTGCGTGATCTTGAACTTGATATCGCTAATCATACTGCTAAACGGGCTGGTAAAGATATCAAACTATCTAACAAAGAATTTGCCATTCTTGAATATTTGCTGCGTAACAAAAATCAAATTCTTAGCAAGCAAAACATCATGACGCACGTTTGGGACTTTGATGCCGATATTTTGCCGAATAATGTTGAAGTTTTTATTAACTATTTGCGCAACAAAATTGATAAGCCTTTTCCAGGCGCTGATCCGATTATCCAAACGGTACGAGGGTTTGGATATATCGTTAAGGACGAGATTAGAAAAGCATGAAAAATGTTGGTCAACGTGCCGTTGTTCGCTTAGCGGGGACCTATTTGGCGATCATCATGTCTATGTCGATCGCCTTTAGTTTGATAATTTATGGACTATCAAGCCAAGAGTTTCATCGCCGGCCGCCAAATGATCAGCAAACAACTTCTACGATTCGTTCCGCCGAGCCAGGTACGGTAATTTCAATTCACAGTTACCTAGATACCCGCGAAGATGAGGCGATGGCAGCAATTCGCCTTAATTTGCTACTGGCAAATCTAACGGTTTTTCTACTGGGCGGCTTGGTTAGTTATTTGCTGGCTCAGCATACTTTGCAGCCAATCGAGGATAATATGGCGGCGCAATCGCGTTTTGTTAGCGATGCTAGTCACGAATTACGCACGCCGTTGACCGCACTACTGGCAGCTAATGAGGTGGCATCAATGAATCCGAAATTGACTCTCAAACAGGCTAAGCAAGTTATCGCCGACAATGTTGATGATGTTAAACGTTTACAAAAATTAACCAACTCAATGTTAGGATTGCTCAAAGAAGACAAGCTGGAAATTCAGAAAGGCAAGGTCGGTTTGCAACCGGTGATTACTCGGGCGATGAACCTAGTAGTAAATCAGGCGCTGGCAAAAGATATTGCTATCGATGATAAAACTAAAAATTTTTTGCTGCTTGGCGATCGACAAAGTTTAGAACAGCTTTTCACGATTTTGCTAGACAATGCTATTAAATATAGCAACAAAGGCGGTACCATTACTATTTCTAGCAGCAAAAAGGGTAAGCACGTCAGCGTTGCTATAGCGGACGCTGGTATTGGCATGAGCGACGAAGTAAAGTCGCAGATTTTTACGCGATTTTATAGGGCCGAAGAGTCGCGTACTACTGCTGGATACGGCTTAGGCTTGTCAATTGCCGAGCGGATTATTAAGGCGCATGGCGGACGAATTAACGTCGATAGCGAACAGAATGTTGGTTCGACTTTTACAGTCATTCTTCCTGCATACAACAAGAAAAAATAGTTTTTAAGGCGTCTTTAATAGCTCCTAGTTATATTTTAATCAATATTAATTAACAAAAAGGAGATGAATAAATGCCAACTAAAATTGAAGATGGTTTTGAAATGCCTTCTGGTGGTACGCCGTCAATACGGCCAGTGGCGCAATGCTCGTCTATGACGCCAACTATGGTTTTGGCCGTCATAGCAATTGTGTTGTTCGCTGGCGGGTTAGGCTTTGCTGGCGGCATGCAGATCAATAAATCGCCGCAGAGTGATGCAGTGAGCGGTGTGCCTAGCGGGCCAGTACAACAACAAACTAATCCTAGTACAAATAATACCGCCACGCCGCAAGGAATGCCTAGCTCATCAAACAATAATCAACAAGCAGGTCCACAAACTAACGCAGGTACACCAAATACCAATATGAATAACAGCTAGTAGCTGATTCCAGCAGATTTCATTGCTGGCTGGATGACGAACTTTTCAAAATCATCAGCATTAGCCCAAACATAACTAGCATTAGTATCGGTGTTCGTACCGCTAACTAGCTTACCGTTAAGGACTTTTTGGCTGCCGACATCTTTGCCGTTAATGTACATAGCCGGCGTGCCGCCAACGCTGTCCTTTTTGCCGAGCGCCATGTCGTAATCAATTTTTTTACGGATATTTGGATTTTCGAGATCAGCCTTGAATTTTTCTACATTCAAGCCTTTGATGTCGGAGGCTAACTTCACAAAGTTTTCGGTACGAGTTGACCCAGATAATTCCACCCAGCTAGCTCGATTTTCGAAAAGCGAGTTGTGCATTTCCCAGTACTTACCTTGCAGTCCAGCTGATTCGGCAGCAGCCGCCGCGGCCAGCGCGTTCGGGTGAGCGCTAGTTAGCGGATAATTGCGGAAGATAAACCCGATCTTGTCTTTGTACTTTTCAATGACTTTTTTGGTGACCGGGTAAGATGAATTGCAGCCTGGACATTGAAAATCGGCATATTCAACTAGTAGTACTTTGCTGTTAGCATTACCATAAACATGTTCGCTAATATCGCCGCTTTCGCTTGATGCTGGCTGCACCTTCGTAGTATCGACGCTTGAAACATCAATTTGATTGCGCTGCTGTAAAAAGATTAAGCCGCCAATCAATCCTACGCACATCGCCGCAAAAATAATCCATGCCTTTTTGGTCATATTTCCTCCGCTTATTACTAGAGGCTATTATACTGCTTATGAGCTCGCCAATCAAGCGGGCTTGCGGTACAATATGTGTATGCGGTTATTCTTAGCGATTTTGTTTGTGATGATTACCTTGGCGTTGATAGCGGTGACGTCAATTTCGCCGCGCCGAACAAAACTGTCGATGTACGAGCTAGAACGCCGCCGGCGTAAGGGCGACACCGCAGCGGCTGACGAATTACGGCGAATACTACTGCTTGATGATATTGTATCGCTGCGTAAAGCAACCGAAGCTCTACTACTGGTTCTGGCGGTATTATCGGCAGTATCGGCGTTTGGTTTTTTTATCGGCGTAGCTATTAGCGTGATGACGTCTTTAGTCTATAGTAGAATTGCTCATTTTGACTGGTTGGTGCAGATGGTTGATGGATATTATCGGCGGATAGAGCCGGGATTGCTGACTTTCGTCGAGCGGCATCCGCGCTTGGGGCAAGTTTTGCGCAGCGTTAACGTGCAGAATGAGCCGAATATTCTTAGCTCGCGGGAAGAACTTGAGCATTTGATACGCGAATCATCGGGAATATTGTCGCTTGAAGAGAAAAAATTAATCAATAATGCCCTGCATTTTCATGAAAAAACCGTCGAAGAGGTAATGACGCCGCGCGGCGTGATGAATACAGTAGCTAAGGAAGACGTGATTGGGCCGTTGCTGCTTGATGAACTGCATAAGACTGGCCATAGCCGCTTCCCGGTGACTGACGGTGATATTGACCACATTGTTGGTATTCTACATATTCGTAGCTTACTGACGCTTGATAACGGTAAGAAAACTAGCCGTGTTGAAACGGCGATGGACAAGAAGATTTACTTTATCAACCAAAACCAGAAGCTGGAGCGCGCTTTGTCGGCCTTTATCAAGACGCGGCATCATATGTTTATTGTTGTTAATGATTATCGCGAGACAGCGGGTATTCTGACGCTCGAGGATGTGCTAGAGGCGTTGCTTGGCCGTAAAATCCTCGATGAATTTGATGTAGTTGACGATTTGCGCGTGCTAGCGGCGCGTAATCCGAACAAAAATAATAAGAGTCCATCGGCTACTGACGTCAAATAAGTTAGTAATTTTAGCACTCTTGCACTTCGAGTGCTAACGCGCTATACTATAGCAATATGGCAAAGCGCGACTATTATGAAGTACTAGGTATCAGCAAAAACGCCTCTGAAGACGAAGTCAAGAAAGCTTTTCGTAAGCTGGCTGTTAAGTATCACCCCGACAAAGAAGGCGGCAGCGAAGAGAAATTCAAAGAGATTAACGAAGCTTACGAAGTTCTCAAAGACAAGCAAAAACGCCAACGTTACGACCAGTTCGGTCATGCTGGCGTAGGCGGTTCTGGCGGCGGTGCTGGTTACAGCGGTAATCCTTTTGAAGGTTTTGGCGGTTTCGGCCAAGGTCAAAATATTAATTTCGATTTTGGCGAAGGCTTGGGCGATATTTTCAGTCAGTTTTTTGGCGGGCCGTCCGGGCAATCGCGCCGCAATAGCCGGCCGCGCGGGCGCGACGTTGAAACGCGCGTTACTTTGACTTTCGAAGAAGCGGTGTTTGGCAAAGATGTCGAGATTGCGTTAATGATTAACGATGAATGCGAGCATTGCCACGGTACGACCGTTGAGCCGGGTTTCGAGATGAAAAATTGTCCAGATTGCCAAGGCGCCGGCCAGCGTGTCCGCACAATGAACACTATGTTTGGCCCGATCCAACAAGCGGTAGTTTGCGAAACCTGTAAAGGCCGCGGTAAAATACCCGAGAAAGAATGTGCAGTTTGCCATGGCTCTGGCGTGCAACGCCGCGAGCAGAAAATCACTGTCAAAATTCCAGCAGGTATTGATGACGGTTCGACGATTCGTTTGCGCGAGCGCGGTGAAGCGATTGCCGACGGCGACCGTGGTGATTTATACATCAATATTCGCGTTAAAGCGCATAAGAAATTTACCCGCGAGGGCGATTTGATTCTTAGCCAAGAACATATCGGTATGGTTGATGCGGCACTCGGTACTGAAATTGACGTTGAGACAGTCGACGGCATAATTACCATGAAGGTACCGGCCGGTACGCAATCGGGTACTGATTTTAAACTGTCTGGCCATGGCGTCCCGTACCCGCGCAGCGAACGGCGCGGCGCCCATATCGTTAGCATTATTGTCGATACACCGACTAAACTGTCTAAAAAGCAGCGTGAACTGTTAGAGCAATTCGAAGCCTCTAAAAAACGCGGTATTTTCTCGTGAGGCACGGGCTTTTAACTTGCCGTCGTACATAGACGACATGATAAAATAAAAGCATGACTTTTACTATCGTTCTAGCAATAGTCTTTGGCGTATTGTTTTTGTTGGCATATATGACGCGCCGGCGATTCGGCGTATTGACGCTAGCACTAGCAGCTGGTTCAATCTTGGCTGATTTGTGGAGTAGCGAGGCAACGCCATACGTTGCTAATTTTGGTATCGTTATTATCCGTCCGCCGTTAGTAGATGTGGTGGCGGTTATATTAACTCTAGCACCTTCACTGATATTACTATTCAGCGGGCCGGCGGCTAGTAACAAATTTCAGCGAATTGGCGGGTCAGTGATATTTGCAGTGTTAGCTGTGGTATTAATGTTTGAGCCGCTAGAAAATGCGCTAGTGGTTGATGAGTTCGGCAAGCAAATCGTCAGTCGTATTAATGCGTCTTATGCCATTATCGTGACGGTGTGCCTGGTGCTGTCGATAATTGATGTGTTGCAAACTCATGTGCGGCGCAACGAGTCAAAAAAGAAGAGCAAAGAATAAAGACGGTTAAAAAATAAAAGACCTTCACGCTGAGGAGGTCTTCTGGCTTTTGAAATGGAGGGCCCAGTGAGGCTTGAACTCACGACACCCTGCTTAAAAGGCAGGTGCTCTAACCAGCTGAGCTATGGGCCCGAGTAAATCTTACTATACAGTTTGCGGCGAGTCGTGTCAAGCTATGCTACTATCGAAATATGAGATGGTTGGGCGAGCGGCTTCATCTAATGTGGCATATTGCCGCTTTATGCTACGGGCTAGTTAGCGGCGTAGTATTGGCACAATGGTGGAGCGGGGCTAGCTGGTGGCTAATTATTGCGTCCATTCCGCTGATTAGTTTAGCTTTTTGGCAGCGGCGGCGGATTTTGTTAATTTTAACGCTAGGTGCGGGGTTGTTGATCGGACTGGTTCGCGGCTCTAGCGATCAAGTGCAGTTACAGTTATACAAACCGTTGTATGGCCAGTCAGTGCGATTAACTGGAATAGTGCGGGATGACGCAGATAGCATAGCTGGGAGTGCGAGACTGCAAATAACTTATATCAAAATGGGCGAGACATCTTTACCTGGTCAAATTTGGTTGTCGCTGCGCGGTAATCCAGCAATTAAACGCGGTGATGAACTTGCTTTGCGCGGTGTGTTGAAACCAGGTTTTGGCAATTTCGCGGCAGTATTAGCAAAAGCGAAGCTTGATAGCATCAAGCGAACAGCTGGCAGCGATCCAGCACTAGAGCTGCGCGATACTTTTGCTGATGGTGTACATAAAGCGGTTGATGATCCAGGAGCTAGTCTAGGGATTGGCTTTTTATTAGGTAAGAAAAGTATGCTGCCAGAGGATTTGCTAGAGGCTCTGAAGATTGCTGGTCTGACGCACATCATTGTAGCGAGCGGCTACAATTTAACAATTCTGGTACGTTTGGCGCGGCGGTTGTTTGCAAAAATATCAAAATATCTAGCGACGTTGGTTAGCTGTAGCTTGGTGCTGGGTTTTATCGCCATGACTGGCGCCAGCCCGAGCATGGTGCGCGCTGGGCTTGTTACTGGATTAAGCTTGCTAGCATGGTATGTCGGCCGAAAGTTTCATCCAGTTGTTTTGCTGGGGCTAGTATCGGCAATAACGGTATTGTGCAATCCGAGTTATGCTTGGGGTGACATGGGTTGGATGCTAAGTTTTGCAGCGTTTGCTGGCGTAATTATTGTGGCGCCAGTGTTGACGGCTTATTTCTTCTCGACTGATAAAGTCCCAGCTATCATTCAAATTTTGTTAGAAACGTTAGCGGCACAGCTGGTAACTGCGCCGATTATCATGGCAGCCTTTGGGCAGTTGAGTGTAATTTCGTTGTTGGCGAATATCCTGGTTGGTCCGTTTATACCGTTGGCGATGTTGCTAACATCAATAGGTGGCGTTAGCGGGCTGATTATTCCAGCGATAGCGCATGTCATTGGCTGGCCAGCGCAGATGATGCTTGATGCGATGATTGTAGTAGTGAATTGGTGTGCCGAGCAATCTTGGGCTGCAGTTGAGCTGCAAATACCGTGGTGGATAGCGGTGCTATGGTACGGTTTGATAATTGCGGCAGTGTGGTTCATGAAATGGCGTAGCGGCTATCGACTGCGCGACGCTTCGATAGTGACATAACAGGGCCCATTTGCTATTATATAAGTAAGCATTTATCAATAAACTAACGAGGAGTAGTCATGTCAGGACATAGTAAATGGGCGACAACACATCGTCAAAAAGCTGTTGTTGATGCTAAACGCGGTGCGATTTTCACTAAAATTGGCAACCAGATCGCTATCGCAGCGCGGGCTGGCACTGACCCCACAATGAACTCTAGCCTAGCAATGGCTATCGAAAAAGCTAAGGCGGCAAATATGCCGGCTGCCAATATTCAGCGGGCGATCGACCGGGTTGCCGACAAAAATTCAGCGGCGCTAGAAGAAATTACTTACGAAGGTTATGGCCCTGGCGGCGTAGGGATTATCATTGAAACAGCCACCGATAACCGTAATCGAACTTTGCCAGAGGTGAAATTGGCTTTAACTAAAAACGGCGGTTCAATGGCTGATGCTGGCAGCGTGATGTTTCAATTTGACCGCAAAGGGGTTATTCGGGTGGCGGCAAGCGGCGAAGAAACATTGTTGCAAGTACTTGACGCAGGCGCCGAAGATGCTGTTGAGGCTGATGGTAAACTAATTGTCTATACTGGCATGAAAGATTTAGCGAGCGTTCGCAAAGCGTTGCTCGATGCAGGTATGACCATCGAGGAAGCCGAGTTGCAGTACATTGCCAAAAATGACGTGCCTATCAGCGATGCTGAAACCGCTCGCAAAGTAATAAAAATTATTGACGCGCTCGACGATCTTGATGATGTGGTAAACGTTTATACGAATGCCGATATTACTGCTGATATTAACGATTAGTTGACTTTTAAGCTTACCTTCATGTAGATTATAAGTATACATGGTATTTATAATTGCTAGGAGGCCTGATGCGATGTCTAAAACTCGTCATTTTGATAGCAACTATAACTCTTCAGTCAGTATTTTCAGGGTTGGCAGCGGCAGATGCTGTATCGACGGCGGCTGTTTCGCCGGATAACACGCTAAGCATTGCGAGCGAAAACAATAGCGAGAATTTACCAACCGCTAAACAAGAGGAAAATCTCGGTAAGTCTAACGAGCCGCTAATTAATAAAGAAAATTCTAATTCACTGCCAGCTGCGAACGATGGGAAGACACTCCCGCGGCAGACTACTGAAAACAAAACCGCTGCCAAGCCTGCTGAAATCCCGCCGTCGGTCCCGTCAAACTCTACTAATGCCAGCGAAATTGTAGATAAAACGACAACATTGCCGTCACCGTTGTTAGCAAAAAATGATGTTGTAGTCTCGGCGTTTAAAACTGATCCAAAATACGGCTATACGGCGATAGAACTTTACAATACTAGTGATGAATTTTTCGATCTAGGGCAGATGTCGCTAGAACTACGTTACGCAACAGCGGAAGCTGATTTTGTTTGTAATGCTAAATTGCGAGATTATCTGCGGCCGAAGAGTTATTTAACGCTGTACAGCTCGAACTTATCGCCTACGGATGATACATTGCTTTTAGCGGGCTGTCCAACTCCAAATAGTGATGCTTTGTATGATAAAGAGATAAATGTTTATCAAGCTGGCCAGCTGGTTGAGGCGGTTCGAATTAACAACACCGATCTCGGCAAATATCAAAATGATATTTGGGAGCGTAAAGGCTGGAGTGTGTCTTATCGAACTGGTGTCTTTAAAACTGATTTTCGTAAACGAGCGACTGGCAATATGATATCAAGTGATTTGTACCGTTTGCCGTCGACGCCAACTTTACAGATTCTAGAAATTTTACCGAATCCAGCAGATTGTGCTACGGCTGACCCGAACCTTGCCTGCTATAGCTACGTCAAGGTTAAAAATGTTGGTCAAAGCCCAATAGACTTAGCGCTATACCACTTGCGTAGCGGCAACCAAACAGCGTCAGCTTCTACTAATAATCTTTCGAAGTTATCGGGCACGGTTCTGCCGGGTAAAATCTTTGTTATATCGGGGAAGACGTTGCATCTTGACAAGGCATCTGGAACAGTGTGGTTGCAAGATGCCAACGGGTTAACTACCTATAAGAACGGCGTGATACCGTATGAGAAAGCCGATAGTGTTAGTAACAAAGGGCGATCTTGGGCGTATGATACTAAAACTGCGACTTGGCGCTGGGCGACGCCGAGTCCAGGTAGCGAGGGTAATGATTTTACGTCTAAACTTAATTATGGTAAGGGTAGCCTGAAAGCGTTGTCGACTAAACCAAAAATAAAAATATTGAAACCATGCCGCGATGATCAGTATCGCAGCGAAGAGACTGGCCGCTGCCGCAATATTGTTCAGAACAAGAAAAAAACCGTTGTCTTGAAACCTTGCAAAGAAGGTCAATATCGCAGCGAGGAAACCGGACGTTGTCGGTCAATTGCCAAGGCGGCTGCAGCCGTTCTGAAGCCGTGTAAAGAGGGTCAATTTCGTAACCCAGAAACTGGCCGCTGCAAGAAGATTGCTTCTGTTGACGATCTACCCAAACCGTGCAAAGCAGGCTGGGAGCGCAATCCTTCAACTGGCCGCTGCCGCAAAATCAAGAAAGCTAATAATACGCTAGCGGCTTATCCAGTGCAGCCGGTAACAGTTCAGCAAACTAATCCAGCAGTGTGGTGGACAATTGGCGGACTGGCCTTGGCGGGTGTTAGTTATGGTGTCTGGGAATGGCGCGTTGAAATTAAGCGCGGCTTGAGAAAAGCTATTCGATTTGGCAGGAAGTGATCCATATCAGTATGCGAATTATCGGAATTGACCCTGGTACAGGTATTCTCGGATTTGGCGTAATTGATGTCAACGGCGGTAGAATGAGGCTGGTTACGGCTGGAGTGATCACTACGCCAGCACACACGCCATTACCAGATCGCCTTGAAGAGATCTACTCGGGTTTAACCGATATTATTAAAGAGACGCAGCCGGATGTTATGTCGGTTGAGAAACTGTTTTTTACTAAGAATATTACGACAGCAATCAGTGTCGCCGAGGCGCGCGGCGTAGCAATATTGACAGGCCGCCAAGCGAAATTGCCAATTCACGAATATACGCCGAATGAAATCAAAAAATCAATCACTGGTTATGGTGCCGCTAAAAAGCCGCAAATTCAAGAAATGGTGCGTATTCAGCTAGGGTTGCAAGAGGTGCCGAAGCCTGATGATTGCGCTGACGCATTGGCGGCAGCTTTAACGCATGCGTTTATGAGCCGTATTGAAGCGTAAGGTGATATAATGGTAAGTGATGCAGATACAAAAGCAACCGCCGCGTTTATCGCGCTACGCTAACATAGGTCGTAAGAAATCTCCAGTTCGTAAGGTTCATCGCCAGCCGACAGGTAAGTTTGGTAAACTAGTCGCTTGGTGGCAAGGATTGTCGCGCAAGCAGAAGGTTGCCGTTGTTGGCGGTCCTATTCTAGCGATTATGATTATCATACCAGTGGTAACATACATCATGCTGGCTAATGATATCCGCGACGTTGAACGTTTGATGAACCGTAATAATACCGGAATCGTTCTAAAAGACAGAAATGGTAAGACTTTTTATAGTATTGGTCGGGCCGAGAAGCGCAATATCGTGAAACTCGACCAGATATCTGATTATATGAAGAATGCTTTATTGGCGAGCGAGGACAAGGATTTTTATAAACATGGCGGATTTAATCTTTTTAGTATCGCTAGGGCGGCAGTGACGCGGCATGGCGGCGGCTCGACCATCACTCAGCAGTTGGTTAAGAATACCTTGCTAAGCGACGAGCATAGTTTGATGCGTAAATATCAAGAGTTCTTCATGTCGATTGCTGTCGAGCAAAACTATTCTAAAGACGAGATTCTCGACATGTATCTCAATTCGGTCTATTTTGGTGAAAATGCTTTTGGTATAGAGGATGCGGCTAAGACTTATTTCAATAAAACACCGAAAGAACTAACTCTGGCAGAAAGCGCTATGCTGGTTGGCGTATTGCCGGCACCGAGCAGCTACTCGCCGATTAGTGGCAGTGCTGAATATGCTAAAGAACGGCAAAAAACAGTGCTCAGTCGAATGGTAAAAGAGGGCTACGTCACCGAAGCGCAAAAAACAGAGGCTTTAGCCCAGCAATTGGCCTACGCGCCGCCGTCAACGCAGAATGATAGCGTGGCGCCGCATTTTGCTGAAATGGTGGTGGCTGAGCTCAGCGATAAATATAGCTCTAAAAAAGGCGGCTACGAAAAAGATGGTTACGAAAAAGTTATGCGTTCTGGTTATCAAGTCACAACGACGCTAGATATTGATATGCAGAATACCCTCAAAGACAACATTAACAAGCAAATGAGGCATATTAACCGAATGGGCGGCTCTAATGCCAGCGGAGTTGTCGTTGATCCAACGACTGGTGAAGTTCGAGCTTTGGTTGGCAGTGCCGATTATAATAATGAAAAATGGGGCAAGGTTAACATGGTAACGACTAGGCGCCAGCCAGGTTCTAGCTTCAAGCCGATTTATTACGCAGCAGCATTGGCAGACGGCGTGATTACGCCAGCGACTATTTTGCAAGATAAAGTTAAGGATTTTGGCGGCGGCTATGTGCCGCGCGATGCTGATAAAAATGAAGCTAGCCGCGGCGGTAGTGCTACGGTGCGCCAAGCGCTTAATTGGTCGCTTAATATCCCGAGCGTTGAGGTTATGCAAAAATACGGCATTTCTCGTTCAGTAACAGCTGCTAACAGTATGGGCATTTCCTCTATTAAGAAGGGCGATCACGGCTTATCGTTGGCGCTTGGTTCAGCCGAGGCGTCTTTGCAGGATATGGTGCATGCTTATACTGCTTTCGCTAATAGTGGTAAGCAATATGATATTACTAAAATTACTCAGATTGACGATAAATACGCTAAAACAATCTACAAGCATGAAGGCAAATCCAAGCAGGTCATCAGCGCTCAAGGGGCTTATCTAATTTCAGATATTCTTAGCGACAGGACAACTCGCGCACGCATCTTTGGCTCGTCAATTACGGTTAACGGTAATCATACTGTTGCTGTTAAAACTGGTACTACCAACGACAACCGCGATGCTTGGACGATTGGCTATAATCCGCAATACGTTGTTGGTGTTTGGGTTGGCAATAATGATAACTCTGCTATGATTAGCGGTGGTAGCGACATGGCTGGGCCGATTTGGAAGAGTACGATGACGTCGCTATTGTCAGGCAAGCCAGATGTTAAATTCACTCTGCCGAGCGGTATCGTTCAGCGCGCTGTCTGTAAAGACAAGGGCGGCTTGGCGGCGAAAGCTGGTGCTAATACTTATAATGAATACTTTATGAGCGGCGCTCTGCCGACTGAATCGTGTAATTCCGAGCCAACTAAAGTGTCTGTTTGCAACCTCTCTACCGGCAAGGTTGAAACTATCGATGAGGATAAGTTTGACTCGACGAAATATTCAAAAGATACTGCTAATTGTAAGGCGCCGACGATTACCGTTTGCAACCTCTCTACCGGCAAGGTTGAAACTATTGACGAAGCTAGCTTTAACTCGACAAAATACTCGAAAGACACTGCTAACTGTAAAAGCACAAATGCTAAAGTTGCAGCTTGTGATCTCAAGACAGGCTCAGTGGTTATGGTTGATAAAAGTAAAATCGACGGCGTGAACTACAGTAAAGATACTAGCAATTGTGCGGCTGCTGGCGGAAACGATAATAGTGGCGGCAGCTCGGGCGATTCTGGCGGTAGCAATAATGGCGGCAATAATAGTAATAATCCTGGCGGTAACACTACGTCGCCATAGCTGATTATGATAGCTCATCTTTCTGGTGTGATCGCTGAAAAGTTTGGCGCGGGCAGCGTCGTGATTGACGTTCACGGCGTTGGTTACGAAGTCAGTGTGGCGGCTGGCGATTTTGAGGCGGTTAGTTTGGGTCAGGATGCTAAATTTTATACCTATCACCACGTTCGCGAACAAGCGGAAGAATTGTTCGGCTTCTCGAGTCTAGCAGCGAAAAAACTGTTTGAAATGCTGATCACCGTGCAGGGTGTCGGCCCGAAGGCAGCGCTGGCTGTCCTCAGTCTAGGTGATGCGGAACAAGTGCGCAATGCCATCGCCAACAGCGACGCTGGATTTGTCCAAAAAGCTGCCGGCGTTGGCAAAAAAACCGCCGAGCGCGTGGTGGTTGATCTGAGCGATAAGGTTGGCTTGCCAACGCACTACGGTCGAGCGGACACTCCGGTCCAAACTGAATTGAATACTTCTGACGAAGCTTTAGAAGCGCTGATGGCGCTGGGCTACACTTTGGCTGATGCCACTAAGGCTCTGGAAAATGTTGACACTAATCTGCCGACGGCGCAGCGGGTGACTGAGGCGCTGAAGAAATAATAAGTTTGACATATACCCAGCAGAACTGACTCGTTTACAGGATTCACGACACCCGACTATTGACTAATTAGCATAAATGATATATAATATAGCTCTGTGAATAGAGCTACTACCGAAAAAATTCTCGATAACCAGCTATGGAAACGCCGAAACGTTGCTTACCAAGACGACCCAACGGTGACCGCTGCGGAATTAACAGTATCAGCAAAGGTGTTGGATCGATATACCTCAGAGGAGAATCTCGCAAAGCTATTTTATAACAGAGAACAAGCAGAATTTCTTGCTGGACTATCGGCCGAGTTACTGACTACCTAC
Source organism: uncultured Candidatus Saccharibacteria bacterium (assembly GCA_963456275.1). Classification (GTDB taxonomy): domain Bacteria; phylum Patescibacteriota; class Saccharimonadia; order Saccharimonadales; family Saccharimonadaceae; genus Saccharimonas. The sequence continues at coordinate 41,034 of CAUOLJ010000005.1, forward strand.
CCAAATTATCCATATCACCAGCCAGCGCACGGTGTGGATGTGATGCACACAACGCGCCTACTGACAGATATGATTCCAGCAGACAAGATGAGCTCGGATCAGAAAGATCTGTTACTAGTAGCAGCGGCAGCACACGATGCTGGATTTAAAGCCGGTCCACCGCCGGACGGTTATGTTACGAAAGAACATTATTCGGTCTCGTTTCTTGATGAGCAGTACGAACCTGGTTCAGCTGAGTACGAGTTTATGGAACGTGCGATCATCGGCACTATTCCTGGCCCAAAAGAACAAATCTGTCGCGACAGTATCCAGGCAAAATTATTACATCATGCTGACCTTGGTTATGTCTGGCGATCAGGCGGTCAAGATTTTTTGAATTACACCATGCGATTTCGGTTTGAAGAATGTAGTGAGTTATCATGGCGAGAGTTTCAAGAATTAGAGGATCTATTTTTGCCACATTATCAGCAGTATCTAGAAAAAGACATGAGGGAATGTGGTGTCGCGGAAGAAGTGATTGAGCAGATGGTGCGCCAGGTTGCCGAAAATAGGCGATTTATCACTAACCCAGAACTGGATGAACCGAGCCAAGAAATACTTCAGGATTGGCCAATGGCTCACAGTGAGAAGCTGTCATCTCCTCGTCATATGGGTAAGACAGCCTTTGCAAACTTTGGTGTATCTTTGTAGATGATATAATAAAGCTATGGCAATTGAGAGAATAGTCGATACTAGCTCGCACGATGATGATGCTGAGGAGCAACGGATTGAGGTAAGTCTGCGTCCGCAGAGTTTTACGGAATACATTGGACAGGAGCGATTGAAAAAGAATTTGAAATTGGCGATTGCCGCTGCCAAACAGCGTAGCGAGCCGCTTGACCATGTGCTGCTGTACGGCCCGCCGGGGCTTGGCAAGACGACCATGGCGACGGTGATTGCCAATGAAATGGGCACGAATTTGCGCATTACCAGCGGCCCGGCGATTGAGAAAGCGGGCGATTTGGCGTCGATTTTGACTAATTTGGCGGACGGCGATATTTTGTTTATCGATGAGATTCATCGGCTCGGCCGGGCGGTGGAGGAAATTTTGTATTCGGCGATGGAGGATTTCAAGCTAGATATCGTCATCGGCAAGGGGCCAGCAGCGCGCTCTATCCGGCTGGATTTGCCGCGATTCACAGTGATCGGCGCGACCACGCGGACGGGCAGCCTGGCAGCACCGCTGCGCGATCGGTTCGGGCATATTTATCGCTTGGAATTTTACGAGCCAGAGGATATCGCTAAAATCGTGATGCGGAGTGCGGCCATCTTAGAATCGTCAATTCGGCATGAAGCAGCGAACCTGTTATCAACGCGGGCCCGCCTGACACCGCGCATTGCCAATCGCCTGCTCAAGCGCGTGCGCGACTACGCCGACGTGAACGGTGACGGCATAATTGATGTGAAAACCACAACGAGTGCCTTGGAAATGCTGGAAGTGGATGAGTTGGGATTAGACCCAGCCGACCGTAATTTACTACAATCAATCCTGGAAAATTATGGTGACAATCCGGTGGGTCTAACCACCATTGCCGCCCTGACTGGCGACGAAGCAACAACGATTGAGGACTTTTATGAGCCGTATTTACTGCAAATTGGCTTCATTGAGCGCACGCCGCGCGGCCGCCGGGTAACGATTAAGGCGAAGCGGCATCTCGGCAATGCAGGGAATTTATAGTATACTACAAGTAGTATAAACGAGGAGGTATCATGGACGATGACGATAGCCGCAGACCAGTCGCTTACGACGCTGAAGGACGTCCGTTATACACAGCTTCGCAGCAGCAAGAGCAGGCTACTGGTACAGAATCGGCTGTGCAAACCAACCCAGTATCAGTCACCGACTCTGGCAAGCAGGTTGTGCATGTAGCGCGCTCAACCGAGCCGATTCCGGTTCATATTTCCGAAGAGACCCGCCGCAAGCACGAGGAATCATGCCGCCTCTACCCGTGGCTTAATCTCAGCGAGCATGAGTATGTCATTCAAATGATTCCGCGGCACAGCATTGGTATTTGGGGGCCGACATTTGCGATGATTCTTGCAATTATTTTGGTGTCAGTTTTCATGTTTTGCTACCCTGATATTGCTAAGCCGATTGGCTTGGCGCAATCAATGTATCCGCAGGTTATTTTGATTTGCTTGATGGTGATTATTTTATTCGGTATCGGTTTGTATATAGCGATTTGGGTATATATGCAAAATCGCTTTTTCCTGACCAACGAAAGTGTTATTCAAGAAATTCAAATAAGCTTGTTTTCAAAACGCGAACAAACAGTTAGCCTGATGAATATCGAGGACTCTAGCTACTCGCAAAAAGGTATTCTACAAACTTTATTTAATTACGGCTCGATTCGGTTAAGTACCGAGGGCGACGAAACAACCTATCGCTTTAGCTATGTTGCTGATCCAAAAAACCAAGTAGCGGTTCTTAATAATGCCGTTGAGGCGTTCAAGAATGGCCGCCCAGTTACGAATGATGACTAGCTGATTATTTCTTGTGATCGCGATTAGTCTTGGTGTAAGTATCTTCACGCTCCATTGAACTGCGTAGCGTGTAGCCAGTGCATCGATTTTCGTTATTGCAACCTGTTGATTCGTAGACGTAGCTGCTGCCGCTATTGCCAAGTTTTTTGCCTTTCGGATCAGTGAAAAGAGTAGGGTCGACGGTGCGCAGCGTTTTGCTGTCAATTGAAGCTGGATAGTAGCCATTTTTAGCGTAGAAATACTCTTCCAATCCGTAATACATCGCGTTGATAGCGACTTTACGCTGATTGTCGCGAGCAGTGGCATCGATAGTTGCTTTTTCATTAAAAAATAGCCAGCTGCCAACTCCAAGTAAAACTATCACCAGTAAAAGTTCAATAACTGTGAAGCCGTTTTGTTTCATACTTACCATTATACCAAAAACTGCGTCGCTCATGTATAATTAAAGATATCAGCAAGAAAGGGGAGATATGGCGAAGAAAAGCGAACCAAAAACATCTGCAGATAAGCCAGCGGCTGACGACGGCAAGTTAAAGGCGTTGGGTTTGGCGATGGAGCAGATTACCAAGCAATTCGGCGACGGCTCAATCATGAAGCTAGGAGAGGCTAAAAAAGTTGATGTCGAGCTATTGCCAAGTGGTAGTCTGAGTTTAGATTTGGCGCTGGGCGGCGGTTATCCGAAAGGTCGAATTATCGAGATTTATGGCCCAGAGTCGAGCGGTAAGACAACCTTGACGCTGCATGCTATCGCCGAAATGCAAAAACAAGGCGGGACGGCAGCTTTTATTGATGCTGAGCATGCACTTGATCCGGCATATGCTAAACGGCTTGGCGTTGACACTGATAATTTGCTAGTATCGCAGCCCGACAACGGCGAGCAGGCGCTGGAAATTGTCGAAACTCTTGTGCGCTCAAATGCCGTTGACCTAATAGTAGTTGATTCGGTAGCGGCGTTGGTGCCGCAAGCTGAAATCGACGGTGACATGGGTGATTCACACATGGGTTTGCAAGCACGATTAATGAGCCAAGCACTACGCAAATTAACCGGTATTATTAACAAATCAAAGGCTACAGTAATCTTTATTAATCAAATCCGCATGAAAATCGGTGTGATGTTCGGCAACCCCGAGACAACTACTGGCGGTAATGCGCTTAAGTTTTATGCATCGGTGCGAGCAGACATTCGCCGGATTGGGCAGATCAAGGATGGTGATGAGATCCGCGGCAATCGCACGCGCGTCAAGATCGTCAAGAACAAGATTGCGCCGCCGTTCCGTACGGCTGAGTTTGATATCATGTATAATGAGGGTATCAGCAAGACGGGCGATGTTGTCGATCTGGGCGTTCAGTACGGAATCTTGAGCAAATCTGGAGCGTTTTATAAGTATAATGATGCAACAATCGGCCAAGGCCGCGAAGCTACTAAAAAATACTTGAAAGAAAATCCAGAAGTTCTGGCTGAGATTGACGCTAAAGTTCGCGAAAAGGTTGCTGAACCAGAACCGAAAGACTAGGATTAAAAAGAAAACAGTCCGCTAGAAGTATATCCGAGCTAAGTTTAGTGGCGTAGTATCTTTGAATATCATGATAATTTATGCGAACTATAGCAGCTTGCTAGTCGGTAAATGGCCGCTTTTTCAGCTATAATAATGATATGGCTCAGCAGCAAGAACGATATACTGTGACGGCGCTTTCGCCGCAAGTCCGCGATTCGGATCGCGTCAACGTGTATATTGATGGCAAATATGATTTTAGCCTGGATATTTCGCAGGTTGTTGATCTTGGAATTAAGGCTGGCCAGGTTTTATCGAAAGAGGAGTTAGCTAATCTCAAGCAAGAGAGTGAATTCGGCAAAGTATATGCCCGAGCACTCGAGTATGTATTGATGCGACCGCGTAGTAGCAGTGAAGTACGTGATTATCTTTGCCGTAAAACATTGGCTCGTAAATATAAAAATAGAAAAACTGGTAAGTTAGCGGAAAAGCTAGGTGTCGCTAAAACTGTGGCGGAGCGCGTTTTTGCGAAGTTGCAAGCGCGCGGTTATATTGACGATCAGAAATTTGCTAACTGGTGGGTTGAGAATCGACATCAGATTAAAGGCGTATCTATGCGAAAACTGCGTAGCGAATTGGCGGCAAAAGGTATAGCACAGACAATCATTGATTCGGTAATCGCAGATTCGTCGCGTAGTGATCTCGGCGAGCTGGCTAAAGTTATTGCTAAAAAACGCCGGCGTTACTCTGATGAGCAAAAGTTCATGCAATATCTAGCGCGCCAGGGGTTTAGCTTTGATGATATCAAAACTGCTTTGCGCCGAGAAGATCGCTAATCAATATCCGAATTCTGTCGAGCTTGCTTTGGTTTGCGGAACGGATTGATATAGCTACCGACTACTTCATGAAGTTCTGGCTCAGGGGCTTTAGCTTGGGAATGAACGACAATTGAATCGTTATTAATCTCGATAATCTGGCTGCGATGTACCAAAATCTCAGTATCATTGAAACTACGCAATAGCGGCCGCTTGACCGACAGCTGCATAATAAGAAACTGCGTGGTATCTATTGTGAAGTCGATGACTTTACCAAGTTTATGGCGTTTTTCGTCAAGTACTAGTTTGCCGATGATATCAAACTTTAGCTGGTAGACGTCGTTGACGCGCACAACGTCGGTCGGAGCTATGAATTGGTCGATGTCGTCGACAATGAAGCCTATATTGCTCAGTTCGCGGACATCGCTAAGCAACATCAGCGCGGGGTGTTGCTGAATTAGCGGCCCTGACACTTCGAAAGCGATAATTTGTAGATTGGCGGGATTAATGATTGCGCGGGTTGTGCGCGCTACCTTGCCGCCAGTTTGAATACTGAATATTTCTGCATTGAGTACCGCTGAACCAAGCAAAATCATAGACTAAAACGGGTTTGTCCTATCGTTGGCTGGCGGCGGCGTGCTCGGTGCATTGCCAGCTGATTTTAGCTTGCGGATGCGTTTGATGGTAGTATCATCAAAACTAGCGGAGGTGCTAGCTTGCGGTTCTTCTGCTGGCGTAGTGAGTGTTTGGTAGAGCAGGATGGTAGCAACTGACAATCCGCCGGCAGCTAACATGAAAAACAATAAAAAGTGATACCGGCCAAAGAATTTAGCTGTCTTTGCGCCGAGAATGCGAAATGCGTCTGAGACTTCCATTATTTTGTATATACCTCCAGAGTTAGTGCGCTAACTGTGATGCCGTTGTTGTCGTCTTTGGCTAAGGCCAGGTTAGAAATTTGCATCCGGAAAAGCCCTTGTTCTAAAGAGCGCAAGAAAATGTACGCTTGCTCATAGGATACCGGATTACTCAAGTTAACAGTAGCGGTAACCGATTTGAAGCCGTCTGGCGCTGGTTTTTTAGCGTTTTTAGCAGTGCTAGACGACGATGAGCTTGATGAGCTGCTGGATTTACTTTCATTTGCTGAAAAATCGATTGAAGCGATTTTAATACCAGCGCTATTTGCGTGATTTTCGATGTCGCTGACAATTTGATCTTGATAATGATATTTCTTGCTGGTCGAAACGATTTGTTCAGCGCGTTTTACGTCGCTTTTGCTGTTGTCTAGTTTCGATTTGAGGCTTGAAAGGGCTTGTAATTCGTTGCTAGAGGCTTGTGCTTCGGTATTGAGTTTGCGGGTTTCCTCTGCATATTTAACAATCTCTTGGTGTCCGAAGACGAAACTGCCTACGCCCGCTGCCGCAATAACTAGTAGGCTGACGATAAGCAAAATGCGGAATGTAGTTGGTTTTAGAACGAATTTCATGGCAGTACCTTCTTTGAATAGATTACAGTGTAATTTGCCTGAAATGTATTGTCGCCAATTTCGTGCGTAGCGTTTGATAGGCTAACACTGTCAAAAACTTTAACTTTGTTGATAGACGTCTCTTGCAAGCTATTTTTGACTTCAATGGCCTGCGCGTACGAACTGACGTGGGTTTGAATTTGCACGGAAGCAGTTCCAAAAGTCGTCGGGTCGATTGATATGCCAGTGAGCGAGGCGCCGTTTGGCAACCTCTTGGCAATCGCATTTAGAATATCAGTATATGGCGCTTGAGTGTCAAGAATGTATTTTGCTACCCGCAGGTTAGAACGATACTTTTCGGCATCACTCTTGACCGAGCTGAAGGCTGAAGATTTACTTTGATTGTCATTTATGGTTTCTCTGCTGGCAGACTGGTTGAATACTAGCATAAAATACGAGCTGATTAGCTCAACTACAATAATCACAACAACTATCAGCGACATGACAACATAGCGCATTAAAATTGAGTTAGCCCGGGCAGCCTTAATTTGCTTGCGTTCTTCGGGTGAAAGTAGGTTGATCATTTTTTTACCTCCGATGGCCGTACGCTAGCCAGACCAGCGACGGTGATATAACGCGGACGAAACTGGCGGTGCGGTTTCTCAAGCGAGCCAAAATCAAGATCTTGCCACGGGCTAGCGACGCGGGCCGGCAAAATGAAAGCGTTAGTAAAGTATTCGCCGATACCTGGCATATTTGCACCGCCGCCAACGATAAGAATTTGCTCGATTTTTTTATCCTCCGAAATACGTTCGCTGTAGTAACGGATGACCTTTTTGGCTTCTCCGACGATGCGACCGAGGCTTGGTTTGAGGGCGGCTTCAATCTTGTCATGATCATCGCTTTGTCCGAGGCCGTTGAGGACTTTATACTGGTGAGCTTTTTCTAGCGACACTTGCATTTTACTAGCGATGTCTAGAGTGAAGTTATTGCCGCCGACATTAGCCGAACCGGTAATGAGAATTGCTGAATCTTCCAGGACGGCGATATCGGTACTGGTGGCGCCGACGTCGATAACTAGCGTGGTACGATTGCCTTCCTCGGTTTTGGTCAGGATGCGAGCGACCGCATTCATGCTCGGTTCAACGGCAACTGGACGCAGATCGACTTCCTTGGCGACTTGCGTAACTGCATCGACCAGTGCGCGCGGTGCGGCCGAGACGACAACCATCAGGGTCTCTTTGGTGCGCTTAATAATTTCGTAGTCAGTGTATAACGAGTCTGACGGTACTGGTATATAGCGTTCGACTTCTAGTTGGGCAGCGCTGGCAATATGCTTTTCTTCGCTCGCTGGCAGAGTAAAGGTGCGCGAATAAGTGCGGCTCGTTGGCAAGCCAATTACTACGTGGTTAGAAGGCAGAGAGCCGATAATGCGATCTCGAAACATATTGGCTATGTGCTCGCGCAGATACTCGTGGTCGTCGGTGTCGAGCGCCTCCTGTGTCTTAACCGGGTCAAGATCGACCGAGCCGTAGCCGCGAACGTCAGCGTGTTTCTGGTTGATGGCCATGACTTTAACACCAGTATAATTGATGTCGAGCCCGATGATCGGTTTGTCTTTGAAAAATAGTTTTACCATGGATGCCCTTTTCTATATACAGTATAGCATAAGTTTTATTGTTTAATACTCGTTGATAAGCCGGCAATTGGCATCATAACGCTGGCGGCAATTAGCCCCACCATGCCACCCATCAGCACGATCATTACTGGTTCAATAATTGAGCCGATACTGTCGATGGCGACATCAACTTCTTCTTCGTAAAAGTCAGCCACCTTGACTAGCACGACGTCGGTTTGGCCAGTTTCTTCGCCGACGGCTAGCATCTGCGAGACAATTGGCGGGAACAATCCGGTTTTTTCGATGATTGTTGATAAGTTTTTGCCGTTTTCGACCTCTTTGGCGGCGTTTAGCAGAGCTTCCTCGTAAACAACATTGCCGACTGAGTGCGAAGTAACTTCAAGCGATTCTAGGACGGCCGCGCCAGACCCCATGAGCGCCGAAAACGTACGAGCAAAGCGGGCTACGGCTACTTTCTGAATGATGCTATTGATGGCTGGTATTTTGAGGACAAAACGGTGAAAAGCGTGCTTGCCAGCCGTGGTGCTGAGCCAGCGCCGCAAGAAATAGACAGCAACAATTAATACCGGTATCAGTAAGTACCCTTTGGTTGTCAAAAAACCGCTAATTGACAGCATCACCTGAGTCAAGGCTGGCAATTCGGCATCCTCGCCGCCAAACCCTTTAATCATTTCGCCGATTTGCGGGATGACAAACACCATTAAAACCAAAAAGGCCATAATAGTAATAACCAGCAAAACTAACGGATAAGTCATCGCTCCTTTAATTTTTTTGCGGATACCAGCACTTTTTTCTTGCTGAATAGCTAGGCGCCTAAGGATATCGTCAAGAATACCGCCAGCTTCGCCAGCACGCACCATATTGACATAGACGTCGTTAAAAGTGGCTGGATGCTTGCCTAGGGCGTCAGCTAGCTGCATGCCAGATTGGACGTCTTTAATAATATCGCCAAGGACTGCTTTGAGGGCCGGACTGTCAGTATGGTCATGTTGTGAAGATAGCGCGCGCAGCAAAGGTACGCCGGCGCTAACCATGGCGCTCATTTGGCGCGTGAACATAACAATGTCGTCGGTTTTGACCTTTTTTTTGCCGCTGCCAAAACTAATACTAGCTAGCCCTTTCTTTTCAAGCGAGTCAATACTGAGCGGTGACAAACCTTGCTTGGTTAGGGCGGATAAGGCTCCAGGCCGATCGCTAGCCTCGATGTTGCCTTGGATGACATCGCCAGACTTATTAGTTGCGACATAGGAGAAAGATGCCATTAGGATTCCCTCGTAACACGCAGCACCTCGTCGAGCGTAGTGTTGCCGCGTAATGTTTTAACTAGTCCGTCAGATTGCATCGTAATCATACCCTCCTCGATTGCTTGATCTTGAATTTGGTTGCTAGTAGCATCAGAAGTAATCATCTTTTGAATGGCGCGCGACATACCCAGTACTTCGTAGATGCCGACGCGCCCCTTGAAGCCGACGTGTCCGCACTCGTCGCAGCCACCTGGGTGTGCTCTCCAGAGAGTGCGAATAGTGTTTTCGTCAGTACCAGCCGGCGTATCGCCGCCAACTTTTTGCTCAATTGCCTGCAGCTCTAAATCGTGAATGTGAGCAAATGTTTGGCCGGGCTTTAAGTTGAATAGCGAAACAATTTCGTTGATTTCGTCTTGTGTCGGTACGTATTGTTCGCGGCAGGTCATGCACAGCCGCCGTACCAAGCGCTGGCCGACAACTGCCTTGACGGTCGAGGCAATCAAAAATGGTTCAATTCCCATATCTAGTAAGCGTGGCAAACAGGTCGCCGCATTGTTGGTGTGCAAGGTTGAAAATACCAAGTGCCCAGTCAGCGCTGCCTGCACACCGAGGTTGGCAGTCTCGCCGTCGCGAATCTCGCCGACCATGATGATGTTCGGATCTTGGCGCAGCAAGGCTCTTAGTCCCGAAGCGAAAGTCATACCAGCTTTGGCGTTAGTCTGAGTTTGGTTGACGCCGGGGATTTTGTATTCGACTGGATCCTCGATAGTCGAGATATTGACTTCTGGTGTATTTAGCATAGATAGTACTGAAAATAAGGAAGTTGATTTGCCGCTACCAGTTGGCCCTGTGACTAGAATCATACCGTTTGGTTCGGCAATAGCGCTGTTGATAATTGCTAGCGACTTACCCCAGTAACCAAGCTGCTGTAGAGTAATCGCTTGATTTGATTCGTCAAGTATACGCATAACGACTTTTTCGCCATCGGTGATAGGCAGAGTGCTGACGCGCAAGGCGTATTGTTTACCAGCAACTTTGATTTTGAAGCGGCCATCTTGCGGTACGCGACGCTCGTCGATTTTTAGATTAGATAAAATTTTGATACGGCTAACCAATGCATTTAGCACGTTGCGCGGTAATTGATTGACTTCTTTGAGGACGCCGTCGATGCGGTAGCGTACTTGCACGAAATTCTCACGCGGCTCGATGTGAATATCTGAGGCCTGAGAACGGATAGCATATTCTAACAGCAAATTAACGGTTTGGGCGATTGGCGAATCCTCGGCAACATCAGCTTCGGAGACTTTCTGATCCGAGCCGTCATCTTCGCGCTGCACGTCAATGACTTCATTGAGCTCTTGATTGACATCGCCGCGATAATTTTCTAAACATTGCAAGATATTAGAATGCGGCGCGATATAAATTTTAGTATTACTGCCGATTTCTTTCTCAATGAAATTAGTAGCCAGCACATCATCTGGATCGTCCATCGCCAAGTGCATAGTGCCATCTTCGTCGATTTGAAAAATCACAGCATTGTATTGGCGGGCGATACGCTCTGGAATACGATTAAGCACTTCAGCTGGAATGTCGCGCGGATCGACCTCAACGTAGGGTATGTCGGTGTATTGTGCAAAAAGCTTTGTTAAATCAGTCTCAGATATTAGTTTCGAGTCTAGTACAATATTTTGCAGCGGTCGCGAAGAACGTTCTGCCTCTTCTATTAGCGGCTTGAGAGTTTCTTCTGTCGCAACATTATTACGCGTCAGAATTTTGACTAGAGTATTATTTAGGATCCTCATAATTCTTATGCTAATTGTAGCGCATTTTATTTGGAAAAGCTATCATTGCAGCGCGGATTGGTAAAGGATGGTCAAATCGAGTATAATAACAGAGATATGAAGCGAACTTTGAACACACAGACGGCGCAACTCGCCGGCGAAAAAATTTCAGTTAGCGGCTGGGTACACTCGCGCCGCGATCACGGCGGGTTAATTTTTGTTGATTTGCGTGATCATACAGGTTTATTGCAACTAGTTTTTAATTCCGATGATCCGGAAATGTTTTCACTTGCTGAGGAGCTGCGCGACGAATTTGTCATTCGCGCCGAAGGCATGGTGCGCGAACGCGCGGCTGGGCTAAAGAATGATAAAATTCCGACTGGCGCAGTTGAATTGGTGGTCGAGAGGTTGACGTTACTTAACCGAGCCGAAACTCTGCCAATCCAGCCGTTCGCCGAGGAAAACCAGGCAGGCGAGGACTTGCGTTTCAAATATCGTTACCTCGACCTACGCCGTCCAAAGATGCAACAGATGCTGAAAAAACGCGCTGAAATGTACCGACGGATGCATCAGTATATGGATGACCGTGATTTCATCGAAATTCAAACGCCGATTTTGGCAAATTCCAGCCCCGAGGGCGCGCGCGATTTTCTGATCCCGAGCCGTCTGCAAGAGGGCAAGTTTTACGCCCTGCCGCAAGCGCCGCAGCAGTTCAAGCAGCTGTTGATGGTTGGCGGTGTGCCGCGCTACTACCAGTTGGCGGCGTGTTTTCGCGATGAAGATCCGCGAGCTGACCGACTCTATGGTGAGTTTTACCAGCTGGATTTGGAGATGAGCTTCGTTGAGGACGGCGAAGAAGTTCGCCGTGAGGTCGAACCGTTGATACAGCAGCTAGCGACCGATTTTGCAGGCAAGAAATTGCTGGATTTGAGTGGTCTCGCGGTTGGTGATGGCAGTCCAATTCCGCGCATTGCCTATCGCGACGCCATGGAGACATATGGCTCGGACAAGCCAGATTTGCGCTTTGGTATGGAGCTGGTTGAGCTGACTGATGTATTTGCCGATACTGAATTTGGCGTCTTCAAAAACACTGAGTGTATCAAGGCAATTTGCGTCAAAAATGGTGCCAATCTCAGCCGCAAGCAAATTGACCAATTCACCGACATTGCTAAGAGTGAAGGGGCGGGCGGTTTGGCTTACATCACCTACCAAGATGGCGAGGCAAAATCACCAATTGCTAAGTTCTTGAGCGAGACAGAGCTCACGGCGATTAAGCAAAAAACTGGTGCGGCTGATGGCGACGCAGTTTTCTTCGGTGCTGATACTCGCTCAGTCGTCAATACGGTATTAGGCCGGTTGCGTAATGAGTTTGCTGCTCACTTCAACCTGAAAAAATCGGATGAGGTGGCCCTGGCTTGGATCATCGATTTTCCATTCTATGAATGGGATGATCGCGGCAAGAAGCTTGATTTTGGCCACAACCCATTCGGTATGCCAAAGGGTGGCATAGAGGCGCTGGAGTCGGCGACGACCGATGCCGACAAACTGGCCATCGTGGCTGACCAGTTCGACATGGTGATGAACGGCTACGAAATTTGCTCGGGTGGCGTGCGCAACCACAACCCAGCGGTGCTGTACAAAGTGTTTGACCTACTTGGCTTTAGCGAAGGCTACGTCGAAGAAAAGTTTGGCGCTATGCTCAACGCCTTCAAATACGGTGCACCGCCGCACGCTGGTTGTGCCTTTGGCGTCGATCGCATCCTCATGGAACTCATTGACGAAACAAATGTTCGCGAGACTTTAGCTTTTCCAAAGAACGGCTCTGGCGTCGACGTGATGATGGACTCACCATCAACAGTCGACCCGGCGCAGCTAAAGGAATTGGGATTATGAGCGCAATGTATGATCGACACGAAGTTAGCGTAAAAGTAGCACTGTATAGCAGCGACGGCAAGCGTGTGCTACTGATGTATTATCCGCACGATGATGGTTTTGGCCTGCCGGGCGGGCATATTGATGCCGGCGAAACGCCTGACGTGGCATTAGAGCGGGAGCTGCGCGAGGAGCTGGGTATCACAATTGATGCGACGCCAGCTGATTTCTATATGCGCTATCCGCGAGGTAGTGCCGTCAAAGATCATAAAATTATTCTTGGCTATACGGCTACAGTTGACAGTAACGTTGAACTGCCAGACCGGGCGTGTGATGGCGGCGAGGAACGTATAGTTTGGCTGACGCGAACAGAAGTCGAAGCTACTGACAAAATTGCGCCAGGCTACCGGGATTTTGTGCTGAAATGGTGGCCGCAAGAAGCGTAATATTTTAGGAGGTACAAGCAGGCTATGAAATCAATTTCCAAACGAACGCTGAAATTCATTGACTCATGGCTAATGCTGCGCAGCCAGTGGGCGCGCTGGCCAGGATTTACGGTGGCGATAGCCAAGGACGGCGAGGTGGTTTTTAATAAAGCTTATGGACTGGCAAATATAGAAAATAATGAGAAATTAACAACCAACCATCTCTTTCACGTTGCTTCGCAATCGAAAACATTTACTGCCACGGCCGTGATGCAGCTGCAGGAGCGCGGCAAGTTGCGCATCGATGATTTAGTGACAGAGCATCTACCGTGGCTGGCGCAGCATAGCGATCAGCGTTGGCGCGACGTAACCTTGCGTCAATTGTTGAGTCACTCAGCAGGTGTAATTCGCGACGGCCAGACGTCAGGTTTTTGGCAGTTCCAAGGAGATTTTCCAGATAAAGACGAGCTCAAGAAGCAAATCATGCAATCGGAGCTAGTATTCGAACCAAATTCCGAATTCAAGTATTCCAATTTTAGTTTTGGCTTGCTGGGTTTGGTAATTGAACAAGCTAGCGGCAAATCATACGCTGATGTTGTGACGGAAAATATCATCATGCCACTTGATTTGAAACAAACCGCTGCAGAATATTCACCAGAACTTTACATGGCAACTGGCTACAGTAGGTTTGATTTGCAGCAGCAGCGTCGACCTTTTCAACACGTTACAACTGGCGTATTACAGCCAGCCACAGGATTTTGCTCAACTGCGCATGACTTGGTGAAATTCTTTGCTGCTCTGCAAGTCGGCTCAGGTAAACTGTTGAGTGATGCCTCCAAACGGGAAATGCAGCGCCCATCATGGCAAGTCGCCGACGAGGCAAATGCAGGAAGTTATGGATTAGGCATTGATGTTGCAAAAGCTAAAGACGGTAAGCGGCTCGTCGGTCATAGCGGCGGTTATCCAGGATTTGTCGGCCGTACCTGGTCGCGGATAGACGACGGAATAACTGTTTCGGTGCTGGCGAACGCGTATGATACAGCGCCAGGAATAGTCGCAAATTCGATATTAGGAATTATTGATCAATTTGGTGACGTTTCTGATAAAAAACGTCGAAAGTTTGAAGCGCGGTTCGTTAACGATTACGGCGTGTATGAAGTTGTTGATACGGAAAAAGGATTGAGGGGTTTATGGTCTAATGATTGGCAGCCATTCAACATGGCTGAAGAGCTGGAAATAATTGATGACGCCACTTTAAAAATTGCGAAGGGTAATCATTTTAGCTATTTTGGCGAACTGATGAAATATGAGTTTGACGCCAAAAATAAGCCTTCCGCCATGTATCGCAGCGGCGCTAAGAATTATGTTAGTTTAGATGGTGATATAAAAGTATGAAAGGATTTTCATGTCAAACATAGAATACGAAGCAAAAATATATGATGTCGATCCCGCTGATATCATAGAAAAGTTGACAAATCTCGGCGCTAAGGAAGTCGGTAATTACAATTTTTGCCGTTACGTATTTGATACGATGCCAGCGGTGCCAGATCGCTGGGTGCGGTTACGCTCTGATGGGAAACAGGCGACTTTGACCGTCAAAGAAATAACTGCCGACACTATTGATGGTACTCATGAGTGGGAAGTTGAAGTGTCTGATATGGAAACGACACTGGAAATATTAGCAAAAATTGGCATTAAACCGCGCGGTTATCAAGAAAACAAACGCCAAGAATACGACCTCGACGGTGTTCAGGTTGTCATCGACCGCTGGCCGAAGTTAAAGCCATATGTCGAAATAGAAGCGAACAGCGTAGTGGAAGTGGTAAAAACGGCAGCGCTGCTTGGCTTTGCTGAGAGCGATTTGATAACGAAAAGCACTTCTGATTTATACCGGAATATCGGTATAGACATCGAGAAACTTGCGGAATTAAAATTTGATAAATAGACTGGTCTGCGAAATAAGTATATGATTAAAACGAAACTACCAACCGATACTCAAATCAAAAACTTACACAAAAAATACGCCAAAACTGATACTGATTTTGCTTTGATTTACACTCACTGCCAAGTGGTTGACACAATTGCGGCGCAGCTTTTGGATGCCAAGCCGAACTCGCAAATCGATCGCGATTTGCTGCATGTTGCCTGTATGCTTCATGATATCGGCGCGTATGATGTTCTGGAAAACGGCAAATTTGTCGACGGCGTTCGCCACGGCGTGATTGGCGAGCAGATTCTGCGAAACGAAGGCTTTCCTGAGCAAATTTGGCGGTTCGCTTCGCATCATACTGGCGTAGGTTTGACCAAGCAGGATGTAATTAACCAAAACTTGTCCATTCCGCCAGCCGATTATACTGCCAGCACGCCCGAGGAGCGGCTGCTAATGTACGCCGACAAATTTCATTCCAAAAGCAAACCGCCCAAAGAGCCGCCATATTTTTGCACGTTTGAATGGTATTATAATCTGGTGCAAAAATTTGGCAGCGACAAACAAGCCAAATTTCAGGCGCTAGCAGACGAGTTTGGTAATCCGGATATTGCGCTTGTCGCCAGTAAGTTTGGTTTTAGTATTAAAGGTGTAAATTAGCGTCAGGATAATTGTCAAATGTATTTGTACTGATTTATGTAAATAATATATAATTATTTCTGTAGATTATGAGTGACAGCGGTAAAGATGAAACTGACGAAGAAATCCAGCTGATAAAACGCGGCTTTGCTTTGCTGGATGGTGTTCAGTTGAAATTTTAGCCAAATGCCAGTCAATATTAAAAAATCCAGAAAAGATATGGCAGCTGTCTTTACGCGCGTGAAAAATAAATTGGCGCCAGTGTTTGCGGATAGTTCGCAAATTCATCATGTTGGCAGTACCGCGGTGCTTGGCTTGGACGTTAAAAATATCCTAGATATCCTTATTTCTGCTAAAGATAATGAGCATATGAACGAGCTGCGGGATAAATTGGTAGCAATTGGATATTTTCCCTCATTAAACCCAAGTTCCCGCCAAGATTATATCTTCCTGGCGTCCCGACAAGAAGAGACTGGCGAGGGCGATATCCATATTCACCTCGCGGTCGCGGATACTGAAACGCACGATAACTTCTTAATTATCAGAGATTATCTAAGGTCTCACAATGACGAAGCTGATCAATATTCAAGCGTAAAATATCAATATGCCAAGCAAGCAAATTACGACAGGTCGGCGTATAAAAAACTCAAAGCAGCTTATGTCGATAAGTTATTGCAACGTGCTAGGCGGTGGAAAAATGGCGGCTAATCTCCTTATTCATATCCCGCACGCTTCGCTGTGTTTACCGCCAGATTTTTGGCGCGATGCTACGGTTGATCGGGAAATTATCGAGCACAATCTACGTTTTATGGCTGATTATAAAGTGGACGAACTTACCAGGGATATTGATTGCCATAAAGTAATAGCCAAATATTCGCGGCTATATTGCGATGTTGAGCGGTTTCAAAATGACACCGATGAACCGATGGCGAGGCTGGGTATGGGCGCGGTATATACGCATTTGCCGGGCGGTGCGCAGTATCGCCAGGTAACGCCTGAGCGCCGCGAGGAAATTATCAGGCAAGCGTATGAGCCTCATCATGTACAGCTAAACAAATTGAGCCAAAAAATTGTTGCTCAGTACGGCTCGTGTATGATGATTGATCTGCATAGCTACAGTGATGATTTGGTGCGAAAATTGTTTGGCTATACGGAAAATCTGCCTGATATCTGTCTGGGTTATGACGATGAATGGTTTAGTGAAAGTGACGCCCTAAAACTGAAAACGCATATAGAAAAGCTGGGTTATAGCTGCGCGCTGAATTATCCGTATGAGGGTGCACTGGTGCCGATGGACTTTTACCGTGATAAAACGCCCGGGCTGCGCTCAGTAATGTTGGAGATTAATCGGCGTGTTTATCTGGAGGGTGGAACGGTGCGCCAAGAAGCGGCGCGTGGCATCAATAAAATAATCAAATTTATTGCCAGTGATAATTTTTATAGATCTAATAGTTAGAAAATTTCGTTATTATAAATACTGGGTTTATATAAATCTTGATGTAATAGTGGCTACTCATTGATATTGTTTATGCTATAATGAAAGTACAAGAGAGGAATTATATTAATGAGCCAAGTTGAAATCGCAATTATTTTACTTACAATTACAGTAATGATGCTTTCGGTTATTGTAATCACACTTCTAGCTTTGATAGCTACTTTGCTTGCTAGGTTAAATAAGATTGCTAGACAAACTGAAAAAGCGGCAAAAAATCTTGCATCATTTACGGCTTGGTTTTCGCCCACTACTGTATTTTCAGCGGCGGTAAGAGCATTTCGTAAAAAATAATAAAGGGGGAATATGAAAAAATTATTAGGTTTAGTGGCAGCAGCAGGTGTAGGTTATGTAGCAGGATTACTTTTTGCACCAAAGAGTGGTAAAGAAACCCGATCAGATATTAAAAGCAAACTAGACAATCTAAAAGAAACTACATCAGAGAAGATGGATAGTGCTAAAGACGTTTATGATGAAAGTGTTACTAAGGTTAAAAAAAGTGCTGGTGAAATTAGCGACGAGATAACTATTATAGCTCAAGAAGCGCAAACTTCTGCAGGTCAAATTGGTAAAGAGGCTAGACGATTTGGTGGCGAAGCTAAAAAGCATCTAGGAAAAGCTTCTAATTCAGCTGCCCGCACAACAAAGGAAATTGGTAGAAGTATAGGTAAATTAAAATAATTTGCTTTATTTAGTCTATTAGTTCATAATATTAAATATGCGTTTGATTAGCTTTTTAGTCGTTGTTTGTTTATTGTTGGTAAGTTTTGTATGTGTAGACAACGCTAGGGCTCAATCTTCTTTTGGTGTTTCGGGGCAACTTAAGCCTGGCGATAGTACTTTGTATAATTCTATAATTATGGATTGCCAGTCCGTCAAGGCTAAGCTTATAAAAATTCATGAAAACGATGGATTAATAAGAGTAAATTCTGGTCAGCAGTATGATCTGATAGCTACAAAGCTAATGGCTCGTTTTAACGCTAAAATCGCCGAAAATCGTTTAAAGGGCGGTGAAATGTTTAATTATGCTGCTGAATTTGATAAACATTTGGTGAATTTTCGCGAACAATATCGTACCTACGAAACTGATATGGTACAGCTAATTAAGGCTGATTGTGACGCTTATCCTCAAAATTTTTACTATATGCTTGAGTCTGTTAGAGAATCGCGCCAGAAAATTCACTCAGAGGTAGTTAGTTTACATAATATAGCGCTTAAATATTATAACGAAGTAAAAAAGTTTTCTAAAAACTACAAAAATAATGCCTTGCGGAGTGATCTAAATGAATCTAAAAACTAATATACTACCGTCGAAATTTTTTATGATGATTATTCTATCAATTACGGCTGCGTGTGTTTTAGTTGTAATAAGTATGGCTTTGTATTCTTATAGTGGTGCTGCGCAGCTTGATTTGAGTCGACCAGATTATCAGACAGTTCGCAAACATGCTCAAAAAACAGATACATTTGAGGGGTTCGATACTTCTAGTCAGCTTAATGATGATTCTATCAAAGAGTTTGATAAAATGTTTAATAAAAAACTCCAGATTATCAGTGACTATAAGAATAGTTTTGATAGTGCATCTTTAGGAAATGAAAGTTTAGGTATTTTGGCGGAATAATGCTTAATCCAGAAGATTTTATTATTACGCGAAAACGTAAAAAGTACAAATTTGCTAAATTTGCCAATTCTCCAATTTGTTATGAACTCGATGAATGGAGTCAGCGCCTAGTTGATGTTATTGAAATAGGGGCAGGGAATGGTCTTTTTAGTGTTGAGATGGCAAAAAGATTTCCCCAGAGTCAGTTTCTAGCACTGGACGTCAAGGGTGATAGGTTGCAAAAAGGAGCTTATGAAGCAACTAACCAAAATATAAACAATATATATTTTTTGCGAGCTAGGGCGGATCAATTAGCAAGTATTTGTTATCCTAAGTCTATTGAATCAATCTGGATAACATTTCCTGATCCTTTTTTGCGTCGGCGATCGTCGGGGCGTAGACTAACAAATTCGTATTTTCTTAAAATTTATCAGCAAATTTTAAACTCAAATGGTGCGCTTTATCTAAAACATGATAATCGTGATTTCTTTTGTTGGAGTCTAGAGCAGCTAGTCATTAATAGATGGAGAATAGAAGAATTATCCTTTGATTTGCATGAATCAAATTTGGTGGACAGCTATAAGATAAAAACCACCTATGAAACTCGTTGGCTAGAGGACGGCTTGACTATAAACTTTGTCAAAGCATTGCCGCCTTTATCATGATTTTTATAGGTTATAAATTATAGTAAGCTCTTTTTGCAGATTCTTTTGACCGTTCTTCGCTGCGCAATCTATCTTCAATAGGTCTATGATCCCATTCTAAAATAGTGTCCAAATGTCGCACATCACAAATATATGATTCTTCTAGGAACCCATCGTACGATTGTTTTAGAATGGAGTTTCCTTTTCTACTATCTAAGTTATATCTTATTTTATCATCGGCAGCTGTTGTTACCGTAATAAATGCTTGATTTCCGCTATCTAAATATTTTACTTGAACATCTTCGCCTGTGTAGTGTTCCTTATTTTGCATTATTAGATCATATTTGTCTAGTGATTCTAAATCTAATTCGCTTAAATCAAGGGGATTAAATCTAACTACTTCAATATCGTTTGGAGCAGATTTACTACTTGAAGATTCCATGATTATGGAAATTGTTCCTTCATCATCGTGTCCAAAAGACATATCCATATATTTTTGCTCACTCATATAATTGCGCATAGTTTTTATGAAATCAATAGTCGCATTAATGCGCTTTTCGTCTTCGTATTCGTTAAAGAAATCTCGCAAGCTATTATGATTACTTTCGCGAAATAAGTCACTTGATATCTTTGGTGTGTAACTTTCTTCGTTTTGCCCAGTTTCTACACCAATTAGTGTTTCACGGTTAGAGTTATTATTTACTAAAAAGTTACCATTACCGTTCATTTCTTTACACTTTCGCTTGATTGTTATTGTGCTTATATTGTAAAGTTTTTTACTATAAAAGTCAATATTAATGATATAATCATATACAATAATCAAGGGGGACTATGAATATAAAAGATTACAGTAAAAAAGCTATATCAACTTTGACTGACGATTATCAATATGGTGATATTACACCTCAGATGATGGGTATTATACTAGGATTAAGTGGCGAGTGTGGTGAGGTTCAGGAAAAATTTAAGAAAATTTTGCGTGATAAGAAGGGCAAAATAAATAACAAAGACAAACAAGAGTTAATAAAAGAGCTTGGTGATATACTCTGGTATGTTTCAGTTGCAGCCGATCTGCTCGGTTCTAATCTAGAAGAAGTTGCCAAAACTAACAATGAAAAACTTGCAAGTAGACAGTCTAGGCAGACTCTACACGGTAGCGGAGACAATCGTTAGTTTTTAGATATTTTTGCGCGTAGCCATCCATCAATTGTGCCCGCACCCATGCATAATACTAACTTACCGTTTTTGCGTTCGGTGTTGATTTTATCCCATAAATTATTATCTAATTCTGCAAACTCCAAGCTTGATTTATTTATAAGATTTTTAGTTAAAGCTTGCGGGGTTAGTATTTCTAATTTAGGATCTTCGCGTGTTAGGTAGGTGGGTAGCCAATATATAGTATCTGCTTTATCCATACAATTTGTATATTGATCTATAATTTCGTGTTGACGGATATTTTGGTGTGGCTGATATACCAATACAACTCTATCATTTAATTCTTTTGCCATTTGTAGAGTCGCGGCTATTTCAATGGGATGATGACCGTAGTCGCTATATAAATTATCATCTACTTTTTCAAATCGTCGTCCAGTGCCAGGGAATGATTCTATAGCTAACTGAGCTTTATCTGTCTGAATGCCCATATTCTCTAACTCAGTCAAAATTAAATATGCATTTTCACGATTATGATTGCCAGCTAGATTAATGCTATTAATTTTATTCTTGTGTTCATTTTTGTCGATTAGATCAAGTACAGTATCTTTAATATTTAAATTATCAAAATCATCTTTATACATAATACAATGCTTTGACTGGTTGATAAATTGCCCAAAAGCATTTGTATAATCTATTTTTGATGGGTAAGTGTCGGGGTGGTCATAATCTATTGATGTAATTATTGATAGCCAAGGATAAAAATGAAGGAAATTTTTATCAAACTCGTCACACTCATAAACAAAGAATTGGCTATCTTTATCAAATCGACCGCTTGGTCCGAATTGTATAGTTGAGCCTATTGAGTAACTAACGGGTATATTGAGCTGGTGGAAAGCCCAAACTAACATACCGGTAGTTGTTGTTTTGCCGTGTGTGCCAGCAATCGCGATAAGTTTAAGATTTTTATCAGAAATGATTTTAGCTATCAGTTCGTCGCGCTTAACTGTTTTAATACCTAACTGTTTAGCTAAAGTTAATTCTGGGTGATTATCTGGTAGTGCAGATGTGTACACAAACCAGTCAAAGGGGGATTTTTTGTGTTCTGTCTGTAGAAAATCCCCAGACTGATCAAAAGATATATTAACACCTCTATCTTGTAGAGATCTTGTCATAACACTGGGTTCGCGATCAGATCCATATACGCTATAGCCAGCATCTAAAGCTATCTCTGCCAGCGGCCCAATACCAACGCCGCCTATTCCAGAAAAATAAATTCTCATAGCGCAATTATACCATCAGATACCATCTATATAAACAACCCTATACCTATGAGTAGAAAGTTTTTTTTGTTATACTATCATAAAGGATGGGCGGGTGTGAAGGATAAGCGTTCTGTAAAACAGAAAATTAATCGTCTGCGGAGATTAAAAACTTGGCAGCTTGTGGTTATTTTAGTCTTTATGATGTTGATGTCTGCTACGTTTTTACGGCTTAATAATATAGGTATGGTGCAGCGCCAGAAAGCTGTGGAACAAGCAGATAAACAGGGTGATATGCAGGCTGTGCAAGATCGCTTATATGATCTACGGAGATACGTTTCAGATCATATGAATACATCTGGTGCCAGAATTTATCTACATGAAAAATATAACCGAGATAAGGCAGAGTTAATAAAAAAAGCAGTCGAAAATAATAATGCCAATAAAGATGTTATCAATAAAAAAGTTGATGATATATGCAAACCTCAGTTTAGTGGTTATAATCAAGGTTATGTAAGTTGTTTTGCGCGTGAGTATGCAAAATATGCTCCTGGTACGGATCCAATTAGCAGTGTGAAGGTGCCAGATATTGAACTCTATAGGTATGATTTTGTCTCGGTAGTTTGGTCGCCAGATTTTGCTGGATTTTCTATTTTGATATGCATAGTCATAATCATGGTGATAATTGCACGTCTTGTGAGCCTGGTGGTATTAAGAATAATCCTTAAGTTTAAATATCGTGATATCTAGACTATTGACATCAGTGCCTCTAGCAGTTAACCTAATTGATGTAAGATTATATTGAATAGGAGGTATAAATTCTTATGGCTTACAGTCACACAAATTCAAAGGGAGTAACTTACTATTTGCATAAATCTGAGGTTTCCCTACGCGGCGGTAAACCGCAGACTATCTATTTCTTTAGTAAAAATGAGAAGAATGGTAAAGGTGAACCTTGTGATCTACCAGAAGATCGTATTGTAAAAGAAAATCCACGCAACGGCTTTTTAACAGCTGCAAAGAAAAAATAATTTATTAGTCTAGTTAGTTTTATTTATTTTAAGTTTCTAAATTACTCCAGTAATCAATCTGGAGTAATTGATTTTAGTGACGTATTGTGCGATTATTATTTATAATATGAAAGCACCTAAAAGGCGCACGGCTGTACAGAAGAGCTCGTTTCAGATGCGTCGGCATATATCCATTATTGAGCTACTAGATAGATTTTTCTTTGTGTTTTCAGGAGTAGCTACTTTATGGTTGGGTGTTCTGCTATTTATGGAAGGGTGGAATGTACATTGGGCCTACTGGGTGTATTTTGTTGTTTTTTGGTTTGTAGTGGCATATTTGGGACTACCTCGGCTACATAGAATTTTAAGCTATATTTATTCGCCTGACTATTTTATTGGTCGTACACGCACGACAGATGGGATTTTGGGAGACCCTGTAAATCTTGCTTTTAGAGGAAGTGAGTCTCAATTACATGCCGCCATGAAAGCAGCAGGCTGGGTATGTGCAGATGAAATCACTGCTAAATCAACTTGGAAAATGATAATATCGACCTTACGCAGAAAAAGCTATTTAAACGCACCAGTTTCTACGGCATTTTTATTTGGTAGACGACAAGATTTTGCTTATCAGCAAGAAGTTGATGGTAGTCCTAGTCAGCGCCATCATGTTAGATTTTGGCATTGTCCTAAAGGATGGTTTTTACCAGGCGGTCATAAAGTTGATTGGCTCGCGTCTGGTACATACGATAAGAGTATTGGACTTTCCCTTTTTACACTACAAGTTACTCACAAGATAGATGAAAATACCGATATAGAAAGAGATTATATCATTGATTCAGTACTTGCCTCTAATAAAAAAGTTGGATTAAAAATAATTGAAGATTTTTCAACTGGGTATCATGCACGTAATGGTGGTGGTGACTCATTTTTGACTGACGGCAATCTACCAATTGTAGAACTGAAAAATATTAAGCCAAAGGAAGATAATGATCATCCACAAAGATCTGGTTTAATATTGGATAATACACATCTAGTCTTGACTGAATCTGAACTAACTCCAGCAGCCGAAATTGGTGATGCACTTTGGCGAAAACGTCCCTTGCAACTTGTAGCTGGTATTATAGTTATGATTGCTATTGTGGTAATGGAAGTTTTCCAGGTATTTCAAGAAATTATGGATTATGGACAATTTGGAATGCTATTTGCCTCTATAGTAATTTTGATTGTTTCTATTGAAGCGGCATTAATATTCTTTGTTGTTCGGGGAAGCGCTATGGCTCGCTTAGCATCTATGTCTGTGGCTACTTTTATGATTCTAAATCAATGTATTAAATTCTTTATACATCATGAACCTATAACTTTTGGAAATTCTTTAGTAAGTGTATCGCTACATATTGGCGTACTTCTAGCATTATCTAGTGATGAAGTGCGCCGATTCGTATATAAGTCATCAAAAAAAGGCTTATAATAGATTAGTGTTGAATATTGGTATTTGATCCTGGCAACTTAGTCTTAAACACACCAAAGAATATACCAAAAAACATGCTAGCAATTGCGCAGTATCTTATAATTTCTAATAAATCACCATATCTCCAGAGATTAACTAGTACGGCTATACCAATAATAGCTAAAATACAGCCAAAAATGCGCCATCCTATACTATTATTCAGCAGCGCTCGCACAGAGACAGCTGCGCAGATAAATAATATAAAAATCCATAAAAAACACACCACTATATCTTCAAAAGAAATATAACCGAGTGGCGTGTTCCATGGATTGATTAAACTATCTATAAACTGTTTAACTGATTCAATGTAAGAATTTATGCTTATTTTATAACTATCTTGATTTAATCCAGTAGAAAACAGCTCTGCAATAAACATTATAGTATCTAATATGATTTATAAAATTCTGAAATGGTGGGGGTGGCTGGGATCGAACCAGCGACCAACAGGTTATGAGCCCGCTGCTCTGACCGCTGAGCTACACCCCCATACACCATATTATAGCGCAAAATTTTCAATTAAGCTATAATAAAACAGATGTTTAGTGTAAAAATGCGGCGACTTTGGTATCAGATAAAATACCGTTATCCTACGCGTGAGTTTTTAATAATAATAGGCGCAGCTATGGTTGTGTTTTGCTTTTTGGCTGGGTCTGTTCAGTCAATGCAGAAAAATTATGAACTTAGACGCCAAGTTGAGTATAAACAGAGAGAAGCAAAGCTTATCGAACTTGAAATGAAGACGCTGGAGTATGAGCAGAGTTATCTAAAAAGCGAGGAATACCAGAAACTAGCAGTTAGACAACGTCTTGGTTATGGTGATCCTGGTGAAAAATTACTAATTTTGCCTGCAAATTCCCCAGATAATAACAATGAGAATTTAGTTCCTTTAGAAAAAAAGGAAACCCCTCCTCCTAGCAATTTGCAACAATGGATGAATTTTTTATTTGGAGGTAATGCTCGTAAGTAGCGGGAGTTATTAAGTTATAAATAAAATGTTACCAGTTAATTCTGGTAACATAATATAAACAAACTTGGTAGCAGCGACAGGGATTGAACCTGTGACCTTAGGCTTATGAGTCCTACGCTCTAACCAACTGAGCTACGCTGCCATATAAATGGTAGTATAGCGGATTTATAGAGTAAATTCAAGTAGACAAACTAGATCTTAAGCATTGATATCAACTGATAATTCAATATCACGAAGTGCCTTGTTTGCTAATTTTGCTGTAATAAAATCTAGTCTTCGCTTGGCCTCGTGACGATCTGCACTAGTTATATCTCGCACATGTAAGTCGCCATTTAGTTGACTATCGCTAGGCAATAATTCGTATTGGAGTTTCATTTTTAAATTTCCTTTTTATTTTATTTTTTAATAATACTATTTAAGCATAAAATTTATAAAAAATCAAGAGTAATATGCAAGTTGGTACTTAATAATCTTTGACTATAGAGGTAAACTTATGGTATAAATAAACGTAAGGGTAATAGGAAAACAGACATGGATTACATAACTTCGTTTATCATGATTGTACTAGCGGCTACTATTCATGCCAGTTTTCAACTTAGTATTAGTACTTTAACTTTAATGAGCGGACACTCGCTTGGGACTCAGCAATCACACCAGAAATTAGTTAGTTTGGTAATATCTTTTGTTTTAGGCGTTATTTTCATGACTTTTTTATTACTTACGTCTGGTATTTACATGGCTAATACAATGATTCATTATGGTATTTTACAGATTGTACTATGGGCAACTGCATGTTCAGCGCTTATTATAATTGGCGTGGCTGTTTGGTTGTTTTATTTTCGTCCAGGTAAGGGTACTATTTTGTGGATACCTCGTTTTATGGCTGAATATCTAACAAGGAGATGTAGTAAAACCAAAAGTAACGGCGAAGCGTTTTCTCTTGGAATTTCTAGTGTAGTTGGTGAAATTATATTTTTACTCGCGCCGATTGTCGTTTCGATTTTATTTATTATAAATATGCCAATAGCCCTACAAATTAGTGGAGTAGCGCTTTATATATTGATTTCAGTATTACCACTTGTGGTTGTTTGTATTCTTGTAAATAAACAAAATAAACTTAGCCGAATCCAAAAATGGCGTGAAGAAAATAAGCGTTTCATTCAGCTTATGACTGGATCGATAATGCTGGCGGTAGGATTTTTTGTCTATGCGAGTGAGGTTTTAGCGGTTAGAGTTCTACTATGAATAAAATAGTAAGGGTTATAAAAATGTCTAATCGGGATCAGGAGGATTTTGATTCTAAAAAGTTACAAAAAAGTATTGATTCAGCCTGTTTAAGTATAAGTTTACCAAAAGGTGAATCTAGGCAGATTTCTAATTTAGTTGTTCATGACGTTAATAAGTGGCTAAATAATAAAGAAGTAATTACATCAAGAGATATCAGACAGGCTGCATACGAAAAATTACTAATTTACCAACCAGATGCTGCATATATCTATAAACAATATAAGAATATCATTTAAAAAAGGAGGGGTTATGGCAATAAAGCAGAAGTATGATTACGATATTATCGTCATAGGATCGGGCGCAGCGGGCAGCTCGGCGGCTACAATTGCTGCCCATGGTGGTAAAAAGGTTGCCATTATAGAATATGATAAATTTGGCGGCGAATCTTCTAACTGGGGTGATGTTCCAACTAATGCTTTGCTAAATGTTGCACATTTGTATGATGAGTCTAAACGCGCCATCCGATTTGGTATTCGAAGTTCTGCTTTAAGTTATAACTTTCCAGCACTTCAGAATTGGAGAAATATTTCAATAAAGCGGACTGGTGCATCTCAAAATAAGGAATTCTATCAAGAAGAAGGAATTGATATTTTTGCCGGGCGAGCACATTTTATATCTCAGCATGAGATTATGGCTGGACGTAAGAGTCTGACTGCCAGGTATTTTATTGTAGCGACTGGATCTAAGTGGAAAATTCCAGACATTCAGGGGATTGAAAATATTGATTATTTGACGCCCCGCAACCTGTTTGATATTGTGCGACCACCCCGAAGCTTGTATATAGTTGGTGCTGGAAAGACTGGAGTTGAATTAGCTCAGCTAATGTCTGAGCTTGGTACAAAAGTGTATATTTCAGATATTGCCGGTCGCTTATT
This sequence comes from uncultured Candidatus Saccharibacteria bacterium, assembly GCA_963456275.1. Taxonomy (GTDB): domain Bacteria; phylum Patescibacteriota; class Saccharimonadia; order Saccharimonadales; family Saccharimonadaceae; genus Saccharimonas. Next base: position 68,651 of record CAUOLJ010000005.1, read on the forward strand.
ACCAAACGAAGATGAAGATGTAGGCGTTTTACTTGATAATATTTTTTCTAAACAAAGAGATATAGAAGTTCTGACGCAAACTCGTACGCTATTAATCGAAAAAGATGGTGTAAATAAACGTGTAACTTATGTCCGCGGGGGTGTGAATAACACTGTAAAGGTTGAAGCGGTTTTAGTAGCTACTGGCCGCGTACCAGAAACAGATTTAGGTCTTGGTAATGTTGGGGTTACATATAACCAAGATGGTATTGAAGTTAATAAATATCTGCAAACTAATTCTTCAAATATTTATGCTGCTGGAGATGTGTTAGAGGGTGGCGCTAGATCTACCCATGCATCTTTGATTGAAGGCAGGGTGGTTGCAAACAATATTTTACATCCACGCAGCCAGGTAGAGCCAGATTACCTGGGGTTGCCTCGTGTAACTTATACTTTTCCAGAAATTGCATCTACTGGTATAACAGAAAATGAGTGTATTAGGCGAGATCTACATGTTCGTACTGGATTAGCACCTCTTCATACGGTTGCCCGTAGTAATACTAGTGACTTTAGGCATGGTTTTGTAAAGATTGTGGCCAATAAAAAAGGTACTATAATCGGAGGTACGATAGTCGCCCCGAATGCTTCAGATATGATACATGAAATTTCGCTAGCAATTCGGCAAAATATGACAGTAGAAGATTTGGCTAATATGCCGCACGCATTTTTAAGTTGGAGTGAAGCAATTCGAGTTGCTGCATCTCGTGCTATACGCTAATAATACGCTTTTGAATTACCTTTTGATGGTAAAACTCTATCTGAGAACTATTTACAACTTTTACAAACTCACTCTTGAATATAAATTTGATACAATAAAATAATGAAAAAGCATGCAGATATGGTTTTAAATATGACCTTGAAATATCCGTATCAATCGGAAAGATATAAAGGGATATATATGAATATACTCAATAACTACTAGTCGACAAAGAGTTTAGCTCTAATGATATTAGACCGAATGAAAATGGCTATTCATGGCAGCGCTTATTGAGAATGGCAAAGTTGCCAAAAAGAAGTAGCAAATGATCACCACTCAAACATCCCTAAATTAATATTGATTAATGAATGATATTTACGACATAGGTTGGGGTTAGGTAGGTTGATTAAACACATGCCTCGCTTGAGTTGTAGGAGTTAGATGATAATAGATATCAAAGTTGTCTACTACAAAGCCTTTGGCTTGGGTAATTATGTTGAAACGAAGTCAGAATTCTATGACGATAAAGACTCCGCTCAGGCTCGCTTTGACGAAGAATCTCGTAGGCTTGAGACAGAAGTATCTTGCCTTGAGCGATAAATATCTATTTTATAGTTAATCAGCGCACTTTGTAGGGTGTTCCTAAACAAAAAAGGTTCCGAAGAACCTCTGAAATCTTTCTTGGTAGCGGGGGTAGGATTTGAACCTACGACCTTTGGGTTATGAGCCCAACGAGCTACCAGACTGCTCTACCCCGCGATATTACTTAAGTAATTGTATCAAGATAGTAAAGACGTGTCAATAATATTGATAATTAAATTATTTACAGTTATCTTTAACAATTTCTCTTATTTTATTTAAGAAAATTTTCTTATCAAATTTTTTGGCACTTTCTCGTATTTTGCTTTGTGAAAAACTAATTGATTCCGCTTTTATAATAGCATCTATTACACTCTTGACATCCTGGCTACTAAATAAAACACCAGTCTCACCATCTGTTACTATATCAAGTGTGCCTGCTTTACCTAATCCTATAACTGGCGCTCCAGCGGCAAGTGCTTCTACTGTTACTATACCAAAATCTTCTTCTGCTGGGTAAATAAAGCCACGGGCTCTGGTGATAATTTTTTCATATTCTAAATCGGATGCATCCCCAAACCTATCAGTTCTAAATTCAATACTATCACCAGCCATACCGACGAGTTTATCGTGTACAGGACCATTGCCAAAAACAATTAACTTTTTCTTTAGGATTGTAGCTGCTTGCACCGCCAGATCGTAGCGCTTATATGGAAGTTGGCGTCCAATTGTTACATAGTAATCCTCACGTTGTTTTTTTGGTTTAAATCTATCAATATCTACTGGCGGATGAATTACTTTAGAACTACGCTTATAGTATTTTTTAATTCTTTTGGCGGTTTCAGTAGAGTTTGCTATAAAAATGTCGACATTATTGGCGGCTTCTAAATCTAATTTGCGCTGACGAGGTATAAGCAAAGGCATCAAAAACTTAATAATAGGATTTAATTTTCCATAACCTGGATCTTTTAGATATTCTTGATAATGACTCCAATAGTATCGTGGTGGAGTATGGCAATAATTTATTATAACTTGATTTTGTCTTGTTTTAGTTACTTGATGTCCATGAAGATATGAGCTTGTAATTATAATATCAAAATCACTTAAATCGAGAGCGCGCATTGCCTTAACTGCAAGTGTGGGAAAAAGTTTGTTATATTTACGCAATAAATGAGGCAGCTTTTGTAAATAAGATGTCCTAATATTAATATTTTTAAATGCTGGTACTTTAGATTCTTCATAGATAGCAGTGTAGATTGGTGCTTCAGGAAAAGCTTCGTGTAGTGCTAAAACTACATTTTCAGCGCCTCCCATAGTACATAAAAAATCACAAACTATGGCAATCTTTGGTGATTGTTTATTCATCTATTTAGCCCCTGTTTTACGTAACACTACAGCAACCGTCTTAAATAGGATTTTAATATCTAACCAAAAACTCCAATTCTGTGCGTAAAAAAGTTCTAATTCAATACGCTCTTCAAAACTTAAATTACTGCGCCCAGAAACTTGCCAAAGACCAGTGACGCCTGACTTTACGCTGTGCAGTAGAGCTGTTTTGTTGCGATTAAATTTAGATTCTTGCGGCAAGATTGGTCTCGGGCCAACCATGCTTAAATCACCCTTTAGTACATTAAATAATTGTGGTAATTCATCCAATGAGGTACTACGTAAAAATTTACCAAATTTAGTTATGCGCGGGTCATTTGAAACTTTATGATTTTTACGATATTCTTCTGCTAAATCTGGTCTACCCATTTCCTCAAATTCATCAGCAGCATCTTTTTTGCCATACTTTGCAGACATTGATCGGAATTTATACAAATTAACTGGCTCAGAAAAACGACTTAAACGTTTTGATATATAGAGCGCTGGTCCAGGATTAAGGATTTTTTGTAAAATATACAGAATTACAAAAACAGGAGATAATATTACAATAGCTATAAAACTGGTTATCGTATCAAAAAATAATTTTGCTATTTCTCCCCAGCCTACTAAAGGTGTTTGACTAACAGAAATCATCGGATACCCTAAAAATACATCAATAGTATTTTTACCAGAATAGAACTCTGGCTCACCAGGAATAAAATTGTAGCTAATATGGCGAGTTTGTGCCGCGGCGAGTATTTTTTGGTTACGTGAATGATTATCATACAGGTCGGTTTGAATTATTGTTGTGATATGATTAGAATCAATAAATTTTAGAGCTGATTCAACTTGAGGATAGTGTATTACATTTATGTCTTCTGGGAGAGCGCTTTTTGGCCCAGCAATTGCCACTATTTTATAGCCACTCTTTTTTGTATCTGCTAAATTTTTAGCTATATCTGCTACAGCCGAAGAAGATCCAATTAATAAAACTCTGTTTGTACCTATGTTATATTTGAATAATTGTGATCGTAACCAGCGTAAGAATTCGCGCTCAATAACTAGCAAGCCGAAGCTACCGATCAGAGAATAAACAGCCACTAAACGTGCTGGAAATAGACTATTTTTAGTAATAAATTCCCATCCTAGAATGAGCAAAACTCCTATAATTGACCCAGCCGCCAATCTGCTCCATTCTAGTAATCTGCGGTTATAGACCTCGGACTGATATAGACCAAGCAGCGCTAATGCAGTAATCCAAAATGGAATTACAGATAATAATCCAGATAAATATTCTAAGGCATAAACTTCTGACGCTAAAGGTCTAGCATCATATAAAACCCGCAAAATATAAGATAAGCAAAGTGCTAGTAAGATTACAAAGCTATCAACCAGTAGCAGGAATAAACTATAATAGCGTGAGTTTCTGCCGAGCATATTACGTTAATTATAACACTTTTACTATAAATATAAATCTTTAATTAAAACTTGGTTTTATTGCTTATCGTGTAATATTATAATATAGGATATGAAGAAGTTATTTTTAGGTTTGATACTTGCAAGTTTTATAGCTTTTGGAGTAAACTATGGAATTTGCGTCGCATCAGCTGATAATTTTAATATAAAAACTTTTGATGCCGATTATGAGCTTGGGCGTGACAATGAAGGTCGCTCTTTACTAAAAGCGACTTGGCGTATAACTGCCGATTTTCCACCAAATCAAAATCATGGAATTGCGCCAACTTTTGTAAAAAGTTATGATGGTCATTCAACTAATTTCACACTTGAATCAGTTACGGATGAAAACGGTAACGCTTTGCAATATAAATGGAAGGATGATGAGCTTAGGATTGGTGATAAAGATACTTATGTAGAGGGTAAAAAAACCTATATTATAAAATATAGCCAACGTGACGTGACTAAATATTATAGTGACACAAAGAGAGATGAATTCTATTGGGATGTGATTGGTAATGAATGGCGAGTTCCGATTTCAAATTCAAGAATTAATATAAGACTTAGTGATGACATTGCTGCTGCCCGTCAATCTGCGCCTAATTGTTATAAAGGCAGCCACGGATCGACAACCCGTTGCGACTTTATTGATGATAAAAACGATATTAAATTTTTAGGAGGTGCTTTATCTCGAGGCGAGGGAGTAACTATAGCGTTAGGTTTTAAATCAGGTACTTTTACTCCATATCAGAAAACTTTAGCCGAACAGTTATTTGAGAATTGGTTGTTTTTGCAGATACTTGTTAGTATCCCTGGGATAATTATTATCATCTGGTTATCAATATCTTACTATGCTTCTATTGGTCGAAAGTCTGAATTAGATCCGATTACACCTGAATATATTCCACCTAAAAACACTAGTATAAAAGTATCAGCTAATATTTTACGCCGCCATGATACTTTAAAAGGCTCTACTATGGCTGCCCAGATTTTAGATTTTGCTGTGCGTCATTACATTAAAATTTACGAGACAGGCAAGAGTAAAATTTTAAGAACTATGCATTATGAAATTGAAGTTACACGTGATCCACAAGATCTTTTAGATGAAGAAAAAGAAGTCTTAAGCGATATGTTCAACGGGTTATTACCTAAGGTTGGCGATAAATTAAAATTAGAAAAATTGCAGAATAATTTGTCGTATACTAGACGTACATTTGATGATGAGAGTAATCTATCTAACCTAATGGAGGGTAAATATGATCTAAGAGAATATAATCAGACTCATGGTGATACATTCAAGAAACGATCTAAAATCTTACTAATTATTGGAATAATATTACTTTCTCCAATTATATTATTTGCTTCAGTTATGTCTTTTGGTATGTCCAAGAAGAAGGTTCTAACAGATAAGGGTCTAGCCTTGCGACGCTATATAGCTGGCTTAAAAATGTATATTGAAGTAGCAGAAACTGAAAGATTAAAAATGTTACAAAGTCCAGAGGGGGCTGATAAAGTTAAGGTTGATACAAATGATGAAAAGCAACTTGTAAAATTATACGAGCGTGTGCTGCCTTATGCTGTTTTGTTTGGTAGTGAAAAAGAATGGACAAAACAACTTGGCAAATATTACGAACAAGTTGGTAGTAATCCTGATTGGTATTATGGTCAGGGAGTATTTAACGCAGCTGCGTTTGCTTCTGGTATGAGTGGTTTGTCAACCGTGGCGTCTAGTGTTAGTAGCTTTTCATCATCAGACGGTGGTTCTGGTGGTGGCGGATTTACTGGCGGCGGCGGAGGCGGCGGTGGAGGCGGCGGCTGGTAAGTATTATGTTAATTGCAGCAATCAGCGGTGGGGTTGATTCTGT
>CAUOLJ010000006.1:0-55309 GCA_963456275.1 uncultured Candidatus Saccharibacteria bacterium
GAGTAATTCAAGTGGTCAGCTTGGTAACAATTCAACCATTAATTCCGGCGTCCCTGTCGCTGTCAATACTTCCGGTGTATTAGCCGGAAAGACTATCAAGCAGATTTCTGCTGGCAGTTCGCATACTTGCGCTATCGCTTCTGATGATAAAGCATATTGTTGGGGGAGTAATTCAAGTGGTCAGCTTGGTAACAATTCAACCATTAATTCCGGCGTCCCTACTCACGTCTATGCTCCCAAAGAAAACACCACCATTCCTGCTAATACCATGAAGCTTCGCACTCAATACGCCAAAAAAACTGCGGCGACGTGCCAGGCAGTGGCAGCGGGTTGGCAGGATGTGACCAATAACTCGACTTTGGCGTACTCGGCAGCCGGTCCGAATAACGGGACGGCGATTGCGGCTGCAGCAAACGATCCTAATCTGCCGTCTACCAGTGTCGGCTACAGCCGTCAATCAATAGTCCGCCCGAGTAGCGCTGCACAGCTGACGTTCACGAACAATCGCGATGTTAATGCCGGCGAGACAGGTCTGTGGGATTTGGCGTTGACTGATAATGGCCTGGAGCGTAATACGAATTATTGTGTTCGCTTGGCAGCCGATACGGCGGCAGCGCCGGGGACGAGTATTGATACGTATTCATACTATCCAGAGTTCAAAACCGCTGACGGTTCGCTGGATATTAGATTTGCAGATGCTGCTGATACCACATTAACTAATCCGACTACTGTATTTTCGGCGGCAATGATCAGTAGAACGGCAAGTACCACGACTGCGAAATTATCTAATAATTCGTCGCAACAGCTTGAGGTGGCAAATAGCTTATCGACGACGGGCTGGAGCGTTTCATTGGCGGCAACTGGCGGCCCAACTGCTAAATGGACACAGACTGGCAGCACAGCGAATTATGCGTTTAATAGTACTAATGTAGACCAAGGACAGTTATCGGTTGACTTATCATCAAGCGCCTTTACAGCGTCTGGTTCGACGCCGCTGGGGCAGGCCTGTACGACGGCTGGTTTGTCGTATGGCACGGGCGGTGCGTTTGTAGCTGGCACGGCGTCGGCTAACGCGATTACGCTAGCGACCGCCTCAAGCAGCAGTGGTTTGACCTGTCTGTTTAAATTGCAGAATATTTCCTTGAAGCAGACTATCCCGGCGTATCAGAAACCAGGCGCGTATACATTGCCAGTAACAGTAACGGTGGTGGCGCAATGATGAGGATGAAAAATATAATGAGAACTGGTGCGGTAGCCGTCGTATTTTTAACAGCAATAATTGGCGTAGTTTTTAATAGTAAAGCTGCTCTGGCGACAACTTCAGCAGATTCGACTTTTTCGCAGGTAATTCGTGAAATAGACTGCTCTCATACAGTTTACAGCAGAGCAGTTGGTCAAGTGAATGATGTGGAGTGCGACGTTTTCGCTCCAAAATACGACCATTCGGTAATTAAAGATAACGGCTACCCAGTGATTTATGGCGTGTATGATGCGGTACATACGGTTATTGATCCGGTGACTGGCGCGCATCAGCTGGCGATTGAATTTGCCGGCAGAGTGTTTGTCCTGGGAGTTGATCCGGAATTGACGGTTAATGGCAATGCTTGGGTGCTTGATCTATCTAATTGGCCGAATACACATCCTGGCGATACGACGCTGGTGATAGAACGCGGCAAAACTTACCTTGGCGAGATTACTTCCTCGACACGGGCTTACGGCTCGGCTTTGCAAATTAATCACGCGGTACCTTTTACAATCACTATTCCGCCGCGAATCTTGCCGTCGACGCCGCCAGTAATTCCATCATCACCAGCGATTCCAGCTGTTTCGGCAGCCGCTACAGGTATAAAATCTGGTAAAGATTTGGCTAATACTGGCGCAAACATGTGGTTTATGGTGATAGCGGCGCTGGGAATGATTATTATCGCGTTCATACTGCTGATACGTAACAGACGAGGAGGCAGTCATGAACCGTAGGAAATTAGCGGATGTTCGGAGGTGCGAAGGAGGGTAGGTAGTAGCACTATAATGAACAACGAAGCAACGAAAATAACGTAAAAGAAAGGATACGATATGAAAAAACTAATAACAAACGTAGCTTTGGCAGTCGGTGTAGCTGGCGTAGTCGGTTTGGCGGGTACGGCGGTGTATGCGGCGACTACGGCGACGTCAGAATTGAGCCAGACGATTAACGCAGGCGTGCTTAGTACCGACATTCGCGATACTGGCGATAGTGTAGTAACAAACCCAACATTTGCCATGAACGCGACTACGGCGTCGACTTCTGCCCAGACGACGACTGGTACATTTGGCGCTAATGATAAGCGCATCGCTGTCGATAACCCTGGCGGTGCTAATAATGGCTGGACGCTAACATTGAATGCCACAACTCCTGGTACGGGAAAGTGGACGAGCGGTAGCAATACATATCAATACAACGGTAATGCTACGACTGGACAGTTGACGGTTAATCCAGCTGCCGGAACGCTGACATCAATGATCGGTGCTTCCACGGGTATTACACTGGGTTCGCAAGCAGCATTTTCCGGCACTTCTCCAGTAACGCTGATTAGCGCGGCGGCTGGTTCCGACGATGTTTGGCGCGGTTATGTGACGGGTGTCGGTTTGAGCCAGGCTATTCCAGCTGGCCAAGCAGCAGGTACCTATACTTTGCCGATGACTCAAACTGTGGCCGCTATTTAAGGTCCGGCGCAGTTATATCAATGAAAATTGGGCGCTCTTTCGGGCGTCTGATTTTCATTTACGCGGATTATTTAGTTTTTGGAAGTATCAACGGGTGTTGGTATAGCCATGAGCGTCTTGGCTTGCTATAATAAATCATATGATTTTAATGAGGAGAATACGGGGTATAGCTTCATGCTGGCGCAGGCTAGCGGTAATGGCGGTTGCGGCAGGTGTTTTATGGCCGTCGTCGGTTCTGGCAGCAGGAATTGGCAGCCGCCCGGCGAATCCTGATCCGAACAACCCGCGGACGCAGTCGATTTTTATTTATCAATTGAATCGCGGTGCTAGCAAATCTGATCAGCTAACGATTACTAACGGTTTGACTGAACAGGCGAATATCGAAGTGTATGCCGTCGATGGCACAGTTACAGCGACTGGAGATATGACATGCAAGCAGCAAGTCGAAGCAAAGAAAGATGCTGGCAATTGGGTAAAACTAGCGAAAAGCGAGGTGGCTTTGGCGCCTGGTGCATCGACGAACGTTGATTTCATAGTCACCGCGCCTGATAAGGCTGATGTTGGCGAACACAATGCCTGTTTGGTAATCCAGCGTAAAGCCGATCCGGCCGCTGCTAAAAAGGGCGGCATTCAGTTGCAAACGCGCCAAGCGGTGCGTATGGCGGTTACTATTCCTGGTAATATTCACCGCGACGTGACAGTTGATAAATTCGCCGTCGATAATAACGGCAAGCAGCTGTATAATGTTGCTATTAAAAATTCTGGCAACGTTTCAGCTGATGTTGATGTCAAGTTAGTGGTCAGGGATATGCTGGGTAATGTTGTTTATCAAAATGGCGGCGAGTATGCGGCAATTGCCGAGCAAGTCCGCCAGTTCCGCTACGAGAGTAATTTACAGCCGTTCTGGGGCGGCAAGTACCGTGCCGAGCTTTCAATTGCTTATAATAAAAAGGCCGGCGAATGGGGTGTTAGTAAAAATTCGGCTGATTTAACGACGAAAAAGGTTGAGTCAATAGAGCTATTTTTCTGGCCGGCACCTGGTGCTTGGGCGATTATCGTTGGAGCGATTGCTGTAGCTATTGCGGCGGTTTGGCGGGTGATTGTCTTAGTGAAAAAGCGCCGGAAGCGATAATTTACTAGCTGCGATTGATATGCCATAATGGTAGTATGAAGAAAAATTTTCTTGTTAGAGCGTTCTTTGGCGTTACTATTGCGGCGCTCGGCGGGGTTCTGCTGCTAAGGAATCTCGAGATTATTAAGTTTGATAGCTGGCACGTGTTTTGGGGAACGGTTTGGGCAGCCGGTCTGATTTTGGCTGGTCTGATGACGATATTCAGTTCTCGCAGGGCCTCGCTGCGGGTGTGGGGATTACTGCTAATGACTATTGGCGTGTCCATTGGCTTGGGCGCTTACGGTGTAATTAATATTAGCGTTTGGAAAATATTTTGGCCAGTGATTTTGATTGCTATCGGCTTGATGGTAAGTGTCGGCTCAGGCGGCCACAAGCGGTCTAAAAAATCGGCTGCCGATGGTAACGGTAATGAAAAAATTGCAATTTTTTACGGCGAAGAGTCGCGCGTGAAAGGCGATTACACGGGCGGTTCAGCAACGGCGATATTTGGTGGCGTAGATTTGGATTTGCGCCAGGCGAAAATTAAGGACGGTGCAGTCATCGACATCTTTACGTTTTGCGGCGGCGTTAACATCAATATGCCTGACGACGTGATCGTTAAAAACGAAGTTCACGGCATTTTGGGCGGCAGCGAGGATAAAACAGTATCCAAATCTTCCGCCAAAAAGACGATCTATCTGCGTGGCGAGTGCGTTTTGGGCGGTTTAGAAGTAAAATGATTTAGTTTGGATTGGCTCGAGATAACGCTATATCTAGTGTGCTTACGCTAGATATAGCGTATTTTAATTTTATGTAGTAGAATGTGAGTAGGGCGTTTTCGCGTGTGCTGGCTGTTGTGGTAGCGCGGCGAAGTGAGCGGCTATCAACTGCGAAGCCTGCGGGAAGAAATCGGTATGATTTTGAATCAACTGAGATTAGACCCCGCCGTGAGCTTGCGTAAATAGCATAAGAAAGAGCTAAAAGAATCACTTCTTTTGGAATCGAGATGGTACCGTCCGCCAACAGCCTTTCGCGGATTCTCGAGGTCAAGAGGGGTGATTTTATTTTGGAAAGGAAGCGCATGCTAATGCCAGATAACAAGCAAGAATTGTTGAGAAGTATTCATAGTGAATGCGCCAAATTACGACTGTTGTTTGTTAATATTGATGTTGCATGGACGGGTGAGCTATCAGTATCGCTGTCTTGGAGTTTGCGGGAAATTACAGAAAGAGCAAATCTATTGCTGATGAGGAAGTTAATTAAGGAGTAACATGGCAATTGTTTTTAGGAAAAATAATCAAAATGCAGAAATTTTGAATGAGTCGAAGTTCGCGCAGGAAGATTCAATGCAAGAGTATCTAATAAGCAATCCCGAAATTGTGCCAATTTATGAGATTGAGGAAGACGCTAGACTGTTTGTGGCGGCGCGCGAATTTCCAACTGCCAGCGGTCCGATTGATGCGCTTGGTTTTGATGAGCATGGTAATATTTACGTAATTGAAACCAAGCTTTTCAAGAATCCTGATAAACGTACGGTTTTGGCGCAAGTAATGGACTATGGTGCAGCACTCTGGAAACATCATGCGGATTCGAGTGGCTTTTTTGACCATTTAGATGAGTATTCTTATAAATATTTTGACCAAGATTTCAAAGAGAAGTTTTGTAGCTTTTTTGGTATTGAGGATGCAGTGGAAGCTTTTGATAATATCAAATCAAACCTAGAAGATGGTTCGATTAAATTTGTAGTTTTGATGGACAAATTAGATGCTCGGCTCAAGGATTTGATTTCGTATATTAATCAGAATTCCAAGTTCGATATTTATGCTGTGGAGCTTGATTTTTACAAACATGATGAATTTGAAGTAGTTATTCCTAAATTGTATGGCGCGGAGGTAAGGAAGGAAATTAGCCCGCGAACTGCTTATGTGCAAAAACGCGGTAAATGGGATGATCAGAGCTTTCGCGAACAGGTCGGTGAGCTGCCAGTTGATCAGCAGCGAGCGATTCTGGCAATTTATGACTGGGCGGTTGAGAAGTCGGATAAGATTATATTTGGAACTGGTGCAACCAGGGCCACGGTTAATCCAAGGTTTTTTGGGTTTAATAAAAACTCTTTCTTCACATTGTACTCAGACGGGCAAATGTCGATTAATTTTGGTTATATTGATACTGTTGATAAACGCGTAGAATTGATGCAATTTCTGAATAAGGAGTTTGGTTTTATGAAATTTAATTATAAGGCCGAAGAGCTTATTAGCCAGTATCCAGTAATTGACAGGGGGAAAGTTTTTGCAAACTACCAAAAGATAATTGATACATTAGATAAGTTTACAGCGAAGTTTAAGGAAAAGGAGGAATTATAATGAAATTCAAACACGGAACACGCCGCCGAGCGGCAGAATATGAAAAAGATTGGGTGCAGCGCTGGAAGGATGATCAGACGTTTGAAAAGTCAGTGGCACAGCGGCCGGCAGATAATGCCTACGTCTTTTATGATGGGCCGCCGTTTATCACTGGCGTGCCGCACCACGGTACGCTACTGAGTTCAATTGTTAAGGATGCGGTGCCGCGCTACTGGACAATGAAAGGCAAGCGTGTGGAGCGCCGCTGGGGCTGGGACTGTCATGGCCTGCCGGCAGAGAACTTCGTCGAAAAGCAGATGAATATTATGGATCGGCGGCAGATTGTGACGAGTAGCGACCAGCCAGCACCACTGGATAAGGACGGTAATACTTTGCCGACCATTAGCCTGGAAAAATACATCACCAAGGCGCGCGAAAGTATGGTGGCCAATAGCGAGACGTGGCAGGGTGTGATTGACCGGATTGGTCGCTGGGTGGATTTCAAAGGCGCCTATCGCACCATGGACAAGAATTTCATGGAGAGCGTCTGGTGGGCCTTTAAACAGTTGTATGAGGCTGGCAAAATCTACGAAGGCGAAAAGGTGCTGATGTACGACACGAAGTTTGCTACCCCGGTCAGCAAGGCCGAAGTGACTATGGATAATGACGCCTACCAAACGGTGACTGATCCGAGTGTGTATGTGAAATTTAAACTAAAAGATAGTAAGACGAGCCACAAAATAGTATTAAATGAGCACTCAAAAGTCTTGTTTGTGTGCAATGCAAATGTTGCCCGTTCACAGATGGCGCAGGCTTTTTATAATCACTTCACCAAGACGCAGAATGCCGATTCGGCTGGTGTTAACGCAGAGAAGTATCCTACCGATGAGATACCGACAGTTGCAGATTTTGATGCTCATCTCGTTGCTAAGAATCTTGATCCGCTGGCGGTTATTGACTTAATGCGAGAGAAAGGTATCGAAGTTGGAGCTAGCCAACGGACACAATTGACGAAGGATATGCTGTGTGATTACGACCTAGTTGTCAATATCGCTAATCGTAACCAGACACCGGATTGGCTAAAGGGCGATAACGTTGTTTGGTGGAAGATTGAGGACCCTCATGCCGAAAGTCGAGAGCTGGCAGAATTGGCGTGCGACGAAATCGAAAAGCGAGTCAAGAAGTTGATTAGCGGTGAAGTAGTTGATGATATCGAAGGTGATGATGTCAATGTCCTCGCCTGGACGACCACACCGTGGACGCTGCCGGCCAACCTGATGCTGGCCGTCAATCCCGAGATGACGTACTGCGAAGTGCTGGTCGATGGTGAGAAATTAATCATCGCCGAGGAGGCGCTGGAACGCACTTTGCAAGACGACAAGCACCAGCCGCTTGAGTACGACGTACTGCGGAAGTTTCCGGGTAGCGAGCTAGTGGGTAAGAAATACCAGCCGCTCGACACCGGCTCGACCTGGCCGCAGAGTGATAAAATTCACACTATTTACGCGGCGGATTTCGTCTCGCACGAGTCGGGTACGGGCATCGTGCATATCGCGCCGGCCTATGGTGAGGATGACTTTGAGCTCGGTAAAGCTAATGGCATCGCGCCCTTCCATGTGATTGATGATAACGGCTACTACACTGACACCAATTACAAAGGCCTGGAGGTATGGGACAATAATAAATTCATCGCCAAAGACCTGAAAGAAAAGGGTGCAGTGTGGAAGATTGAGTACATTCGCCACGAATATCCATTCAATCCTAGAAGTAAGCAGCGTATCATGTACCGGGCGATTCCAAGCTGGTTCTTTGACATCCAGGGGCAAAAGCCGCTGATGCTGGAGCAAAATGAGCATATCAATTGGTTCCCAGCCCACCTCAAGCACGGTCGTTTTGCCAAAAATATCGAGCAGGCGCCGGACTGGAACTTGAGCCGTGACCGCTTTTGGGCAACGGCCATGCCGGTGTGGAAGGGCGACCAGGGTACGGTCAAAGTAGTCGGGTCGTATGCAGAGCTCAAGGAGCTGAGCGGCGTAGAGCTGGATGATTACCACCGCCCGTGGGTGGATGACATTACTTTTGAAATCGACGGTGAAAAGTTTACCCGCATCGATAAGGTGCTCGACTGCTGGTTCGAGAGCGGTAGCATGCCGTTTGCACAGCTGCATTATCCGTTTGAAAACCAGGTCAAGTTTGAGCAGAATTACCCGGCGGACTTCATTGTTGAGTACATCGGCCAGGTGCGAGCGTGGTTTTACTATGTGCATGCCGTCAACGTTGCTTTGGCCGAAATCGGTGCCTTTGGCGAGGCTGGCGCCCAGCACAAAAATGCCTACAGTAACGTCATCACCACCGGTGTGGTGGCGGGCAATGACGGCCGCAAGATGAGTAAATCCCTGGGTAACTTCACCGACCCGAACGAGCTGATGGATAAGTTCAGCGCTGATTCCTTACGCTTCCTGCTGCTGAGTAGTCCACTGCTGAACGGTGAAGATTTTGCCTTGCACGACAAAGACGTTGGCGACGTAGCGCGCAAGCTCAGCATGATTTGGAATATGTATGATTTCTTCACCATGTATGCAGAAGTTGACGAGTTCACATTTCCGTACGATACGGCGTCTTCGGATGCGTTTCTCGTTCACCGTATCACTAATACGGCTCACTCCGATACTCCCGAATCCTTGTCTCGCACTGGAACTGAGAACTCGTTCCAGATTAGTGTCGATATTGATAAATTATCTAACCCGCTCGATATTTGGATTATCAGTCGTTTGCACGAGCTGGTGGCGGAGGTCGAGAAGCAGATGGATGCCTACAATATTCCTGATGCGCTGAGCCCGATTTTGCCATTCCTGGACGACGCATCCAACTGGTACGTTCGCCGCAGCCGCCGCCGATTCTGGAAGTCGGAAGACGATGGCGATAAGAACGATGCTTATCGCACGCTACATTACGTGCTGGTGCGCTTGAGCCACCTGCTAGCACCGTTTACGCCGTTCTTGGCTGAGGAGCTCTACCATAACCTGACGGGTGATAACAAGTCGATTCACTTGAAGGATTGGCTGCCAGCTGGTGCGGTGGATGAGCAGGTTCTAGCCGATATGGCTCGGACGCGTGAATTGATCAACAATGGTCTTAGTTTGCGTATGAAGCAAGATGAGCATCAAGCATCAATTAAGGTTCGCCAACCGCTGCAATGTGCGGCATATGCGGGTGCAAAGCTGGCTGAGTACTACGAGCAGATCATGGCTGAGGAGCTAAATGTTAAGGAAATTCGCTGGATTGAGAATCTAGACGAACACCTGGCGGACTATGACGTGACAGAGGGCGTGATCAAGCCAGAGAATTGGATCGAAATTAGCAAGCAATTGACGCCCGAGCTCAAACGCGAAGGTTTGATGCGAGAAGTCATTCGCCACGTCCAGAGCGCGCGCAAAAAAGCGGGCTTGCAGGTGGATGATCGGATTGAGTTGAACGTCACCAGCAACGATGCGGAAATTACCCGGGCTATTGATGAGTTTACTGATACTATCGCCGCCGAGACGCTGGCTGTAACATTAGGCTCGATGGCGGACGATATGGAACGGCACGACGTCACGGTCGATGGCAAACCAGTCGAGATCTATCTGAAAAAAGTTGCTTAGCTCTTGAACAGCGAGATTAATTATAGCCAAGGATGCACTCTTGTGATACAGAGGCTTTCTTGGCTATATTTTCGTGTAAATCAATTGAGTGTTACCATATAATCATGATTAATATTACCAAAGCTATCATTCCAGTAGCCGGTTGGGGCACACGGATGCTGCCGATTACCAAATCAATCGAAAAGTGTATGTTGCCGGTGGGGACGCGTCCGGTAGTTGATTATATCGTGCAGGATATAATTCGGGCGGGTGTCAAGGATATTTATTTCGTGGTAGGCGAGCAAAGTACTCAGGTGCAAAGCTACTATCGGTCAAATATCCAGTTGAACGATTATTTGCGGCGTGCCGGTAAAGAAGATAAATTATCTCTAGTAGCGCCGCTACGCGATGTGCGAATACATTTTTTAACCCAGCCTGGTACGGGCGGTTACGGCACTAGTATCCCAGTGGGGCTGGCTAGCGAATTTATTGAGCCAGGCGAGTCGGCGTTTGTGGTGATGGGTGACCAATTTTTCTGGCGTGTTGACGGCGGTTCAAATGCGGCTGATCTGGCGGAATTGGTGGAGGCGCGCGGCTTGTCGGCTGGGCTATTGGGTAACCCTGTTGAGGAGGCATTTATTCCACAGACGGGCATTATCGAAACTGACCAGCAAGGTAATTTTGTGCGCATCATTGAAAAGCCGAAGCTGGAAGACGCGCCAAGCAATCTCAGTAATTCAAGTTTTTACGTTCTCAATAAAGAGATTTTCGAGCTGGCGCGTACATTGCCTGCCAATCCGCAGCGCGGCGAGTTTGAACTGACTGACGCCATCAATGCGTATATTGCGGGTGGCGGTATCATCGCGGTGGGCGAGGCTAAAGGCGACTACATGGAGTGCGGCTCGCCCAGCGGCTGGCTACGGGCTAATAACGCCATGGCTCGGCTGCAGGCAAATTAGTTGCACGTATTATCCATCTCTGTTATAATTGGCTACTGATAGTAAATATATATTAAGGAACGAAATGAAAGCAGTCGTAAAGATCTCTGGCAAGCAATACGTTGTCAGTGAAAAAGAGTCCCTCTTGGTGGATCTCCTCCCTGAAGGTACAAAAGAACTCACTCTCGACGCACTTTTAGTGATTGATGGTGATAAAACAAAAGTTGGCACGCCGACCGTAAAAGGCGCGGTGGTAAAAGCGAAAGTCGTTGAGGCGGAAGTCAAAGGCGATAAAATCCGCGTCATCCGCTATAAAGCTAAAAAACGCGTTCACAAAGAAAACGGCCATCGTCAAAAATATAGCCGGATCGAGATTACGTCGATTAAATAGTAGATACAAACTTAATAAATTGCCCTGTTCTCTGAAGCAGGGCAATTTCATATTTACTAGATGTTTGTGGTATAATTAAACGTAAGCAGAGAGGGCAGATAAACAGTGGCATCTATCATAACAGTTACCAATCAGAAAGGCGGCGTGGGCAAGACAACAACGTCAATCAATCTGGCTTACTATCTGGCAAAGATGGGCAAGCGGACGCTATTGATTGATTTCGATCCGCAGGGCAATGCAACTAGCGGCTTAGGTATTGATAAGCAGAGTTTAGAAGTGACTATTGCTGATGCTATTCTCGGCCGTAAAAAATTAGTAGAAGTAACAATCCCGACCGAGTTTGATAACCTATCGTTGGTGCCTGCTGTGCCAACCTTAGCTAATACCGAAGTAGAGCTGGCTCAGACTGATTATCGTTTCAGCCGCCTGAAATATGCTATTAAGGCTTGCACCATAGAGTACGATTACATTATCATTGATTGTCCGCCGAGTTTGAGCTTGTTGACGGTTAATGCATTGATTGCCGCTCAGTATGTTTTGCTGCCGGTACAAGCAGAATTCTATGCGTTAGAGGGCCTAGGTCAGTTACTGGAAACGATGAAACTAGTGCGCAAAAATCTCAATCCAACGCTTGATTTGGTAGGTGTGTTGCCGACAATGGTTGATAACCGCACGTCGCTGTCGACGCAAGTATTAGACGAGATTTCGAAGCATTTTCCAGCTAAAGTATTCAAAACGAAGATTCCGCGCAATGTCCGCTTGGCTGAGGCACCGAGCCACGGCTTGCCAATTGGCGCGTATGATAGGTTTAGTAAAGGCGCTCGCGCTTATAAAGCGCTAGCCAAGGAGGTGATTGAGCGTGCCGGCTAAAAAGGGCCTAGGGCGAGGTTTTGACTCGCTCATTCCGACAGAGCTGCTAGACGAGTCGTTCGATCCGACGGCCGAGCAAGATGAACGCGTTAGCGATTTGCGCTATATTAAATTAGCGTCAATTATGCCCGATCCAGATCAGCCGCGCCGCGAATTTGATGACGATGCCTTGGTTGAATTGAGTAAATCGATCAAAGAGCATGGCGTATTGCAGCCAGTAGTGGTGCGGCCACATGGCGACGGCTATATGATTGTGGCTGGCGAACGTCGTTTCCGGGCTTCTAAGCTGGCGAAGCTTGATCGTATTCCAGCGCTGGTGCGGACGCTATCGGGCCAGCATCGGTTGGAACTGTCACTGATCGAGAATATCCAGCGCCGCGACCTTAATCCGCTAGAGACAGCGACAGCGTATTTGAAATTGCGCGATCAATTTAACCTGACTTTAGATGATATTGGCAAGCGTGTCGGTAAAACGTCAGCGGCGATTGCTAATACTATGCGTTTGTTGCGCTTGCCGGGGGCGGTGCGCGATGTAGTAGCGCGCGGCGAACTAAGCGAAGGCCAGGCGCGGTCGCTGACGAGCTTGCCAGAAGAAGAAATTTTGCGGGTTGTTCCGAGAATTATAAAAGAGCAATGGAGCGCGCGGACGATTGAGCACTATGTCTCGAATTATAAAAAGCTGCATGGCACAACATCGACTAAAGGTAGAAAAGCCGTCCGCAGCTCGAGATTTATCCGCGAAGAGGAATCTTTTGCCAAGCGCTTCGGAACGCCAGTTACTGTCAAGGAGACTCGGAAAGGCGCTGGACGGATTATTATTTCATTCAAAGATCAAGCAGATTTCGAGCGAATTGCCAAGTTGTTGGGTGAATAACCTCGAATTGTACTAATCTAACGTTGTAAAAATTACAAATTGAATTTTTAGGCTGCTAGCTTGTAATCTTAATTTTAAACTCAAAACGAGTCTATATTGCCTAACGGAAAAATCCGCAAAGCTACTGGTCCGACAATATCATAAGTTGGAATGAAGCCCAGTCCGCTACGCGAGTCGAATGAGTTGTCGCCGACTCGATTATCGCCCGCTACGAAAATAGAGCCTTCTGGTACTGTCCATTCGCCGCTGTGGCTAGTTGGCGATTTTGGACCGACGTTGTTCTTGCGTGTGCTGTCGTCTGGATGAAAGCCTTCGGGATATTTATTATTGTAAACTGTTAGCACGCCGTCCTTGACGACGACGCGTTCGCCAGGGAAGGCAATTACGCGTTTGATGATATAGCGATCGGGTGCTCCAGGCCTATAGACGGGATTAACAAAAACAACAATCTTTCCACGTTCTGGCAAATACGGTTTATTTTGTATCTGTGCCATGGTTACAGGTATTCGGTTAATGATTAACCGGTCGCCGTCGGCGAGAGTATTATCCATGCTGTGCCCAGAGACGGAAAAACTGCGAAAAACGTAAGCATTTAATAGCAAAGTGCCAATTAGCACTGCAATAACAAATCCGCTAAAACTTAGAAAATCTCGAAGACGCGGATGGCGGGTGAGATAGCTGGCTTCCATTACACGTATTATACGCTGTAAAAACCAACGAAACAATAAGCGTGATATTTATTTTTTAGCTAAAATCCTTTATAGTACATAGATATGGTGAAGCGAGCGATAGACGGTTTTGTACCGCGAAATACTCCTGCGCGCAGAGCGCCTGTTGATAGCCAGAAAAAACCAGCGGTTAATTTCGGCGATATGGGACATACTGTGTCTGTACGGCGCCAGCAGCAATTGCCGCCGCGGCCGATTACTTCGGCGCCAAATAGAGGTGTTCGCAGCGATATTGACGAGTCTTTACGCGAGATTAGTAATAATCTTGATTTATCTCCATCCAAACATTCTGGCAAAGGCGCGCCAAAAAATGGCCAAAAAAAGCGCGATTGGAAAAAAATCGCCAAGCGTGCGGCAATTGCAATAACTGTTATTGTACTTGGTATTGGTATTTTCCTGGGGGTACGGGCTTTGATGGCAGGCAATGCTGTTTTTAAGGGCGATATATTCGGTTTCGTACAGAAGAAGCCGCTCAAGCAAGATGCTCATGGCCGCAGCAATATTTTGATACTTGGCACCTCAGAAGACGACGCTGGCCACGAAGCGGGATATCTAACCGACTCGATGATGATCCTTAGCGTTGACCAGAACAAAAAGAATGCTTATATGATTAGCGTGCCTCGAGACTTATATGTCAAATATGGAAAGAGCTGCCAAGCGGGTTATTCTGGCAAGATTAACGCTTATTTTAACTGCGTCAACGATAATTGGTCGAGCGACAGTGCTGAGGAAGAGCGCCAGACGGCAACTAGAGCTTTTGTTGGTAATATATTTGGTATTGATGTGCAATATTCGGTTCACCTGAATTATAGTGTGATGCGTGATTTGGTGGGGGCGCTTGGCGGTATCAAGATTACCATCGACAGCCGCAATCCGAATGGTGTGATGGATAGTAATTTTGATTGGAAGTGTGGTACGACGTCTGCCGAGAAGTCTCAGCGTTGTCCGCGCGGCCACTATATTAGCTATCCAAACGGTGAAGTAGAATTAGATGCCGAGCACGCGCTGTATTTGGCGATGGCGCGCGGCGACCGAGCGCCAACGTACGGTTTCGAACAGTCTAATTTCGACCGCGAAAAAAACCAGCAAAAGATTATGGTTGCTATTCGCGACAAGGCCTTGAGTGCCGGCACGCTGGCAGATTTTACTAAAATTTCTGGTATTATCGACGCGATTGGCAAGAATTTACGAACTAATTTCGAAAAGAGCGAAGTACGTACGCTGGTCGAGCTGGTACACGACATCAAAAGCGATAATATCAAAAGCGTCAGCTTAATTGATACCGAGCCGGCTATCTTGACAACTGGCACGTACGGCGGCGCTAGTTCGGTGGTGCCGACGGCCGGAACGTATGACTACAGTCAGCTGCGGGCTTTCGTTAAGAAAAACCTCTATGCGACAGATATCACTAAAGAAAATGCTAACGTCGTTGTACTTAATGCTACTGGAGTATCAGGCGTGGCGCAAAAACAAGCCGATAAATTAACTGAGCTTGGCATGACGGTTAGTACTGTCGGTAATGCGCCGCAAAACGGCTCGTATTCTAGCAACAAGATATATAAAGTCTCAACGCGCGCCAAGACAGCTACGTCTGTAAAACTGCAGTCGCTTTACGGCGCTGCCCCAGAAGCGGTACAGAGCGTGCCAGGTGTCAAATATAATGCAGAGGTGGACTACGTTATTATCATAGCAGTCAAGCCGAATGCCGGCGAGTAGGCGGGTTATAGAAACAATACTAAGGTGGTATAATTAAGCGGTATGAGTTCAACAAAAAAGCATAAGTATAGCTCTAAGGCAAGCTCGCTGGCTTATGCATCGCTTAATATTTTGCTGGCGCTGGCAGTGTTTGGAACTATTTATGTAACTAATTCGCCAATTTTTGCTTTGCTGCTGGTGGCGCTTGGCAAATGGCGGATTTTGTCGGTAAGGCCGCGTTTTTGGGTGGCTAATATTTTGTCTAATTTGGTGGATATCATAGTTGGCGTTAGTTTTGCGCTGTTAATTTGGCTGTCGGGCGGGTACATGATACTCCAGCTGGGGCTAACAGTATTGCATATTGTCTGGCTGCTATTTATCAAGCAGCGCTCAAAATACACGTATGCGGTTATTCAGGCTGGTACTGCGCTGTTCTTGGGGCTAGTGACACTGTCGTTGACAGCTTATTCATGGGATTCGTTTTATTTCGTAGCAGTTGTTTGGGTGATTGCTTATGCGTCAGCGCGGCATGTAGCTAGCCGTTACGAGGGAATCAGCACTAATCTTTACGCGATAGCAGCAGCAACAGTGTGCGCTGAACTCGGCTGGATTTCGTATTATTGGATGATTGCTTATACTGTTCCTGGTTTGGCTGCTATCAAGGTATCGCAGTTCGCTATATTTGCAGTATTGATGGGTTTTGTGGCTGAGCGGACAGCGCGCAGCTATCATAAACACGGCGAAGTTCGCTTCGCTGATATTGCAATGCCGATATTATTAACGGCAATGACGATGGTTGTGGCGTATATCTTTGCGGTTTTGAGCGGCAGCGATGCTTTGTAGGGTGTTAAGCGGATTTTTAAGGACTCTTTAAGACTGTATGCGCATAGTAAGTATAATGGATATGATCAAATTATCGAATAGAGGAGGTTTCTGATGAATAATAAGCAGGAAAATGCTACACCGCGATCGTCAGACTCACAGCCGCTGCCGCCTCGGGTTGTTGCGGCTACTAAACCTTGCCAGAAGAAGACGGTTTGGCTAGCCATCTCTATCGTGATTGCGGCGATTATTTTGGCGGCTGGCGGCATAACTTGTACGCTGCTAATGCGAGGAGGCCGCAATTCTCTGAATACTTTCGTTGACGGTAATCTGGCGGCTGATAGCAAGGAGGCTTCTGTTTCTGATATTATTGACAAAGTTTCGCCAAGCGTGGTGTCGATAGTCACCAATACTAAGTCGCAATCTCTATTTGGCGGTTCCCGCCAGGTGCAGGCGGCTGGTACGGGTATTATTATCAGTAAAGACGGCTTCGTTCTTACTAATAAGCATGTTGTAGAAGGCGCGCAGTCGGTTACGATTGTAGCCTCGGACGGGTCGACTTACGACGCGGTATCGCTAGTTGGTACCGATCCGTTGAATGATTTGGCTTACTTAAAGATCAAAGACGTTAATAATTTAACACCAGCAGCTCTAGGCGACTCGTCGACAGCCCGAGTCGGGCAGAACGTTATTGCTATCGGTAATGCGCTAGGACAGTATCAGAACACCGTTTCTAAAGGTATTATTTCTGGTAAGGGCCGGGCGGTCTCGGCGAGCGATAGCAGCGGTAACTCGCGGGAATCTCTGACTGATATGCTGCAAACCGATACGGCTATTAATTCTGGCAATTCTGGCGGGCCGTTAATTAACTACAGCGGGCAGGTTATCGGTATTAATACAGCGGTAGCTTCGAATGCTGAAGGAATTGGCTTTTCGATTCCGATTAACGCAGCAAAAGGTACAATCCAGCAGGTTTTGGCTGGCAAAGGCGTGCAGCGAGCGTATCTGGGCGTCAATTACACGGATATCACGCCGGAAATAGCCAAGCATTATAGTTTGCCATCAAAATATGGCGCGTACGTGACTGGCGGCCGCAGCGAAGACGTTGGTGTTACCGCTAACAGCCCGGCCGCTAAAGCTGGTATTCAAGACAAAGATATAATTACCAAGGTCAATGGTACTGAATTGGGCGCGCGAGGTAATTTATCAAGCGTTCTCGGGCAGTATCAGCCAGGCGATACTATTGATTTGACGGTGATGCGCAGCGGTAAAACGATGAATATCAAAGCGACGCTAGCGGCCTATCAAGAATAAGTAAATTATGCTTGTAGTACGACGATAAAGCCGCGCGTTAGTTTATGTCGCAGCTGGCGCGAACCAGCGTAGGCTATTATTGCACCGTGCTGCCGCGGGTCGGCTTCTAAAAAAATTAGGGCGCCAGGATTTAAGTGTGCTGGTAGTTGGTCTATCAGTTGGTAGATTAGCGCCAAGCCCTCGTCTTTGGCGAAGAGCGCTAATGCTGGTTCATGATTAGTCTCGGGCGAGCGCTGCCACGAACGGTCGATATATGGCAAATTAGCGATAATTATATCAAATTTGCCGGGTATGGCGCGCAACAAATTACTTTTTATCAGAGCGACGTCGGCTTGAAATTTTTCAGCATTTTGACGGGCAACGCGTAAAGCTGGTTGGCTAATATCAGATAAAATTACGTTAAGTTTCGGGATCTCTAATTTTGCGGTGATGCCCAAGCAGCCGCTACCAGTGCCAATATCTAGCAGCTTGCCAGAAACACCAAGTTCTTTTAGCAGTTCTATGATGGCTTCTGATTCTGGACGAGGTACTAAAACCTGCGGCGACACCGTAAATCTTCGGCCGTAAAAATCGCGGTAGCCTAAAATATAAGCAAGCGGTACGCGTTCTAACCGCAAGCGCAGCCGAGCATTAGCGATATCAACACGCCGCGGGTCGATGTCGTCTTCTGGGTGAGCGTGCAGGTAGGTGCGATTTTTCCGCAGCGTATTAGCCAAGATAAGTTCTGCATCCAACCTGGCAGAATCGACGCCAATTTCTCGTAATTGTTTGATTGCGTGATCGAGCCATGCCGATATATTCATACGAATAGTATAAAATGCAAGTTTGTAGCGGTCAAACTAAATTAATATGATCAGGGGCGAGACGGGCGATAGGTTATTGCTGGTCGGCGTTTTGCGCTTTTAACTCTCGTTCGTAGGCTTGCAGCTGTTCAATCAAATCGTTGATGTCTCCGTTCATGGCGGCAGGGATATTGCTGCGGCTATAACGGATACGGTGGTCGGTGATGCGGTCTTGCGGGAAGTTATAGGTGCGAATCTTCTCTGAGCGGTCGCCAGTGCCGACTAGCGAACGCCGTTCAGCGCTTAATTTGGCGTTTTCTTCGTCAATTTTCATCTGCAGCAGCCGCGAACGCAGCACGCTCATGGCTTTTTCGCGGTTCTTGATTTGTGACTTCTCGTCTTGGTTGGTAACCATTATGCCAGTTGGCAGGTGAGTGATCCGTACTGCCGAGTCGGTGGTGTTGACGCTCTGGCCGCCGTGGCCGCTGGAGCGGTAAATATCGACGCGCAGGTCATTCGGGTTGATATCAATATCAGTTTCTTCGGCTTCGGGTAAGACGGCGACAGTGGCAGTGCTGGTATGAATACGGCCTTGACTTTCGGTAACTGGGACGCGTTGGACGCGGTGGACGCCGCCTTCAAATTTCAATTTGGCATATGGCGCGTCGCCCTTGACCATGAAAATAACTTCCTTGTAGCCGCCAGAATCGTTAGCGGACTCGCTAATTAGTTCAGTTTTATAACCGTTGGCTTCGCACCAACGCAAGTACATGCGGTATAGTTCTGCCGCAAATAATGAGGCTTCGTCGCCGCCAGCGCCAGCGCGGATTTCTATGATGATATTTTTCTCGTCGTTCGGGTCTTTGGGTGTTAGTAATATGAATAACTTATCGTCGAGTTCGGCAATTTTAGCTTCGTCCTCGGGAATCTCTGCTTTGGCTAGTTCGGCTAATTCATCGTTGCCCTGGGCTAGATTTTTTGCCTCCGCTAGCTGTTTTTCTACAGTATCGCGTTCGCTAGCGGTAGCGATAATGGTTTCTAGCTCGGCGAAACGTTTGTTGTTGGCAGTAAAATCTGGTGAATTGTAGGCATCAGGCTGCGCCAAAAAATCGCCGAGGCGAGCGCGTTCGGCTTTCAAAGCGTCTAAATCGAGAGAAATCTTTGCCATAACTTATAAAATTATAGCATATATTGGCGGAATAAGAGTTTTAAGGTATAATATCGCCGCTAGATTCGTGGCAAGTTTTAGATGTTGGTGGGGTACATATTAGGATTAAGGGTGGCAGATAGGTCAGATGTAAAGGTGTTTTTGTGGATCAGGCAAGAAAAATAAAACATCGCTGACAGATAGCAGCGATATTTTATTATGCGATTGATGGCGCCTAGCTTTTCTTGTCGACCTGTTTCTTAGCTTTTTTGGAGGTTTTGGCTGGTTTGGCGTTGTTGTCGCTGGTTTTGTCATCGGCAGCTTGCTGAGCCTTGGCGGCAGCGGCGGCGTTAGCCTTTTTTGCTTTGTTGACTAGAGCTTCGCGGCGGGCTTTCGCGGCGGCTTGGCGGGCCTTGAAGCGGTCAACGCGGCCTTCGGTGTCGATGATCTTTTCTTCGCCAGTGAAGAATGGATGCGATTTACTCGAAATGTGGACTTTGACTAACGGGTAAGTCTGGCCGTCTTTCCACTTGATTGTTTCGGTAGATTGCGCTGTTGAGCGAGTCAAGAACGCGAAGCCTGCTTGTTCGTCGCTAAATACGACCAGGCGATAGTCCTGTGGGTGAATACTGCTTTTCATAACTGTAGTATTTTAACAAAAATCTATCTGTCTGTCAAAAATGAGTTTTGCGGCGCTTTTCGTTGCTACGGCGTTCCTTTTCGCTGCTGATTTTGTCGTGAAGTTTGCGCAGTGCGCGCTGCGAGGCCGGTAGCTGGGTAATAGCGCGAATTTCTTCCTCGATGTCAGCTAAATCTTCGTCGCTGAAGTCTTCTAATCCAACATAGCGCATGCGGGCGCCCTTGGTGGAGCGGATCAGTTCATCAAGCTTAAGTTGAATAGCACGACTATCGCGGTTTTGAGTATTTTGGATCAAGAACACCATCAAAAAAGTGACAATCGTCGTACCAGTGTTGATAACTAACTGCCAGGTGTCAGAGAAGTTGAAAATTGGCCCGGTGATAAACCAAACAGCTATTGAAGCGGCCGCTAGGATAAACACGCCAGCCGACCCAGCCAGCGTTGAGGCGCGCGACGAAATCTTGCGAAAACGCTCTTTCATGATGTTAAGCATAACAAAAAAGGTGAATATTAGCAAAAATAGTGTATAATTACGATGGATACGTAACAGAAACAAAAATGACAAATGACAAAACACCTGAATATTACCCTGCACAAACGCCGCTAGAAATAGAAGCTGTAAGCACTGAGGACGACGAGTATAGTAGACGTCGCGACTTCTTCAGAAGGTTGTGCGATGATATAGATGAAATGCGCAAAGGCGACCTGGCAGAATTGAAGGTAAAATATAAAGGATATCTCGATAGAACCATTAGGAATGTCTGCCTAGCTAGAGACGAGCGGTCGCGAGAAGAGCGTTCCGCTATAAGTAAAGGTATTAAGCTAGTTGAAAAAATTGCTGACGTACCATTAGTCGATTGGCCAGACGATTTGCTTGAGTATCCGGATGTCTGTAGCGAGTATGTAAAATGGATGCTTGAATCGGGTAATGGTACAGTGTATCGTTGCGCCCAGGCTGCTAGAGAGGAGTTTCATGATAGCGGCGGTCGTATCGTAGATAAGAAAAATATTGATTTTGAAAATAGCGATTACGAACGGATGATATGGCGGTATGAAATGTGTAATAGAGTACTGCTTGGCGATGACGAATCGGCTAAATCTGTCATAGATGAATACGGTAAATATATAGGACAATATGGGACGATTAATATAGGGGAAGTCTATATGACGGAAGAAGGTCAAACAGATTATATGGAGTATATAAGAGCTATGGAGCATTTGGGCCGCGATAATGTGCTTAAACTGCATGATAAACTTGGGATAGCAATTTTTTCTCGCTGGTCGTTGCAAACGTTAGATAGCATGGTTGATTTGGTGAATGGTAAGGGTGAAGAAAAGTCGTGGTCGGTTGTTCTAATTGGCAAATCGGGCGATCATAATGGCGCCTTTAAAAATTTCAGACGTACAGAGTCTTCGGATATTATACCCATCGAAGTAGGTTCTGCTAACGATACTCAAGATAGAGTTGCGACGTTGCAGAATATGGGCATTGATACTATCGATCGGTTGACTATCGCTGGCCATGGCAGTGCTAATGGATTGTTATTAGCCTCTGGTTATACTTTGCCAAGAGATACCAGTGTATTAAGGCAGGACCCTATTACTTTGCTCATCAATATGATAAAAGCAGGCGATGATGGTTTGCGAAATATCAATCTGATGTCGTGTTCTGGCGCTCGTCGTTTTGGCGGAGAAGCAAGCCTGGCGGAATGCCTCTCTTGTTTGGACAAAGGTTTAGCCGTACATGCTCCGCCAGAAGATGCGTATATAAACGTACAAGATGGGGAGGCTAATTTGAGGTCAAAGGTACCTTTGAACCGCGCTATAGAGGACTTACTTATTGAAATGAAAATTCCTGGTTATAATAGAATTGCTAGCTGGCTAGAGAAGGTATTTTGGAAGAGAACGAAGAATACCTTAGTAACTAGCGTGGCGGGTTCGCTAGTGTCAAGGGAAAATGTTAATATGACATTAGGAGGCGAGACATGACAGAAATATTTCTTGACTTATCACTAGATACCGATAAGTGCGACCCAGAATTGATTAGAGAAAGAATAGAAGACATAGAAGGCTATGTTGCTAGTCTGCAGCCTGGTGAATCATTTTTTGAAAATGAAGAAACAGGTTTAGTTATAAGAACTAATGTAGAAGAAGGCGATGATGGCGATGGAGCGAATCACCGCATGGTTGGTGTTGTCCGCGAAGAGGATGGCGATAGGAAAGGGTGGCTGATCGTTACTAGAGAAGGCCGTGTCTCTGTTGTGAGTGAGCTGATTGGCAGTAAAGATAACGATAACAATAAGAGGGAAACCTATTTATTATTTTCTTCCGAAGTTGATTATGGCCAATCTGCCGATTGTTCTAGTTGTGATTCTCTAGAACAACTAGCAGGATCTCTGGCGCAGGCATCTGGTATAAATAGGCCTTCGAGAAATCCTTTTGCTGTTGAAAAAAATAGCCAATAGTGTTACACTACTATGGTAATTAATTTAACGACACAGCTCGTTGTAGCTCCAAAAGCAGCGGGCGAGGAAAAGGAGTAAACTGATGTCTGTAGAAGTAGACATGAAAGCTTTGTTTGAAGCTGGTGTTCATTTTGGACACAAAACTAGCCGCTGGCACCCAAAGATGGCGCCGTATATTCACTCAAAACGCCAGGATAGCCATATTATTGACTTAGCGAAGACAGTTGAGGCGCTAGACAAAGCCTTACCGTTTATCACCAAGACGGTAGCGAGCGGCAAAAAAGTTTTGTTTGTTGGCACCAAAAAGCAGGCCAAAGATATCGTTAAAGCGGCTGCCGAGTCGGCTGGCCAGCCGTTTGTGGTGAATCGCTGGATTGGCGGTATGCTAACCAATGTCACTACTACTAATGCGCAAATCAAAAAGCTGCGCGACCTCGAGCGCCGCATGGACAACGGCGATCTCGAGAAGCGCTACAATAAGCTAGAAGTTCAGCGCTACCAAGAAGAAATCGATAGTTTGAACTTCAAATACGGCGGTATCAAAGAATTGAATGGCAAGCCTGGTGCTTTAATCGTACTCGATATGCTGGTTGATAAAAATGCTATTGCTGAAGCAGAAAATCTTGGAATCCCAGTGGTGGCGGTCGCTGATACTAATGCCGACCCGAGCAAAGTCGAATATCCGATTCCGGGCAACGACGACGCGATCAAAGGTTTGCAATTGTTGCTAGACTACTTTGTAGCAGCAGTGAACGAAGGCAAGACTAAAAAAGAGGATAAATAGGATGGGCGTATCAATTGAAGACATTAAAAAGCTGAAAGAATTAAGCGGCATTGGCCTGACCGATGCCAAAAAAGCGCTAGTTGAAGCCGAGGGCGATTTCGATAAAGCTCTCGAGGCACTGCGTAAGAAAGGCCTGACCAAGGCCGAGAAAAAAGGCGACCGCGAGACGCGCGAAGGTCTGATCGAGAGCTACGTACACTCGGGCCGTATTGGCGTGGTTGTCGAGGTTAACTGCGAAACTGATTTTGTGGCGCGCTTGCCAGAATTCAAGGAGTTTGCGCACCAAATTGCTATGCAGATCGCAGCGATGGCACCAAAATATGCAACGGTCGAGGATATTCCGAGCGACGTTTACGAAGCGAAAAAGCAGGAGTTTTTGGCAAGCGACAGTTTGCAAGATAAGCCAGAGAATATGCGCGAGCAAATTGTCGAAGGACAACTCAACAAGTATTTTGCCGAACAAGTCCTGTCCGAGCAAGCCTTCGTACTTGACGATAGCAAAACCGTCGGCGAGCTGATCAAAGAGCAAGTAGCGCTGCGCGGCGAGAATGTGCGCGTTAGTCAATTCAAGCGTATCGAGCTTGGCGGCGAATAAGCCTACGTCTTATACAACCAATATGACCGCTGAAATATGGCGGTTATTTTGGTATGATAAAAGCATGAGCAATCAACGGCGGAATGTAGATGCGGAATTTTGAATCTGGTAGTTTTGACTTTTATAGCAATCGCGAAAAGCCAAGCGGCGGCGAGCGAGGGCGTGCGAGCGAGCTGGATGATATTGATTTGCGGCCAGAAAGCGAAGTTTTTCAAGACCACGAGCGGATTGATAGCAAGGATCTTGACGATCAGCTGATTGCTTTGCGAGACCAGCTAAGCGAAGATACAGGCGGAATTATTCATATTGATATTCCAGCTTATAGATATGATTTTGCCGACAATCCTTTCGTTGGCATGGGGCCGAATCGCACCAAGACTTACGAGATTTCGCGCTATGTGGATATAGTGTTTTTGCATCGTTTCATGTACCAAGAAATTATCGTTTGTGGGCTGCAATCGCGTAAATTTACCAATGAGACAGGGCGGGCGGCGTTTATTAAACGGATTCGCGAGACTGGCGGCTTGCCGCTAAACCAGGATGGTAGCGAGCCAGAAGTTTTGGGGCGAGCATTCGTGCCATATATGCCGTACCATACGACCGATGCGTTTTTTCGCCTGTATCATACAGTGATGCCGCGGGTAGCCGAACGGCCGCACTATCCGCTAGATGTGTGGTTGATTTTCGATGAGAATGCTTATCAAGAGATTGACGGATCGCCAGATTTTCGCCAGGCGTATCGTTTGCGCCAAGGATTTGACCGGCGGGCTAGTTTGCTAGGAGTGGCGCAGATAAATTAGCGTTTAATGGTACAATAAAAGTAAAGGAGAGTATATGTTTAGTACAGACGAATATGAAGCAAAAATGACAGGCGCATTTGAACACTTTGGCGAGGAGCTGCGCAAAATTCGCACTGGCCGGGCGCATCCAGGTATGCTAGCGGGCGTGATGGTTGAAGCTTACGGTGCTAACATGCCGCTCAATCAGGTGGCCAACGTGACAGCTCCCGAGGCGCAAATGTTGCTGGTGGCACCTTTTGATCCGAGTAATTTGCAAAATATTGCGGCGGCGATTCGTAACGATCAGAGCCTTGGTTTTAATCCGAGCGACGATGGTCGGGTGGTGCGCGTACCAGTGCCAGCCTTGACCGAGGAGCGCCGCAAGCAGCTGGTTCGCCAAGCTTCAGAAAAGTTAGAAGAAGCGCGAATCGCTTTGCGCAATATTCGCCAAGACGGCATCAAGGATGCCAAAAAAATGAAGGAAGCTAAAGAACTGAGCGAGGACGATCTCAAAATGATCGAAAAAGAATTTGATCGCTTGATGAATGAATTCCAAGACAAGCTAGAGGCCGCTTTCAAGGACAAAGAAAAGGATATTCTAACCATCTAATGAGCGAGAAAGTATTGCCAGTACACGTCGGCTTCATTGTCGACGGCAATCGCCGCTGGGCAAAAGCTCAGGGTCTATCAGCGCAAGAAGGGCATAGCGCTGGTTATGAAAAATTGCGCGAAATTATCATCGACACTATCGATCGCGGCGTGCCGTATGTTAGCGCGTATATTTTTAGTACCGAGAACTGGCATCGTAGCGGCCCGGAGATTAAGCATCTGATGGATTTGGTGGTGCAAATGTTGACGCGTGATTTGCATATTTTCGTTGAACACGGTATACGGCTAAGGGTGGCAGGGACGCGTGTGCGCCTCAGCCGCCGAGTCAAAAAAGCGATTGACGAGGCCGAAGCGGCCACCAAAGATTTGACGCACGGCACGGCGATTTTGTCATTTAATTATGGCGGGCACCAGGAAATTATAGATGCAGTCAACACCTTGCGCAAAACGCTTTCAACACATAAAAAAGTAACAGCGCAAATCTTTGAGCAATTTTTGTATACGCCAGATGTGCCGCCGTGCGATTTGATAGTGCGAACTAGCGGCGAACAGCGGCTAAGCAATTTTATGCTGTGGCGCAGTGCTTATAGCGAGCTAATTTTTGTTAAAAAATCGTGGCCAGATATGACAAAACGTGACATAACCGCTATACTAAATGAGTACGCGAAACGTTCGCGGCGGTTTGGAGGGTAAAATGAGTTTAGTTTTTGGTATCATTGTCGGTATAATTGTGTTGACTATTTTAGTGGTGACGCACGAGTTAGGCCATGCTTTGGTGGCGCGGCGTTACGGCGTGCGTGTTGAGGAGTTTGGTATTGGCTTCCCGCCGGCAGCTTATAAGAAGAAGGTCAAGAAAAGCTTTTTGGGCAAAAATGTTGATTACAGTATTAACTGGCTGCCGCTAGGCGGTTTCGTTAAGTTACAAGGCGAGCATGACGATGATAAGCAGCCTGGCGACTACGGCGCAGCGACATTTTGGCAAAAAACACAAATCTTGCTGGCTGGCGTAGCAGTGAACTGGCTGAGTGCGGTGTTGATATTTACGATTTTGGCGTGGTGGGGTATGCCGCCGCTTGTCGCTAATCAATTCACCGTGGCTAGCGACACGACAACTTCAGGCAAAGAAGTCAAGATAGCTGGTGTCGAGAACGACTTGCCAGCGCAAAAAAGCGGTCTAAAAACTGGCGACGATATTCTATCGGTTGACGGCGATAAGATTAAAACTCCAGATGAGCTGACCAAGAGATTAGCTCGCGACAAAGGCAAAACAGTCAAGATTCGCTACTCGCGAAACGGCCGAGAGGCAGTGCTGCCTGTAGCATTGCGGTCTAGCAATGATGACAAGCGTGGTTATCTGGGCGCCAGTTTATCTCAAGAGGTCTTGATGCGTTCGACTTGGTCGGCGCCAATTGTCGGCGTAGGGCTGACTACTCAATTGACCGGGATAACTATTCAAGGGCTTGGGCAAGTTGTCTATGACGGTTTGACGGGGCTGGCTATGAAAATCGTGCCGAACGATCAGGCGCAGCAGCAGGCTAATCAAAAATTAGCAACAGTTGGCAATAGTGTTGGCGGTCCAGTGACGATATTCGGTATGCTGTTTCCGGCGGCTGGCGAGGCTGGCGGCCGCTATGTCTTGATGATTGCTGGACTAATCGCTTTGTCGCTGGCAGTGATGAATATCTTGCCAATTCCAGCGCTTGACGGCGGGCGGTGGTTTGTGACGGCTTTGTTCCGCTTAATAAAGAAACCGCTCCGCAAAGATACCGAGGAGAAAATTCATGGTACTGGCTTCTTGGTTTTGATAGTATTGATAATATTAGTAACGATTTCTGACGTCGGGAAGCTATTCAAATGAAACGCTGGCGGGTGGGTAATTTAAAAAAGCTTCGTTTTTCCCGGCGGCAGGTACTATCATGGATTGGCTGGACGCTGCTGGTGGCGATATCGATGGTAGCGGCTGCTTATGCGGTAGCTGGCGTTGGGCGATTGCTATTGCGGACAGGTTGGTTGGCGCAAGCTAATGTATCAGTGGTTAATCTAATTTTGCAATGTTTTGTTCATATCTTGACGATTGCCGCCGTTTGCACGGTAGCTTGGCGTATCAAAAAAGCAGTATCAGCCAAGCAGGCTGGCGCGCAGCGGTTGATTGAGTGGCGCGATATCGGTATGGCAATCGTTGGCGCGGTGGCTTACATTGCTTTGACAGTGAGCTTGTCATTTGTTGCGCAAGCCATTATACCAGGGTTTAACCCAAACCAAGCTCAGGATGTCGGGGTGTCGGATAGGCTGTTTTCGCTAGATTTAGCGATAGCTTTCGTGGTGCTGGTGATAGTAGTGCCATTATGCGAGGAGTTAATTTTTCGCGGTATACTGTATGGCAAACTGCGTTCGGCGAAGCTGCCAGTAGTAGCTAACGTATTATTTGTTAGTTTGCTTTTTGGGGTAGCGCATGGGCAGTGGAATGTTGGTATTGATACGTTTGCACTGAGTTTGGTGCTTTGTACGCTGCGTGAATATACTGGATCGATTTGGTCTGGCTTTTTGCTGCACGCAATCAAGAATAGCGTGGCCTTTTATGCGGTTTATGTTGCGGTGGCGTTTTGGTAATTTGTTGATATGCGTGATTCACGGTAAAATGAGGATATTATGAGACTAAGTAAGAATTTTACTCGAACTATCAAGCAGGCGCCAGCTGACGAGGTGGCGCGTAATGCCCAGCTGCTGATTCGCGCTGGCTACGTGCATAAAACGATGGCGGGCGTTTATTCATACCTACCGCTGGGACTAAAAGTGGTTGAGAATATTAAGCAAATTGTCCGCGAAGAGATGAATAAAATTGACAGTCAAGAGCTAGTCATGAGCACACTGCAGCGTAAAGAAACATGGCAGGAGACTGGGCGCTGGAGCGACGAGTTGGTCGATGTTTGGTTTAAGTCTCATCTGCAGGATGGTACCGAGGTTGGTTTCGGCTGGACGCACGAAGAGCCGATTGTTGATTTGCTGCGTAATTATTTGAAGAGCTATAAGGATTTGCCGATTAGCGTTTACCAGTTCCAGAACAAGCTGCGCAACGAGCTGCGCGCCAAAAGCGGTATTATGCGCGGCCGCGAGTTCGTTATGAAAGATATGTACTCGGTGCACGCCAGCAAAGAAGACTTGGATAACTATTACAACGCCGCGATTGAGGCTTATAAGCGCTGCTACGACCGCTTTGGTATCGGTGATGAGACATATGTGACGTTTGCTTCAGGCGGCGCTTTTACTAAATTTAGCCACGAATTCCAGACGATTTGTGACGCTGGCGAGGATTATATTTATCTGCATCGCGGCAAAAATATTGCCGTGAACGAGGAAGTTTTGGATGATGCCATCAAGGAGCTGGGTATTGACCGCAGCGAGTTAGAACGGGTTAAAACTGCTGAGGTTGGCAATATCTTTAACTTCGGTACGCAAAAGTCCGAGGAAATGCGCCTGGTCTTTACTGACGCTGACGGGGTGGAGCAGTACGCTTATATGGGCAGCTACGGTATCGGCATCACTCGGGTGATGGGCGTAATTGTTGAGAAATTTGCTGATGACAAGGGGCTGGTTTGGCCGGAGAATATCGCGCCCGCTAAAGTATATCTGGTGCAAATTGGCAGCCAGTCGCGCGCTACAGCTGACGAACTCTACCAGAAACTGCAATCTGCCGGAATCGAAACTATCTATGACGATCGCGACGAGCGTCCAGGGGTTAAATTTGCTGACGCCGAGCTGCTGGGCATTCCATATCGGGTGACGGTCAGCGATCGCTTGCTTGATGATGGCAAATGGGAGGTGTCAACGCGCCAGACTGGCGAACAACGACTCTTGACGGCAGATGAGTTGCTTGCTACACTGAACTAATCTGAGTATTTTGTATTGGAGGGCTGGGGTTTCTCTAGACAGAGAAAGTTTCGGGCGGTATAACGAAAGGAGTAAAACTCATGAAAAAAGCATATCAGATCACCGAGGATGGAAGAAAAGAGCTTGAAGAAGAGCTAGCTGCCTTGAAGGGTCGCCGCGGCGAGATTGCCGAGAAAATCGCTGAAGCGCGCGGTTATGGCGATCTGAGCGAGAATGCCGAGTACGATCAGGCGCGCGAAGAGCAAGGTCTAGTCGAGACGCGTATTGCCGAGATTGAGGATATTTTGCAGAACGCCGAGGATATCAAGGGCGGCACCACTCACAAAGTTAGTTTGGGCAGTCGAGTGACGCTTGAATCTGGCGGTAAAATATTTGAGTATACGGTTGTTGGCCCGGTTGAAGCCGATCCGCTGAATGGCAAGATTAGCGACGAATCGCCGCTGGGTGTGGCGCTGATTGATAAGGTAGTGGGCGATACCGCCACTATTAACACGCCCAAAGGCGAAACCGTCTACGTGATTAAAGCAATTTCGTAGCTACTAACAGGGGTGTGCTATAATAAATAATTATGGCTACACTGCAAGATTATCGAAACGAACGTTTGCGAAAATTAGAAACCCTGCGAGAACTAGGCGTTGATCCGTATCCAGCGCGGTCGGAGCGGACGCATGGCTGCGGCGAGGTTTTAGCGCGCTATGATGAGCTGGCGGGCCAGGAAGTGGTTGTGGCGGGGCGCATCACTTCAATTCGCAGTTTTGGTAAGCTGGCGTTCATCAAACTGCGCGACGGGAGCGGTGAGGTGCAGCTATATTTGCAGCGCGATGATGTAGCGGAATTGGATGCTAGTTGCGGCGTGTTGGGTATGAAACAGCTGAAGCTTTTGGACACGGGCGACTTTGTCGAGGCGCGCGGAGTGATGACGACGACGCAGACTGGCGAACGGTCGGTTGGCGTGCGTGAGCTAAGGCTACTAACTAAGTCGCTACGGCCGATGCCCGAAAAGCTCGAGAACAAAGAAGAGCGTTTCCGTCGCCGTTACGTTGACATGAACGTCAATCCAGAGGTGCGCCAGCGGTTTATTCGCCGCAGCAAGTTCTGGCAGGCGACGCGCGATTATCTAAACCAGCACGGCTTTACCGAGGTGAATGTGCCGGTATTGGAGCATACCACCGGCGGTGCTGATGCTAACCCATTTGTGACGCATATGGACGCGCTGGACGACCAGCAGTTTTACCTACGCATTTCTCACGAGTTGCCGTTGAAGCGCCTGATTGGTGCTGGGTTTGATAAGGTTTATGACCTCGGGCCGCGTTTTCGCAATGAGAATTATTCCGATGAGCATTTGCCAGAACACATTGCCATGGAGTGGTATGCTGCGTATTGGGACTGGAAGCAGGGTATGCGCTTTATGGAGGCGATGTATAAAGATGTACTTCAAAAGACGTTTGGTACGCTGCAATTTCAGCTAGGTAAATTTAATGTTGACATGAGCGGCGATTGGGAAGTTTGGGATTATGCTGAAGTTATTCGCAAGCACTATGGAATTGATGTGTATAATACAACGATTGAAGAGGTAGCCGCCAAGTTGAAAGAACATGGCTTGGAAGTGGAGAAGACTGATTCCATTCCGCGCAGTATCGATAAATTATGGAAGAATATTCGTAAAGATGTGGCGGGGCCGGTGTGGTTGGTGAATACGCCGAAGTTCATCAGTCCGCTGTCTAAGGCCAACCCCGACAATCCGCAGACCGTGGAGCGTTTCCAGCCGATTATTGCCGGGTCAGAGCTGGGGAATGGTTTTTCCGAGCTGAATGACCCGATTGATCAGTTGAATCGCTTTGTTGAGCAGCAACAGATGCGCGATGCAGGCGATGACGAGGCGATGATGCTGGATATCGATTTTGTGGAAATGTTGGAGTACGGTATGCCGCCAGCTTGTGGTTGGGGTTATTCTGAGCGGGTATTTTGGATTTTTGAAGGTGTAACTGCCCGCGAGGGCGTGCCATTTCCACAGCTAAGAAGCGAGATTGACGAGACGACGCGGGCAATTTATCCAGAAGTGAAGTTATAGCTTTTGGGCTGTCGATACTATCGGTATCTTGGCTTAGGCAGCCATTTTCTCGCTATCCTCAGCTAGCTCGCCGAGCAAGATATCGATTTCATCAGACACAATATCTGCAAAGTCTGGTACATTGGCGCGTACCCAATCGACGATTTGGTCGTCGCTGGCTTCTTGCATGTGTGATAGTTCTTCGGCTTGCTCTGGTGATAGCTCGAGGACGATTTCGTTGATGACACGTTCCTCTAGCGTCGATTCAAAATGGTCGGCAAGCGATTGGTAATCTTCGTCTGATAGATTGATTCCTAAATCTGCGAGGAGACTGCGGCTTAAAATTGGCATGATGTTATCCTTTCTTTTTCTGTTTTAACTTTAGACAAAGGTATTTTCGACGCTACGGTCTCTGGCTTGCTGGGTAGCTTCGGCTTTCTTTTTTGCAGCGGCTTCTGCTCGCGCTCTGTTCTCAAGCTCTTTACCGGTGTTTTCGACGTCTTTTTGAGCTTGAATCAGCGACTGCGCAAGTTGCGTCTCCTGTCGCTGCAGTTCGGCTAAACGTTTATGATAATCGGCGATTGCTTTCTCCATATTTTCTTGTTGCTGCTGAGCCTTGAC
Source organism: uncultured Candidatus Saccharibacteria bacterium (assembly GCA_963456275.1). GTDB lineage: Bacteria > Patescibacteriota > Saccharimonadia > Saccharimonadales > Saccharimonadaceae > Saccharimonas. Next base: position 31,772 of record CAUOLJ010000006.1, read on the forward strand.
GGCTTCGTACGTTGCTGCAAATTTGTTGGCGCTATCATCGGATAGCGAGTCGGCTTTTTCTTGAAGCTTAGCCGCATTCTCTCTGACCGAAACCAAGTCTGACTCCATGTTAGCGATTTCTCCAGCTTGCTGGCGCATACTATTTAGCTCGGTTCTGGTCTGCTGAAGCTGTCCGCCAATTGATTCAACTCGATTTTGCGCGTCAGCAGAAGCTCGCTCAGCGTATCGTGCTTGCCAGCTGGCCTCTTGTGAGTTTTTGCTAGCTTCGGCAGCATTCATGACGGCGCTAGCGATGCGGCGGCGTTGATCTTTTGGCATAGAGTCGACGTGTTCTTTGGCTACTACCCAAGCCTCAAACCAACCAACATCAACATTTTGTTCTTTACGTTTACTACGCATTTCTTCACGAAGAGCTTTGCGGGCGCGGGCTTTGTCTGCACGTTCCGATAATTCGGCGATAGTGGCCTCGCGGCGCGATTCGTAGGCGTTTTTGACGGTTTCTAGGCGTCCGCTCATCCGATTTTGCCGCCTGTCTATATCTGCTTTGCGTTTATTAACTCGATTTTCAGCATTTTGAAGCTTTCTCATGCGGCGTTTTTTAAGCGGGTGGTTGTCGCTGAGATGAGCAACCTCATCGAACTTTGCTTTGCGCCGGTCATACGAGCTCTTGGCTAGGCCGTACATAAATTTGTCTTTAAGTAGGCCTGGCTGCTCCTTAGCATTATTCCAGCCTGCTGCAATTCTTTCCTTGCCCCATTGTAGTGTATTGCCAGCGTCTCTTATCATTCGGCTAACGGGGTAGCGCCTGCCTAGAATTTCAGCGTCAGTGCGCAGCGTCTCGTTAGCCTGTACCTCGGCGGCGTCTCCAGCGCTTTCTTGGCCAGGCTTGACGCCTTCGTATTCGGCGGCGGCTTCTGCGGTGTATTGTTCTGCTTCAGCTGCGGCGCTATATGTAGGCGATTGCTCAGATTCGGCAGCTTGTCTAGTGAGTTCTTCGGCCCCATTTATGACATCATCTATTTCTTCTTGCGTTGGTGACCGTCCAGGACCTTCGTGTCCGCCGGCTGTGCTTGTTGTCCTTGGCATTTCTCCGCGTCGCATTTTGTTTATTCCTTTTTTATTTTTGTCTGACTTTCTGTATAACTTATAGCAAAAAATCACGCTTATGTCAATATTTTTAGTATAAAAAGGGCAAAAATAGCTGAGATTTTTGCCGAGACGGCTGCAGATGCTATACTATTAAATATTATGGAATGGTGGCAGGCTATCATATTGGGTATTGTCGAGGGAGTAACGGAGTTTTTGCCAGTGTCGTCGACCGGGCATTTGACGATTGTCGAGAAATTGATGGGTATGCGGATCAACGACCCGAGTTTGACGGCTTTTACGGCAATTATTCAAATTGGCGCTATCGCTGCAGCGATAATTTATTTCCGAAATGATATTTGGCGAGTGCTAAGCGCTTGGTGGCGCGGTCTGTGGTGGAAGCGGGCGCGCCGGCAGTTTGACTACAAATACGGCTGGGCGATTATTATTGGATCGCTGCCGATTGCGGCTATCGGTTATGCTCTCAAAAATGAGGTCGAGACAGTGCTGCGCAGTTTATGGTTTGTGGCCTTTGCGTTGATTGGCTGGAGCCTGGTGATGTGGCTAGCCGACAAATGTAGCGCTGTGCGGCGCGGCGAGCGGCAGACAACTTGGCGGGATACACTGGCGATTGGTTTGGGGCAGTGTTTGGCGCTAATTCCGGGCGTATCGCGTTCGGGGGCGACAATTTCGGTGGGGCTGTTTCGCGGTTTTGATCGGGTAACGGTGACGAAATTAAGCTTCTTCCTGGGTATTCCGGCTTTGGTGGCGGCAGGTTTGTTGGAGGCGATGACTGCTTACAAATATATTGGCGGCGGTGTTGGCTGGGTGTCGACAATTTTGGCGACAGCGGTGGCTTTTGCGGTTGGCTATTGGTCGATTGCGTGGCTGCTGAAATTTGTCGCCCGCAATGACTTTTCGTTATTTATTCGGTACCGCATCGGTTTGGGTGTGATAATTATATTATTGCTAACGACTGGCGTAATAACGGCGATATAAGGAGGAAAGCTGAATGATAGAAGTCAAAAACATTACTAAAATATATGGCAAAAAGAAGAATGCTTTTACGGCGCTGGATGATGTTAGCTTGAATATTGAAGAGGGCTCGAGTGTGGCTATTTTAGGTAAGTCCGGTAGTGGCAAATCGACGCTGATGCATGCGATTTCCGGGCTAGACAAGCCGCAAAAGGGCAAGGTGCTAATTGACGGCGAAGACATTTTGCGGTTGAGGCCGCGGGCTACTGACAAATTCCGGGCGCAGAAGATGAGTTTTATCTTCCAGAGTTTCTTCGTCGAAGGCGGTGAGAGTTGTTACGATAATGTCAGTTTGGCGTTAGAAACGGCTGGCGTGGTGCGGATCGGCCGCAAGAAACGGATCATTGAAGCGCTGGAAGCGGTTGACTTGGGCGATAAGATTAAGTCGCGTGCCAAAGACCTTTCAGGCGGGCAAAAACAGCGTTTGGCGATTGCTCGGGCGATTGTGGGCCGCCCGCAAATCTTATTTGCTGATGAGCCGACTGGTAATCTTGACTCGGCAACTTCAAAAGTGATTGAGGATTTGTTGTTTAATTATTGTAAAGAAAACAACGCTACGTTGATTATCGTGACTCACGATGAAGACTTAGCGCAAAAATGTCAGCGGGTGATTCATATCAAAGATGGCAAGATTGAATCGGATTCTGCTGCCGAGAAATCGACTGCTAAAACTCGTAGCAAGAAAGTAGAGAAACCCGCTGCTAAAAATAAGTCGACCGGCAAATTTACAGAGGAGGAAAAATAATGAAAACTACTGATATCGTTGCTAGAGCCGGCCGTAATTTGCGCCGTGCCAAAATGCGGACAATCTTAACAAGTGTAGCTATTGCTGTAGGCGGCTTCGCGATTATGGCTAGCCTGATGGTTGGTGAGGGTGCTAGGCAGTACGTTGATCGGATAATCAGCAGTAATATTGATCCAAACGGCCTAATCATTTCTAAGGACAAGCGGGTTACTACTGCTGGATCAGCGGTAGGCGGTAGAAGCGAATTAACTGAATATAATCCTAATGCGGCGTCGTATTATGGTCAAGAGTATGACACGCTTACTCAGAGTGATATTGAAAAATTGCGCCAGCGCAAAGATCTTAAAAATGTTGAGCCGAACTATCAGCTGCGGCCAAAATATGTAGTATTTAGCGTGAAGAATGATAAGAAATATGTAGCCCAAGTTATGATGCGAGATAATACCCTGCAGTTAGAATCTGCAGCTGGCCGCGAGATTAAGTCGGGAACAAAGCTAGCGCCAGGCGAGGCAATTATACCAGAGAGCTACACTGAGAAACTGGGCAAAACGGCGTCAGAAATGGTTGGTTCGATGTTAACAATTACAGTTAACCAGCAGCCGCAACAGGCTGATACTGAGACAATTCAAAAGGTGTATATTGAGAAGGGCGAAGAGGGTGTCAAAGAGCTTCTTGGCGGTAAGACGCTAAATAAGCAATTCAAAATTGTAGCGGTTGTCAAGAAATCGCCAGACCAAATGGCTAGCCGGCCAAATCTGTATATCGATTCGAGCGACGCTAAGGAATTAACGGACTTTAGTACTGCCGGAACTGATGCTTATCAAAAGTATATTTTTGCTAATGCAACAGCCACGGGCGGTAAAACTCCCGAGGAAGTTCGCGATAGCTTGAAGGACGCTGGCTATTCGTCGATGACTTCGAAAGATGTACAGAGTATGATTTTTACTTTCGTAAATATTTTGCAAACTATTGTGATGGGTTTTGGTATTTTGGCTTTGGTGGTGAGTGTGTTCGGGATTATTAACACTATGTATATTTCGGTGCTCGAGCGGACGCAGCAAATTGGTCTGATGAAAGCTTTGGGCGCGTCAAAACGTGATATCGGGCGGTTGTTCCGCTACGAAGCAGCTTGGGTTGGCTTTTTGGGCGGTATGATCGGCGTGCTAGGCGCTTGGGGTATTGGTACGCTAGCGAACCCGGCGATTTCTAAAGCATTGGGTCTGGGCAAGTACGATTTGCTGATCTTCCAGCCGCTAGACGCTGTTGTTGTAGTGTTGTCTCTGATGTTGGTGGCAATTGTAGCTGGTTGGTTGCCGAGCCGCAAGGCGGCGAAACTTGACCCGATTGAGGCGCTGCGAACGGAGTAGATTATAATAACATAGCTCTTTGCGGATACATCGGGTAGGCCCGTATGGTGTACGGTACCGCTAGATGATATACTAAATATTATGCTAGATATTCGCTATATTCGAGAATACGCCGATCGCGTTCAGGAATCGGCAAAAAATAAAGGCTATTATGATGTGTCAATTGCTCGTTTGCTAGACACTGATGAGCAGCGGCGGCAATTGCAGCAGCAGGTCGATGAGCTGCGAACGCGGCGGAACGAAATCGCTGGCCAGATGAAGGGCGGTAAACCAGCGCCAGAGCTGATTGAGCAGGGCAGGGCCTTGAAAGAAGAGCTAGCGAAACTAGAGAGCGATTTGCGCGATATCGAAGCAGATTTTCAAGCGCAAATGGACGCAGTGCCTAATATAACGCTTGATGACGTGCCACTTGGCGGTGAGTCGGATAGTGTGGAGATTAAAACGTGGGGTGATAAGCGCCAATCTGCCAGTGATCATTTAGATTTTGCAACTGGCCGCGGTTGGCTTGATTTTGAGCGCGGTGCCAAGGTGGCTGGCACGAAATTCTACTACATCAAGGGCGATTTGATGCTGCTAGAGAATGCGATTTATCAGTATGCGCTGAATTTGTTAATTTCTAAAGGATTTACGCCGATGACAGTGCCGCACATGGTGTCGGGCCGGGTGGCGCGCGGTTCTGGTTTTGCTCCAAAGAGCGACAAGGAAAGTAATGAGTATTTCATCGACGGCGAAGACGTCATGCTGATTGGCACGGCCGAGGCGCCGCTGACTGGCTTTCACGCTGACGAAATCATCGACGAGAAAAATCTGCCGCTACTCTATGCTGGCTATAGCCCTTGCTACCGCAAAGAAGCGGGTGCAGCTGGCAAGTTTAGTCGCGGACTATTCCGCGTGCACCAGTTCAATAAGCTGGAAATGTATATCTTTTGTACGCCAGAACAATCAGTCCAAATGCACGAAAAAATCTTGTCGATCGAGGAAGAAATTTGGCAAAACTTAGGAGTGCCGTACCATGTGGTGAATATCGCGGCTGGCGACCTCGGTGCGCCAGCAGCCAAAAAATATGATATCGAGTACTGGTCGCCAGTCGATAACCAGTATCGCGAGTTGACTAGCTGCTCGAATTGTACTGATTTTCAGGCGCGTAATCTCAATATTCGCGTGCGCCGCAGCGACGGCTCGCTGCAGGTACTGCACACGCTTAACGGTACAGCGGTGAGCTTGGCACGCTCGCTGGTAGCAATCATCGAGAATTACCAGACCGATGACGGTAAGCTGCGCGTGCCAGAGGTACTGCGGCCGTATCTGAGTAATCGCGAGGAATTGTGATGAAGCGAATGGTGCGCCAAGTTTCGCGCAGCGGCTATCAGAAACTTGCTAAACCGTTGCTTTTTCGACAACATCCAGACAAAGCGCATGAGGGTATGATCAAAGCGGCGCGAGCACTGCACCGAGTGCGCGGCGAGAATATTTTGCGGGTGTGGAATTATCGAAATTCGCGGCTCGAGCAGGAGATTTTAGGCCTAAAATTCAAAAATCCGCTAGGAATGTCAGCTGGGCTGGACAAGAACTTCGACTTGCCGCCAATAGCTAAACGGATTGGCTTAGGTTTCGAAATTGGCGGTTCGACTACTGCACAGGTTTGTGCTGGTAATCCGCGGCCGTGGTTTCGCCGCTTACCGAGCGAGAAATCGATTGTAGTTAACGTCGGCTTGGCAAATAATGGAGTTACTCGCAATATACAAAGGATTAAGCAGTATCCGCGGCGGCTGTGGCGCGATTTCCCGTTGAGCGTGTCAGTTGCTAAAACCAATAATCCCGAAAATGTTAGCGATAGCGAAGCGATTGCCGACTATTGCCAAAGTTTGCGCCAGCTAGAGGCAGCTGGTTGCGCGCCGTTGTACGAAATCAATATTAGCTGTCCGAATACTTATGGCGGCGAGCCGTTTACGACGCCATCACGGCTGGATAAATTATTGACGGCGGTAGATGACTTGCGCTTAACGCGGCCAATTTTCGTTAAGATGCCGACAGACAAAAAGTGGCCGGAATTTATGAAGCTGCTAGCAGTAATTGATCGGCATGAGGTTGCTGGCTTAACGATTGGCAATCTAGTCAAGGACCGCTCGGCGCTGCGTAATTCAAAATTGCTGGATAACGAGATCAGGGGAAATCTCAGCGGCCAGCCGGCGCGGGAGCTTACTACTGGGTTAATTTTCAAAACTTATGCCAAATACCGCGATCGTTTTGTGATTATCGGTGTCGGCGGCGTGTTTACTGCCGAGGATGCTTACGAGAAGATTTGTGCTGGTGCGAGCCTGGTGGCTATGGTGACGGCGCTAATGTTTGAGGGGCCGCAGGTTGTCGGCGAAATTAACGAAGGCTTAGTTAAGTTGCTCGATCGCGATGGCTTTCAGAATATTACTGAGGCGATTGGTAGCGCTCACCGCGGCTAAATGCTATAATTAAAATACATTATCGGTTTAACGAAAGGGGTCAAAGTGATTGCAGATATTGATATAACTGGCGTAGGCGGTTACGTTTTGGATGAACCGACGAAAAAATATATTAGCAAGAAGATTGGCAGATTAGATCGCTTAGTGACGCGGCATGCTCGCAAAACTATGAGTGCTTCGGTGAAAATCGAGGAAGTTAATCGCGATAACGGCAACAAATATGAAGTCGAAGTGATTATTAACGTGCCAGACCAGGTTATTAAAGCCAAAGATTCGACAATGAATGTTATGGCAGCAACTGATATCGTCGAGCGCAAGCTAGCTGGGCAGCTTCGCAAGTACAAGCAAAATTTGTTAGCTCATGTTGGCCGGCGCGATATACTGGCGCGGTTCAAACGCGGTTTTGACCGCGAAACGCAGTAGCGATTTAGTAGCAGCCTCTTCCAAAACTCCCCGAAAACAGTTATAATTAGGGGAGTTTTTGGAAAATACCTGAAAGTGAGGGAAATTTGACGTTATGGCGATAACACAACAGAAGGTGCTGACGAAGGTTTTCGGTGACCCGCAGAAGCGGATTTTGCGGCGTTTACAAAAGAAAGTCGACGAAATTAATGCGCTTAGCCCGAAATACAAGAAACTATCTGACAAGGAATTGGCTGGCCAAACCGATGTTCTGCGCAAACGTTTGCAGAAGAAATCTGTGACGCTTGATACGATTTTGCCAGACGCTTTTGCGGTGGTGCGCGAGATGGCCGATCGGACAATCGGCGAGCGCCATTACGATGTGCAGCTGATTGGTTCAATGGTATTGCATGAGGGTAGCGTGGCCGAGCTGAAGACTGGCGAGGGTAAAACTTTGATGTCGACGCTAGCAGCCTACTTGAATGCGCTTGAAGGCAAAGGTGTACATGTTGTGACTGTCAACGATTATCTGGCGCAGCGCGATGCCGGCTGGATGGGGCAGATTTATGATGCGCTAGGTTTATCGACCGGTGTGATCATCAATGAGGCTTCATTCTTGTACGACGAAAATTATGACAATGAGGCGCATACTGATCCGCGCATGAAGAAGCTTCGCCCGTGCACCCGTAAAGAAGCTTACCAGGCAGATATTACCTATGGTACTAATAATGAATTCGGCTTTGATTATTTGCGCGACAATATGGTTAACGATATCGAGCTAGTGCGCCAGCGCGATTTGAATTTTGCGATTGTCGACGAGGTGGACTCGATTCTGATCGATGAGGCGCGGACGCCGCTGATTATTAGCGCGCCGGCTGCTGAAAATCCTGATAGCTACTATCAATTTGCCAAGATTGCAGCGAAGTTGACGCCAGAGGATTATACCTTGGAAGAGAAGCGCAAGCAGGTAGCTCTTACTGACGAAGGGGTCGAGAAAGTCCAAAAAATGCTGGGTATAAAAAACTTATACACGCCAGAGTATGTGCGCAGCGTTTACCATATGGATCAAGCTTTGCGGGCGCAAACGCTGTTTCATCGCGACAAAGACTATGTGGTGACAAACGACGGCGAGGTGATAATCGTTGACGAGCACACTGGTCGGCTCAAGCAGGGCAACCGTTATAGCGAAGGTTTGCACCAAGCGATTGAAGCCAAAGAAGGCGTACCAGTGCTGCAGGAAAGCATGACGCTAGCGACGATTTCCTTTCAGAATTACTTCCGACTGTACAAAAAACTTAGCGGTATGACTGGTACTGCTTTCACTGAGGCTGAAGAGTTTCAACAAATTTATTCGCTCGACGTAGTAGTGGTGCCGCCGAACAAGCCAATTACTCGCCAGGACCACCAGGACCTAATTTACAAGACTGAGAAAGGTAAGCTGAAGGCGGTGGCCCAAGCGATTAAAGAATATCACGATGAAGGCCGTCCGGTGTTGGTTGGCTCTGGTTCAATCGCTAAAAACGAAATGATCGCCAAATATTTGGATAGCGAAGGTATTAAGTACGAAATTCTAAATGCCAAGAACAACGAGCGCGAAGCAGAGATTATCTCGCATGCTGGCGAAAAGGGCGCGATTACGCTAGCTACTAATATTGCTGGGCGCGGCACCGATATTAAACTTGGGCCGGGCGTCAAAGAACTGGGCGGTCTAGTGGTTATTGGTTCAGAGCGCCACGAATCGCGCCGAATTGACAATCAGCTGCGCGGCCGCGGCGGCCGCCAGGGAGACCCGGGTGATACGCAGTTTTATGTTTCGACTGAGGACGATTTGATGCGTATCTTTCAGGGCGAGCGGATTGCTAATGTGTTGGAACGCCTAGGTGTCGATGAGGAGACAGCGATCCAGAATCGTGCCGTCAGCAAGACATTGGAGGCAGCGCAGAAGCGAGTCGAAGGCTATAACTTTGATACGCGCAAAAATGTTGTTCAGTACGATAATGTTATTAACCGCCATCGCAAAGTTGTCTACACGGTGCGCCGCAAAATCCTTGAGGGCGATAATATCAAACCAGAAATTCAGCGTTTGCTGCGGGCGATGGTTAATAAATTAACAGAGGTGCCGGCCAAGAATAATCCAAAATTTGTCGAAGAATTTGCAGAGATTATCCCGCTGGAGGTCGATGAAATTGAAAAAATTGGCGCGATCAAAAAAGATAGCCAGCGCCGCGATAAAGCGTTAGCTGCTGCACAAAAAATGTATACAGCCAAAGAAAGAGAGCTTGGCGACGATCTAATCCGCGGGGTTGAGCGCGAAGTTTATCTGCAAGTACTTGATACGCTGTGGATGCAGCATCTCGAAAATATGCAGCATTTGCGCGAAGGTATTCACTGGCGCAGCGTCGGCCAGCGCGACCCGCTGGTTGAATACCGCAGTGAGTCGCAGAAGCTGTTTGATAGCTTACAAGCGACATTGCGCGAGGAAGTCTTGCGTGCTATTTATCATGTGCGCGCCACCGACGCTATTAGCCGCGAATCTATTGACGATGATCACCAAACGGAATTGACAAAGCTTGCCGAGACCTCCGTCGAGCATGGTGTCAACGAAATCACCGGCGGCGAAGAGAATCGCGATCACGATTTCGGCGGTTCAATAAAAAGAGCCGCCTCGACCGCCGAAACTAATCATAGGCGCAACGTTGCCCGCAAAAAGAAAAAGGCCAAACGCCAGAATCGAAAAAAGAGCCGCTAGATGAAACACACAGTAACAGAAGTACGGCTCGACAATGGTTCGCGTGGGCTGCTTATTGACGTGCCTGGCGCGACGGTGATGAGCTTCCAATTTCAATTCCGCGCTGGCAACCGCTATGTTGGACGCAAAAATATTTATGAAACCGCTCATGTGATGGAGCATATGTCGTTTGGTGCAAACGCTAAGTTTCCAAGCGAGCATGCTTACGAAGCAGAATTCACCAAAAATGGCGCGTACCATAATGCATGGACAAGCGACTTATCAATGGTGTATGTGGCTGACTGCGCTGATTTTGAATGGGATCGGATTTTAGAATTGCAGCAAGTGGCGATTTGCCAGCCGCGCTTTCAGCAAGAATCGCTAGAGGCTGAAAAGGGCAATGTCCGCAGCGAACTAACGGGGTATTTGAACAATCACGGCCGCGTGCTTTGGCCGAAAGTCCAGCAGCTGCTAGGCGAGGACGTTTATACGTTTTGGCAGCGTTTGCGGACGATTGATAATATCACGCTTGAGGATATTCAGCGTCATCATCAAAAAACACACACCTCGGATAATATGCGCTTTGTGATTGCGGGCAAGCTCGATGGCCGGCGCGAGCAGATTAAAAATATGCTTGAGGGCTGGGAGTTGCCGCGCGGCGAACGTTTCACAGTACCGCGCGATGTTTTGAAAAAGGCCGCTCCGACCCTTATCAAGCGTAAAGAGGCGACTAACTTGACCTTTGGTTGGAGCATGTCGCTGCCGCGTGAAATCAATGACGCCGAACTAGAGGCGATGTCGTGCTTGAATCATATCTTGACCGGCACGATGCACTCGCGTATCTTCGGTGCCGCTCGCAAAAAGGGTTTGGCTTATGGCATGTTTAGCGAAGCTAGCGCCGGTTTTTATGATAGTAGCTGGGATTTTGGCGGGCAGGTCAATGTCGAGACCGCTGACCGGCTTTTCGACATTATCGCCGGCGAAGTGCGAGCGGTGCTCGACGGGCAGATTAGCGAAGAAGAACTATCGGCAGCGCAGTCCTACGCGCTAGGCCGCCACCAAATGGGGGCGCAAACGGTCGCACAGATTAGCAATTTCTATAGCGGGCGCTATTTCGGCGATGGTTTTGTCAAAGATTACGAGCGCGTGCCCGAGGCAATCCACAACATCACTCGCGAACGGATGATCGCGACGGCGCGCGAATTTATCGGCGCGAACACTTGGGTGCTGGCTGGCGTCAGCGCTAGCGACCAGAAATCACTGGCGCGGCTAAATGATAAGCTAGAAAAGCTGTTTTAGAATAATAATTTCAATCAAAAGTAAAATGCTCCGCCGCCGACCCAGCGGAGCATTTTACTCTCAATTCTGGGTGGGCGACGGAGATGGTGTCTCCGTCTCTGGGGTGCTGGCAGAGCCGACAATACGATCATAGTCGGGTCTGTGGACCTTCATCACGGCGAACTTACCAGCGTTACCGTTGGCGAGAACCTTCTGAAGGACTCCAGCCAAACCCTCATTTACCGAGGGAGTGACAGCGAATCTCTGCAGACTGGTGCTGCACTCCGCTGGCCACCAGCCAAAGCGGAATGACGGCCGGCAGTCGCGGCTAAACTTCTCGTCAACCTTGTACCCCGCGGCAGACCACGAGGTATTGTCGAGACTGAGCGTCATAGTTGACGCTTCGTTATCAGGAATGATAATGAACTCAATGTTAGCCAACGGAATTTCGATGACCTCATAAAACCCATTATGCTGAAATCCTACCAGGAGGGCAGTACCACCCTGGAACTGCGCCTGTCCACTGACGTGGAACAGGCTTCCGTTAACGGTCATATTTCCCGACAGCGAGACAGACTTATCTCCCACAGACAGCGGGTACGCAGTCCCGCTGTCGAGGCCGTAGTGCGATGCAGCCTCCGCAAAAGTCGCAGTTCTTTGCCTTTCGGTGTGCGGCAAAGAACAACCGTAAACGGCGAGGTTTGCAAACGTGTAGAGCACAATCACGACGAAGGCCGTGATGCTTGCAAATCTGGCGAACCCGTCGTTCTCGTTAGATGTAACAGTGGCGACACAGATTGCGAGAAAGAATCCAACGATGGTACAAACCACCGCTGTGAGGAGCCACCACATGGCAGCCCTCCTTCCTATGATAAACGGAAACGTTCTATCTCTCGCTGGTCGGAGCAAAAGATTAATATATATATATCAATAAATGATTTTGTTGTCAAATCAACGCGTGAAACACCGGTATTTTAGCGGGTTAGGCGCGTGCTATAATAGTCGTTATGAAGATTATTATCGCTGGCTACGGCGTAGAAGGTATATCAAATCTGATATATTTCCAGCAGAAATTTCCTGATGCGGAGTTTGTGGTGGCTGACGAGCGTCCGGCGGATAAACTACCGGCGATTCCGGATGGCGTTAAGTTGATTTCTGGCAAAAATGTCTTTAGCGAGCAGCTGGGCGATGCTGATTTGGTGGTGCGAACGGCCAGTTTGCCGCCGCGTAACATCAAAACTAACGGTAAAATTTGGTCGGCAACCAACGAGTTTTTTGATAAATGTCCGGCGCCGATTATCGGCGTAACAGGGACGAAAGGCAAGGGGACGACGTGCAGTTTGATTGCCTCGATCTTGCAGCAAGCTGGCCAGACGGTGCATTTGGTTGGTAATATCGGCGTGCCGGCGCTGGATGTCTTGCCGAAGATTAAAAAAAACGACATTGTCGTTTACGAATTGTCTAGTTTTCAGCTGTGGGATCTAAAAAAGTCGCCGCATATTGCGGTGGTGCTAATGATCGAGCCGGATCATCTGAATGTCCATACGGATTTCGCCGACTACCTTAATGCCAAGAAAAATATTCGCCGCCACCAGCGTCTTGGCGATGTTTGTTTATATCACCCAACGAATAAATATTCACAGGAAGTGGCTGCTATGCCATTTGACGGGCTATTAGATAGGCAAGGTCATGCAATGTGTGAATGCTGCGGAGATGATGCGCTAGATTTCGCGCAGCGCTATGCTATTCCCGACGATGATCAAGTGTATGTCCAGGACGGTTACTTTTGCGTGCAGAATCGGCAGATTTGCAGCACCAACCATTTACTACTACCGGGAGCGCACAACCTCGAGAATGCTTGCGCGGCGATGAGCGCGGTGACGGAGTTGCCGATCAACGTGACCGATGAGCAATTTGCCGCTGGACTAGAGAGTTTCACAGGGCTGCCGCACCGTTTGAAATTCATTGCCGAGAAAAACGGCGTGAAATATTATGACGATAGCATCTCGACGACGCCAGGCAGTGCCATCGCGGCGCTAAAAGCCTTCACGGAGCCAAAAATTTTGATTTTGGGCGGCTCTGACAAGGGTGCGGACTACGCGGAATTAGCGCAGGAAATCGCCAGGCAGCAAATGCGAGCGGTGATTGTCAACGGCGCTAATGCCAGTGAAATTATCGAAATTTTGCATAAAAATAAGGTGTCTTGCCGGGTTGTCCATCTGGAAATGGCGGTGATGCCAACAGTTGTCGAAACGGCAGAAAATCAAGCACAATCTGGCGACGTAGTGATCCTCAGTCCAGCCGCCGCTAGCTTCGATATGTTCAAGAGCTATAATGACCGCGGCGAGCAGTTCGTGGCAGCGGTGGAGAAGCTTTAGTACCGTTATATGCCAATATACGGTAAATTCTAGTATTGCTAGCGGGGGCTAGATAGCTAAGCTAACTTAGCAAAATCGCTAATCCGCTTGGCAATAATTGCAGTAGGTTCAAGAATGCGGCATTGCGGGAAAAGGCGTTGTAACCGCCTCTTAAGCGCCAGATAATGCGTGCAGCCTAGAACAATAACATCGCTACCGTCCGCAACACTGGTCGATACTTCATCAAGTATAATATCGTCGGCCAAACCTTGATCGATCATCTGCGCCCACGCGTGAGTGTCTGGCGTGTCGATACGAACGCCAGTAGCATATTCACTGATAAGCGCGCGCAGACGCTGGCTGTGTTTGGTGGCGTTTGTCGCCAGCAGGGTGATATGATGCGATTTGGTCAGGGCGGCGGCTGATTTGATCATCGGTTCAAAGCCGATAAAGCATACGTCTGGGTAACGTTGCCGCAGCGAGCTAATCGCGTTGGTCGTGGCGGTATTGCATGCCAGAACAATAATGTCGCATGATAGCAGCGACTGGATGGCGGCGTCAGTCAGTGTGATAATTTCTTCCGGCAAACGATTGCCGTACGGTGCGTGTTCGCGGTCGATTGCCGTGATGTACAAATGCTGCGGTAGTAATTTTTTCAGCCTCTTTGCTACTAATTTGCCGCCAGTTCCCGTATCAAATATGCCGATCTTCATACAAAAAGTATAGCAAAACCACCGTAACGATATCTACGACAATGCCAGAGCTCGCAGTTTTGGCAGATTTGAAACGCCGAAATTGCTGCTTATTGCTGTTAATACTGCTATAATAAGCAGGAATAGGCGCGAGTCTTGAGATAGTATCTAATCGGAGGGTTTATGGATCAACAGCCGTACCAGCAATACCAACAGTATCAGCAGCCGCCGCAATCGCAGGCACAAACCAAAGGCCAGCTTGCCGTAGCGCGGGCTCGCAATGCGCAGGATAATGTCGTTCTGACAATAACTATCATTATCTTTTGTTTCTTTGCGGCTAGCTATTTTATCTATACAACATTCCAGGAAATGTCAACAGACAATGCCGGGCACCACGTTGAGTTATCGTTCAGCGATGGCGTGATTGCTGTATTACTGGCGATAGTTTTTATGATTATGGGATTGGGTATGCTGCTGGGTATTGGCATGTTTATGGTGCGGATGATGCGCCAGCAAATGCTGGGCAATGCTTTGCAGGTTGAATATAGCGCTTACGCGTGGTTGCGCGATTGGGCCAACCAGGTATCGGCTGATTTAGAGATGCCGCAAGTCGAAATTTTCATCACCCAGAATCCAGTGATGAATGCTTATGCTTTTGGTTTTGCTAGGCCATATTCTATCGTGCTGCATTCTGGATCAATTCGTTATTTGACCGAAGATGAATTAAAGGTGGTTGTTGTACATGAAATGGCGCATATCAAATACCGCCATGCCAACGCTAACGTGTATTTGATGCCGTTTTTGTCGATTCCGATTATCAGCGTGTTGGGTAGTTGGACTTCTGGATTCTGGCACCGCCGCGCCGAACTGACCGCCGATCGTCTAGCTTTGATGTATTTGGGCGATAGCGAATTAGTCAAGAAATCGCTGATCAAGGTGCATGTCGGACCTGATGCGGCGGACAGTATGAACGAGGTAGCGCGCCAGTGGATGCAGTATACGGCTGAGCGCCCGATGAATCATTTTGCGCAGACATTCAGCGATCATCCGTTTTTGGTACGTCGGTTGAGTCAAATTGACTATTGGAAGGGCGTGGTTGAGCCGCAAAATCAGCCGCAGAGCGTTGCGCCAGCTGCTGCTCAATCTAATGTTTCTGAACCCGCTGGATCAGAACCTGCTACTGAGCCGACAACCGTAGAACCAACTTCTACCAAGAAATCAACTCGCCGCAAATCAGATGACACCAGCCAAAATCAAGACGAGACTACTGCCTAGGTTCTATGCAGCCGTTACGAAAACAAGCTGAAGATCTCCGCGCTCGCGTGGCTAGCGCTTGCCAAGCTTTGCATATTGACGCTCGCGCTGAAGAGCTGGCAGTGCTTGATGAACAGCTGGCCGATTCGAATGTCTGGGCGAATGTCGAGCGGGCGCAGATGCTGACGCGGCAGGCGGCGAGCTTGCGTTCGCAAATTGAGCCGTGGCAGATTTTACGTTCACAAATCTCGGATATTGTTGAACTAATGGATTTAGGCGACGACTCGATGCTGGTAGAGTTTACCGAGCAGCTAGCAGCTCTCGAGGCAGAATACCAGGAGCGCCGCAAAGATTTGTTGTTTTCGGGCGAATACGATAACCGAGCGGCAATTCTCAAATTAAGCGCTGGCGCTGGCGGTACGGATGCGCAGGATTGGGCAGAGATGCTAGAGCGAATGTATCTGCGCTGGGCTGAAAAGCATGATATGCAAACCGAGCTAGTCGAGCGTTCGACAGGCGAGGAAGCTGGTATCAAGAACGCGACATACATTATCCGCGGTGCTTTTGCTTACGGCAAATTGCGCAGTGAACACGGGGTGCACCGGCTGGTGCGGCTCAGTCCGTTTAACGCTGATAATTTGCGACAGACTAGCTTTGCACTGGTCGAAATTATGCCGGAAATGGACGCGCCAGGTGAGGTTGAGATCGACGACAAAGATTTGCGAATTGATATTTATCGTAGCGGCGGCAACGGCGGGCAAGGAGTCAATACAACTGATTCCGCAGTGCGCATCACCCACTTGCCGACAGGTACGGTAGTGGCGATCCAAAACGAGCGCAGCCAGCTCCAAAACAAAGAAACCGCGCTAAAAATCCTCAAAAGCCGCTTAGCGCAAATGCAGTTAGAACAACGCGCCGAAACGCTAGCTGATCTGCGGGCAGGCGAGTCGGCTAGTTGGGGTGCGCAGATCCGTAATTACGTGCTTCACCCTTACACATTAGTCAAGGATACGCGTACTAAGTTCGAGACGCATAACGCCCGCGGCGTGCTAGATGGCGACATTGACGGTTTTATCGAAGCATATCTCGAGCAGCAAGCAGCGACCGAGTAGCTGGCTATCGCTATAAACTAGCTTATGCTACAATAGGTAGTGATGATTCTGTTAGATAGAGTGACCAAGGTGTATGGTAAGGGCAGCAAACCAGCGCTTGACCGTGTTAATCTGCATGTTGAGCCGAACGAGTTTGTAATTATTGTTGGGACGAGCGGAGCTGGCAAATCGACCTTGCTCAAGTTATTGACGCGCGAAGAAAAGCCGACTAGCGGCAAGATTGTCGTTGGTGGTATTGATTACGACCAGCTCAAGGACAAGCATATCCCGTTGCTGCGCCGCAAAATTGGCGTAGTTTTTCAGGATTTTAAGCTGCTACCGAACCGAACGGTGTTCGAAAATGTGGCCTTTGCGCTAGAAATCGCCGGCATGACTAACCGCGAAATTAAAAATACTGTACCAAAAGTGATTGACCTGGTGGGTCTAAAGGGTAAGGAAAAGCAGTTCCCGCACCAATTATCAGGTGGCGAGCGCCAGCGCGTGGCGATTGCCCGGGCAGTGGTGCGTCAGCCAAAGATTCTAATCGCTGACGAGCCAACGGGTAATCTCGATCCAAAGCACAGTTGGGATATTGTCCGCCTGCTTGAGAAGATTAACCGGTATGGCACGACTGTTATACTTACAACACATAATGTCGAGATTGTCAATAGGTTGAAGCGCCGCGTTATCACTGTTGACCACGGCAAGATTACTAGCGACCAAGCGCAGGGGAGTTATCGGCAATGAGACGAGACAAAGTCAAGACAGCGGCTGCCAAAAAGAAAAGCCGCCGCGAGGACAAAAAAAATACCGGTGCGCGCGCCTTGACCAGACAAAGGCGCAGCCGCCAGCGCAAATGGCTGACTTTCGTGCGAATGTGCCGCTACGGCGTCAATAACTTCACTCGTAATGCTTGGCTAACCATTGCGGCTACCGCGGTGATGACGATTACGCTGCTGATTATCTTTACTACAGTGGTGGCGCGCAATATTTTGGCAGATTCGGTGACGGAGCTTAGTAAAAAAGTCGATATGTCAATTTACCTCAAAACGGGTACCACCGAAGAACAGGCTAAACCGATTATTGCCGATTTGCGCAAACTGCATAATGTCGAGCGCGTTGAATTCGTTTCCTCGGAAAAAGCGCGCCAACAAAGCGCCGAAGACAACAAAGCCGACCAAGATATACTAGATGCCCTTAATCAAGCTGCCAATAAAATGCCAGCAGTGATTCGCGTTAATCTAGAGAATATCAATGACACCGACAGTCTTAGCGATTTTGTCAAAACTAATAAGCCGCTCAAAAAAATTATCGATGATAAGCGCGAACCGTCGTTTGCTGGCGACCGGCGCGATGCTATCGAAAATATTGGCCGCTGGACAGATTTTGCGCAGCGGGCCGGTTTGGCAGCGAGCGTACTCTTCGTCGTAATATCTTCGTTGATTGTTTTTAATACCATTAGAATGGCAATATTCAATCGTAAAAGCGAGATCGAGATGATGAAGCTTATCGGTGCTGACAAAAGCTTTATCCGCGGCCCGTTTTTGGTAGAGGCAATGGTGTATGGTTGTATTGCTGCGGTTGTAGCGACCGCTATAGGGGTAGGGGTTTTCGCGACGATTTCTGGCAAATTACAGGCTTATGGAATTGCTGCTGTAGCTACATCGCACTTTCTGGTAAATAATTTGCTGCTGGTCTTGCTAAGTATGATGTTGTTAGGCTCGTTGATTGGGATTATTTCCTCGACACTGGCCACTCGCCGTTATCTCAAATTGTAGAGTAATTTACGAAAGGGGGTACTTATTCGACGTAGCTTTATTGACAAAGCGGTAATGCTTTGTTACGCTAGAGGTATGAAACATAGGTCCACCACACCAGTTTCGTCAAGGCGGCACGTTGCGAAGTCGTCGATTGTCGCAGCAGCTGTTTTGATGAGCGCAAGTATACCGGTTGCCTTCGCGCAAAACGTGTTGGCCGACCAGTACGACGAACAGGTCAAAAAACTTCAATCAGAAGCTGATTCATATCAGCAGCAGGCGGCGACGCTTGGCGCGCTGGCGTCAACGCTGCAAGCGCAGCTTGATGTATTAACCAAGCAAAAAAATGAAATCCAAGCGCAAATTAATACTAGCCAAGCTAAGCGCGATAAGCTTGAGAAAGATATCGCTGCTACCGAAAAGAAAATCGAAATCAACAAAGAAGCTCTTGGCGAAATTGTTGCCGATATGTACGTTGATAGCTCAATCTCGCCGCTCGAGATGCTGGCTAGCAGCAAAAACATCGGCGATTACGTTGACAAGCAAGAATACCGCTCGTCAATGCAGGATAATCTGAGTACCAAGATCAAACAGATTAAATCGCTCAAAGCGCAGCTCGAAAAGCAGAAAAAGCAAGTTGAGAACGTACTACGCGATCAGAAGTCGCAAAAAGCCGCGCTAGCTGCCAAAGAGGCTGAACAGGCTAAATTAGTTTCGGACACGCGCGGTGAGGAATCAGCTTACAATAACCTGGTCGCCAAGCGTAACAGCGAAATCAGCAGTGTCCGCGCTCAACAGGCTGCCGCTATGGCTGCAGCTGCCCGTGCTTCAGGCTCTACTAATATTGGTACGGGCTCGGCTAGCGGCGGCGGATATCCGTCGGTTTGGGCCAATGCCGAGCAAGATACGATAGTTGATAACTGGGGCCTCTACAACCGCGAATGCGTCAGCTACACCGCCTGGAAGGTAGCTAGTACTGGCCGTTACGTACCGCATTTCGGCGGAGCAGGTAACGCTAATCAGTGGCCTAGTACAACATCTCGCTATGGTATTGCCAACGGTCCAACACCAAAAGCCGGCTCGGTAGCTATCCAGTATGTTGGTGCTTACGGCCACGCTATGTATGTCGAAGCAGTTAATGGCGATGGTACGATTACTGTTAGCGACTACAACAATAATATCGACGGTTTAGGCTGGGGTCGCTATCACTACTACACGCGTTCAAGTGCTGGGCTAACTTATATATATTTCTAGCGAGATCAAGATAATAAGCGGTAAATTATAGCGTACTCAGCCAGAGTGCGCTATAATTATGATCATGGCAAACGAACAGGGAGTTGAAAATAAGGGGCGGAAGCCTCGGCAGCGGAAGGTTTCACAGGGTGTTTTCTTGGCATCGCTAGTCTTGGCGATAATCGTATCGTTTGCGGCTGGTACGCGCAGCGAAGAAATCTATCAGATAGCAGCGCCGATTTTTGGCATCAAGGTGGCTAAGCAGCCGCTTGATACCGAGGTGATGAAAGAAGCTTATCGTCAACTAGCGGCGAATTATGACGGTGATTTGGATGCTAATAAGCTGTCTGACGGGGCGGCTCGCGGCATGGTTAAAGCGGTCGGCGACGACTACACGACATTTCTAGATAAGGAAGAAGCGGCAGAATTTAACAAAAGTCTAAACGGCGAAGTTTCTGGCATTGGTGCCGAAATCGGCGTGCGTAATTTGCAGCCGACAGTACTGCGAGTTCTCGATGACTCTCCAGCCAAGAAAGCCGGCCTTAAAACGGGCGATATCTTTGTGGCTGTGAACGGTACGTCAGTAGCGGGCGAGACGGCTAGCGGCGTGGCTGATAAGGTTACTGGCGAAGCGGGCACGACCGTCAAGCTAACTATGCGCCGCGGCAGCGAATCGCTAGATTTTTCGATTACGCGGGCCCAAATTAGCGATCCTAGCGTCCGTTGGTCGGTTAGCGATGACGTTGGTGTCTTGACGATCTCGCGATTTGACGATAATACCGGTTCGCTAGCTCGCAAAGCCGCTAAAGAGTTCATTGACAAAGGTGTTAAAAGCGTTATTGTTGATTTGCGTAACAACGGCGGCGGCTATTTGACAGCAGCGCAAGAAGTAGCGAGTCTATGGCTAGATAACGGCAAGACGGTCGTTACCGAAAAAAGCCGCGGGCAGGTGACTGAGACAGTTAAAGCTTCGGGAAATCCGACACTTAAAGGCAAGAAAACTATCGTTCTCGTTAATAGCAGTTCGGCCAGTGCTAGCGAGATTGTGGCGGGCGCGCTGAAAGATTATCAAGCAGCCACCTTGGTCGGTGAAAAAACCTTTGGCAAGGGTACGGTGCAAAAGGTGATCAACCTATCCGACGATCGTATCCTCAAGGTGACAGTGGCCCGCTGGTATACACCGCAAGACAGAAACATCACCAAAGAAGGCATCCAGCCGAACCAGACGGTCAAGATGAGCTCGGATGATAATAACGCTGGGCGCGATCCGCAAATGGCGCGCGCTAAAGAATTAGCGTCATAGCCCTTGTGATTATCGCCAGGCTGGTATACTATATAAACTATGGATACACGCAAACGTAAGATTTTGCTAGTAGAGGATGATACTGCGCTAGCATCGGTATATCGGTCGCGTCTTGAGCTAGAGGGTTTTGACGTCTGTGAATCAAATAATGGCGAGGATGCGCTGTCGTTGGCGGTGTCTGAACATCCTGACTTGATTTTGCTGGACGTTATGATGCCGAAAATTAGCGGTTTTGACGTTTTGGATATTTTGCGTAATACGCCGGAGACTACCAATATCCGGGTGATTATGCTAACGGCGCTCAGCCAGCCCAAAGACAAAGAACGCGCCGAGCAGCTCGGTGTTGACGATTATTTAGTGAAATCGCAGGTAGTTATCGGTGATGTCGTCGAGCGGGTGCGGTATCATTTGGGTATGGCGGCTTAGAAATAGCTGCTATTTTTGGGCGGAGACCGCGTTATGCAGAGTCTCTCAGGATTTCTGTCTAGTTTATAATCTGCAAAGGAGTGGATTAGCGTTAGCTTATTGACAAATTGTGTATTTTTTGCTATAACAAAAAGAGTATAAAGATTAAAACAGAAAAATACACATGGCAAATAACGAACTAAACATACATGGCGCAAATTTAGAAGATTTGCAGAAAACTGCTGATCGATGTTCAAAACCGGAAGATTTGGCGGCTAGCCAACCAGAAAGTCCGGCCGAAGCTGCTGATCAGTATGCAGAGTCGGAGTATTCGGAGAGCAGCGGTCAGCAGGAAACCGCTGATCAGCATTCAAGGCCAGAAGCTCCAGCGGCTAGCAATCAGCCAGAAGACCCATTGGCGGCTTTGCGCCGAGCTTTGAAAGCTAGAGAAGACGCAAAGCCGGAAGCTCCAATACCATCTTTAGAAACCCAAGCCGCCGAAACTAGACTCGCTCTCGGTATTGGCCGTACGGCGTTTCGGGCGGTTGATATGCTCGAAAATCCTACTGGTAAACCGCCGGCCGATTCTCTTGGCGAGCCAGAATCTAATTCTGAACGTTCAGATTCCAGCGAACCTGCAGACGAGTCGATTGAACGTGCAGACGGCGATTCGTCTGTCGCCGATACTGAAAGCGAATCTGTCGCACCAGAAAATCAAGATGAGCTGGGGAACTCAGATAAATGAATCGCCAGAAGTATTAGATAAGCAATCTCCTAGTGGCTCCGAGGCACTAAAAAGGCTGGCAGAAGCGGACACTACGCAGCTTACTATACGAAATATGGTGGGCGCGGCAGAGGGTTTGGCTGGAGTGCTGAATACGGCAGATACTTTGCGAGCTCCTGTGTTATTCGGGCGCATACAAGAGTATACGTCAGGTATCTCAACTGCGCTTAATAGGTTCAGTGCTACTGTAGAGAAGGTCGGCGGTGATTTGCCACAGGACGAAGCGGCTCGCCTGGGCAATGCCATAGACCAGGTTAGACGCTCTTTGGTAGTAATGAATAATGTTGCTGAGCAGGGCTTTTCAAGACGTATCGATGGCGAAGAATATTCACAGTATGCTTTAAAGCTGGACTACAGTATCGCAGAACTACAAAGATTTATGAACGTATCAGTAGAGCGCCAAAAGAATAAAGAACACAACCAATAGCAATACCTCGCTAGAGCTAGGGTAGTGCACTCAATACGGACTTAAAATAAGCTTATTCAACGCAAACTTGAGTTCGCGGGTGAGTATTGCCGGTGAACGATGGCTTCTTGATATGCTTGAAAACTACGGTGCCGCTCTTAGCTGCGTGAATAGTGTAGTTGCGGCTGATGTAAGTACCTGGGCCGGCAACTTTGGTGCTGCCAGTCTGGCGAACTAGCACCTCGCCCTGGTTGACTTTTTGCCCGCCGAAACGCTTGACGCCATTGCGCCTACCAGCACTTTTGTGGGTATTATCGCTCGAACCGCCAGCTTTAACGTGTGACATAAAACTCCTTTAATTTAATATAAGACAATCTATGCTATTGTACGCGAAGCTATCGGAAATGTCAAGCTTTACGAAAGTAATTACTGTAGCAGGCGCGAGCTTGGTGGGCGGGCTGCTTTTAATTTTCATCGAGAGGTTTAAGCAGTAAGATTTCTCGTGCCACTACCTGGTTCTGGCGGTAGTAGAGTAGCTGCTCGTCGCTGACTAAGTTTAGATGTAGGCGTCGGTAGCCTAAATCTGCTAACTGATCAATAAGCGGTAAATGTGTAAATTTACCGCTATGGTCGCGCCAGGCGGGCGCAGCGACGACTAGCGTTGTACTCGGATTGATTTGCGGGCGGATGTTTGCTAAAAATTGGCTGATGATGTGATTGCAATTACCGCGGACTGCGGTGAGCTTGGCGGGCTTTGGTGGGGCTGAGAAGGGCTGGCCGAGGTAGGCCTCGCAGACGATGCGGGTGATTTCAGATTTTTGAGCGGTATTGAGCTTGACATCGGTGGCATCAGCTTGAAAGACCTGCCACTGGGGGTCGATCTGGTATTTATTATCAAGCCACTGCATGTTTTCTGTGGCATAATCAACCATTTTTTGGCTCAGGTCGCTGCCGTAGACGTCTATTCCTTTGAGCCGCGCTTCTTGGAGAACGGTGCCAGTACCGCAAAAGGGGTCCCAGAGGCGGCCGGGTTTCGTCTCGCCAGATAGATTTATCATCATCCGTGCTAATTTCGGCGGCAGCATACCGACGAAAGCATCGGTACGCGGGCGAGCTTGGTCGCGGGCGGCCAGCGCAGTAATGTTCTGGGCGCCGACAC
>CAUOLJ010000007.1:0-49098 GCA_963456275.1 uncultured Candidatus Saccharibacteria bacterium
CTGCTAAACTTACCGATAAAGTACTTAAACAGCTAGAAGCTCGCCAGACGCGTCTCGTGCCGGGTGTTGAGGAAATCCAAGACATCGTCGAAGACACGCTGATTGATTCTAAGTTTAAGAAAACCGCCAAGGCCTACATCATTTACCGCGACCAGCATAAAAAACTGCGTGAAATTACATCTAATGCACACGTCGATTTGATTGATAAATACGTTAATAATTTGGACTGGAAAGTCAAAGAAAACTCCAACATGGGCTACAGCCTGCAGGGCCTGAATAATTACGTTTCGGCGGAAATTACCAAGACCTACTGGCTGGATAAAATCTATTCGCCGAAAATCGGCCGGGCGCATAAAGAGGGTGATCTGCATATTCACGACCTGAATCTATTGAGTGTCTACTGCGTCGGCTGGGATCTGATGGATTTGCTGCGCCAAGGGTTCACTGGCGTTAAAAACAAGGTCGCTTCCAAACCGGCTAAGCATTTCCGTTCAGCTCTTGGGCAGGTGGTCAATTTCTTTTACACTTTGCAGGGCGAGGCGGCTGGCGCTCAGGCGTTCTCTGATTTTGACACGCTCTTAGCGCCATTTATTCGCGCTGACAAGCTGAGTTATGATGAGGTCAAGCAAGCGCTGCAGGAGTTCGTCTTTAACGTTAACGTGCCAACGCGGGTCGGTTTCCAGACGCCATTTACCAACATCACGCTTGATCTGGAATGTCCGAAGCATATGGCTGGCAATCCGGTGATTATCGGCGGCGAGATGCAGGATACTAACTACGGCGATTATCAAGAAGAGATGAATATGCTTAATAAAGCGCTACTCGAGGTGTTGTCTGAGGGCGACGCCAACGGCCGGGTCTTTACTTTCCCAATTCCGACGGTCAATATTACTAAAGATTTCAACTGGGATAATCCGGTTATTGAGAATCTTTGGGAAGCCAGCGCCAAATACGGCATTCCGTACTTCTCAAACTTCATCAATTCCGACATGGATCCAGAGGATGCGCGCTCAATGTGCTGCCGCTTGCGCATCGACAATCGCCAGCTGGAGTATCGTGGCGGCGGTTTGTTTGGCAGTAATCCGATGACTGGTTCAATTGGCGTGGTGACGATTAACCTACCACGCTTAGCGCTGAAATCGAAGAACGAGAAAGAGTTTTTTGAGGGCCTGGGCGAGCTGATGGATATGGCGCGCGACAGTCTGGAGACCAAACGCAAGGTGTTGGAACAGCTGACCGATTCGGATATCAGCCTGTATCCGTACACCAAGTTTTATCTGCGCGATATTAAAAAGCGCTTCAACGAGTACTGGAAGAATCACTTCTCGACCATCGGTTTGATTGGTACTAACGAAGCGGCATTGAATTTGCTGGGCGTTGACATTGGCACTGAAAAGGGTAAGGCGTTTGCCGAGAAAACGCTTGACTTCATGCGTGACCGCTTGGTGGAATACCAGAAAGAAACGGGCAATAATTACAACCTGGAGGCGACGCCGGCTGAGGGTACGACTTACCGTTTGGCGCAGCTTGACAAGGCCAGCTTCCCTGACCGAGCGCACTTTGCTAATGGTCTCGGCGCGGCGGTCAAACATCCGTTCTATACTAATTCCAGCCACTTGCCAGTCAACTACACTGATGA
Organism: uncultured Candidatus Saccharibacteria bacterium; assembly: GCA_963456275.1. GTDB lineage: Bacteria > Patescibacteriota > Saccharimonadia > Saccharimonadales > Saccharimonadaceae > Saccharimonas. Next base: position 1,640 of record CAUOLJ010000007.1, read on the forward strand.
TTTGTTTGAGCTGATGGATTTGCAGGATAATTTGCAGACTAAATACACGGGCGGCACGGTGATTCACTTCTTCCTGGGCGAGCGTATGGATGATCCGCAGACGCTGAAAAAATTAGTTAAGACGATTTGCGAAAATTACAAATTGCCGTACTTTACCTTTACGCCAAGCTTCTCGATTTGCGCCAATCACGGCTATATCGTCGGAGAGCATCCAGAGTGTCCGAATTGCGGCGAAGCGACTGAGGTTTACTCGCGGGTGGTTGGTTTCCTCCGTCCAGTTGCGCAGTGGAATAACGGTAAGCAAGCTGAATTTGACATGAGGGAGCATTATGACGATGCCGCCGAACATCAGCGAGCCAACGCCGTCGCTGTCCCAGCTTAAGGTGTCAATCGGCGGGATTCAGAAGCTGTCGCTGGTGGACTATCCAGGACACGTGGCGGCAGCGCTGTTTCTCTCGGGCTGTAATATGCGCTGCGGCTATTGCCATAATCCGGAGTTGGTACTGCCCGAGCGGTTGGCACCGAGCATCCCGGTTGAGGAGGCGATGATATTCCTAAAATCGCGTATTGGTCGGCTGGACGGCGTGGTGATTTCTGGTGGCGAGCCGACGGTTAACGAGGATTTGCCGGTGCTGTGCCGAATGATTAAGCAGCTCGGTTTTGATGTCAAGCTGGATACTAACGGCACGCATCCTGACATGGTGCGCGGCATGGTCGAGGAGGGGACGATTGATTTTATCGCCATGGATGTCAAGGGGCCGCTGGAAAAATACGTGGATATTGCGGCCCGGCCGATTGATCTGGAGGCGATTAAAGCTAATGTGCGGCTGATGATTGATTCAGGAATTGGCCATGAATTTCGGACGACGATCGTCCGCGAGCAGCTGGAGGTGGCGGATTTTGAAAAGATTGGCGAGTTGGTTAAGGGTGCCAAGCGCTTCGCTTTGCAGCATTTTCGCACCGGTACTACCATTAGCCCGAAGTTTGCCAACTACCACACGTTTACTGACGAAGAGTTTAGAGCTGCCAAAAAAATAATGGAAAGGTATGTCGAAGAATGCGTGATTCACTAACTGTCGAAATTGTGCGGGTGCGTCAGGAGAATCCTGAGGTGATGACACTGTATTTTGCGCGGCCGTTTGACTTTATGGCGGGGCAATACATCACGGTGTTCATTGAGGGTAGTCAGGTGCGTGAAGGCAAGGCCTATAGTATTTCTTCGCGTCCACATGAGGAATTGATGTCGATTACCGTGAAAAATGTTGGTGGTGAATTCTCGAGCTATTTGTGTTCGCGTCACGTTGGCGACACGCTGCATATTAGCCGGGCGTACGGCGATTTCAATCCGCAGACTGAGCGGCCGCTAGTCGGCATCGCGGCAGGGTGCGGACTCAGCCCGATTTGGAGTATTTTGGCGGATGCCCAGCAGCCGACCTTTCTCTATTTGAGTCAAAAATCGCCGGAATATATGGTGTTTGCTGATGAACTGGCGGCGTCAAATATTACGGTCAAAAAGTTTAGCACGCGTCAGCAGGTTGAGGAAACAGATGGCTGGCGGAATGGGCGGTTTGAGGTGGCGAAAATCGTCACTGAAACGCCGGACGATGCGCACTTTCTGGTCTGCGGCAGCTTGCCGTTTGTGCGCGATGTTTGGCAAAAACTAACCGCCGCTGGTGTTGATGAATCACATATTTCAACGGAGACATTTTTTGAGCAATGATTGGGGAGGCGACTACATTAGAATCATCACCGGCAGGAATTGACGGTGATGGTTTTGATGTGTTTGCGTCGCTGAGGGGCGGTGTTGAGAGTGACAATTTTTCGTCTGGTGCTGGCGAAGCAGGTGGTGCTGATACAGATGAAGCGGTAAGCGGCCTTGATCTAGTAGCGGTGGCTGGCGGCAAAGAAAAGCTCGACACCACGATGAGCGATACAAACAGTAACAATAGCTCAGAAATATCGACACCAGTTGGCCCCGATTTGTGTGAAAAATTTGGAACGATCGCCTGCGTTGGTTGTGATTTTGCGCTATTGTGCGCCGAGCGTCAGGCGGCGATGGTGGCAAAGAATAACGAGAGTCAACCAACGGAGCAACTCAGCACCCTAGAGAAATTACTCCGAGAAGACGACGCGCCGGGTGAGATTGTCTGGGCGCAGCCTACGCCAGATGATGATGTCAGTAGAGAGCAGCTGCTAGCTGTTAATGAAGAACAGTCATTGATAGATGATAGTCCAAGTATATTTAAGTCTGAATCAGAGCCTGGACCTAAGCCTAAACCCGAACCCGAAGAAAAACAACCGCTATCAGACACTCAACCATCTCCTCGGCCGTCTAACAAGCAAAAGGAGTCAGCTGCGGTAGCGCTATCTCAGGCTGCAGAGTCAAGAAACTCAGAATCTTTGAACCATGAAGTCGACAGAATACATAGCAAAGACGAAGAAAAATCGACTACAGCTCATATAGCTAATGTAGTGAAAAAAACAACGAGCAGCGATGATGGCAGTGCTAATCTTGAGGCCAATTCTAATTTGTCTGCTAAAATATCGAAAGAACCTCTTGCGCAAATCGACAGTGACAATACTAATGAGTACATCAGACAAGGTGAATTACTGCGAGCAGCAGACCGTGCAGCGGATGACTCGGATAAGCTTATTAATCAGCGAACAGCAACAGTACGTCGTGCTACCCAAACAGCTCAGCGTTCAAACAAACATGCCGACCAGGAGGTGCCGTCAGCTGTTAATACAACTGAACGAATCTCGTCAGTTAACACTCATCAGGCAATTAAAATTTCTGATCCAGAGAGTAATGACAGCACTGTTGCGACAACTCGCTCTCAGAAAGAGTCAACGATAGAAAAAGTATCAAGCACGCTAATTGATGCTAATGATACTTTAGCCGACAGCGGGATTTATACTGCGGTCGATAGAGTAGGCAATAGGCAAGAGCTATCAGCTCTAAAACCAAAACCTATTAGCGCAGAGAATAATCTACTTAAAAAAACTACTCCCAAAAATATTATAACTAAGCCTAAAAGTGATTCATCAACAAATTTTGAAGTCTCAGCTGAGACGTCGTTGGAGTCTAAGAAAAATCCGTCGATAGATAAGCAAAACCCGCTAGCTGACCATAAAAAGTATAATATTAGCTCTCCTCCCGCGGTTGAATCTATTGATTATTTCAAAAAAACTCTGCCAGAAACTCGATCGGTAAATGCTGTACAAAATACATCAGATGGAGAGGATTCAGCCGCAGAGCTTGCCGAGAAGGAAAGTGCGCCGTCAAAAAAAGCAGTTGTTAAAAATCCTAACATACATTACAGCGATAGTGCGTTTAATCAGACAAAGCAGGCAGAAACGGTTGTGAATACTCCTGCTGTAAAATTACCCGCAGAAACTGCCGGTTGGGCTAGCGAAAATGAAGTCTTTGTAGTTGACCGGAAAGAAAGTTTTGCTAACAACCATAGAGACGAGTTTATGCAACGCGAGGTAGTGATAATAGATGGCGATAACGACTTACCGACTTTACCGCAGAACGAACGAGCGCCAAAAGCTGATATCAAGCAAGACCTGGAGCCGAAAAATACTACTGAGATAAATATTCAATTGCGTTCTGCCCGGTCCTCTGAATTATTGCCAAAATTGGATGAGATGGTAAATTCAGTGTTGCCACCGAGCAGGTCTTTAAATTCTGAACTATTATCTAAACTTGATAAGATGTCAAGCGGCTTGCAAGAGCATGACGAGACACAAATCTCTGAACTATGGCCTAAGCCGGATGAGGCGTCAAATCGATTGATTGATCAAGCGGACTTTGAAGACGACAAACTAGTTCGTCAAAAAGCTCAGCAAACAAGAATTACACAGCCAAACGAAAACGACACAATATACGTTGATTTGAGAAATGAGCATGCTAGCAGCGAGGTAGACAGTCTGCACAGTCAACCAACTGCGGACTATACGGATCAAATAGAAATGAATAATGATAATGACTTGAATTGCCAGCTAAATGATAATAGCGGCAGCCAGGCGGAAAAACTACACGAGGTTGCTTTTGCTCATCCCTTAGCGGCGTTATGGGCCGATGACAGCCGGCTAAATCCAGAAAATAATAAAATCTCAAAGGGTAGCAGTACCAGTGTTACTTCGTGGCTGACAAAATTGGTTGGTGCAGTAGCAGTTTATGTGGCTTGCAGTAGGCGGGAAGGTACGCTTGGTATTTCTAATTAGACATTGTAAAAACCTTAAGTTATAATAAATGTATGTCCTGTGATGGTACGCCACCAGTGAATACGCCAACTATTTTGAATTTTTAGCGCCCCTTGGGCGCTTTTTAATTGCGAGGAGGTATAGTATGAGTAGCAATAAAAAGGTTAACCTCAAAAAAGTGATATTATCTGCAGCTATTATCCTGCTGACTTTAGCAGGAGTGTTGGTTTATGCGTTGTCTTGGCAAGGTGATACGAAGGACATTGAGGCGGTGGCGGATAGTTTTAAACCGTTAGATGGTTGGCAAGAGGCGGAGCGTGAGGTTGTGACGCCAAAAATAATATGTTTGATGGGAAATTGTCCAGAAGTTTATAAGTCGTGGAAGTATAAAAAATCTGTAGATTATGACGATATTAAAAAATTTGCTGGTTACGATGAGCTGTTAGACGTAGACGATAGGTGCAAAAACAACAATCTTAATGTCTGTGAATTTAGCGGAAAAAGAAATGGATACCAGTATAGAATACATGTTTCGCGTCGTGACAACGTGACAAACGTAGGGTTAAACGTAAGGAAAGGGGGTTTTGTTGATAATGTCAACTAACTATATACTTTAATACTTAAGATTACTTCAAATTGTGGGAGCGGAAGTTTTATGAATAAGCAAATTGCAATAATTTACGTACTCATAGCGTCTATGATTCTTAATGTGTTTGTATCTAATTTTGATGCTTTAGCAGCGAATGTTGACAATAAATGCACGCTAGTTACGGGTGTATTTGCTAGAGGGTCTGGTCAAAAGGTTGGTCAAGACAGAAATGAAACCTCGCGTTTTAGGAGTCAGCTGCTATCTAGAATTGGCGACGAATCTAAGTTAAACTTCTACGAACTTGGTAGTGAAAGCTATGGCGGCAATCAATATCCAGCGGTTGACGTCAGTAATGTTTGGAATGGCAATGCTATTGGCGCCAAGATTAGTGGTGGTATGGGAAACACTTACGGCAAAAGCGTGAAAGAAGGTGTCGCAGAATTACGTACTTATCTAGATATTCGCCATCGAAAATGTCCTAACGAATTTTTCATTCTAGGTGGTGTTTCACAGGGTGCGCAGGTAGTTGGCCAAGCATTGCCAAGTATCTCGTCTGGCGTCAAGAATAAAATAGTCTTTAACATGCTGTTTGGCGATCCTAAATTATATTTGCCAGAGGGCGAAGGGATATTTCCGCCAGCTTGTCGTAACGAGAAATTATCAGCTTATCGGCGCGAAATTACTAATTGTCATGTTGACAACGGCGCACTTGGTGCCCGAAAACCGTTTTTGCCGAGCGAAGATAACTCAAAAACTGGGTTATGGTGTTTAGCTAACGATTACGTTTGCGGTAGTTCAAAATTTGTGTGGGACGTTGAGGGTCATGGTAAATATGCTAACAACAACGGTCCGATTGACGACGGTGTTCGCGAAGCGGCTAATAGGCTAAAAAATGCCGCCAAACTTGCTTCTCAAAACGACCCAGGAATTAACGATAAACCGCTAAATAACAATATGGGAACGACCGGAACTGATGTGGTATTTGTCTTGGATACAACTGGGTCTATGATGTCTTATATTGATCAGATGAAAACGTTTATTAGAAATTATAGTTCGAAAATTAAAGAAATAAATGGACGAGTTGGATTAGTTGTTTATCGCGATGCAGGCGACGAATACACTGCTAAAAAATTATCTGATTTGCAGACAGATACCGCAGACTTGCTTAATAAACTAGAAAGCGTATCTGCTGATGGCGGCGGCGATGGTCCAGAGGCAGCTCTGCATGCTAGTATGGTGGCTATGAATGAAATGAAGTGGCAAAAAGGCGCGACAAAAGCAATCGTTTTGTTGACTGATGCTGGCTATCACGAGCCGGATAAGGTTGATGGTTCGACCCTGGCGGCTGTGGCTAAGCGTTCGTTAGAGATAGACCCAGTCAATATTTATCCAGTTGTAGAAAAACACCTGGAAGGTTCGTATGAGGATATGGCCAGCCAGACCACTGGCCAAGTAATTGTTAGCGGTGGTGAAAATGACACCATTGCTGCGCTAAGTAAAGCCTTAACTAAAATTAAGAATCGTCCGAACGCCAAACTGAAAATTGGCGAATATTATGCGGAGGTTGGCCAGGAAATTACCTTTGATGCCAGTGATTCGTACGTAGTTGATGGTAGTATCACAAAGTACGAGTGGGATTTTGATGGCGATGGTAAGATTGATCAAACGACAACAAGTCCAGTCACCAGTCATGTCTATAATGAAAAATTTGATGGCGTCATGCAGGTGCGAATGAGTGCTAACAACGACACAGTGTCAAACATATCGGCGCCTGTTAAGGTTGGCATAAAACCTAATTTACCTGTTGGCCCTGGAGCACCTCATGTTTCGGCAAAAATTATTGAGCGAAATGGCAATAAGGCGACAATTCGGCTAAATTGGCAGCCAGTTGACGAGTTGTCTTCGCGCTGGTTAGTTAGCCTAGATGATACTAACCTTGGTTACACGGTTGGCGAACAGCGGCAGCTTGATATTACCGATGTAGACGTATCGACGAGCAGAAAAGTCACGGTTACAGGCGTCAAAGCTGACGGTTACGCTGGCAAGTCTGCGACCATACAAGTTGATAACGAGATACCTGCGCCTAACCCTGAAGGGCCAACCTCTCGGCCATGTCCTTATAAAATTAGAGTAGGTTTATTTACGATAGCCTGCCGTTACCAAAAGGTAACGTTTGGCAGCTGGTCATTTTATTGGATGGTTTGGTATATTGCTAGAAGTTAAGTGTGTGTAGAGCGGTAATAATTTCATTAGCATAGTATAATTTTATATATGAAGCTATCTGACCGCCATCCCAACGACCGTCCCCGCGAGAAGTTGGCACGTTACGGTACGGCGCGGCTGAGCGATTTGGAACTGTTGATGGCGGTGATTGGCAGCGGTAATAAACAGGCGGATGTCGGTAAAATTGCACGCGAGGTGCTGAAGATCTTGCGTCAAAAAGGCGGTGATGTTTCGTATGATGATCTACGCAGCGTGGTCGGCTTGGGCGAAGCGAAAATCCCGGTGATTGTGGCGAGTTTGGAACTGGCGCGGCGGTATTTGCTGGACAGCGACCAGCCAATCATCGATAGCCCAGAAAAAGTCGTTGAGCTACTGGCCGACATTCGCGACAAAAAGCAGGAATATTTTGTCTGCCTGACGCTGGACGGCGCTAATCGTTTGATTGCCAAGCGGGTGGTGACCATCGGCACGCTGACCGCCAGCCTAGTGCATCCGCGCGAGGTCTTCGCCGACGCCATCGCCGACCGTGCAGCCAGTATCATCGTGGCGCATAATCATCCGAGTGGGAGCTTGGAGGCGAGTCAGGCTGATAAAGATGTCACGAACAGACTGGCAGAAGCGGGAAAATTGCTTGGTATTACGCTTAATGATCATATTATTGTTACGAAACTTAGCTACAAGAGCTTGCTACACCCATAGTAAACGACCCCAAATCTGATATAATCTATCTATGAATACGAGGGAACTTGAAAAGCAGTTGTGGGCTGCGGCGGATAAACTACGGGGTAATATCAGCTCGTCAGATTATAAATATGTGGTGTTGGGGCTGATTTTTCTAAAATATGTTTCGGATGCATTTTCGGTGCGATATCAGGCAGCGATTGATGAGAATTATGATCCAGAAGACCGGGATTGGTATTTGGCGGAGAATGTTTTCTGGATTCCCAAGGAGGCTCGTTGGGAGCACCTGGTAGCAAATGCTAAACAGTCAGAAATTGGTGTCTTAGTTGATAGCGCCATGGAGGCAATTGAGCGTGACAATCCAAGTTTGAAAGGTGTTTTGCCGAAAAATTATGCTCGTGAAGCTCTAGATAAGCGTCGCTTGGGTGAACTTATCGATTTATTTACAAATATCAAATTCGACACTGCCAGTTCTAAAGATTTGCTTGGTCAAGTCTACGAGTATTTTATGGGTATGTTTGCTGATAGTGAGGGCAGGCATGGCGGTGAATTCTACACGCCGCGCTCCATCGTCAAGCTGCTGGTAGAAATGCTTGAGCCATACAGTGGGCGTGTGTATGACCCGTGCTGCGGTAGTGGTGGTATGTTCGTCTGGAGTGAGAAGTTTATCGAGGAGCACGCTGGGCGTGTCAGCGATATCGCGGTGTATGGTCAGGAACTGAACGAAACCACTTGGCGACTCGCTAAAATGAACATGGCAATTCGGGGAATTGACGCGAATATCAAACGCGGCGACACTCTGATGGACGATCAGCTTCCCGACTTAAAAGCTGATTATATCTTGGCCAATCCGCCGTTTAACATTAGCGACTGGGGTCAAGAGCACTTGCAGGCCGACCCACGCTGGAAGTATGGACTGCCGCCAAAGGGTAATGCTAACTTTGCTTGGATTCAACACATGATTCACCATTTGAGCCCGCGCGGTACGGCGGGATTCGTGCTGGCAAACGGGAGTATGAGCAGCCAAACTGGCGGTGAAGGTGACATCCGCAAACAGCTGGTTCTTAATGATATGGTTGACGCCATCGTCACACTGCCGAGCCAGTTGTTTTTTAACGTTGCTATACCGTGCTGCTTGTGGTTTGTGTCGCGTGATCGTGCCAATCGTCATGGCAAAGTGTTGTTCATCGATGGGCATAATTTGGGCAAAATGGTCACCCGCCGCAACCGCGAGCTGACCGAAGAAGACATTGCTCGGGTGGCGAAGACATATCATGATTATAAAACCGTCAGTGCGGATTACACTGACCAGCCGGGCTTCTGTAAAGTTGCTAATCTAGAAGAAATCAAGCAGCATGATTATGTGCTGACCCCTGGCCGCTACGTGGGTGTTGAAGAAACAGAAGAGGATGATGAACCGTTCGCCGAGAAATTTGCTCGGTTGACGGCCGAGCTTGAGGGTCAGTTTGCGAAAAGCTGTGAGCTAGAGGCGAAAATAAAAGAAAATCTTGCCAAAATAGAGAAAGAAATCAAATGATGAGTGGCGACAACCTGAATAGTGAGATGGTGGTATATGTTGGCGATGATGGCAAGCCGCAGATTCAAGCTAGGCTACAAGATGAAAATATGTGGCTCACTCAAGTGCAGTTGGCCCAGGTATTTCAGACTACAAGGCAAAATGTAGGCCAACATATTAAGAATATCTACGAAGAGAAAGAGCTCGACCCTTCGGCAACTATAAAGAAATTCTTTATAGTTCAAACTGAAGGTGATCGTGAGGTCTCAAGGAATATAGAGCATTACAGTCTAGGCATGGTAATTGCGCTTGGTTACCGCGTGAAATCAAATATAGCAACGAATTTTCGCATCTGGACTCCTGTGCAGAAGATGGTTGAGGGTAATAAATGAAAGAATTAACAGACGAACAGATCCTAGAACATTTGCGCAACAATACTATTTTGCGCAACAATCAGCTGTCAATGCTCGTTAAGATACTAAATTCACTGAAAGAAAATACAGTTTTGGCAATTGATGGTGCATGGGGATCTGGCAAGACTGTGTTTGTTAAGCAGCTACTCATGCTGTCTGACGATACTATTCAAGAATATGGCCATAATACTCTTGATGAGGCCGCAATCAACCTTTTGCGAGAAAAACAAAAAACTTTCTATTTCAATGCGTGGGAATATGATTATCTTGGCGACGCGCTTAGTGCTATGTTGCTAAAGTTGATAGCAGATGATGATGAAAGTCTGACTCAAGGCTCGATAAAGAAGGCGCTTAGTATGATAAGTATGTCTGCGGGATTAAAGAACCTAACTCATGATTTTATAGACATTGATAATAAAACTAGGAAGGCTGATCTTGTCAAAGCGGTAAAAGATCAAGTGAATCGACACGATGCAGTAAATGAGTTCATCAATAAGCTAAAAGGCGATTCCGAAAGACTCATTTTTGTAATTGATGAGCTTGATCGCTGTCGTCCGTCTTTTGCTGTCGAGTTACTAGAGGTTGTTAAGCATTATTTTATGCGTGATGATGTGACGTTCATCATTACGACAAACGTCAATCAACTTTCACATACAATTAAGAAGTATTACGGAAGTGACTTTGATGGTTATGCGTATCTAAATAAATTTTTTGATTTTACGTTTGGCTTGCGTAAGGTGAGCATCGAAGTGTATGCAAGAAGTGTGCTTGACTGGGTGGAAGGCAGCATGATAGTTAATGGAGTTGCATTTGACGCTATAGAATACTACGGCTTTGAGATGCGTGAAATTAATTCATACTATTCATCACTTCGTTTGGTGAGTCGGTTTCTGACAAGAAATAACAACTGGAGTGAGGACCAATACCCAGTACAGCTTGTATTTGTGCCTTTGGCTCTTGCATTAAATATAAAAGACGACAGTTTATATGAACAATTTACATCGGGCAAAGGTGAGGGTGTACTAAGAGATTTTATTGCTAATTCATGTAGTGCTCTTGGATATGCAGAGAGGCTTATGAATGAGGATCGTTCAAGCTTATCGCAAGAGGAGATGAAAGAGAAGGCAGTAGATGCGTTGATAGTGGAGTACAAAAAACTCTTTACTCCCGAGGGTAGGCGACGGAGCGGTGAAAACTTACAAGATTTTCAAGAGGCGATTGCTCTCATTGGTTTATATACAACTATCTATGTAGAAAGTGATGAGCAATGATGCGGACAGTTTTGCTAGGTGATATTTGTGACATAAAAATTGGCCGTACTCCGCCTCGTAATCAACCGCAATGGTTTAGTGGGTCTCAATTAAAGACATGGGGAATACGGGCAAATATATCAGCCAAACGAGTGAGTTTCTGACAACGGATGCTATTAAGAAATTTAATATCCCAATTATTCCAGTAGGTACTCTTTTGATGAGCTTTAAGCTAACCGTTGGGAGACTTGGGTTTACGGGACATGACATGTGTTCCAATGAGGCTATAGCTCAATTACCTATAAAAGACCCAGATATAGTTGATAATAACTATTTGTATTACTATCTAAAAAATTTTAATTTTGGGTCACTTAGTTCAACTTCGTCTATAGCTACGGCGGTAAATTCAAAAACGGTGAAGAACATATCTGTTAATCTGCCGCCACTCTACCAACAAAAGAAAATTGCCGATATCCTCAGTAGCCTTGATGAAAAAATCGAGCTCAATCGCCGCATGAACGAAACCCTCGAGCAGCTCGGTCAAGCCCTCTTTCGTCATTATTTTATTGATAACTCTGAAGTGGATAGCTGGGAAAGCGGTGAGGTGTCTGATGTAGTACGTATTTATTCCGGATTTGCGTTCAAGAGTAAAGACTTTGACATTGACGGTAGGTATGGGTTGGTGACCATCAAGAATGTACAAGACGGTAGTTTTATTAAAGATTGCACTGACCATTTAAGTGAACCGCTACCTGATAAAATACCAGATCACGCTCATTTGAAAAGCGGAGACATTATCCTTTCTTTGACTGGAAATGTTGGTAGGGTGTGTGCTGTGGTGGGTCGTGATTACTTATTAAACCAGCGCGTGGCAAAACTTGTCGGTGATGGGAGTCAAGCTTACACGTACTTCCTGTTTCGGTCAAAAATAATGAAAGGTCGAATGGTTGGTATATCGAAAGGTACAGCCCAGAAGAACCTAAGCCCAATTGAAACTGGTAAATTGAAGATAAAAATACCACCCACTAATATAATGAGTCAATTTGAAGAAATCGCTATAGATCTACTGAATATGATCGTGTCAAATAGTGAACAAATACAAACCCTCACTAGTGTTCGTGACTCGCTTTTACCAAAATTAATTTCTGGAGAGATTGAAGTATGAATAATATAATTAGCCAGGTTGAAATAAGTGGATTCAGGTCAATAGACAGAGCACAAATTATTTGCACTCCTGTTAATGTCTTTTGCGGATTGAATGATGTGGGTAAATCAAACATTTTACGTGCACTAAATTTGTTTTTTCATGATACTACAGATTATGAGGTTGGATTTGACTTTAGTTCAGATTATTCAAAACTATCTTTAGCAAAGGCTCAGAGATCAAGCAAGAAAAAGCAGCAAGTGAAGATAAAAGTATATTTCCGAGCACCAGCATCATACAAATCACTAGAAGGTGAACCTCTTTGGGTTGAGCGAGTCTATGATAGATCTGGGAAAAGGTCTAGTGAAAAAACCTCCTTGGATCAAAGTCCTAAAAAAGCTTCTCTTACTAGACTAGTCAATAGCATTAAGTATTTCTATATCCCAGCTCTTAAAGGAACTTCGGTACTTGAATACATCTTGGGCGAAATTGGAGATAGGAATCTCATGAAGTCTGAAGATATCGTTAGTCTTAACCATAAAGTTAACAAGAATATCAGTGACCTGGCAACAATTTTGAAGAGCTCTTCGATTGATATAAAAACTAGTTTTGAACTACCGGTGCTTGTTAAGGATTTTTGGCAGCGATTAAATATAAATACGGAGTTCGACGAATTCTCATTGTTAGACGAAACAACAAGTACGTCAAAAAGTAACCTTACTCCACTTAAGTCTGAGCAATATCAAATATCGCTACTGTCAAGAGGTGATGGTGTTAAGAGTAAGTATATACCGCCGCTTTTGAAATGGATTCAAGAACATGACAGTAAAAAAATTTTTGTTTGGGGTATAGACGAGCCTGAAAATTCACTTGAATTCAAAAAAGCTCAAGAATCAGCAGATTTATATTTTGATAGCTACGCAAAAAATACGCAGATATTTTTGACGTCTCATTCTTTAGCTTTTATATTTCCTAATAATGAAGACAATCGTGTTACTGTTTTTAGATGCTCGAAGACTGATCAGGGCGATATGAAGGTTATGCCATTAGACGATCTCTTGAAAGAGATATCAAAGTTAGATCTAGCTGATGAGCTAGGCGCTCTTGAAATACAAAAGGACGTTATTAAGCAATGGAGAGTGCAAGAACAAGAAATGGGGCAGTATCGCAGCAGGATGCTAGCTCTAACTAGACCAGTTGTATATACAGAAGGCTTGCTAGATAAGTGTTATTTATTGAAAACACTGGAGCTGTTTGATGAGCTATCAAACTATCCGCTTGACATAGAATGTATTGGTGTTGATGATGGTAACGGAGGAGAGCGTGATATGGGTAAAAACGGTCTCGATAAATTATGGTCATTGCGTCACACTGTAAAAAATAAAACGGTGGTTTTATTGTATGATGTTGATTGTAATAAGAGTTTTCGCCAAGATGGACGTGTTGTGGTGTATGGCGTAAAACGTATCGATAACAATAGTCGTGTTTATAGTACTGGGATTGAGTATCTTCTAAATTTTCCTGATGGCTATAATCGTGATGAGTTTTTAGAGACACACAAAAAAGGCGATAACTTAACACAGAAGCCCAATAAAGCAAAAATTAAGGACTATATACTATCTCTTGACTCTGATGAGCAAAAGAAATGCTTGTCTCATATTAAAGATTTGTTGTTGGACATCAAAGAAAAATCCGGATTGTAAGTAGTGAATTTTGGTTAGGGTTAAAAACAATCATATATAGCTTAAACGAGTAACTCCACTTCACTGAAGAATTCATTTCGAGTTATGCATCTAATATTCATTTTTTCACATATGTCAGGTATTTTTGCGACTCTTACTTTGACGCCTTGACCTAGATTTGGTATTTTTTGCTCCTCACTAACAATAGTTAGGTGCATTTCTTTAGCCATTGCTATAATCCATGGATCGGCTGTGTTTTCGTCTGCCCACCCTTTATCTTGGTTAGTTAGCGCACTCTCCTTGTAAAGTCCACAAGATTGGACGAAATTCAAAACAGCCTGCCATTGCTCAGAGTAGTCTTTGTGGTTTAAGTAGTTGTCGGTATAATGCCGATTTAGCCAATCTTGAAACCATGGGCTTTTTGTAATTTCATCTTTTACTATTTTTGGAATTATTACATGTTCGTTAAGGATATTAGATAGATGCTCCCAGTAGGTTGGAAAGAATTCATTGCGATAATACCTGTCATAAGAATCAATGTAAATATTTGTATCAATAAGGTATTTTTTCATGATTACTTCAAGCTCTTTTCTAGAATCTTAAAGCCCTTATATCCGGTGCCTATTAGACGAAATGCTTCTGTATATGAAATTCGATCTTGCATAATTGCATTATGAACAAAATGAAAGAACGTCTTATCTATACGAAATCTTATGTTGCTTCTGTAGCTTCCTCCAGTTGATCGTCTCTGTGGTGTCGCTTTCGACTCTATTAATCGGATTATGTTGTTGTATTGGTTTTTGTTAATTTTACCAAAATCCAATAAGCGTCTTGCTACCACATACCGGCTAACGCGGTACCTATTTGCTAGTTCTTCTACATTTAATGTATTCTCACGTTCAAATAGTAGTTTAGGCACGAGTATTTCGGCGGTCACCCGGTTGACGAGTGCCTCAACTCCTGTGTGGCTATAGTCGCTCTGTTCGTCTTTGTTGGATATCCCCTCATTGTCTATAAACAAATGTACTAATTCGTGAATTAAAGTAAAAAGCTGGGCATTTCGACTATCCTTTTGATTAACAAAAATAATTGGCGCCTTAGAGTTATTGAGAGAGAATCCTCGAAATTCATTTGGGTTGAGCGGGCGATGCGTATTGTCTTTAATTTTGCCATTGAAGAATACGAATACACCAATAGACGAAATTTTGTCTCTAAAATAGCGAATAGGGTCATTTTTTGAGTCAGGAATATGATTAATGGGTATATCCAGCTTGTGACGTATGTGTTCTGCAAGTATTAGATGATTAGCTGTCCTGAGGATCTGACTGTTAATACTTAAATTTTCATCAATTTGGTTTTGTAAAAAAGATTGTTTCTCCTGCATTTCGATTATTGTATCGCGAAGTTCAGCGCTCATGGCGACCATTTCTCGAGATTCAAGAGTCCGGAACGATAACCTTTGGGTATTAATGTCTACCGCCCTATCTAATACCAACAGTCCAACAGGTATTTTTATAAGTTTGCTGATTTTCTCTATCTGATTGTAGGTTGGTAGCTTCTCGCCAGACAGGAAATTATCGAAATTAGCTATATTTTCTTGTAGCAACCCGATTGGTGTATTGGATTTTTCTATATAATATAAAAGAGTATTTATGTTTATGTGTATTCTTTTTGCCATAAAAGCTTCTTATGCCTTATAAGTTTATTATAGCATAAGCGTATCATTATCAATGGCAAGCGTTACCACCGCCCTAGCTTTTAGTGTTATTTTCACGCTTCTGTTTATACTATTATGGATGTTAAAATCGTTCTTCATATAAACCTCCTTAACCTGGTGCTTAACACCACAATTAAAGTTAGCGTTTATCATTAATGCTAGCCACTGATAACAGTACAACCTCTGGTGATAATTGTATCACAATTTGTTAAAATACCTATAGCATGACCGAATCTCAAATCGAACAATACGCACTTGATATCCTGGCTAGCCTTGGCTGGCGAATTTTGCATGGGCCGGACATTGGTCCGGATGGTGCTGCGGTTGAGCGCGAATTGCGACAGGTGGTGTTGCCTGGGCGGCTATATGATGCTTTGGCGCGTCTCAACCCGCATATTCCAGAACCAGCCTTGAATGAAGCGATGCGGCGTTTGACGCAGATTAGTAAACCAAGCTTGATTGAGAATAATCATGATTTTCATCAACTACTAGTGGCGGGCGTGCCGGTACAGTATCGCATATCAAGTGGTGAAGTGAAACACGATATCGTGCGGGTGGTTGATTTTACCTCACCGCAAAACAATGATTTTGCGGTGGTGAATCAGCTGACGGTTTTGCAGGGCGATTATAATCGCCGGCCGGATATTGTACTATTTGTGAATGGCTTGCCGCTGGTGGTGATTGAGCTGAAAAACGCGGCTGATACGAAGGCGGATTTAGTAGCGGCGTATCAGCAAATCCAGACGTACAAGCGCGAGATTAGCGATTTATTCCGTTTTAATGAATTGTGTGTGACGAGCGATGGACTAGAGGCTGAGATGGGCACGATCACCAGCCCGCTGGAACGAATTATGCCGTGGAAAACGATTGATGGTGAGAAAGAAGTCGGCAATGTGCCGATGCTGGAAGCGTTGCTGCGCGGTGCGTGTACTCCTGAACGCTTGCTGGATGTAGTGCAGAATTTTATCGTATTTGAGCGGAGCGACGGCGATAAGCTAATCAAAAAAGTTGCCGCTTATCATCAATATTGGGTGGTGAATAAAGCGCTTGATCGGACGCTGACGGCTAGTAGTGAACGCGGTAACCAACGAGCTGGCGTGGTTTGGCATACGCAAGGGTCGGGCAAGAGCTTGAGTATGGTGTTTTATACTGGCAAGCTGATGAAATCGCGTGATTTGCATAATCCGACCATCGTGGTGGTGACAGATCGTAATGATCTTGACGGTCAATTATTTGGTACGTTTAGTGCCTGTCGCGAGTTGTTGGGAGAAGATCCGAAACAGGCCAATTCGCGCAGTGAACTCAGGAAGCTGTTGCAGCGTCAGGCGGGTGGAATTATTTTTACAACAATCCAAAAGTTTTCGCCTGAGGATGAGGAGGACAGCCTGCCAGTCCTGACTGATCGACGCAATGTCATCGTAATGGCAGATGAGGCGCACCGCAGCCAATATGGCTTGAAGGCGCATGTCCGAGCCAGTGATGCTCAGCTGGTGTATGGCTATGCTAAGTATATGCGCGATGCCTTGCCGGGAGCGAGCTACATTGGCTTTACGGGCACGCCGATTGAGACGGATGATAAGTCAACGCCAGCAGTGTTTGGCGACTATATCGATATTTATGATGTCGAGCAGGCGGTGAAAGATGGCGCAACAGTGCCGATTTATTACGAGAGCCGGCTAGTTGATTTGAATATGGATGAGGCGACGCGGCAGTGGCTGGATAAGGAAGTTGATGATTTGCTTGAGGGCGAAGAATTGAGTCGTCAGGATGCACTGAAGGCCGAGTATGCGCAAAAAGAAGCTATCGTTGGTAATAGCGAGCGGCTGAATACTATCGCCCTGGATATCATTGAACACTTTGAAGCGCGACAAAGTGTGTTGAGTGGCAAGGGTATGATCGTGACGATGAGTCGCGGTATCGCGGCTGATTTGTATGAGAAAATTGTGGCGTATCGGCCGGATTGGCATAGTGACGATGACGCACATGGCGCGATCAAGGTGATTATCACCGGTAGTGCGAGCGACCCTGACCATTTGCAGCCGCATATTCGTAATAAACAACGGGTAAGGGCGATCGAAAAGCGTATCAAAGATCCAAATAACCCGCTTGAACTCGTGATTGTGTGCGACATGTGGCTGACGGGATTTGATGTGCCGAATATGCATACCATGTATCTGGATAAACCGCTGAAGGGTCATAATTTGATGCAGGCAATTGCACGAGTCAACCGAGTATTTCCGGGTAAAACTGGTGGTTTGGTGGTTGACTATCTGGGTGTGGCAGGGGCGCTGCGCGATGCTATCTCTGACTATACGCAAAGTGGCGGGCAGGGCGTACCGCAGCTTGATATTGCTGAGGCGGTGGCACAGATGCAGATGCGTTATGAAGTGGTGCGCGATTTATTTGGTAACTTTGATTATAAGCGATACTTTACCGCACCAACCGACCGGCAGCTGCAAATTATTTTGGATGCCGAGGAATATATTTTAGGGTTGGAAGATGGTGAGAAGCGGTTGAAGCAGCATGTTTTGGAACTGAGTAAAGCCTTTGCGCTGGCTATGCCGAGACCCGAGGCGCTAGAAATCCGCGAAGAAGTGGCGCTATTTCAGGCGGTGAAAGCCCGGCTGGAGAAAGTGTCGAGCTCGACAGTCGTGACTGATGCTGAGTACCGCAACGCACTGAAACAAATTGTCGACAAAGCGATTGCGCCAGTGGGTGTGGTTGATGTGTTTGAGGCGGCGGGATTAGAAAAGCCGGAACTGTCAATTTTAAGCGATGAGTTTTTGGCAGAAATTCGTAACATGGAGCGCAAGAATTTGGCGGTGGAGGCTCTGCAGAAACTTCTAACTGATGAAATTAAGCTCCGGTTTTCGAGAAATTATGCCAAGGACACGAAGTTCTCTGACTTGCTAAATCAGGCATTGACACGCTATAGAAATGGGACGATTGAGGCGGCGCAGGTAATTGAAGAGCTAATCAATATCGGACAGCAAGTTCGCCAGACTGTTGAGAATGGCGCAGTTGATGGCCTCAGCGAGGATGAGATCATCTTTTACGACGCGCTGGTTGAAAATGGCAGTGCTCGTGAAGTGCTGGGTGATGCGCAGCTGCGTGATATCGCAAAAGTATTGTTAGAGCAGGTGCGTCGAGATGCGACGATTGACTGGGCGGAGCGCAGGAATGTTCAAGCAAAATTGAAGGTTAACGTCAAAAAGACGTTGGCGAAATATGGCTACCCGCCAGATCAGCAGGCGTTGGCAACCAATATGGTATTGGAACAGGCCAAGCGCTATGGTAATGAGTGGAGTCGAAAACGCACGGCGTATGACGCTGGCGGAGCGAGTTTGTTGGATTAATTTATTACTTTCTCTTTGGGTTTACAATAAACCCGCTTCGCCGATACATATAATCACCAACCGCCAATTCTTTGCGAGGGAAGGCCTCGGCTAGTTCACGTCGTTCAATGTATGTCTTTGTAACTTCGACGATCCATGAGCGACCAGATTTTTCAACCAGATAATAGCGTCTGTCGCCTTTAAGTTGTCCAATGGCTTCGCCGGAAAAAGCCACATCAAGCGTTCCAGCTTCTACGAAAAAGTCGATGATTTTTTGCCACCACGTTAGTCGTCTGTGACGATTTAATGATTCAATTTGGTCGGCGTCGGCAAATTTGTCTGCAACTGCCAGGTCGGATGCTGAATATCCTTTCGTATCTGTCGGGTAGGCGTCAAGATCAATAGGTTCGCGCATAGCCGAAGCCAGTCCTGCTCGCGTGTAGTCAAGCAGCTCGTCCACACTAGTGTTAAATAATTTTGCCAGAGCTTGCACGTTGTCTATGTCTGGAAAGCCCGTACCTCGTTCCCACTTAGCAACTGCTTGTCGCGTAACGTTGAGTCGATCGGCTAGTTGCTCTTGTGACCAACCAGCTTGTTGACGTAATTGTTTAAGCTTTTTGGCAAAAATCATTTGGTGCCCTTTCATTTATTTTCTAGTAGTATAGCGTAATTTTAGTGTCTTGACGAGCAACTTTGCGTTGCCTATTGCAATACGTAAGGCTCGGCTTAAGGGGATATAATAGGGCTAAAGGAAAGGCGATATAATAAAGCCTGTAAGATATTAATCATGAAAATCTCCGTCCATCTCAAGCCCAACTCCCGCCACCGCGAAGAAGTGGTGGCGAATGATGACGGTTTGCTGACGATTTACACCAAGGCGCCGACTGTTGAGGGGCGGGCGAACGCCGCCGCAGCGAAGTTACTGGCGAAGCATTTTGGCGTGGCGCCGTCAAAGGTAAAATTAGTGCGCGGTGCGACCTCGAAATATAAGGTTTTTGAGGTGGATAAAGCAGAATAGTCACCGCAACGCGCAGTCGTAACACCCAGCTATAATTCTACGGATATCCGGCCCCTGGCGCCATATTGCCAATCAATCCCTGCACCGTCACAAACGAATAGCCCTGTTGCTTCAGTGCGTTGAGGATGCACGGTACGGCGTTGACTGAGGTTTGGTGAATGTCGTGCATCAAGATGATGGCTCCGGGGTGGGCGCCAGCGACGGCGCGCGAGCAGACAATTTCGCTATTACGGTCGGCCCAATCGCGGGTATCGACCGACCACAAGATTGATGACATGCCGCGCAGGCGAAGTTGCTCCAAGACAGCGCTGTTGACCGCACCATAAGGCGGGCGCATAACAGTTGGTGTGACGCCGGTGGCTTGCTTGATGGCGTCATTGGTACGGTCGATTTCGCCAGCAATCTGGCCAACTGGTAATTTAGGCAGTTCTGGGTGCGACCAAGAGTGATTGCCCAATTGGTGGCCGCGCGCGTGCATGCGTCGCAATACGTCGGCTTGTGCGGAAACTTTGCTGCCGATCAGGAAAAATGTGGCCTTAGCGCCATGTTGATCCAAAATATCCAGCAGCTGCGCAGTGTACGGTCCTGGCCCGTCGTCAAAGGTTAAGGCAATCACTTTATTGCCAGAACTCGCGGCTGGCGGCGCGGCAGGCGCTGGTTTTGGTTTTGGTTCTGGTTCTGGTGGCTTGGGGATATTAGCTAGTTTTCGGGCTGTCGGATTTTGCAGATATTTGGCAACGGCGGCGATCGGCACTTTGATTGTCATTTCGCCGTAGGCTGACGGCAAGAGCGACGCCTGTCCGATTGGCCAAGCTAGACTATTGCCGCCATCGGTAATAACAAAATTCGATAGCGTTTCTTGGGTGATCGTTTCACTGAGATCCAGCTCTGTTTGCCGGCGCTGCTTGATGGTCTCATTGATATTATTTCGGGCAGCTGCCACGATCCCTCCGGCCGCTTTCTCTGATTGCTCGGTCAAATCGCTCAGGCTAATCACCTCGCCAGATTTTTTATCAAATGTCCAAAAATGCGTTAGCGATATCGGATGCGCGCCGTGCATATCTTGCTTGATATTGACAATGATCGATAAAGCTGCCGAATTATTATGCGTTACTTGGTAGCTAATCGTCTCAGTCAGCGGCTGGTCGAACGTCAAAATATTGGTGGCAGCATAGCGGAAGTCGCTGTCAGCGCGGTCAATTGCCTGGGCGACGGTTTTATTAATATTATTGTTTTTGGTCAGCGGATATTCAATCGAAACCTTCTCGCGGTTAGTCTGGCGCGTCACGAATTTAGAACGAATGCCGGAGTATCGCGAATCAGTGAAATAGTATTGCTCGTCAGATAAAGCAGTCGGGCGGCGCGGCGACAGCTGGTTAAAATATGCGTAAACTAGCCCCGATAAAACCGCTGCCATTGCCGTCAATAACAATATCGCTATCAGCGCGTTTCGCCATTTGGCAGGCTTAGTTTTTGTTTTCGCTGTGCGGCGGATATGTTTAGGTTTGGCTGCTTTATTGCTAGCCGATTTAGGCTTATCGGCTTTGTCCGCTGGTGTTTTCGCTGGCGGCTTCCTTGGTGATTTTTTGGCAGGCATAGATATAGTATAACATTTGTAATATATTAGGGGTGCTGGGTTGTCTCTGAAACCTTTCTCTGCTTTTCTACCTGTCTAGACGCTAAAATCATTGAAAATATCAGTAAATTATAGTATAAAAAGGGAATGCTACAGTATCTTCATTCAAGTGCTAAAAATCAGCAAATCAAGCCGCTGGAAAGCTTGCGGGCAGGTTCATGGGTGCGCTGCGAACGTCCGAACGAGGATGAGCTGGCCGAGCTGTTGTCGCTGGGGCTTGATAATGATTTGCTGAGCGACGCGCTTGATCCGCATGAGGTGCCGCGCCTGGAGATTGGCGACGATTGGACGTATTTGATTGCCCGGCTGCCAGATACTGATGATGACTTTAATGATTTTACGACGCCGATTTTGTTTTGCTTGAATAAGAATTACGCGGTGACCTTGTCTCGCGATAGCTTGGGCAGATTGTGGCAGCCGTTTATCGACCAAGCGCGTTCGCGCACCGACCGACCGGTTGAATTGTTGGTTGACATGATTGACGCAATATCTAGGCAGTATCAGCGGCGGGTGGCAGCGATTAACCGCCAAATGCGAGCGGCTACCGATAATATTCATACGCTGCGGGTCAAAGATATTGCTACGCTGGCGGAATATGAGCGCAAGCTGAACGATTACTTGGACGCGCTCATCCCGATGAACTGGGCGGTCGAGAAATTGCTGGCGACCAGCGGTCTGCGCCTGCGGGCGGATGATAAAGAGGATGTCGAGGATTTGTCGATCGATTTAGAGCAGGTAATTGCCCGCTGTAAGAGCTTGCTGCGAACCATTACTAATGTGCGCGATAGCTACCGGGCGGTGATGGATACCCGACTGAACGAGACAATTCGCCTACTGACGGTGATCACCGTGGCGCTGACTATCCCGACGATGATTGCTGGGTTGTTCGGCATGAATGTGCCAGTGCCTGGTGACAATGATCCGCTGATGTTCTGGAAAATTACTGTGGTTAGCATCGTAGCAGCTTGCGCGCTGGGCGGATTCTTCTTGCGGAAACGATAAGCTGGCTGTGTTTTAGTTTAAAAACGCAGCGCTGACTGGAAAAGCTAGTCATCTGTTGGTACGCCGTATCCCAGCAGCCCGTCATATTGCTTGTCATGATTGACGAACACGCGGATGCGATTTGCTTCATTGCCGCCGACAGTGGTCAGCGCGCCGTTGTCATTTTTCAAGACAATGTTGGTGTGGTCGCCAAATACCGGCGAATTGCGGTAAATTGCCACGTCGCCGGGAAGCGGTTGGTAGCCGGAATTAGCAGGCTTGAACAGACCATTCGCCTCGTAGTATTCACGCAAGGTAAACGTCCCCGGGATACGCCAGCCGCCAGTGTGCGGATTTTTCAGCGACGCGCCCGCTTTATACATGATCCAGCTCACAAAGTTAGCACACCACGCCTCCTCGGCGCCCTGGCTGAACTTGGTGCCAGTAGATTGCGCCTTAAATTCAGTCTTTGCTAAACTGATGATTTTTTGGCGAGTTGGGCTTAAACTTGCCGTATCAATATCTGGAAAAACCGCTTCGCCAGGCGACCTATCAAGACGCGTGGAATTAATGAGAGACGACAGCTTATTGGCAATTTTCGGCTGAGTAATGACTGCGATCACTATAAGCAACAGCATAATTACGCTGAAGATAATACAGCGTTTCTTTGAGAAAAATTTGGGCGCCGCCGCCTGCTGGTGCTTCATATAATAATTATATCGCGAAAGTTGTTTGACTGTTAAAATGTAATTGAGGCAAATGTTATGTTTAAGCAATGGATAAAACGTGAAATGTATCTTTCAAATATCAAGCTAAATCATTTAACAGAGTTTTATAAAAGTGAATAGACACAGCAAACCGCAGAAATGGCGCCGCTTATCATCGCGGGTGGTTTTTACGCATCCGCGGATAGTATTGGCAGAGGATAAGGTAGAGCTGCCAAATGGTAAAAGGTCGTTATATTTGCGGCAAGTATATCAGGGTAAAGGCGGTGTGATTATCATTTGCCAAAACGGCGGCAAAGTGCTTATTCAGCGGGAATATTCGTATCCGGTTGATGATATATTGTATCAATTTCCTGGCGGTAAAATTGAAGAAGGTGAGACTCCCGAGCAAGCTGCCCAGCGCGAGTTGGCGGAGGAGTCTAATATTTCGGCGGAAGATTTTCAGCAAATTGGCTGGTTTTATGCCGACAATCGCCGTATCAATGCCAAACTGTACGTTGTCTGTGCGCGCGGCGCTTTTCGAGATAATTATTCGTACCAGCCAGATGAAACAGAGTTTATTTCCAGTAGTTGGTTAGAAATTAGTAAACTTGAGCAGATGATTTCTGACGGTCAGATTGTTAATTACTCTATGCTAGCAGCGTGGATGTTATTCAAAACCGCACCGATGAAATAGGGTTTCTTGTGCTATAATAATCTCAAAAGCGAGCGATCACCGTGCGCGATGTTTCTCTGTTAGGGAGTAGAAAGGAATTTATATGGCTCAACCCGAACCAATCATAACAGTTGACCAACTCGTCAAGACTTACGATGGCAAGAATGTCGTCGATGGTGTGTCGTTTGAGGTCAAGAAAGGCGAAATTTTCGGCATCCTTGGTCCGAATGGTGCTGGTAAGACGACGACGCTAGAGATGCTGGAGGCGCTCCGGCCGATTGATGGCGGTACGGCGACTATCGACGGAATTGATGTTGCCAAGCAGCCGAAGCACATTAAAAACATCATTGGCATCCAGCTGCAATCGACGACGTTTTATGACAAGCTAACCTTGCGCGAACAATTGAAAATGTTTGCCAGTCTGTACGGACAAACGGTCGACGCTGACGCGCTGCTGGCCAAGGTGCAATTGACCGACAAAGCCAAAAGCTATGTCGAGCAGCTCTCGGGCGGGCAAAAGCAACGTTTTGCTATCGCTTCGACGTTGGTCAATAACCCGACGGTGCTATTTCTTGACGAGCCGACCACGGGTCTTGATCCGCAGGCTCGCCGCAATCTCTGGGATTTGATCAAAGAGATTCGCGACGAAGGTATTACTATCGTGTTGACCACGCATTATATGGACGAGGCTGAGCTGCTGTGCGACCGCTTGGCGATTATGGATAATGGTAAAATTATCACCATTGATACGCCACACAATCTGATCCAGCAGCTACTGGCGCGCGGTTTCAAGAAAAAGCAAGTTGTCGAGCAGGCCAATTTGGAAGACGTATTCATTGATTTAACAGGAAAGGCGATTCGGGATTAGTATGAAAAAATATTGGACTGGTGTATTCGGGCAAGTACGCGCCCAGCAAAAACGTTTCGTCCGCGATAAAATGTCGCTGTTCTTTACCTTCCTGTTTCCGCTCATCTTCTTGTTGGTGTTCGGCTCGATTTTTAATAATCAATCGACCAGCTTCGATATCGCGATTATCAATAATTCGCAGACGGAATTTGCTAAAAGTTTCGTCAAAGGCGCCAAAGACAATGCCAAAGACTCGATTCTCAAAATCAAAGACGTCAAGGATATGAACGAGGCTCGTGAGAAGATGAAGCGTTCGGAGCTGAACGGTATCATTGAACTACCAAGCGATTTTGGCGAAGTGAAGGGTGAGGGCAGGGATGCTCGCCCGACTGGTACAATCAACGTACTGTACGCCAAAGGTTCCGAGCAAACCGGTAGCGCCCTAACGGCGGTGATGAACCAGATTGCCAATGGAATAAATAAGCATTTGGGCCAGCCAGAAGCGCCGCTGAAAGCCGCTGGCAAAGCTGTTGGCGACGAGCAGCTGAAGTCGTTTGATTATACCTTTACCGGGCTGCTGGCGTTTAGCTTGATGAGCATGGGCATCTTCGGTTTGGCGAACCAAATGCCGGCTGAAAAGCAGCGCGGCTCGTACCGCCGTCTGCGTGCGGCGCCGTTTACCTCGGGCCAGCTGATCATCTCCATGGCGATTCACTATACGATTATCTCGCTGCTCAGTTTGATCATGATGATCGTTGTCGGCACGCTGCTGTTCCATTTCAATATGCGCGGTGATTGGCTGCTGTTCTCATTGATGTCGGTGATTTCGGCGATGATGATGGTGGGCTTAGGATTATTAATCGGCGGTTGGGCGAAGAACGAAAATCAATCAGCTCCTCTGTCTAATTTGATTTCTTTCCCGATGATGTTTCTATCTGGAGCATTCTTTCCGGCATTCCTCTTTCCAGAATGGTTGCGCGGCGTAACGCAATTTATCCCAATGACGCCGGTTGTGGATGGCTTCCGCCTGATCATGACCGAGCAAGCTAGCCTCATCGAAGTCTTGCCGCAAATCGGCGCTGTCGTTGCTTGGGTTGTCGTTATTTATATCGCGGCGATTAAGCTGTTTAGGTGGGAATAGTTTGATATGAGCGAGCTAAGGGTGATGATAGTGCTAGTATCCTTGCTTTTGGCTTGTTTTGGGGCGCTGAAGATAAAATCATTTATGTCGTGGCGCGATACATTTTTAGGCATAGGAGCGATATTTATCGGGTTTGCAATAGTTTGCTTCGGGGATTCCACGATGTTCACTGGTGCCATGATAGAGATGTTTATCATTGCATCTATGGCTTTGGTAGCCTTTCGGCTAATTCATATGCGGTGGGGTATGGAAAACTATGATTCAGTTCGATATTATAGAATTACCATGAACAGAAAACAGAAAATAATTTTAGCCATTGTCTTGGTTACACTAATTGGTGGTCTGTTTGGGTTATCGTATTGGACAAAACATAATCGTAATATAAAAAACACAAGAAACCAATCTCAGATCATGTCCGACTCTGCCAAATTCAAGTCAGAATATCCGCGAGTGGCGGCGAATAATCGCTTCGTTTATGCCAGCGATAAAGAAATCCTTGATATCTTTGATAACGGCAGCGGCGTGGTTTTCTTGGGTTTTCCGCAATGTCCGTGGTGCCAGCATTTGAGCAAATATGTTGATCGGGCAGCTCGGGCTGAAGGTATTGATAAAATATATTATTTGAATATCCGTGACGCCCGCGCTAGTAACAACGAAGTTTACCAAAAATTAGTCAAGAAACTAGAACCGTATTTGGACAAAGACGATGACGGCAAGCCGCGGATATTTGTGCCAGACGTATCGATTGTCAAGAATGGTAAAATCATCGGCCGCTACAAAGAGGAATCAACTGGCGACGATAATATCACGCCGGATAAATACTGGACGAGCGAAAGGATTGAACGAGCATCGTCGCAGCTGCGCGGATTTATGCGGCAGCTGAAAGGTTAATTTTCTGGATTAGCATCGTCTTTTGGCTGCTGTTTATCGCTTTTGCGCTGGCGTTTCGGTTTGATGCCGACCAGATAACTCCCAATCGTCCAGCCTTTGGCAATCCTCGGTATGATAAACAAGTGGATAAGAATCCAGACCCCTAGCTCTGTAAGATAGAACCTACCAGGTTGTATGGTGTCTATGAAAAACGGATAAACCAGCGACCGGGTAACTACTGAGGCGAAGATAATAAGGGCTATATTGATGCAGCTAGCTAAGAATTTATTGCGTCGATTAGGCGCGGCGTAGTTTTCGTCGCTGAGTTTGACGCTGGGGACTTTATAGCCAATTAGCCATGTCAACATAAATCCGAGCAAGCAGCCAAAGGTATTGGTTATTAAATCATTAACATCAAACAGCCGATAACTACAAGGGTATAAACCGAACACGCCAGTTAGCTGCGTCACCTCTATTAGCATCGATAAAAGAAAGCCACTTAGCAGCGCAAATTTCCAATGCTTGTGAAAATATGCTTTCATAAAAATGCCCAGCGGCACAAAGAAAACGATATTCATAACTAATTGCAATGTGATATATAGGGTGTCTTTGTTAGGCTGAACAACGTCGTTAACCCAGTTGAAGGGGATAAGTTGCGGCTGGATGTGATATGTTTGGCAAAAGGCAATCGGGTCATTTGGTATTGGTGATAGCGTAAAAAAGATTAGCCCTGTGAAATAGAGAATTGAGCCGTAGGAAAAGAATACATACGACCATGTTACGCGCCGGCGCATGATCAGCCGTGAAATGATGAATGGTATGGTCAAGAGGATGCATAAAAAAGGCCAGAAACTCAAAGATCCGATCAGCGGCGCTGAAAATGAATTGAGAAATTTTAGCATTAATTAACGCCGCCAGCCTTCAAAATCGCCTTCAGCCCGCTCTCGCCGCCGGCAAAGCCGCTGGTTTGGTAATCGTTGATGACCATGTATGGCAAGCCGTTCACGCCAAGCGACAGGGCTTTTTGCGTGTTGTTGTTAATTTCTTGCTGGTGGGAGTCGCCTTTCATACAATCGGTGAATTTGGCGGTGTCCAGGCCGGCATTCTTGGCAGATGTTTCGAAGTAGCTGAGCGGCAGCAGCGGGATTTCCTTTGGCACAGCGACGTTTTTGACACCGATGCCTTTATCGAAGTAGTCCGTTTTGATGCGCGGTACGATGTCATGAGTGTATTGCCAATATTTATCCTGGTCGGCAGCGCAGAAGGCGGCTTTAGCGCCTTGCTCGGTGTTTGGTACTTTATCTTTCAGCAAAGTGACGATTCGGTGTTCGTACCGCAATTTGCCGGATTTGATGTAGTCGTTTTTGAAAGAATCGTTGCTGGTAGCGTCTTCGACTTGAGCGCAGAACGAGCAAAAATAATCGGTGTAATCGATAAATACATTTTTCGCATCTGCCGAGCCTTGCGACATGTGTTCGTTCCATGGTTTACCGTTGCCGATATGCTGGTTCGGCGGCCGATTGACAATACCGTAGATAAATAAAGCGACGATGCCGACGACGATGATCGATAAAACAATCCAAATTGGGGCAATGCCGCGTTCTTGTTGATGACTCATGATTTTTCCTCCTGTTTGGCTAATTGTGCATAAACGAATGCGATTTGTCCAGATTTGTAAAGCGACGCTAGGCTAAGTACAAGTGCTAAGATGAGTACGATAGTGCCGGCAACATTGGCAGCGGTGGCAGCCGCTGCGCCCGAGAAAAACAGAGTAACAATTGGCAAGATTAACGAGGTGCCGCACGGTACGCAGCCGAGGCCGATAGCAGCAGCGATCGAGGCAATGCCGCTGACACTGAGCTGCCGCGCTACATCTTGTTCGTTGCGCTTATTGCGCCGTGCTGTAAATATTACAACTGAAAGCGACAAGCCTTGTAGAATAGAGACGATCAATAGCAGAGCGCCGTTTGGCGTGGTGAAACCTTGCTTGAATAGCTCGATAAGCATGCTGCCGGCAACAGCGAATTTATCGACGATTGGTAATCGCGATAAAAACAACGGTCCATAGAAGTTGCCGTTAATTGCAAAGAAAATAACAATGGCGAATAGCAAAGAAAACCCCGCCGCCAGCACGCTGTAGCGCGGCAGTTTCAATAGCGCGCCGATACCAGCAGCGGCAGTTTTGACAGTTTCTTTTTGCTGTCGGATACGCTCCATATGATTCTTATTATACGCTAAAATTTGGAGAATTGGACTATCCTTGGTTCTTTGTTCTTGGGGCAGGAGGTGGTATTCTGTATGTAAATTATGTTGTTAACTTTTGATACTTCCTTAGCCGTCAGGTATACTAGTGCCTCGCAAAAGGTGCGTGTTTTGACCGAGGATTGGGTTGAGCGAATGATTTTTTGTCCGAATTGCGGCCAAGATCATCTCGTAAATTATGAAAACAATCGTCCGGTAGCAGATTTCTATTGCCAAAATTGCCAAGAAGATTTCGAGTTGAAAAGTAAGAACGGTAAAATTGACAAGAAAATTGTTGATGGGGCATACGAAACAATGATTAAGCGTTTGCAATCGGACAATAATCCTAATTTCTTTTTGCTGGGTTATACGTCGGGCTATTCCGTCTGTAATTTTGTGGTTATCCCGAAGCAATTTTTTACTCCGAGCATTATTGAGCGGCGGAAACCCTTGGCCGATACAGCTCGCCGAGCTGGCTGGGTTGGCTGTAACATTCTGCTTAGCAATATTCCTGATTCTGGCAAAATATACTTGGTTCGTGATGGGGTGGTGATTCCGCGGAGTGAAGTCTTAACGAAATGGCGGAAAACGTTATTTTTGCGCGAGGAAAATAAAATGTCAGTGCGGGGCTGGATGCTTGATATTATGCGGTGCATTGAAAGGGTCGATCGGGCTGATTTTACGCTTGACGATATGTATACTTTTGAGAGTGAACTGGCGGCTGCCCATCCAGAGAATAACCATATTAAAGATAAAATTAGACAACAGCTGCAAATGTTACGTGATAAAGGCTACATTGATTTTGTCTCGCGCGGACATTATCGTTTGATTTGATTAATAAGATAATCAATTACACGGACATGCGATTTAAGTAATTTGCATGTAGAGTAGATATAAACTATACACCGAGTGTATAAAACTCTTGCAATAACTAAACACTGGGTGTATAGTAAGAGTATGAGCGTTCAATATACACTGTTAGGTTTTTTAGCGGAAGAGTCAAATTACGGCTATGAGTTGAAGAAAAAATATGACGGTTATTTTGGCAAAGATAAGCCAATTTTAACTGGTCAGATATATTCAACTCTGGCACGGCTCAAACGCGACAATAAAGTCAAAGAGATTGCCGATACCAGCGAATCGGGTGGGCCGGATCGGGTTCGGTATGAGATTACCGATGAGGGCAAGCAGGATTTGCAGGCATGGTTGGAATCGCCAGAGGCGCCGTCACCACAGCTGCAAGCGACGATGTATATCAAAGCGGTGCTGGCCATTCTGAAGGACGGCGACGCGTCACCGTATCTGGATAACCAACGGCAGGCGCATATTCAGCGGATGCGAGAGCTGACAGCGCAGCGGCGCGATAGTAGCTTGTCGGACATGCTGCTGATCGACCATGCTTTGTATCATTTGGAGGCTGATTTGCGCTGGATTGAATTAACTATTTCGCGGTTAACGCGGCTAAAGGAGGAAATTTTGCATGAACAAACCAATAATTAGCGCTAAAAATATTAAGAAGTCGTTCGGGCAAACGCACGCGCTGCGCGGTGTCAGCCTGGATGTCGAGGCGGGCGAAGTCCTGGCGATTATGGGTCCGTCGGGCTCTGGTAAGTCGACGCTGCTACACAGTTTGGCGGCGATTACCAAAGTTGATAGCGGCGAGATTGATTTCGACGGACGGCGGATCGACAAACTGAGCGATGATCAGCGCAGTATTTTACGGCGCACCAGCTTTGGCTTTGTCTTTCAGTTTGGACAGCTAGTACCGGAGCTGACAGCGCTGGATAATGTGGCGCTGCCGCTACTGCTTAACGGTGTCAAGCGTAAAGAAGCCTATCAACAGGCGAAAACATGGCTGAATAAGGTTGAACTGGCGGGTAAAGCTGACAGTATGCTTGGCGAGTTGTCGGGCGGGCAAATGCAGCGGGTAGCGATTGCCCGAGCGATGGTGATTGAGCCAAAAGTGCTGTTTGCTGATGAGCCGACAGGTTCGCTGGACAGTTTGAACTCAGAGAGAGTTATGGAGCTATTCATCAAAACTGCCAAAGAGCACGGCACAACAGTCATCATGGTGACGCATGAGCCGACAATTGCCGCCTATGCCGACCGGGAAATTATCGTGCGCGATGGGCAAATTTCCGGCGCGGATGCAGCGGTGAATATGGCGCAGAATACCCAGCCAAATCTTAATAAAGCCAGTGCGAGGGCTACCAAATGAGTGTTAGCTGGATGTTACTCAAAAAATCTGGCCGCCAGTCAGTAGTGCGTTTAGGCTTAACAGCGGCAGCAGTAGCGCTAGGGATTATGCTGGTGTGTTATTTCGTGGCTGGTACTAACGGACTGTTGGGCCGCTCAAACCGCGTAGTCATTGGCAGTATTGCCGCTGATGCAGGCAATAATACAGATTCGCAAAAACCAATCAAAGATGTCGATCCATTGAAGGTTATGGCATGGCAGCCAGGCAATACGTCGAAGTGGCGCGATCAATCGATCAGTGTTTACTCGATGTACGGCACGGACAAGTCGCCGCAGTTTGCCAAGATGAAAACGCCGCGTCCGGGCGAATATTATCTGTCGAGAGCGCTAGCAGAGCTAGTTGCTGATTATCCTGAGGATAATATTTTGGCGCGGTTTGGCAAGAATACTAAGTATTTGGGCCTAATTCCTGACGAGTATGTCGAGACGTCAGATACGCTGATGATGGTGCGCGGCATTGATAGCCAGGAGGTGGCGCAAGCTGATACTTTGGCAAAATCACGCCAGCAGCCATCAGCGTTTGCGGATATTTACAAGACGGACAAAGAAGGTAAAAAGACGGTATCCTTTGATCCTTTTTCCGTGATGATTCTGGGTGTCGGCGCGACAATCTTGCTATTCCCAGTGGTAATTTTCGTGTCGGTAGCGACGCAATTAGGTGCTGCTCAGCGCGAAAAACGCTATGCGGCGCTGCGGCTGATTGGCGCTACTAAAAAACAGGTAGCGCGAGTGCTGATGCTGGAGTCGTTTTTGGCGTCGACGGTCGGTGTGCTGATTGGCTTGACGATATTTTGGCTATGGCAAGAGCCACTGCTTAATTTCAAAATGAACGGTGAAGGTATGTGGCCAAGCGACTTGAAACTGAGCATCACGCAATACACATTAATTATCGTTCTGACGCTGGGACTGACGATGTTTGTCAATTGGCGGCGAATGCGGCGGGCGCAAATTTCGCCGCTGGGCGTGTCGCGGTCGGTTGAAAAAGTTAAAAAATTGCGGATGTGGCGAGTGTTCGTGCCAGCGATTGGTATCGCGATTTTCGCCTGGATGTCTTCCAAACTGGGCATGGACTGGTTGAATGATAATAAGGAGTCAGCTTTGCCGTTAATACTAATGACGTCGGCGCTGCTGCTGATTATGTTCGGGCTGATTTTGGCAGGTAGCTGGCTGACTAATAAGATTGCGCTGTTGTTGGCGCGCTGGTCGAATAATGCTTCGGCGTTGATTGCTGGCAAGCGTACGGCGGTGCACTCGCAAACAGTTTTTCGCAGTGTTAGCGGCGTGGTGTTGGCGCTGTTTGCTGGCAGTTTTTACTTGACGGCGACCAGCGGTATTGAGGGCTTGAACGCTCAAACAGTTAAGGATAATGGCTATTCGCAGCTGAAGACTGGAACAGCAATGATATCTAGCCATTCGCTGCCTGATGACATGGCGCAAAAGCTAGCTCAACAGCCGTATATTAGCTCGGTGGCAGTGATTTATCCGCAGGAAAAGGGTAGTGCTATTCGCTGCCGCGATTTGACGAACTATACTGAGCATGTTTGTCCGAGCGGCGCCAGTCCAGATCAATTTGCGCTGCTGAACTTTGAAGAGCCGGTTGTTAAAAACGTTAAGCTGGTTGATAAACAAATCGCTACTGACGGCGGCAAAGAATATTTGGTAACGGTCAAGCACGAAAACGACATTGATAAATTGCGAACATTGGTAGCGACCAATGCCAATAAGTACGATTTTAACTTCGTGGTTAGCGGAAGATGGGCCAAACAGCCGCATATCAATCCTTCAATTCGCGAGTTAGCTGATTTGGCTTATGTTGGTATCGGCGTGACGCTGTTCGTGGCGGTGGCGAGCTTGATAGTTTCGACTATTGGCGGGCTGATGGAGCGTCGTCGCTCGCTATACACTTTGCGGCTGGGCGGTATGCGTCTCATTCAACTGAAACGCTTGGTGATGGTTGAGTCGGTGGCGCCACTGCTGATTACTTCTCTTCTATCGTGCAGTATTGGTGTTTGGACGGGGGCGGTATTTACGAAAATGTTCTCGACGACGCTGAAGCCGGTGTTAACACCAACCTACTTTGCCATCGTTGGTCTTGGGCTACTGACGGCCATCATCGGTATCTACTTGATTTTGCCGATGGTCGATAAGCTGACGCGGGCGGAGGCTAACCAAACCGAGTAGTTTTCTCGCGGGGATGGTCTAACAAAAAGCGTTCCAGTTAGCGGCTGGGACGCTTTTTCTTATAAAATTCGATAAAACTCTTACGCTTTTAGTTTGATGCGCGTATACTATAAGTTATGAAGAGGGCAAAAGCACTACGAAAAATGGCGACTTGCCTGTTTGTAGCGGCCTTTTTAGCGATGATTAGCTGGATGCTGTATGATATACTGCAGCGCGACAGCAGCATCTCCAACGATACCAACGTGCTGGTCATGGGCACAAACGCGACATTTAAACCTTTTGAGTATAAAGACGGCGGCCAGGTGGTTGGCTTTGATATCGAATTGGCGCAAGCTATTGCCAAAGACATGGGCAAAGAGCTAAAAATCGAGGATATGTCTTTTGATGGCTTGTTGCCGGCGCTTGAGAGCGGGCAAATCGATATGGCTGTGGCCGGTATGTCGGTGACCTCGGAGCGCGAGAAGAACGCGCTGTTTTCGGATCCTTACTACCAGGCGTCGCAGCGAATAATTGTACCCAAAAATAGCAAGATAGCCAATAAGTATCAATTAGAACACAAGAAAATCGCTGTACAACTCGGTACCACGGGCGACCAAGCAGCTTCAAAAATTAAAGGAGCGCAAGTCGTGCAATTCCCGGCAGCGCCGAATGCTTTGCAAGAACTAGCCGCGGGCAAAGTAGACGCAGCGGTGATTGACGATGCGCCGGCTAAGCAGTATGTCTCTGGGTTTCCTTCGCTCAAAATTATCAACACGCCGCTGAGCAGCGAAAGCTACGCGATCGCTTTCAAAAAGGGCAATACCGAACTGGCCGAGCATGCCAACAAAACGATTGCCAATATGAAAGCCGACGGGCGTTACCAAACGCTGTTGCAGAAATACTTTGGTGCGGCGAAGGAGCAGACGCCATGAATTTTAGCGAAGTGATTTTTGGTGACGGGCGCTGGGTTTATCTATGGCACGGACTAGAAGTAACATTGGTTTTGACAGTATTATCGGTGGCATTAGGCGTAATTATCGGCATAATTATTGCATTGATGCGGGTGTCAAAAATCCGTCCGTTTAGTTGGCTAGGGCGTTTTCCGCAGCTGAAGCGTTTGGCTAGGTGGAATCCGGTAGCTGGTCTTGGACGTTTGTATGTTGAAATTATTCGCGGTACGCCTCTGCTAGTGCAGCTGCTCATTATGTATTATGTAGTGTTTGGTTCGTATCGTTTTATGCCGAAGATTTTCGTGGCGGCAATTGCTTTTGGTATTAATAGCGGCGCTTATGTGGCGGAAATCATTCGCGGCGGTATAGAGAGTATTGATAATGGACAGCTAGAGGCAGCGCGCTCGCTAGGTTTGAGCTATCCGCAGGCGATGCGCTACGTGATTTTGCCGCAAGCGATGAAAAATTCGCTGCCAGCGTTGATTAGCGAGTGTATTGCTATGCTTAAGGAGACGTCGGTGGTCGGCTGGATTGGCTTGGGTGATATTATGCGCGGCGCTGACGATATCCGCTCGTTGACAGCGACAGCATTCCAGTCGTTGTTTGCGGCGGCGGTGATGTATTTAGCGTTGACGGTTATCTTTACGAAAGTGATGCGGCGTTTCGAGAAGGGAGTGCAAGCTGATGATCAGGACGCGTAACTTGCGCAAATATTTTGGATCCAACCACGTGCTGCGCGGGATTGATTTGACGATCGAGGATGGTGAAGTACTAGTGATTGTCGGGTCGAGCGGCTCGGGTAAATCGACGCTGCTAAGATGTTTGAATTTACTTGAAAAACCCACTTACGGATCGGTTTTTGTTGATGACGTTGACATCACTCAACCGCACGTTAATATTAATAAAATCCGCCAGCGTATCGGTATGGTGTTTCAGCAATTTAATCTATTCCCTAATATGACAGTGCTAGATAATATCAAATTAGCGCCTAAGAAACTACGCAAAGTATCGGATCGTAAAGCGAATCGGCGAGCCAAAGAACTGCTTGAGCAGGTTGGGCTAGCTAACAAAGCCAATGAATATCCGCAACATTTATCGGGAGGCCAGCGGCAGCGAGTGGCTATCGCTCGGGCGCTCGCTATGGAGCCAGAAGTTATGCTGTTTGATGAGCCGACTAGCGCGCTTGACCCAGAAATGATTGGCGAGGTGCTTGATGTGATGCGCGATTTGGCTAAGCAGGGCATGACCATGGTGATTGTCACGCATGAAATGAGCTTTGCCCGTGAAGTTGGCACACGGATGATTTTCCTTGACAAAGGCGATATTATCGAAGACGGTCCGCCTAAACAAGTAATGGACCGCCCAAAGACTGAACGAGCGCGCCAGTTCTTTGATGCTGATAAATAGCATAAGGTTAACAATACATGCTAAAATAAAATAACTATGGCAAATTCAAAAGTATCATCTGCTGAACACGAAAAGCCTAATAAGCATCTGCCAGAACGAAACGTTAAAAATGAAGCCATCATAGTTAGCCAAGCGGTTGGTATGTTGCTGTTTGGCGCAGCGATGGTTGGTTTGCTAGCAAACCCATTTCTTGTTGTTCCGTTGTTTTTTGTACCACCTTTGTTTGTAGCTTATCTATCATTTATTGCCTTATTGTTTGTAGAAGGCATTGTCATTTTGAAACAATACCGGCGCGTGGATCGCTACCGTCAGCGTATTACTGCGCTGAGCGTGATATTACTTTTGCCTGTATTTACCGTAATTTTTAATACATTAGCAGTGGCTGCTACATTATTGCATGCATACGATATTGTTTATATCGCGAAATTGCTTACATCGCCTTGGGTACTTCTGGGGTTGTTCGTTGTGGCTGCTGTTGGCTTGTTATATTTGTGGCGATTGCTACGACTTCCGGATCGGTTATATTGGGAGCCTCTTCCAGCATCTTCGTTGTCAAAAACACAATATAAACAGCAAGAGCGCGGCTTGCGGCTGCAGCGAATTGGTTTTGGGCTTTTTAGTATTCCGTTAGCTATAGCTATCGCAATTTCTTTCGCGATATCGCAGATAATGGTTGGCCCAGACGGTGGTTTTGGCGGTAGTGCCATATTTAACTACGCGTCGCTAGCCTTTCTTTGCGCTGGCATACCGTGCATTGTGGCTGGTTTGATGTGTTTTGCTAAGAGCGAGATATAATTGTTTAAGCTTTGAGCCGATAATCACCTCTGATATAGTCATTAATCAGAGGAGAGAGTGGTTAGTAAGCGAGAAAAACTAGATAAAGATAGCCAGGCGGCGCCGGTTAAAAAGTGCGCTGGTGTTAAATCTGCATCAAAGAATCGTGAAAAATTACACGATGATCTGGCAAATAAAAAGTTTGGCAGTAAGTTAGACCCTGGTCTGTATTGTTTCACGGCTATCGCTCAGTTTCATGGTATTCCTACCGACCCAGAGCAGATTGCTCATGCTTTGGCGATTGATCCGCGTGTGGGTATGAGTGAAACGGATATGTTACGGGCGGCGCGCTCGCTTAAATTGAAGGCGCGGGCGGCTACGGTTAATTCTAAGCAATTAGCGAAGTTGCCATTGCCGCTGATTGTTGGTATGAAGGATGAAAAGTTCGCGGTGTTGGCGCAAATTGCCGAGGATAGTATGGCGGCGCAGCTTGCTGATACTAAGAATGACAGTCGTCGCAAAGTCAAAAGTTCTGGAAAAATCATCAACAGTAAATTCCTCATTCTACCGCCAAATGGCGGGCCGCCGCAGGTGGTGTCGGCCGAGGATTTTCAAGACAAATGGACTGGCCGGGTAGTACTATTTACGCAGCGTTTCTGGAAAGAGGCGG
Source organism: uncultured Candidatus Saccharibacteria bacterium (assembly GCA_963456275.1). Taxonomy (GTDB): domain Bacteria; phylum Patescibacteriota; class Saccharimonadia; order Saccharimonadales; family Saccharimonadaceae; genus Saccharimonas. The sequence goes on from CAUOLJ010000007.1 coordinate 38,730, forward strand.
ACAGGAAATTCAACCTCAGGTGGTTTATTCCGACGATCATCAAATACAAAAAGCCACTGCTGCAAGTCTTGTTGGCGGCGCTGGTGGTGCAGATCATCGGTATTTTTACACCAATTTTGACGCAGGTCGTCATTGATAAGGCTCTCGCGCATCATAGCGTATCGACGCTTGACGTCATCGTTGGCGGGCTGGTAATTATTGCGCTGTTTGAGGGGATGCTTGGCATCGCTCGCAATTATATTTTCACACACACCACTAGCCGGATTGACGTAATTTTGAGTTCGCGGTTGTTTCGGCACTTATTTGCCTTGCCGCTAAGGTATTTTGAAACCCGTCGAGTTGGCGATACCACAGCGCGGGTGCTGGAGCTGGAGCGAATTCGGGCTTTTTTGACTGGTACGCCGATGACGGCGCTGATTGATATTAGTTTTATGTTTGTCTACATCATAGTTATGCTGTTTTATAGCACAACATTGACGTGGGTGGTGCTGGGTAGTTTGCCGGTGTTTGCAATTTTGTCTTGGATAATCACGCCGCTGCTTCGCCAGCGTTTGGATGAAAAGTTTAACACCGGCGCTGAGTCTCAGTCGTATTTGGTTGAGTCGATTACTGGCGCGCAGACTATCAAATCATTTGCGCTAGAGCCGCAGCTGCAGAAAAATTGGGAGGGCCGGCTGAGTAGTTATGTTCGCGCTAGTTATAAAACTAATTTACTGTCAGGCAATGCTGGCGCGCTCGGTCAACTCGTTCAAAAGATTTTTGACATCGCTATTTTGTGGGTCGGTGCGCACATGGTGATGGCGGGCAGTTTGACGATTGGCGGGCTGATTGCTTTTCGAATGCTGAGCGGTCGAGTGAGCGGACCTGTGCTACGCCTCGTGCAGTCATGGCAGGATTTTCAGCAAACAGGTATTTCCATGAAACGGTTGGGTGATATTTTCAACACCAAGCCAGAGCCGACACTTGATCCGAGCAAGTCGCGCTTGCCAAGCATTACTGGTGATGTGCGGTTCGAACATGTGCGGTTTCGCTATGCGCCAGATAGCCCGGAAGTTATCCGCGATTTGTCGTTTGGTATTCGTCCCGGTACGGTGGTCGGCGTGGTTGGGCGCAGCGGTTCGGGCAAAAGTACGATTTCCAAATTATTGCAGCGGCTGTACGTGCCAGAATCAGGCAAGATTTTGATTGACGGTGTCGATATTGCTACTACCGATCCGAGCTGGTTGCGCCGGCAAATCGGCGTGGTTTTACAGGAAAACTTTTTGTTCAATGCTAGCGTGCGCGATAATATCGCGGTGCATGTGCCGAGTAGCAACATGGATGATATCGTAAGGGTGGCGAAAATTGCTGGCGCCCATGAGTTTATCACCGAATTGCCAAATGGTTACGACACGATGGTTGGCGAAAAAGGCGAGGGCTTGAGCGGCGGACAAAAGCAGCGCATCGCTATCGCTCGGGCGTTGCTTCATAATCCTAAAATCCTGATTTTTGACGAAGCGACATCAGCGCTTGATTATGAATCGGAAAATATCATTCAGAAAAATCTCAAGCAAATTACGGCTGACCGAACGGTCATTATCATCGCGCATCGTTTGTCAACGCTCAAGTCGGTCGATAAAATCATGGCCATTGATCGCGGCCAATTGGTTGAGTATGGTACGCCGTCGGTGCTACTGAAAAAGAACGGTTTGTACGCATATCTGCACCAGCAACAATCAGGGGATGAAGCATGAGTTGGCTAAAACGCGACCGGCTGCAGTATGAATTTTTGCCAGCGGCGGAGGAAATTGTTGAAACGCCAGCGGCACCGTTGGGGGCGTTGGTAGTTTGGCTAGTTGCATTTTTGTTGGTCGTAGCATTGGCGTGGTCATACTTTGGCAGGATTGATATTGTAGCGGTAGCTAATGGTAAAATCTCCACTGAAGGCAGTACCAAAATTATCCAGCCGGCAATTTCTGGCGTGGTGACAAGCATTAACGTGCATGAAGGTCAGCGCGTCAAAAAAGGTGACACTTTGCTGGCGCTTGATAAAACAACTGCCGAAAAAGACGTTGCTACTGTCAATCAAAGTCTGAATGCGGCGCGAGTCGAGCGTGATATTTTGCGACGACTAGCTGTTGGCGGCAACACCGACGATATTATTAATAATGCAGATTTGCCAGACGAGACCAAAGCCATGTTGCGACAATTTGCCAGTTCGCAAACCGCACTTTCTGCAGCCAGGCAGCAAGCTGTAAATAGTACGATTTCTAATTATCAGCAGCAATTACAATTTAACCAGCAAGCGAAAAACCAGCTGGAAACCAACGCTCAAAATCTGAAAAATCGCAAAGCCGAGATCGAAAAGCAATTACCAAACGCCAATCCTGTCGACAAGCTGCGCCTACAGAATGAACTGAGTAATATTGACCAGCGAATCACCAGTGCTGACAGTGCCGTCCTTGGCCAGAACCAGCAACTACTGCAATCGCAGTCGGCGCTTACTCAGGCGCAAAATCAATCGCAAACCCAAACTGCCGAAACCAACAGTGCTTTTAATAATCAAATCATCGCGGCGGAAAAACGAATTATTGAGCTGGAAAATAATCTGGTGAAAGCCAGGCAAGTGTTGGCGCAAACTACTATCGCTGCGCCTGTCGATGGTACGGTGCTGTCGCTAACGGTGAAAACGATTGGCGGTGTGGTCAATGCTGGTCAGCAGCTGGCACAAATTGTGCCAGAAAAAGTACCACTCTATGTTGATGCGGCGCTGGACAATCAAGATGTCGGCTTTGTTAAGCCTGGCCAGCGCGTGGTCGTCAAAGTCGCTACTTATCCATTCCAGCGTTACGGCTACCTGGAGGGGACGGTTGAAAATATTAGTCCTGATGCTATTCAGGACGACAAGAAAGGTCTCATTTATAAAGCTAAAATTAAATTGAATGATGATAAAAGCTCCAAGCAAAATCAACTCAAATTGCTGCCAGGCATGAGCGTATCTGCCGAAATTACTACCGGCCAGCGCCGCATCATTGAGTTCTTCCTCGACCCGCTGATGACCAAGGCGGATGAGAGTTTGAAGGTCAGGTGAAATAATGTTTGGCGTGCGGCATGGATAACGCAACTTATTTATATTTCTGACGTGCTGTCAAAATAACGCATCGTCATGAGACGTAGTAGCTGATATAATTTATCAACGTCGCTATCTTTACGGATGATGCCGCCTGGACGCGAAAGCTTATTGCCTGCCTCCATCTGGACGATAGTATAAGTCAGTAGATTGAGTAAAAATTCGACGCTGTATCCTTCGCTGTGAACAATTTGGCGGCGGGCGCTGTCGATTGATTTTAACATTGGCTGGTAGTCGGCGATATCAATATTAAATTTGGCGAGAGCGATTTGCAGTGATTGTATAAATGTCGGGCGAGCAATTAACTTATAAATATCTTTTTCTGGACGCAAATAAAAATCGCGGACGTTGTCCGCTAATTCAGGCTCAATTGATTTAATCGCTGCTAAAACTTTTTGGATGTCATGAATGGTCTGCTGTTTGGCGCTACGATTTTGCCGGCTAACTTCACGTTCGGCAACCGCTTCGGCAAAACTTTGTAACGCGAAAATTAGGCTGGTAATATTCATATGTACGGCGTTGGAACTGGTACGAAAGCGGTAATCAATCAGCCGTGAGAATGCCAGTCCGATTTTGCTCGATGAACCAAGTTTTTTATGATGACCAGGATTCAGAAAAAAGTAAGCCATCTTGGCTAAGCTATTAGCGTGCATATGTGACTGAATGCGCGGGATTGAGCGATAGGATGGCGAACTGGTTGATAGGGCATACAAATGAGGATTGGCTAAATATAAACAAATATCATCGCCAAGCTGTATCGAATCAATCGTGCAGTCTGTTGAGTCGAAAAAGCTAGTCCAATATAACTGAAAAGCTAGCAAAATATTGCCTAAATTATTAAACGAAAAAGCGTGTTTTTGGTAAGCAAAACTGTATCGTAACTGCGAATCGAGCTGGATAGGCGGTTCGTCGCGGACTTGGCTGGAATTAATTTTGGTGACGTATCCAGCGAAGATTGACGCGCGTACGCCGCGGTGAATGGAAGAATCCAACTTTGTCGAGACGGCGCGTTTGATGAACTGGCCGGACATGCCGGCAGCGTGCGATTGAAAACCTAAGTTGTCTGGCGCATGTTGAGCGAGAATGGTGATATGAACGTTTGAATATTTGCACAGAGGTATAGTTAAGCTATCCGCTTCAGTAGATTGCCAGTGCAAATAGGCGCGGATATTGTACACGATATTTTCTGGCGCGCCTTGGATGAGGGTTTTATTATAAAAGACGAACGGCGTGATGCAGTCATTTCTGGATTTGATAATAATCAGTACTTTGTCAAATTTCCCAGACGCCAGAAATGTCATTGATGCGGTTAGTTCGGAGGTTACGATATCAAACTGACCGTATCCCGAAGCGATTATTTCTTTACTCTCGGCGTCCAAGTAAAACACCTCGCCGATATGTAAGTTGTTGCGGCGATTTTTATATTTCATGGCTTTATTATAGGTTAATCTTTTGTGTTTGTGGTAATTTGATACGATCGCTGTAAGATCGCCAGACTGGTGACATTTCCTGTGTCCCATTCGTAAGAATTATTCCCACTATTTAGAAAATACCAAGAGCTCTCTAGGGGTCTTTATAGCCCAGACCAATCCAACCATTCCCAGGTATGTGAGTATATTGAATTATCTAGTATAAAATAATAGAATAAGCTTATGGCAAGCAACGGCCGTCTTTCCAAAGATAAAAAGTTGATAAAGCCAGTGGCAATCGCACTAGTTTGCGTGGTCATATGTTTTGCCGCTGGAGCTGCAACAATTCTATACCTACAGCAGCACGCCCCTCGGCTTAATACTAGCTCCGATGTTGACGGTACTAAGGATGAGTTTTATCATGAGACCCACTCCAAGATCAATAACAGACCATGGTCAACTAAGGACGAATTTTATCAGAATATGAGAGATGTCAAGATTGGCACAGCTAGAGACATAGTCGAGAGGTCTATAGGCAAACCAGACCTATGCAGTAGAAAGATATATAGAGGTGAATATAAACTACAGCGTTGTGGGTATAACCTAGGAGACCCTGAGACCTACCAAGAAATAGTTTACATGAATGGGGCAGTATGAGGTATTAGCTCAGTGGTCGGATCTATTAATCAGCTGAATAGCTTCTGAGATTTTGGTCTATCAGGTCTTCAGCTCTCCGCCCTCAAAGATTTTTCTCATCCTCTTTGCTCCTGGAAACTCCTCGATTTTATCTCTACCCCCTCCAGCCTCCGCGCTGTCGCCTTTCCATTTCTTTCTGGCGAGATAGCGGTTAGTTTCAAGAGCTCTACAAGTAAACTAATTTGCCACTTGTATGTAGCTTAAGTTTAATTTAGAATAAAAGTTAATTAGCTAACACAAATGGAGGACTCGTGACTGCTAACAGCGGAAGTGTCAAATGGATTACGAGAAATAAAAAGCATAGATTGATAGTGTATGCTGGCGTGGTCATAGTTATCCTTCTTTTTGCCGCATGTGCCATCATGGTTTCTGGTGTAATGAAACAGGCGAAGATGAATAAGTATCTTAAAGACAAGTATGGGAAAGAGTTTATATTAAAGAATCTCAGAAAAGAAGGCAGCGGTCTGGGCGTAGAAGGTGATTTGACAGCTGATGCTTATGAGGAAGCCAATCAATCAAGGAAATTTAGGGTATGGGAAGACCCTCCAGGTGTGTATCATGACACGTATTTAAATGTAGTATGGAATGCTTACGAGGAGCCTAAATTGAGGGCATATCTGAATAATAGCAGCATACATCCTGTAAGACAGTATATAGACATCGGATTGGAGCGTAGACTGAGAGACGGGCTAAGAGGAGCGCCGTCTTTGGACTCTGTGATATCGGCTAATGGAAATGATGTTACATATGGCGTAGTTGTGTTGTTCTTAGGCGAGCAGGTAACGGATAAAGATAAAAAACAGCTTAATAAAATTATAGATTATGCACGTTCAAAAAATAGTCTTAACTATAGCGTTAGATATGTTATAAATTCCAAAATGGCCAACAGTAGCTATGTATGTCAATACTACGGCGGCTATCAAGCGGGTGGTAATCAGAATATAGAAGCATGTTTCACTAAAATGAATGGGAAGGAATAATTACTATGTCTCTAACACCAGAACAGTACATAGCATTAAGCACTGCCGCTTATGGGAAATATACAAATACTAATAAAAATACAACTCTTAGAGATATGTTGGGAAAGAAAGATCAAAATATAATTTCAGATAGCGATTCCAGCACGTCTATTGAACTACACACATCACTTTCTGATTATAAACTTATAGACTTTACTTCTACCTCTTCCGGCTTTCGTGCCGCTGCCTTTCAGAACCCTGAAACGGGTGAGATAGTTTTCAGCTTCAAAGGTACCGATTTTGATTTTTCTAAAACTATTATTTTAGCCAATTATACTATGTCGTGTTATGATTATTCTTAAGATAAAACAAAACCATTAACTTATTTTTGAGGGATTTATGCCAAAAGAAGTAAAAATGATACGGTACAAAAAAATACAATATGTATTTGTAGTCGTGTTAGTTGCAGCAATGCTCTTATATCTTTGGTCTGTATTTGGATACAAAATTCTTAAACAGATACAAATAAGTAATCACCTTAAGCATAAGTATGGACAAGAATTTATTGTAGAATACCCTGAATATTCAGGAGGCGGTTTTGGTGTAGATGGTGTATTATCAGCTGAGGCATATCCTAAATCTGACAGCAATCTGAAGTTTATAGTAAAAGAAACACAATATGGTTTATCTGACTATTATCCAAGTTCTGTATGGTCTAGATCCGAGTTGGCCAACGTAAAAAAGCAACTGACTGATGTGCGTGATGATCATGATCATGATTATGATCATGATATCAATGTTTCTGTTATAGTGAGTGCAGAGCAGAATATACTAGATTCTATACGTGCACCATTACCTTCATACAAAGAAATAGTTGCAAATAATGGCACTGATGTAAGTTATAACATTAAAATATCTAGAGTTGGTGATAGTGTTACAGACGAAGATATTTTGGCTGTTCAACATATCATAAATTATCTTAATAGCCAGAGGATTGGTTTTCGCTCTATAATTTATTCTATAAATAGTCGTAATAAAAAGAGTGAAATTACTTGTAATCTCTCGGGTAGAGAAATTATCAATGTACAGGATAAGGCAGTAGTTGTTAGATGTTTTTTGAAACGTAATAATTAATAAGTTTTAGGAGAGGTAAGTTTTTATGTCGTCATTAGATCTAGAAAAATATATAGCACTAAGTAAATTATCGTATGTTGATTTCTCTGGAGACAAGAAGGGCGAATCTATCGACAGCATTATATCTACCCCGCACAAAGATGTGGATATCTCGCATCCAGAATATTCCTCTCTGAGATCGAAAGCCAGTTCTCTCCGCTCTTGGAAATACCTTGACTCCGTCTCCACCTCTTCCGGCTTTCGTGCCGCTGCCTTTCAGAACCCTGAAACGGGTGAGATAGTTTTCAGCTTCAAAGGTACCGATTTTGATCCTTCAAACCCTAAAACATATATGGATACTGCTAAAGATATCGCTAACGCTGACGCTCAAATAGCTTTCGGTAATTCTGTAGGATTGCCTGCCCAATTTGCTGAAGCTGAAAAGTTTGTTGACAAAGTATGCTCGTCTCATTCGCATTCTGGGTATACATACACTGGGCACTCTCTTGGCGGGGCCTTGGCTCAGTACATGACTTACAAGACAGGACACAACTCTACTACATTTAACGCTCCTGGTGTAGCTAACTTAGTTGAGAGTGTAGTCGGACATAAGATAGATTATGCCTATTATAAGGATAAATCTACCAATTATGCTAACGAGAGCGATTATATTGGAAATCTTTACAACGACGGAAGGATAGGCAGTAACAAAGTTGTACGTTCTAAGCTTAACAGCACTACGACTAGTGATCTTGTAGCGATGTATAAAATGCAAGCTATGGTTGCGTTGGGCGGTCCGTTTATGCCGTTTATCGGAGGTGGAGTAACATTGAAAATATTTATTGATGGTTTGAACGCTATGGGGAAGATTGCCAAGAATATGGTGCCTACTGCGAATCACGGGATGTCTGATATGCTGACAGATGACGGAAAAATGATGCCAACCACAAATCAGCCTGATTACGGGATCTCTTACATGGGCTATTTAACGCGCGGTACTAAAATAGCGCTTGAAGGCGGTGCATTTGTGTTTTATGTGTATGGCGGCTTGGTATATCACGGTGCTGATGGTGTGTGTAAGTTCTTTAATACCGCTGGCAATTTGCTTGCAGATGATATTTGGATTAGGTATAGTTTCTTGCGAAATTTGTTTACTGGCGATTTGAAAGGTATTTTCGATTTGTTTAATTCTGCGACAGTCGCGGCGCGCGTTGACCCGCTTATTCTCGACTTAAATGGCGATGGTTTAGTGACTACGAGTTTGGATCAGTCCGGTGTATATTTTGACCTCGACAGTAATGGTTTTGCCGAGAGGACGGCTTGGATTGATGCCAATGATGGTTTGCTGGTGTTAGACCGCAATGGTGACGGCAAGATAACTAATGGACAGGAGTTATTTGGTGATCAAACATTGTTGTCTAATGGTACTCGCGCGACGAGCGGGTTTGAGGCGCTGCGTGAATTTGATGATAATAAGGACGGCAAAATAGACGCCAGTGATATTGTTTATCTCAAGTTGAAGGTGTGGCAGGATTTGAACAGAGATGGTGTATCGCAAGCCGAAGAGATGAAATCACTAGCCGATGTTGGTATCAAAGCTATTAACCTCAATTCGACGGTTACGGGCGCAGCTGATGCTATGGGCAATATTCAACGCCGTTTGGGTAGTTTTGTGAAAACTGACGGTAGCGACGGGCAAATTGGAGAATATTTATTGAATAGAGACACCGTGGGTTCTCGTGATACTTTTGGTGACTCGGTTACTATACCAGACGATATTGCAGCATTGCCTGATTTACAAGGGGCGGGTAATGTTTCTTCGTTGCGTATAGCTATGGCGAAAGATGAGAGCGGGCAGCTAAAAAAGATGGTGTTGGAATTTTTGGAGACTAAAGACGCTGCCGCTCGCGATGAGTTGTTTACAAATGTTATCTATAAGTGGGCAGGTGCCGACAAGCTAGACCCTAACGGTCGCGGTGGACTTGTTGACGCTAGACAGCTGGCAGTTCTCGAAAAATTTATGGGCATGAACTTTGCCGGGACTAATGGCGCGAACCCTAATGCGAACGCAGCGCCGCTGTTGCAAAAAGCTTACTATAAGTTGGTCGATAGATTATACGCTGCAATGGCCAGCGCCACTTATTTGAAGGACATTATCAGTAGGGTTAATTACAAAATTGGAGAATCCGGAGCTGTAATTGAGTTTGCTGATGTCATTAATGACATAGATAAGGCTATCGATAATGATAGTGATTCTGGGAAACAATTGTTGGCCGACTTTTTGCGAGTTGCTTATGGGTCTGGTTTGAGCAATGATACGAATTTATTGCATTTTTGCAATCATTTTGCCGCCAAATCACCAGAGTTAGCCAGAATAGTTTATTCTGCTAACAGAGACGCTATTATCGGAAGCGACAAATCAGATTCGCTTTATGGGACTGCGACTGATGATTTTGTCTATGGTGACGCCGGCGACGATAGCCTAAACGGCAATGCCGGCAACGACACTCTCTACGGCGGTGAAGGCAAAGATAGTTTTGACGGCGGCCAAGGCGACGACACCCTCATCGGCGGCCAAGGTACGGATCGCCTAGACGGTGGCCCCGGCAACGACACATATATCTTCAACAAGGGAGATGGGGAAGATAGTATACTAGAAGAAAGCGGTACTGATACCATCCAGTTTGGTGAAGGTATAAAGCCGGACGATGTTATTGCTAAAGCAGTGAATGGAAGCGGCAATATAAATCTTGAACTATCTATTAAAGGCACTAACGATAAAATTACCGTCTACCAACACTTTGGCCGCAATTGGAACAATTTCGAAGAAAAGCCTAACCAACGAATCGAGAAAGTTGCCTTTGCGGACGGCACTATATGGGACTTAAAGACCATCCATGAAAAAGCACACAACATCACTGGTACCGATAACGCCGACTCGTTTGGTGTTGGCGATGCCAGTTCAATCACCTACCACGGCCTGGGCGGCAACGATAACATCTACGGCGGTATCGCCAACGACCTTCTATATGGTGACGCCGGCGACGATAGCCTAAACGGCAATGCCGGCAACGACACTCTCT
>CAUOLJ010000008.1:0-33951 GCA_963456275.1 uncultured Candidatus Saccharibacteria bacterium
TAAAGTGATATAATTAGCCTATGAAGACAATTACCGTTCTAATACCAGCCTACAACGAAGAAGCGGTGTTGCCGCAGTTATTCGCACGTCTAAAAGATTTGCAAAAAACGATCAAAAAGTACCGCCTAGAACTGCTATTTATCAACGACGGCAGCAGCGATGACACCTTGACTATGATTCAAAGAGAAGCCAAAAAGAATTCTTCAATTGCTTATGTTAATCTATCGCGCAATTTCGGCAAGGAAGCTGGCATGCTAGCTGGGTTTGATTATGCCAAAGGCGATGCAGTAGTAATTATTGACGCTGATTTACAAGATCCGCCCGAGCTAATTCCGCAAATGATTGAACTCTGGGAGCAAGGATACGATGACGTTTACGCGCGGCGGCGCAGCCGCCAGGGTGAAACTTGGCTCAAGAGAAAAACCAGCGAGTGGTACTACCGTATTTTGCAAAAGTCGACGCGTATTCCAATTCAGCGCGATACTGGCGATTTTCGCTTGCTTGATCGGCGCTGTATTGAAGCTCTCAAACTGCTGCGCGAATCGCAGCGCAACACCAAGGCCCTTTTTAGCTGGATTGGTTTCAATAAAAAAGAATTACTTTACGATCGCGACCCGCGCGCTGCCGGCGATACCAAATGGAACTATAGCAAACTGATTAATCTCGCTATTGACGGCGTCACTAGCTTTACCACTGCGCCTCTACGAATGTCGTCGATTTTGGGAATGATTATATCATGCGGTGCATTTTTGTATATTCTTTATCTGCTAATTCGACCTCTATTCGGCGTACCTACTGGCGCTGGCTATTCATCGCTAATGGCAGTAATCTTGTTTCTCGGCGGCATCCAGCTGATTAGCCTAGGCATTATCGGCGAGTACGTTGCTCGAATTTTTAGCGAGTCCAAGAACCGGCCTGGCTACTTTGTCGAGGAATATCACGAGGCTAAGCGTGAAAAATAAGGCGCAAATTGGTCGTTTCGCTATCGTCGGCACAATAAATACGATAATTGATTTTGGGTTATTATTTTTACTAACCTTTCTAGGACTACCGAAACTAGCCGCCAATACTGTCTCGACCGGTACTGCCTTTGTTTTTAGCTTTTTCGCTAACAAAAAGTACACCTTCAAATCCACTAGCAAAAATATCAAATATGAGATAGTGTCTTTTGTAGTTGTCACTCTATTCGGCTTATGGGTGCTGCAAAACGGTATGATTTGGCTGACTACGCCGCTAATCAAAGACCTCATAACTAACGAACAAATTTCCTTATTTGTTGCTAAATTATTTGCCACGGCCGTCTCTTTGATTTGGAATTATTGCCTATACGAGCGAATTGTTTTCAGAAAGGAATCATTATGAGTCATATCGCTATTGATGCCCGCGTTATCAACTCTGGGACTGGTACTTACGTGGTTAAGTTGCTAGAATATTTGCAAAAAATCGACCATCACAATACCTACAGTATACTCGTGCCAACCAAAGATAAAGATTATTGGCAGCCAACTAACCCAAATTTTAACGTCCTAACTATCGATTTCAAAAACTATTCATTAGCTGAACAACTTGGTTTCAAAACCTTTCTCGATGACCTCAGTCCGGATTTAGTGCATTTTTGTATGCCGCAGCAGCCAATCCGATATCGCGGCAAGCACGTCACTACCGTTCATGACATGACACTGCTTAATACTTATAATTCCGACAAGAACTGGCTAGTTTTTCATGCTAAACAACTAGTCGGCCGCTGGGTATTCAAGAAGATTGCCAAGACTAGCCAGCATATTATCACCGTGTCAAACACTACCAAGCGCGAATATCAAGCATTCTGCGGAATATCTGATGATAAAATTACAACGATTTATGAAGCTGCCGAGATTCATCGGGGCGGCCTACAGCCATACAAAACACCGTTTACGCGTTTTATTGCTTATGTCGGCCAGCAGCCTGATTACAAAAATATCCGCCGCCTGGGTGACGCCCACCAAAAACTACTACAAAAATACCCCGACCTAGGATTAGTGCTGGTTGGCCGGATTAACGCTGCCACTCAGCGCAACAAAGACTATTTCGAATCAAAAAAGTACAAAAATATTCACTTCACCGGCTTTATACCTGATGCTGAGCGCGACTGGATTTTTACCCGGTCACTAGCATATGTCTTCCCGTCGCTGCTCGAGGGCTTCGGCTTGCCGCCATTAGAGGCAATGGCCTACGGTACGCCAGTTGTTTCCAGCAACGCTTCTTGCATGCCAGAAATTCTCGGCGACGCGGCAATATACTTTGATCCGCTTGATATTGAGGACATTGCCAGCAAGATTGATACCGTTATTACCGATAAATCACTGCGTAATACTTTGTCTAAAAAAGGCAAGCAACAAGTGGCTAAGTATTCTTGGCGGCGGATGGCCGAGCAAACTTTGCAAATTTACGAAAATGCTATTAAAAGCTAGAGTCTCATTTCTTTGAAGGCTTTTTGCGCTAAATCATACATAGTTTGGTACACAGCGATATCGGCGCCCTGCTCGGCTGTGTGCAGATAAATTACGTTATCAACAACCTCGATTGAGACCTCGAAACCGAGCGCTGCCAATTGCTCCATGTACGTCGGGTTGAGCAGCTCAAAGCTAGCTGCTTGGTCGGTATTAGAAGCATACACCTCGTATAACTCATTAAACTTACCCCACTCCATTTCAACTTTTTCCAGACCGCGAACACCGCCGAAACGCATCATTTTCTTGCGGCGAACAATAATTTGGCCGTAATCTTTTGGTACGTTAATTTGAGCGATAACTACCGATGAACTATCAGTGGCGCGCTGGTAAGTATACAATTGCACAAGCAATGATTCTTTATACAAGCCGACCACGTGGTTATTAATATCTGACGTACCAAACTGAGCGCCGTTAAATAGTTGCCCGCGCTTTGGTATAAACAGCCAGCCCATATCAGCGCTATAGCAATAATTATTCTGGCGGGCAAATTGGTCGATTTGCGGATTATACATCGCCGGGTTAGCTGTCGCCTGATCAACGCCGTCCAATAACCAATCTTTGCCATGGCGACGGAATCGCCAATATTCAGTGAACATACTATTGTCGGTAAATAATATCTGATTGGTAGCGTTATCGATCAGCGAATCTTTAGCGCTCGCCGAAAAGCCAATCGTTACTGTGTCTTGGCTGTCATCTGGCGAATCTAGCATATCAACCACCTCGGCGTCGTTCACTACGATATCCGACATTTGGTTTGTCCGATTCATTAGCTGTAATGTATAAATCATCAAACCAGCATGATAAGCATAATTTTCGGTGGTATAGGCTTTAATCGCTTCGCTATCTTGCTTCGCCCAATCGCTTTGGTAACGCAAGAATACTTGCTTGGCGTGATCGATTATTTGTTGTTCGTTCCATACCGGATCGGCAGCGCTAGCTTGCATAAGTTTATCGCGCAAAAACTTGCTTTGTTTAATCTTATTAAACGCCTCGTAAAGTCCAGTAACCATACCGACGAGCGCGCCAAAAGCAATAGTTACACCCACCCAACCTCTAGCAATCAACACGAAGGTTATTACTATCAAGACAAAACCAATCACGTTCGCAGCCACAAACCGCGTACCCTCTTGGCCTATGTGTTTGCGCAGCGCCGAACCTATACAATAAGCCGGCACGAAGCCAATCATCGCTATACCGGCCAGCAAACCGCCGCCTCCGCCGCCGCCAGAACCGCCACCCGAGCCGCCAGATCCGCCGCCGCCAGCACGAGCAAAGAGCTCGATATTTGTCAAAAATAAATGTTCCATCGAGCTCCTTACTTTTAATTTATTATTTTATAAACAATTTTAGAATTAAAATTTGACTTCAACTGGCTTTTCAATTGCTGCCCGTTCGCTTTCGCTAACGTCGAAGAACTCTTTATCAGCGTTAAATCCTAGCATTCCAGCGAAAATATTAGTCGGGAAAACCTTGCGCTTGGTGTTGAATTGGGTGACGTTAGCATTGTAAAAGCGGCGCGAGGCAGCAATTTTATCTTCGGTGTCGGTAATTTGCGCTTGCAGCTCCATGAAGTTGCTAGAAGCTTTCAGCTCCGGATAATTTTCGGATACCGCGAATAAGCTTTTGAGCGCCATAGTTAATTCACCGTCGGCCTTGGCTGCTTCAGCCGGGTGTGTTGCCGACATGATAGCCGAGCGCGCCTCGGTGACTTTTTCGAAAACGCCGCTCTCGTGCGCCGCGTAACCTTTAACAGTTTCAACGAGGTTCGGGATCAAGTCGGCGCGGCGCTTCAACTGCACCGAAATACCGCTCCACGACTCGTCAGTTTTGATATTTAGCTTGACCAAGCTATTATACATGCCAATTACCGCGCCGATCACGACAACCAGCAAGATAACCACCACAGCTACGATTATTAGTACAGCAGCCATACTCCAATCCTTTCCTTTATACTTATGATTATACCGCTAAGAGCTCGCTTGCGCAATAATAATATAGCGCTGGCGGCCTTCGCCCTCAGAGTAAGTGCGAATATCACTGTATTCGGCCGCTATCCGGTGGACAATCCGGCGATCAGCAGCGTTAATATGAGCAACATGCGAATCGCCGGTGCGGCGTACTTCTTCGATCCAACCGCGAGCCTTTTCGGCAATTTTTTCTTCGCGCTGCTTCTTATAACCGGCAATATCGACGATTACGCGAGTAACCGCCGCATTATTATTGCGCAGCACTGTCGATACCATGTATTGCAAGCTGCGCAGCGTCTCGGCATTACGGCCAATCAAAATACTATTGAGGTCGCTGCTAGCAATGTCAATCGATAAAATATCATCCTGATAGCTAGTCTCGACCTCTATATTTTCGCCAAAAAACGACAAAATATCCTCGACAAATTTCTTGGCATAGGCAATTGACTGTTCTTTATCCATACTTCTCCTTTCCTACTTCGCCTTAATCCGCGTGATGTGCGCTTCTTTAGCTTTTTTCTCGCGGGTTTTGGCTTTTTTCGATTTTTTGGGAGCGCTAGCCTCTTCGGCAATTTCGTGCATTTCTTCAGCATCTTTTCGCAGCAAGAAATGCTGCTGAGCGGCCGCCACCAAGTTAGATGCCGTATAGTAAAGCGCCAATGCTCCTGGCAGCCCCACCATGATCAAGAACATCATTACCGGCATAACCTTCATCATGCCGCGCGTCATAATACCGCTCATCTCGGTCGGATCGGCCTCTTTACCTTCAGCTGCCTCCTTCATCAGATCGCGAAAACGCTTCTGGTTTTTACCGGCAGTTGGCGCAGTTTGCTTAGTGATAATATACTGAGTAATTGCCGATATCCCCGCCAAGGCCAACAAGAAAAAGTCGATGCCGTGGTTGCTAAAAGTTGTCTTAGTCAAATCGATAAATCCGAGCATTGTATGATTGAAATTAGCTGGATTCTGGATAATCGACTGAATGACATCAATATTTTTGATTGGCTCGTAAAGGTATTGGCTAATCACTTCGCTTTTGAGAGAGATAATAATCCTAATCACCTGGTAAAGCCCGATAAATATCGGCAACTGGATAACTAGTACTAACACCGAACGCATCGGCTTAATACCATAGCGTTTATATAGTTCCATTTGCTGCATGGCTTCGGCCTGGCGGTCGCCTTTGGTGTTTTTCTTGATCTTAGCCAGCTCCGGCTGCATTTTGCGCATCAGCTTGGTTTGGTTGAGCTGGCTTTTGATTAGCGGATACATCACAAAACGCAGAATAATCGTAAAGATAATAATCGCCAGCCCGAAATCGTGCCACGGAATGATACTATACAATAACATTAGCGCGTTAAAAATCGGCTGGACAATCAATAATTGGAATAAATCATGCATAAAAGCCTCGTATTCTCCTCTCGGCAAGTACTTATCTATACCATTATATCATCTCTTTGGCTGGCAACTACCGAATCAAGCGATGATTTGCGCAAAAATAGCATCAAGCGACGATTTCAACTCGCCAGGCGCCAAACTTAGCGCTTCGCCGTTAGTGACAATTACCGCGATATCGACGTTTTTAACGCGAGGTAAAACATCAATCCGTAAGCGTTCATAAACCTGGCGGCGGATACGATTGCGCCCAACCGCTGATTTATGGACTTTTTTACTAATTACTACCGCAAAGCGCGGCTGCTGGCGGCGAGGGTTAGTGATATATTTGACCGTGAAATAACGCGACCTAACCGCTTGGCCGTTTTTGTATAAAAATTTCAAGCTGCCATGCCCGTGAAATCGATATTTTGACGCAATCATACAATAAATTCCATTATAGCAAAATAGCGCCGAAAATAGCGCTATTTACCTGTAGTTACCTCGACTAATTAGAGCGCGATACGAGCACGGCCTTTAGCCTGGCGGCGCTTGAGTACAGCCCGGCCAGCTTTGGTTGCCCGACGGGCACGGTAGCCGTGCGTCTTGACGCGGTGTCGAGTATGCGGTTGAAAAGTTCGCTTTGGCATAATGACAGTTATTATAGCAATTTCACGCTCAATAATCAATATTTGATTGCTAATCTGTCGAGATTATACTATCGCTATATAAATTATCCACATTTTTGGCTGGTTTGTCCACAAATTTAACAGAGGTAGCGCTAAATTGTGGAAAAACTCACCTCTGTTTAGTCGCCTACATAACTATTAATGAACGTAACGTTCTTATAGTTGTGGAAAACTCGTGAATCAGCTATCATAGAGATAAGTTATTAACAGCTTGTGAGGGTATAAGTTTTAGATGAATAATTCATTATGGCAAAGTGTCCTGGGGGAAATCGAGCTTTCAGTATCGCATGCGAACTTCAAAACCTGGTTTCGCGATACTGAGCTACTATCTTACGATAATGGCACGGCGACTATCGGCGTTGTTAATGTCTTTGCTAAATCACAGCTCGAAAAGCGTTTTGATACGCAAATCCGCGAGATCCTCAAGAAAAATAACCCTAATATCAAAGATGTTAATTACAAAGTCAAAAATACCAAGAAAAAAATCACTAGCCGCGAAACTACCGCTTCGCTGCGCGATCGCGCTAACGAGTTAGTTAGCCGCGCGCCAGTTGACGCCAAAACGCCCACCGCCAATACTACCCTTAACCCGCGCTATACTTTTGATAATTTCGTGGTTGGTTCGTGCAACGACCTCGCCTATACTGCTTGCCAGGCAGCAGCCGCCAATCCTGGCGCCAAGTATAACCCGCTTTTCATCTACGGCGGCGTCGGCTTAGGCAAAACTCACTTGATTCAAGCTGTCGGCAACGCCATCATCAAGCGCGATCCCAAAATGAAAGTTGCCTATGTTAGCTCTGAAACTTTCATGAAAGAATTTCTCGACAGTATTCGTTTCAAAATCGCTGGCTTCAGCGATAAATATCGCAACGTTGACGTCTTGATCGTCGATGATATGCAATTCATCGCCGGCAAAGAAAAAACTCAAGAAGAATTCTTTCATACTTTTAATGCCCTACATCAAGCTAATAAGCAAATTATCATCAGCAGCGACAAGCCGCCGCGCAGTATTCCAACCTTAACCGAGAGGCTGCGCAGCCGCTTTGAATGGGGTATGGCGATTGACATTCAAATGCCTGATTTCGAGACTCGCTGCGTCATCATCGAGACTAAAGCTAGCATGTCCGGCGTGACATTAGAGCGCCAGACGGTCGAATATTTAGCGCAAAATATCAAAACTAATGTCCGCGAGCTAGAGGGCGCGCTTAATCAGCTGCTGGCTTATTCGGAAATGCGCGGCACCACGCCAGATGCCGCCACCGCCGAAGGACTGCTCGGCAACGTTCGATCAACCAGGCCGCAACATCTAACCGCCAAGCAAATCATCGACAAAACCGCCCGCCACTTCCAAATCGATAGCAAAGAAATGTGCAGCAGTAAGCGCGACAAATACATTGCTACGCCGCGGCAAATTGCTATGTATTTACTGCGTAGCGAACTGCACATGAGCTTCCCGCGCATCGCTCAAGAGCTCGGCCGCAAAGATCACACCACGGCTATTCATTCGGTCAACAAAATTGAAAAGGCTATCAAGCTTGACCTCACTATTCGCGAACAAGTCGCCGAAATCCGGGAGAAACTTTATGCTTAAATACTGTGGAAATTTTGTGTACAGCCGGTTCAAAGCTCTGGGTAAAAATTGTGTTCGTTTATCCACTGTTTGGCGAGAGGCCTGGTTGTCATTGTCATCAAAGTGGACAAACTGCCTAGTTTTACTATGTGAAACTCACTCTTTTTCCGCTAGATTTTCTCAGGCTAAAATTCGTCAATTACCTCTGTTAATCAGCTACTTTTCCCCATTGTCCACAGTACCTACTATATACATCACTAATTATAAAAAGAAAGATAGGTAATAATTATGGAATTATCGGTCACACAAGAAAACTTTGCGCGAGCACTGGCAATCGTTGGCCGGATCGCTAGCAGCCGCGCCGGACTACCAATACTTGGCAATGTGTTGCTGCGAACTGAAGCTAACCGGTTATTGGTCGCTGCGACTAACTTAGAGATAGCAGCGACTTGCTATGTTGGCGCCAAAATTACTAAACCGGGCGAGTTGACCTTGCCAGCCAAACTAATTAGCGAGTTTATAGCTAGTCTGCCGCGCGGCACGGTTGATATAGTTAGCAAGGGTACGTCGATGACGATTTCGTCGGGTAATTATTCATCAATTATGTCGGGCGTTGACGCTGGCGAATTTCCAGAATTGCCGTCGATTGATGAAAATCAAGCTGTCACCTACACTATCGCAGTAGCTGATTTCAAGCAAGCTGTTAGCCAGACGATTATCACTACTAGCAATGATACCTCGCGTCCAGTACTAACCGGCGTTTATTGGCACACTGACGGCGGTAAATTGTATCTAGCGGGCACTGACGGCTATCGCTTAGCGCAGCGCCGCCTATTCGATACTACTAGCGAGATTGCGGCAATCGTACCGACGTCGAGCCTGCAGGAAGTGCTGCGAACAATTTCGGATAGCACTGACCAAGTCGAAGTACTGTTTGACGACGAGCAAGTCCGCTTCCGGGTCGATGACTCCGAGATTACCAGCCGTTTAATCGAAGGCAGCTATCCGAAATATCAGCAGTTAATACCAGCGACCTCCGAAACTCAGGCGCGAGTCAAGATGGACGATTTTTCACGAATTGTGAAGATCGCTGGATTGTTTGCGCGCAATTCTGGCGGCAGCGTGACAGTGACGGTTGATAGCGAAAAGAATAATATTAGTATTCACTCAATTGCTAGCGAACTTGGCGAGAATACTAGCTCGGCTGATGCCGAGGTCACTGGCGGCGGTGTTCTCACGTTAAATTCACGCTATATTACCGACGCGCTTGGGGTTATCGATGGCGATAGCGTCGATTTCCGGTTTAGCGGCAAACTGTCGCCATGCGTTTTGTCGCCGGCAAGCGAAAATTCGGATTATATCCATATAATTATGCCTCTGAAGAGTTAATATGAAGATTTTGCGATTGGCGGTGCAGAATGTTCGCGTTCATTCGCTGAAAATGCTTGATTTGGAGCCAGGGACGACGCTAATATCTGGCCCGAACGGTTGCGGCAAAACATCGCTTATCGAGGCCTTATATATCGCTTTGCGCGGCAAGTCTTTTCGCGGCAGCGACGAATCTATTTGTTCGTACGGCGCTCAAATGTATCAGATAGACGTAGCTACCGATGAACTGCAATATCGGGTGACTTATCAAAATCAAGACGGCGCCAAGCGCAAACAGTTCGCGGTTGCTGGCAAAAAACACGGCCGCTTGCCTTATGCTCTCAAATATCCGATTGTGTTGTTTGAGCCGGATACGCTGCGGATTGTTAACGGCTCGCCGCAGCGCCGCCGCGATTTTTTGGACGGGTTGATCCAGCAATACGACCAGTCATATTCGCATGAGCTGAGCCGGTATAATCGCGCTCTATTGCAGCGTAATAAGCTCCTCAAGGATCCGCTAATTAACGACGACGAATTATTCTCTTGGAATCTGATATTGAGCGATTATGGCGCTAAAATTATTAGTAAGCGCCAAGCGGTTTTGAACGATTTTAATAGTAAAATAACTGCAATCTATCAGAGTATCGCTGGCACGAGCGATATTATTAGCTTGAAATATTCCCACGAAAGCCGCGTGTCGGCGCAAAAACTGCTCAAGGAATATGAAGAAAAAATCACTTATGACAAGGCGGTTGGCGCGACCAGCACTGGGCCGCATCGGCACGATATAGCGATTGGATTTGGCGATAAACCTGCTGCCAAAGTTGCCTCTCGCGGCGAGGCGCGGACGATTATTTTGGCGCTGAAATTTCTCGAGGCAGCTTATATTGAGCAGCAAACTGGTAAAAGGCCGTTAATTTTGCTAGATGACGTCTTTGGCGAGCTTGATCGACACCGCCAAAAGCGGCTGATGAGCGAGTTTGTCGATAACCAAATCGTGATGATGAGTACTGGTGATTAGTACTTATGATCGTCTACTCGTACCTATCGACTTTATTCGTGTTGCCGATGTTATAATTCGGCATGAGCGGCCGCTGTGTAGTGATATCGATAGTGTTAGCTTTATTGAGAGTACTTTGCGGCGCTGAGCAGTCGTATTTGCTGATCGAGATCATCGGCTTGCATTTAACTACCCATTTCGAATCTTTCTTCTCGAGGACGACTTTCAGAGTGTCTCGATTTAAGTCGGTGCCGGAGCCGTTAAATACCAAGGCGGCAATCGCCCAATCGCCTTTTTCTAGTACAGCTTCGTTTTTGATAGTATAAAAGGTGCTTATTTTGCTATTGCTGCCTAGTATAGCGCTATCTATAGCTTTTTTGTTCTCGTTTGTCAGTTTTTGTAAGTACGAATTAGTATATTTGTAGTCGAGAGAAACGCTTTTTTTGTCCGAGCCCAACAATATTCCTCGTTGTAAAATTGACACGATATTATCTTTACTCTTAGCTACTAAAAAGTAAGTGCCTTTCGGCAAAAAATACTCTTTGCCGGACTGAATGGATTTTTCGATGACTGTTTTGGTAGGAGCGATGGTATTTTCGGTCTTGGTGTCAGTGCCTTTATATAGTATAACGCTAGAATATTTCGATGAATCGAATGAGATTGTCAAATACTGGCGAGAAGTAATTACTGCCAATATAATCATCAAAACAGTAAATGCAGAAAAAGCGGCGGCAATTATAATGATTTTCTTCTTCGGCGTCATAAGTTATTCTCCTAGATGGCTTTTATAATCGGCATATTCTATCTGATAATCGCTTAATTTGATACCCATAGATACTAACCGCAGCGTGGCTTTGTAGCGGTATTGCGGCGATTCGGTACGGATAACGATTATTGGCCGATCGTCTTTCTTGTAGTAACCAACCGAATAGTAAGGATCTTTGATTGGTAATTTAGCGACTACTGGATATTTTTCGGTGAATTTTTTGCCAGCTTCGCGGATTTGCTGGCCAGCAGTACCTTCAACTTTATCGTATTGATCCATGTGCTTTTTCTGCCATTGGCGAGCTTGATCTGATTGCGGCATGAGCTCAATGATGATAATATGTTGCGGTTTACTGTTGGCGTTGACCTCTATCTGGCTGCTGCGGAAGCCGTCTTTGGCAGCCGTGATTGAATAATCGCCTGGCGGCAGGTAATTGGTACCGTTTCTGGCAGCATACTCGACCTTAGTTTTTTTGTCTTTGAAAGTGATTTTCGCATCGTTAGGGGCGGCAGCAACTTCGACCGGGATTTTCCCCGACCGGTCGATAGCGGTGTAAATTTGATAAATTAGCGCACCAACGATCGCAATGATAGCGAAAATGATAGTGATAATAATAGTTTTGCGTTTATTCATGCTGATATCCCTGATGATGTTGTTGTTGATGATGATTTCTTTCTAAACCATACTGCTCCAGCCCAATCAAACCCTTCGCCGCCAGCACTCGGAGCCTTTTCTCCTTGGCTGGCTGAGGCGTATTTACTTTCGAAACCGTTGATTTCACCTACGTATATCCAGGTATGCCCTGGTGAGAAAGCCACGTCGCCTGGCTGTAATTTGTCGTCTGTAAATTTACTGCCGTCTGGCTCGTATGTACCATTAGCGCTACCAAGATATTGCCAATTAAGGGTAGCCCATAGTCTTTGCACAACAGTGTTACCACCCTTAGCATCAAAATTGTATGTCTTATCGAAACCGCTATCATAAATTAATGTTGTAACAAAGCCACCGCAATCAACACCGTAATGACTTCCAAAAAAACGCCTCTCATCTGTAGCTTTATAGATTGCTTCAATGTATTCATCTTTTCGTTGAATGCGCGGTTCGTGATGTATCTGCGGCCAGGCGTATTTCAGAGTATACTCTTGTAAGGATGAACTAGCTCCGCCGCCGCTACTACATGAGGCGGAAGTTCCCGGATCAGAGGTTCCAGACGAACCTAGTGTCGGACTATCTTTATATTTTTCATAAAGGGCTTTGGCATAGGCCTGACGTTTTTCCATCGCACTGCCGCCACTTCCCTCAAAATTTGCTTCAAAAACTTCGGTGGCCTGCTCAGTGCTGGTTGTAGCCCTAACGGCATCAGCAGTGCCACCGCGACCTGGCGTGTGATCTTTCCACTCATCAGTAAGACCCATTTCCCAAGCTAGATATCGTAATTGAATTGAGAAATCATATGGATCACTTCCCATATCAGCTGCAAATTTAACTAACCCATTATTCCAGCGATTAGCTTCATCCCACTGGGCAATACCAATGTGCGATCCGTTAGATGCTCTAGGATCTAGGGTTGGTCCTGACTCTTGTTGAAGGTTGCCGACGATACCGGCAGCTTGAGCTAAGGTTAATTTGGTACCATTGCCAGCGCTCATCAGATAACCTAGGGCAGTTTCTGGATTATCTGATAGCATCTTAACCACGCTACCGCCTGTTTTTGGTTTAACACAGCAATTAGAGGAGCTACTACTAGATGAAGTGGTTGATGTTGTAGATGTAGTAGCGACTGAAGCTCCAGCGTAGCCAGCCATTTCGTCGAGAGCGCCTTGCATAAAGTTTATATATCCCTCAGTATCGTTGCCATCGTCGGGCGGAGCGTATCTATTAGCATAGGCTGTCATACCTTGGTCGATTTCGTCAGAAAACACTGCTCTGTCGTACGAAAACCAGTCGCCGCTATCGACATTCTTGTTTTCTTCAGCATCAGCGTCAACACTAGCCTCGAAAGATGTCCACATATACCAATTTCGACTAGCCTCTACGACGTGTGGTTGAGAGTCGGTTGCGGTACGTCCAAAGGCGTTATGCCCTTGATGAACTTTTATCTGGGCACCTGGTACGTCTGTAGTGGCTAATGTTGATTCCATCATAGCGTGCGCATACGCCAAAAACGGGCTGAGGTTGGCTTTTTTGGCGCTCGCCACAGCTTTTTGACTGGTACCTTTTAATGGGCTGTCTGGTGCGTGAGTTTCAATGTATTTTTCGATTGCGTCTGCCATTTTTGTGGCATCTAGATTAGGATAGGTCATACCGTTTGGTGCGCCGCTGCCAGGGCTGACTGACGATAAATCGGTACCCGACGACCCTGTCGAGCAGGCGGCATTGGTATCGTAAAATTCTATATTATTAGTAGCTGAATTAATATACAATCTCTCTGGTGCAGCCAAGGCGGTTTGACTATATATACTTACTAATGTAATTACAGAAAGTATAATGCATGCTATTTTTTTTGGCATTATTAATTAGCTACCCTTCTGGCATATTCCCAATGCCATGCCTCAGGTTTACTGCCGTCGCGTTCTGCCCATTTTGGATGAACAAAACCGTATTTGTGAGCATTAGCGGTTAGCCAATTGTATACTGGTGTATCAAAGCCACCAACACTAATATCGGCAGCTAATCCCCAACCATGGTTAGAGCTGCACGGTGGGGCTGGCTTAGCTAGACCACCTTGATAGCGTGGACTATTGGGGTCGGCATATGCTATTTGAGTATCGCAATCACGGTATGCTTCGTTAATACCTAGATCGCTGCCTGTTTCGGCCTTGTAAGCCTTATTCATTTCTTCCATAGCAGCAGCAGCCTGTTTATGCATTTTTTCACTAGAAAATGATAGAGTAACAAGCTCGCTGTCCGGAAGGGCTCCATTGTTGAGACCTTTCCAAACAGATACATCATCACCGCCTTCTGCTGCAGGTTGAGCTTGGTTAAACTCTGGTTCACCTACAGCGCTACCGACACTAGTACTGGTAGATGCTGTTGAAGTTGATGTCGGTTTCGTTGTTTTATCTGGATCCTCATCCATACCATCGACAGTGCGTTTGTCGATTTGGTATAGGTTGTATAGGGCGCGCTGCCGGCTGTCGACGGTGCATTCTTTGGTGTTTATGATGCTAGCTTGGTTGCAAGTGTCTATCCAGTCTTGCAGCTCGCTATTACTCTTTACTTTGCCGTCTTCGTCGATATCGCCGGAAGCGCTCAATTCGCTAGCTACTTGATCAGGCTCTATGCCCATATAATCAGTTGGTACGCCGTATTGAACGTCGCAGGCTGGACCGACAGCGATGTCTTTTTCGTTGGCTAGCACGGAGTTTTGCGTACATTTGTTCTCGTCGATGATATTTTTGGCATAAGCCGACGGATTGAATAAGTTAAATAGCGACGAGGTAGATATCGACGAGATAGCCGACACGAACGCTAATGGACTCGACGCCATACCTAAATACGGTACGAATCGTATAGCGATTGACCCCAGGAAAGTATTCGGACTAGAGATGTCGAATGGGCTGTGTGTTAAGCGGTCTTCTTCGGCTAGGGCAATACGCTCGGGCTGGACAATTTGCTCGTCGAAGGCAACTTTTTGCTGGACGGTTAGCGGTGCATTGCCAGTGTAGCTGGCTTGGTCGGCCATGCTGTTTGATAAGCCCACGCCAGTGATGTCGCCGACATCAGTGCCAGTTGCTCCCTTGGTTTTGTCACCTAGGAAGTATTCGGCTAATGCTTTCATATCTACCCATTTGGTGAATGCGTCAATAGAGGTCTGCACAATAGTTCCCATGACTGAGCTTAGTTTTTCTTGTACGGTGTCAAATGTCAATAAACCCTCAATTAGGAGTTCTCCCCCTACCCAAGCCCAGCCAATCGGTCCTAGTCCAGCCCTGATGCCGTCAAAAACTTCGACACCGACTTCGGCTGCTGTCGAGCCGATCAGGTCGCATCCCATTTTGACAGGTTCGCTATTGACAACGCCTAGATAGGTGGCTAGAGTGCCGCCAACTCCTGGTATATACGACGACGAGCTGCCAGCGGTGCCGAGACCCATAGTATATTTCATCAGTTTAGCGTCGGTAGCGGGTTTTTTGATAGTACCGTCGGACTTAGTGTATGATTGAGTGAGGATAGTCGCTACGTTGTTGACCATTTCTGGGGTGGCTTCGCCCTTTTTGATTGCATCAGCGGCTGTCAAAAAGGTATAACCTAGTTTAGCGTACTGGGCGATTCGAAAAGCCTTATTGATATTGAATGCCACATTTGGCGCCTTGGCTGCCGCGCAGATTCCTTGAGCCATCATTAGCTTGACGTCGTTCCCCTTCTTTTTGGTGGCTTTTTTGGCTTCTTTTGTAGCGTAATCACCAGCTTGTTCGGCGATTTCTTTATTCAGTTTATCAGCCGCTTTGTCCTCGATTTTCGTTAATTCGTCTGTGGCTTCGGTTAGAGCCTTTCTGGTTTTTTTGGAGTTTAACTTTTCTGCTACTTTTTTGGTGACGCCTATTTTCTTGAGGAACTTGACCGCGGCGTCGTCAACCCAGTTCACCCAGCGCGGGTTAAAAGCGCGCCGGAAAGCGTTGCGAAGTTTAGGATTATTGCGTAATGCTTTTTTGAAGTCTTTGGCGGATATCTTCTCGCCGTCTATCAGATAGTGAGCTGGCCGTTTGCCGCCGATTAGCTTGCCTTTTTCGATAACTTCGCCGGCTTCGTCGAGAGCCTTGACGCCAGCCTTATCAAGCTGTTTTAGCTGGTAATCGGTCGGTTTATGAAAACGGCAGGCGATTTTGACCAGAGTACAAGATCCAGATGTGGCGTCATCGGCTAGGCGCCGTGCTAAAATTCGGTTTGATCGCGACGATGACGTATATTGCTGCTGATCGATATTGGTGACAATTGACTCTTTGATGGATACTAGCAACGAGCCCATGATGCTAGTCGACGAACCGATACCAACAGCACCGACCAGTAGCATGCTGGCTATCGCGCCAGTCGGGCCAAATCGTTTGAGCTTATTCATAGCCGAAAAGCCGCCTGATTTACCCTTGCCCTTCTTAGTTTTGTTTAGGTCTCTCGAGGTGTTGTCGCGCCAGCCGTCTTGCTGCTGCGACTGCTTCTCTTTGTTGTTGATATTGCCAGCGGCGTCGTCACTACTATTACCGCTACTGTTAGCCGCTTCGTTGCCGTGTTTGGCTGGTTTTTTGTTCTCCATCCTCGACAAATTTCGGCTGACGGTATCATCCCAGTGCGCCTGGCTCGGCGACATTTCGCGCTCCCAGGCGTCGAAATCGTCGGCATGGCCTTGGCCTGCGGATGGCTGCATCTGACGCTCCCACTGGTCGAAATCGTCGGCGTTGTCTTGACTGGTATCTGGTCTTTCTCTTGTACCTAGCGGCATAATCTTATTATAACCTTTTTAAGCTATTATGTCTGCTCCTCGGCAGCGGCTGCGGCGGCTTGCTGCAGTGTTGCCTGCGGGTTGGTGGTAATCAAGCCAGTTTCGGTGTCGCTGGCGACAATCTGGATATGAACGTGATTCTGCCCGGCAAAGAATAACCCCTGCCCGACCGGGAAGTTAGCTAGGCGCTTGCGTTCTTCTTCGGTTAATTTGAAAACATCGCCAAGCACATCGACAGCGCTCGACGATTGCTTTAGTAGTAACTGCATTGATGAGTTCGAAACAATGGCGCGGCCCATTTTGCTGCCCATGAAGTCCTCGACGTCCTGAGTGATAGTCGTCAGGCCCAGGTAATATTTACGAGCGCGCTTGGCTAAACTAAACATAAAGTTCGCCGAGTCGTCATATTTCATCAGCTGCCAAGCCTCATCGACGATTAACATACGCTTTTTCTGCTGGGTGCGGACAATATTCCAAATGTGGCTAAGGACGATATACATGGCCACCGGCCGCAATTCGTCCTCGAGGTCGCGAATGTTAAAGACTACCATATTGTTGTTAATATCAATATTGCTCTGTTGGCTAAAGATACCAGCAAACGTACCGGTAGTGTATTTGCGCAGGCGCTGCGCCAACTGCGGGCCGGTACCGCCCATGTGTAACAGAGTGTCATATAGATCGCCCATTGTCGGCGGTACCGAAGTGTGCGTCAATGGATCGCTAGTGATACCGACGCGAGCGTAAGTATCAATCAAGCCTTGGTCGAGGTCGGCCTCTTCGGATGGCGATAAGCCGATACCGGCGCTATTAGCCGAAGCTCCGCCCAGCATCAGCCGCAGCAACCCGTGCAGCGTCACTAGATTGGCGCGCAAGGCGTCGTCGGCTTCTTCGTTGTCGATAACTTTTGGCAGATCAAAAGGATTAATTCGCGTGTCGCTGCTGAGGCTGAGTCGAATATAGCTGCCGCCAACAGCGTCGCTTAGCCGCTGGTACTCGTTTTCTGGGTCGATAATCAGGATATCGGCGCCCATCATCATGCTGCGAAGAGCCTCTAGCTTGACAGTAAACGACTTGCCAGCGCCAGACTTAGCGAATACTACCATGTTGGCGTTCTCTAGGGTGTAGCGGTCGAAAATCACCAGGCCGTTGTTGTGCATATTGATACCGTACAAAATACCGTTTTCTTGGGTTAAGTCGGCGCTAGTGAATGGGAAGCTGGTGCTGACGGCGCCAGTGTTCATGTTGCGGCGAATTTGCAGCTGGTCGCTCATTTGCGGCACCGTACTGTTTAGGCCTTGTTCTTGCTGGCTAGAGGCGGTTTTGCTATAAACCAGCATTTGCCCGAAGAATGTCTCGATCGAGTGCTGTACATAGCCTAATTCCTCTAAGCTATCGCCGTAAATAGTTACGTACAGGCCGTAGCGGAAAAAGCGCTCTGATCCCACTTGCAGCTCGTCGCGCAGTTCCTCGGCGTCCTGCAAGGCAGCTTCTTTGGCTGGGTCGCGCGTCTTGCCTTTTTCGGCATTAATCGCCATATCGGCCTCTAGCTGAGTAACTTTTTTGCGCAAGTTTTTGAGGACAATCGCTGTATCGACAGGATAAATAAACATGCTGATATCGAGGACTTGATCAATGTTAATTAATCCCGATAGCCAGCCCGTATACAACCGGCGCGGATAACCGTAGACATACATAGTTCGGCCGTATTTGGTGCCGATACGGAAATAAGCCGAATGGATTTCGAGGCTGCTCGGCGCGATTAAATCGCGCAGCGTGGTCATACCCTTGAGGAAAGCTTGTTCGACCTCTGCCTGCTCGCGCTCGCGCTGCTGGGCAGCGATATCTAGCGGATCCATCTTTTTCTTGCGGGCCATCACCTAACCTCCTCGTGGGTGTACGGATTATTACCTTCGCCCTTGCGGACGTATAGCGACGCTACATCGCCAAAGTCGTCAAGCGGCTCTCGTACAGCTGTGTCTGGATTATATATATTATAATATAATTCGCCTAGCTGCTTGGTGTTGAGCTGAATAGAATAAACGCCGACGCGCATTAGCCCGCCAATCACCGAATCGACGCGGTTTTTGATTTCTTCTTTGGCTTTGGCGTAGGTTTGGGTGTCGATTTTGGTGACATTTTCTTTCTTGCTGCCAAATAATATCGAGAATATCCCCTTGCTCTGTTGGACGATATTGGTAACGTCACCAGTCGGAAAATACGGAATGACCACAAAAAAGCTTTTGTCCATGATGTTAGCTTCTTGCGACAAAACATCGATAAAGTTGATATAATCGTCCATCAATACGCCTAGCAGCATGTTGTCCTGGTCGCGCCGCAGAGCATCGAGCTTATCGAGATAGGGGCCGATATCAACCCGCTGCGAGCGAATGAATATTTGAATTGGAAAATACAAAGCATTGAGGAAATCTTGATAGCTTAGCTCGACGCCGTCGCGTTCGCGCGAGCTCATCAGGTCGAAGTTGATCGATTTGCAAGCAACAATAGCGCGAAACGATCCGTCGTTCATCACCACCATACTGTCGCGTAATTCTGAAAAAATCAGGGAATTTTGGGTGCTAGTGGCCTTTGGCTGTTCTTTACCCTTGCCCTTTTTCGGGTCGGTCGATGATGGTGCGCCAGGATTGCTAGCGGCGTCGCCTGGTGCCGCGATATTTTGCCCAGAACCAGCAATAGCCGGCGGCATTGGCGCTGGCATTGGTGCTTGATTCGGCGGTAAATTGTTTGGCGGCACCCCCACTCCTTTCTTTGCCTAGCGCAGCGAAATAAATACTTCGCTGTCTTCTTTCTTCTGTTTGACTCGATCTACTTCGTGCTGCAGGGCGGCGATCGACAAGCCGCTATTATTAGCTAAACTAATTATATCATCTGAAGCCGCTGTTGCGCTAGTGTTTGCTGTTGGTTCGGCTGGCTTGGTTGGCTCTGTTGAGCTAGCTTGAATAGGATTGTTGGCGGTTGTGTTGCTCTGCTGGCTCGTAGGCTGGATAACTGATTGGTGAATGGTCGGGTAAGGGTTGAACTTTGGTAAATGTTCATCGTTTTGCACGGCCGTATCACCGACGTTATCATTATCAAAGGCTTGAGGCGCCTGAGGAGGCGGCGTCTGGTTGGTCGTCGGCTGCGGTGTTGGCGCTTGCGTCTGCGCTTGATAATACATATTTTGGATAATTCGGTCGTGGCGCTCTTGGTCTGCCCGCGAAATCATAGCGTCGAACTTTCTGGCGACACTGCCGTCTTCGTCGAGCATACCAACTGTCTGCTGAGCTGCGTAATATTGGTCTGACACCATCGAACTGTTCGGGGTTGGTTCGGTAGTATGGCGGATCGACCAACCCTTGGTGTCGGCGATATCTGCTAGATACGACAGGCGCTTTTCGGTCTCCATCTGCGATAGGTCTTTTGTCAGATGTTCATCGACAGCTTTTGGTACGGTTATCTCGATCAGCGATTCGATACCGTCGGGCGACCAGACGCGCTTGTGTGGCTTCAGTCTATAAGAGATAATAGCTGCTACATAGATCTCCATCGGCTGATCCTTGCGCAGCGGCAGCGCCAACACGGTGAAAAATATGATAACTGGCAAAGGAATAATTGCCAAACCGATAAATATCTGACCCAATCCCCAGGCTAAGGCAACAGCAACAGCAGCAATTATCAGGTAGATGAACTGCCGAAAACTAAACGGTCCGATCAGCTTGTCTTCTGCCTCGACGTCTTGTGCGACTTTATATTCTGCCATACTGCTTATTATAGCGCATAAAATACTTTTATGATGCAGCTATTAGTGCTTCGGTATGTATAATCCGCTGCTAGTCTGGGTAAACGTCTGCCCATTATGCGTCGTCGTATCCCCCCCTCCAGAGGAGCTAGAACTGTCATCGCTACTACTGGAATCGCTAGAGCTGCTGCTAGAATCGCTGCTAGAGCTAGAGTTAGAGTTAGGAGTGCTAGGTTTTGGTGGCGGTGTAGAATTCTGAGGATTTTGTCCGCTACCACTAGGATTGCCTTGGCTACCGCCGCTAGGGCCTGGTGCTGGACCTGGGTTTGGCGGCGGGGTGCTGCTTCTAGGGCTGGGACCACCACTGCCACTGCCGCTGTTAGAACTACCACTAGGATTCTGCTGACCTTGGCCGCTGCTAGCACCACTACTGGCGCCATGGGCTTGCTGACGCGGCATAGGAGGAATTTTATTAATCTCCGCGCGTACCGAGGCTGGAACAGTGCCAGCTGTCTTGGGGTCGTTATCTAATGATGCTCGAGCATTCATCAGTGATTTCATATAGGAATTATCGGCATTATGGCGAGCTTGGTCTGTTGAAAACTTCACCATCCTCCTGACGGCATCTGCATCTGCGTTAGCCAGGCCTGAACCGCTGGCTTTGTTCTTGATATAATCTCCCATAGCTTCTTCTTCGTTATAAGTACCCTGCCTGATAGCTTCTAGTTGCTTACCGCCTAACCACGGCGCTTTCTTGGCACCAGACTCAGCGATAGCGTTGGCGGCTTCTTTTTGCAGCGAGGCGTCCCCGAATGATGCCGAAGCTTCAGCCAGGTCGGATGCTTGTTTGCTGGTCATATGCGGGGCTAAAGCCTGCATGGCAGCGCGCCGCTGATAAGATGATATACCGCTCAAATCTGCTGCTACTTTTTTACCATCTTTGTCTCTCGTGAAGCCGGTGGCTATCTCGGCCAGGCGATCAGACGACATATTGTTGTCAGCGATCCAGGCGTTGGCAGCCTTCATGCGTTCGTTGTCTTCCGCTAATGCTGCTGCAGAGCCGGCTAGTTTGCGCTTCTGGCCGAAATCACCGCTCATGGCATTGAATCTTCTGTTGGCTCCTGATCGCCAGTTTCTAGGGTTGACAAACCCTCCTCTACCTCGATAAGTGCCGCCGCGTATCTGAGCGTTCCTAAGCTGCGCCTTTTCGCGGCGATGCTTACCAAACTGGCTAGTGAGTTTATTCTCTCTCCACTTACCAACCTTGTCGGTCATCGCACCTCGCTTCTTATTCATCCATTTTTCAGCTCCAGCTACCAGTCCGCCGATGCCAATTATCTCGACAGCACTTTTGACTAGTTTCGGTACTACTGGCAGTGGTGCGAATATCAACAGAGTAATGACAGATTTCAAAATAAAATCATTGTCCTCAACACTAGCGCCAAGAATTCTTGCTGCTAAATTACTAGCTCCATACACTAGCCCCACCATCGGGAATACCATTAGGGAGGCCTTAAAGACATTCCACCACTTTTTATACAAACCTTCGGTATTTGGCATTATCATCGCGGCAAATGCTAGCGGTGATATCACGGTACATAGGATGATGATAGCTTCTCGTACGCCCAGCAAGAAAATCGTAGTCACTGCTGTAATTACCACGAATAACAATACCGAAATCACTGTTGCTAGCGCGAAATATCCTACCGTCAACAATAGAGCACCAGCTGCGATGCTGCTAATCCATCCTTGGTCGCTATCATTCCAATCTCCTGCTGGCATACCACCGACAGCAGCGGTCGAGATGAAATTGAAAGCGCTTGACCCAACGACGTTCGACAAGTCTATTAGTAGTCCACATATATAGAATGATACATTAACTGCGATTACGCCTACTATTAATTTTGGCAACATGCGTTTGATGCCGTAATTGTCTAAACCGTACCCAGTTATCTGCGAATAGATAACGAATAAAAAGAATATGACGAATAAGATATTCGCATAATCGCGAATCTTCGACCAATACGAATAGACAGAGCCCTCGGAAGTATCGCCTAGAATACTTTTTGTATCAACAGTTAACATTTTGACTAGTCTCGCGCGTGCCCCCTCAGACATACTGGCTAGAGTATTGACGACTGGGCAAATTACCCAGCCAATATAGTCGATTTTACAGTTTTCTTGGTCTTCTTCCCCTTCTCCGTCTCCAGTTGTTTCGGGGGGGGCTAATTCAATAGTTCCCCCTCCAGGTAATGTTGTTGTAGTTCCGCCAGTACTACTAGTAGAGCCGGAACCAGCAGTAGTACTCTGACCGTGCTTACAAGCTGCATTTGCTTTTCTGGAGTCAGGGTCACTAGGGGGGTATGTCGTGTCGCAATATTTAGGGTCGTCCTTGTGTTTAGCTCCTTCCTTGCATGCGTTTTTTTCAAGCTCAGTCTTATATTTGTTGTCACAAGCGGTAGGATCGGATGAAGGCTTAATCTTACTTTTTACGTATGCTGCGTATGCGGTAGTCCAATCACCTTTCTCTCCCATGTGGCCAGTTATTATATTTTTACATTCCGTCTTATACACACCACCTTCTCCGCTATTCCACATAGTTATTACAGAATCTGCGTTAGCTAGCTCATAAGCATGAACTTCGATGGTGCCATCTTCTTTCACAATGCCTATCTGAGGATAACTACCTAGACCGTCGTCTTTTGAACGGGTACCTTTATCAGTAACTCCGCATTCTTGTATTAACATTTTATAACCTATGTAGTATGCCACATAGCCATGAATAGTCTCGGCTTTTTTACGGAAAGCAGCAGTTGCTTTAGATGGAGATATTTCAACCTCTCCTGTACCTGTACTAGCAGGACAGGCACTTGATGCATTTACAACAACACCGCTTTCAACATCATTCATACTACAGTAGACTTCACGCGGAGTTTTGCCCTTAAAACCGATTGCTTCCATTAAACTTAAAAATGTAGAATCAATACTTTTACATTTAATAGTGTCGGTTTTTTTTTCAATTCCAGTTATAGCGCTAACAGAAGCAACATAATAGTCCCCAGAAAGTTGTATATAGCCAACTTCTGGTGTTACCTTCATGTTCTGACTTGCCGAAGGATAGCAGGCAGATAATAAATTGGATGCAGCTGCACCCGATGCAATGCCTGGAATGTCTGCAGGGTAGGCTGGATGTGCTGACGGCTCGTCGGCAAAAGCCTCGTTACTCATCAATCCAGCAAAAGACGATACGAATATAATAAAAGCGATTAAGATTAGCGAAATCTTTTTATACATAATCACTATACAGTATACATTATACAAACCGTAAATAAAATAAAAGACGTTATAAACGCCTTTTATTTTCTGACCTAGCTGTAATGTCTACTGGAGTTTCTTAATCACTATATCCATTAGCCGCATAGGGCCCTCTTCTGTTGGCGGTGCGAAGTCGAACGTGAGCCATTTGCCCTCGCTACCTTTTTCTAACTCTTTGTCTATTCTTTGGCAGACAGCTGAGTCAGGTTTTGGCTCAAGGTTATCTTGTATATCGACAGTGGTCTCGATTCTTTTTTTATGCGGGGTGGTTGGAAAATCAGTGTAGTATAGCACTCTTTGTTTATTAGCATTTATGCGGCGTTTAGCTTTTCTAGAGAATAATGCAACTCTACCTGCGAGCGATTCAGGTTTGCCGCACTCAGTCAGGGCTACAAAGGTGTTGTCTACTCCACCTCTTCCTAGTGCCCCTAAAGATTCTGGTATGGAACCTTGGGTAGCGTCTATTATTGCTAATTCAGAGAATTGATCTGTGACGTATTGTTGTAGGTTTCTGCAGAATTCTACTAGTTCGTCGCTTTGAGCATGTTGTCCTAGGCCTAGTTCTGTAATTTTACTTTCGTCAACCAGAGTCAAAGGATTAAGAAGGCTGTTTACAACATTGTCTACCATATATGTAGCTACGACATCGGCAGCCTCTTTTTGGCCTCCGGCTGAGGCTTTGGTTGCTTCCCAGTCTGGTAATGTGAATAAATCATCCATTTTTTCACGCGAGACAATTTGTTCGGGGTTTGGTAGAGGCTTCTGCTCTACTGCTTCTGGTGTCGGCGTTGCTTCTGACGTTGATGGCGGTGTAGTTCGTGAGTCAGCTGTCCTCATCGGTATGTCTGCGGTACTCGGGTTGGCTGGTTTTGCAGAGCTAGATTCTCTAGCGCAAGCTGAAAGAGCCAAACCCCCTGCAAATAATGTTAACCCCCCTAACCACCCGCGGCGACTAATTTTTTCACCTAGTAGATCTGGACTTTTTACCATAAAACTTCAATCCCCTCCTTCGGGATTAGTGGCTTATGATGTCTATGCGACCCACCTCGCATTTGTGGTATTATTATACATCTTTATGGCGAAATAATCAAGCCGGCAGTGCTATTTTTCGCTAATCATCATCGTCATCATCGCCGTCGTACAAATCGCCAGCAAATTTTTTGAGTACGTCGACGGCTTGGTCGGTCAAAGTTTGGCGGACGGTTGGCGTGCTGAGTACCTGAACGGCCATCTTGCGGGCATTTCGGCGCCGCTTGTTGAACCGCTTGATTAGGCTCTGGCGGGCATCTGCTTCGCTGTTCGGCAGGCCTTTATCGCCGAGTTTCTTCTGCTCGGACCTGATGCTGTCTTCGATGAGCTTGTTGAACTGCGTCCTGGTCAGGTCGCTTGCCTCGACGTCGGCAAACATCACAGCTAGGGCGTTAGCGTTAGCATTAGCGATAGTGCTGGTTTTGATGCGGCCCTCGAGAATCTGGCGGAAGGACTGGTATTGCAGGCTTTCATCGCCGTAGAATTCGCCATTGAGGACGGCCTTGAGTGATTTGTCGCTGAGGGCTGGCGCTGCTTGCATGAATTTAGTTTTGATAATAGCTTGCTCGACCGAGCGGCGGAAGTCGTAATTGTAGCCAGTAGATATTACATTGCCATGTTCGTCGACTACTCTGCCGGTTTGCTTAACGACATTCATCTTTTGCTCGTATGATCCGACGTCGAACAGTTCAGCGATCGACATGTCGCGGACGTAGTCGTCGCGGGCGTCGAATGCATAGCTGCGGCCGGCGGCGTCGGTAACACGCAGCTGGGTAACCGGCTGGCCAGCGGCGTCGGTGCCTAGTTTGCCGGTAGCCAGCGCTTCAATTTGTCCGGCGTCGAGCTTGAAGTGGTGGGCTAGTTCGGCTTGCTGCGCGATCTTTTCGCCGGCTTCTTTGCGCGATTTAGCCACGTATTCGGCCAGTACCGCTGATTGGTTACCGATGCCAGCGGCGTATTCGCGAACTAGCTTGCCATCGACGCGGACGGTGTTGTCGAGCATCATGGTATTGACCTCGCTGGCCAGCGCCTGTTCGGCGGCGCGTTTGGCAGCGGCGGTCAGGTTGGTTTCGATGTTGGCGCGCTTGATGTCGCGGGCAACGTGCAGTACATAGTCCTGTGTTGGAGCATTAGCGCCGCGCAGGTTGACAACATGTTCGCTTTGGTCGCCCTGGGCGATAATTTCGGCGTGCATTTTGCCAAGTTTTTCTTTAGCGCGGGCAGCATCGAATTCGCTCTTCTTGACGCTCAATTCTAGGGCTTTGTAGCCTGGGCTGGTTTGCGCCAAGGTATCCCAGCGGGCTTGCTGGTCGTTGCTGATACGCTGTTTGTGCGCCTCGACGGTGCGCCGGGCGGTATCGACTTCTTGTCCGGCTCTGCTTTCGTTGAATTCATTTTGGACGCGGGCTTTGTCGATTTCGGCGAGTTGTTGGCGGTGTGTCAGATTTTGATGGCCGCGGTCGAAAGCGTTGTCAAGTTCGGATTTGTGGATACTGGCCCGGCGGCGGCGTGCTTCAAGCGCCTGGCCGTGCGGCGTAGCGTAGAAGGTGTTGCCGATTTCTGACTTACGGGCTTCGTTCTCGCCCTCGACTGTCTGGACAGAGCGCCGGCCGTAGCGGTCGTTGTCCCATTCGGTGGCGTTGTTGCTGGCAGCGGCTTCGTAAGCGGCGGTTAAGCCTTTACGGCGCTGTGTGCGGCGATGTTGCCGCCGTACGGCCGAGTTGACAAAGTTAGCGTGGCTGCCGTGGGCTCTGTTGATGGCGCGGGCGGCTCTTTTTAGCTTCGGCGACCTTCTGAAGATACCTCTGTCGGTATTGATTAGGCTCTTGCCGGCGCGGTTTTTGGCAGCTTGATAAGCGGCGCGTTCCTGCGCCCAGTTGCGGGTGCGATCGATGATACCGCGGTTCGGATTGTTGACAATACCAGCAAGTTTGCCGAGCAAATTACCGCTAAGCTTGATGATAAGCGGCGTGATGGCGATTGGTGCAACCTGCACAGCTAAGCCGATGATGATTTGGGTAATTGAGTCGCCGGCATTAGCGATGATAGCATAGCCGGCTAGCTGCGCCGCACCGAAAATGAACGATATAAGCGGGAACATTAGCAGCATGGTGGCAAAAAGGTCTTTCCACTTATCGAAATATTTATTTGTGCTCGGCAATACGTAAGCCACGAAAGCTAGCGGCGCAACGATGATACACAGGGTGATTAGCGCTTGGCGCATAGCCAGAACCACCATCGCCACGATGGCTGCGACGATGGCGCCGACTAACATCGTGGTCAGTAGTGTCAGCGACGGGCCGATACCGCCGTTAGCGACGACCACCTTGCCGAGTACGCCGCCGCCAGCTAGCACTACCCCAGTGACGCCAGTCCATGATAACTCGTCGCCGAGGCGGCCGTGGCTAGACAAACCGTGTCGGACGTCGGTAAAGAACTGTTGTATTGACGAGCCGAGTACGTTCGAGGTATCGACTAAAGCGCCAGATATCCAATACGAAACGTTGACCAAAATGGCCCCAATGATTAAGCGCGGCAGCATTGATTTGATACCATAGTTGCTCAGGCCTTGGTTGGTGATTTGCGCGTAAATAATCAGCAAAAACACCAGGACGAAACAGACATTGGAAACGTCGCGGACTTTTTGCCAAATTTCGTAAATCGGGTTGTTTTTGGTGGTGTCGGTTTGCAGCGTGTGGACAATCAGGAAACTTTTGATGATGTCGAGTACGCCGTCCATCCGGTCGGCGATAAGCTGCGTAGCCGGGCAGACGAACCAGCCGACGTTAACTTTGCAGTTGTCGCCGTCATCATCGCTGTCTGCTTCTGGTGCGTTGGCGATAGATACTTTGGTTGACGAGGATTGCGTCGATGGATCGTATATACCGCTGCGCAAAAGATAGCTAACCGCCTGGCCTTCGGTGGCAGTTTTGGCGTCGCCTTCGGTCAAGATGAGGTGGATACCCTCGTTGTCTTCGTATTTGTAGCCGTCGTAGCCAGCGATTGGCAGGCTTTTGGTTTTTTCGCCGCTAGCAAACGACGCTTTGTCGATTCTGGTATAGGTGTGTTTCTGGTAAATAACGGTATCGTTTTTGGTAGAACGCTCGGCATCGGCAGCTGCTGCTGGCCGCGATAGTGCTAGAACACTAGCAAATAATGCTATCGTTACTGCCGAGAGCACTAAAAATCCTTGCCGCAAGGATATCCTACCCTGCAGGCATGTTCTTACCCAATCCCGCATACTACTATTCATTATAGCACTTTTGCTACAAAAAGTCAATGAGCGCTATCAGGAATATTAATGTTTGTCAAAAATGTTTGCAAATATGAACTACCAGCGCTATACTCTAATTAGGAAGCTATACGCGTTATGAAACAGAAACTAACAACCTATCTAATTGCTTTGACTAGCGCTATTGGCGTGTTGTCGCTGTTTAGTTGGCCGGTTTATGCCGATGGGATAGAGTGCGCGGTGCTGCCAAACGAGATTTGTTCCAAGGCCGAGGATAGCGAGGCGATATTTGCCTTACTCAATTTTTTCTTGACGATACTAGTTGCTTTGGTTGGAATTGTGGCGATTGGCATGTTTATCTGGGCGGGCGTTCTCTATGCTAGCGGCGATGCTAATAGCAACCGGGTTGCTCAAGCCAAAACGATTATGACCAATACGACTGTCGGTATTATAGCGTTTGGTTTAATGTATCTGGCACTGAATTGGCTAATTCCAGGAGGGATTTTCAACTAATGAAGCGCGTATTTTTGGCTTTAGCAGCGGTGATAGCGGGTACAGCTTTCTTCTCTGCAGCTGTCCCGTCGGTAGCTTATGCGGCTGATGCGTCGTGCGATGCTTATGTCTTTGCTATGCCTGCTTGGTACAATGGTATGATGACTAAGGGGTCTAGCGGCGACTGCGAGTTTGAAGGTCTGAAATCGGCTAGCGAGCCCGACAAAATTGATTTTAGCCGCACTGGGTTCAAGATCGGCGCTAATGTTGTACGCTGTCTCTTGATAGCGTCTACGTATGTAGCTATATTCTTCTTGATCAAGGGCGGTATTGCCTATATGTATAGTACTGGCTCGCCAGAAGGCGTCGCTGGCGCTAAAAAGACGGTACAGAACGCGCTGATAGGTTTCGTGATTGCTATGCTCGCCGTGCAAATTGTTAATGTCATAGGAGACATTATATGATCTGGCAAACGATTGTCCTTGCTGCGCGCAAGATTGATGCGAACTCTATTCTTTACTTTCCGACCAAGACAGATAATGATGCTTTGCCAGGTATAATCAGGTTGGCGTATTTCTGGGCAACGGTTATTGCAGTTATTGTGCTGGTGATTGCTGGATTTATCTATGCCACTTCGCAAGGCGACCCTAGCAAAGTGGCTCAGGCTAAAAATGCTATGTTATATACTGTTGTTGGTCTAGTGGTTGTTTACATGTCGGCAGCAATAATAATGTTCGTGAACGGAGCATTTTTCTAATTATGCGTAGAATAGCCGTGTTAGCAGTTATAATTGCTGGAATTGTGTCGCTGGTGGCGATGGTGGTAATGCCGACAGCGGTCCAGGCGGCTCAATTGCATGGCGCCTGCGACAGCGGCACTTACGATAAAGAAGATTGCGATCTCATCAATCACAATGAAATTGATAACACGCATACGACGATTTCCACGCCGATTAGTTGGGCGTTTTGGTTGTTGGCGGCAATATCAGTGATTATGATTATTGTTGGCGGCATTCGTTATATTACCTCGCAGGGCAATCAGCAACAATTGCAATCGGCCAAGAATACTGTCTTGTATGCGGTTGTCGGGCTAGTGGTGGCGATAGCTGCTAGGGCAATTGTAATGCTGGTTGTTGATAGTTTTTATAGCTAGAAAGGAGCAATTATGAAAAAAAATATAATAATGGCAGTGTTGGCGTTAGTACTGAGCGTATCAACGCTGTTTTTTGCTGGCACACCAGTCCAGGCTGCGTCGTGCGGTAGCGCCAAACAATGTATAACTGATGGTCTGACGGCGTCAGGTACCAGTACTACTCCTAACAGTTTCAGTTCGGTATTAACAACTGTTACAAATATACTCTTGTTTCTGATGGGTGCCGTATCGGTGATTATGATTATCATTGGCGGTTTTCGCTACGTCACTTCGCAGGGCGACCAGACGCAGATGCAGTCAGCCAAGAATACTATTTTGTATTCCGTTATTGGCGTAGTAGTGTCGATAGCTGCTTATGCAATTGTTAGTTTTGTCGTTACTCAGTTTATCTAAAATTCCCTAACCCAATTATTCACCAAATGTTGTATAATAATCTGTATAAGATCAATAAATCATACAGAAAGGATCGACCGTATGAGAATTAAACTAAATAAAGATAGTATCGTCGGTTTGCTAGCGGTGCCAGCACTGGCGCTATCGGTGGCAGGCGTGATGTTTCAGGCGGCGCCGGCATTTGCTGCGCCAGCGAAATCCTCGAGTAGTCTTAGTGGGGAGAAACCATTAAATATATCAGGCGGGGCTGGAGCTGCCAAAGGTGATGATCAATCAGCTTGTCTTTTTGGCAATGAAAATGGTTGTGACCAGGGACAGACGCCGATTTTCCGCATTGTCACCAACGTTTTGCTATTTATCATCGGTGCCGTATCGGTGATTATGCTGATCATTGGTGGTTTTCGCTACGTCACCTCGCAGGGCGACCAGACGCAGGTGCAGTCGGCCAAGAATACTATTTTATACTCGATAGTTGGTATTGTGGTGGCGATTCTAGCCTATGCGGCGGTCAACTTCGTGATTTCCAGCTTTGTTAAGTCGGAATAATATCTGCTGCTTTCAAAGCATAATAACCGCGCTTAAATTGGCGCGGTTATTTTATATGTTTCGCTTTCTCTCGCCGGTACGTTAGTTTTTTGGTTTATGCAACAAAAAACCCGCTTGCGCTTGCTCGCGGGTTATTTTATCTAATTTTCCCTGCTCTATTGGATAGCGATCTTTTTGGCTTGTTCTTGTTTGACCTTGGTGAAGCTAATTGTTAGGACGCCATCCTTGAGTACTGCCGACACCTCGTCTTCTTTAACAGCTACTGGCAATGCTAACGTGCGGCTAAATTCGCCCCAATAGCATTCTTGGATATGCCAGCGCGAAACGGCGGTGTCGTCGCCGCTTGATAGCGTGCCGCTGATGGTCAAGATGCTGTCAGAGATACTAACATCGAGGTCTTCTTTGTTGACACCAGCGGTACGAGCCTTAATCACTAGCAATTCGTCAGTCTCGTAGACGTCAACGGCTAGCTGGCCTGGAAAGTCTTCTTCTTGCTCTTGCCAGGCGCTATCATCGGTCTGCTGCTGAGGTGCTGCCGCGGCTGGCGAGTTATTGTCGTTCGTTAAACTGTCATCGTTGAGAAATGCTGCAGCCAGCTCGTCTCCGATCAACAGATCGTCATCTTGTTTACGTGCCATTGATGTCCTCCACTATTCTCGTTGGCTGATTGAAATTTATACTATCATTATAGACTATGCATAGCGTATAATCAACTGTATAAACCATAAGAGTGTAAAAAACACAATGATGATTTCCCTGTTCAATATACTAGCGCCCCACTACTGTTGTTCTTGCGGTGAAATTGGCAGGATTATTTGTGATGATTGTAAAAATAACATCATCTCGCGAGCTTCGCAGCGGTGCTTGCTGTGCGCGAAAACTATTCGTAATTCCAGCGGTTTATGCCAGCGCTGCCAGCCGAGAGCGCCTTTTGAAAATGCTTGGTATGTTGGCGAACGAAGCGGTGCTTTGAAGCTGTTGATTGGTGCTTATAAATTCGAACGAGTTGGCGGTGCTTATCGCGAGATTGTTGATTTGCTAGATGCGCGCGTATCAGAATTACCTGCCGAGACAATTGTGGTGCCAGTGCCGACGATTGCGTCGCACGTTCGCCAGCGCGGTTTCGATCACGCAGCGAGGTTAGCCAAGGAGTTTGCTAGGCGCCGAAAGCTCCCTTATCGTACGATACTGCATCGACGAACCTCATCAGTCCAGCATACTGCCGATAAGAGCGAGCGCTGGCAGCAAGCGAAGCAGGCTTTTGTTTGCGACAGCTCAGAGGCCGCTAGCTGTTTGTTGATCGATGATATTTACACTACTGGAGCGACATTGCACTATGCTGCCAAAGCTCTACTGGATAGCGGAGTCGAAAAAGTGTCGGTAGCAGTAGTAGCGCGGCAGCCTACCCAGGGTAGCTAATCTCTGATATAATGGGTTCGCTGGAGAGGTGACCGAGTGGTTGATGGTACTGGTCTTGAAAACCAGCGTGGGGCAACTCACCGCGGGTTCGAATCCCGCCCTCTCCGCCAAGAAAATGACTTATTTGCTTTTATAAAAATGAAATTATTTTAGCGGCTGGAGGCGCCATAACCGCCAGTAGTAGTACCGCTGCCGCCAATGCCACTACCTGATGGGCTAGGTATAAAATTGCCGATGACGAAATTAACGGCCGCGTAGGCCAGAATTGCCACGATTATACCGACTAGCGCGTAAAGGATAGTGTTCTTGGCTGATTGAACTTTCGAGGCGTCGCCGCCAGATACGATATATTTTAGCCCGCCGATGATGAGCATGATTACAGCAACAGCGCCAACGATGAATAGCAAGACGCTGCTCACTCGTGAAAATACGCCAGACTCACCGAATAAGGTGGTTGGCTGGTCGGCGCCGCGCGCCGAACTAGCACCGTCCGCGATTGAGCCGATAGCCGCTACCGGCAGCGGCGACAGCGCAGCAATAGCGATGGTGATTGAAGCTAGGATTCTAATGATAATATTAGTGCTTTTCATAATGATTTTTGAAGTCCTTCTAGTTATTAGTATACATGGTTATCATCAAAAATCTATGCAGCAATGGTAAAATATGCTAAACTGGTAGCGATTGGAGCTTTACTATTGGTGATAGCTTCGTTCGGAGGAGTACCCAAGTGGCTGAAGGGGACGGTTTGCTAAATCGTTAGTACGGGGAGACCTGTAGCGGGAGTTCGAATCTCCCCTCCTCCGCCAAGAAAAGTAGAGGCCGTTTGTTGTCCTCTATTTTTTTGTGGTAATCACTGCAGCCATGATATAATGCGGTTATGCAAGACGACTCATCGCAAGATTGGCAAAAACCAGCAGAGACAGCTTCTGGGGCGCC
Organism: uncultured Candidatus Saccharibacteria bacterium; assembly: GCA_963456275.1. GTDB lineage: Bacteria > Patescibacteriota > Saccharimonadia > Saccharimonadales > Saccharimonadaceae > Saccharimonas. The sequence continues at coordinate 32,914 of CAUOLJ010000008.1, forward strand.
TTTTCAAGCGGCTGTTTCAGAAGCAGAGTTAAATACGAGTGCAGAATCGACCCAGCCAGCTTCAGTTGATGCCGAGGCGGCAGATTCAGCTGCTCCAACTGATCTTAATTCAGTAGAGGATAATGCTCCAGCATTTGGCGATGATACAACGCCAGCGGTCGAGTCTGACGATAGCGAAATTCTTGTGCGCTGGCAAGGTCCAGAACATCTCTATAGCGAGCGTTCGATGATGTGGTATGCAGCTTTGGCACTAGCGACGCTCATAATGATGGCGATTGCTTATTTTGCGTTTAATTCGCTGACATTCACCATTTTGTTGCCAGTGATGGCGGTGGCGCTGGGCGTGTACGCGCATCGGCCGCCAGAGATTATTGATTATACCTTGACCCGTAAGGGTCTGTATGTTCGCGACCGGCTAATGCTGTATGATCAGTTTAAATCGTTTGATGTTGTCACTATCAATAATGTTCATCATATTGCGCTAATTCCGCGCAAGCGCTTCCAACTAGGGCAGAATATTTACTTCCCTGAGGAATCAGGCGAGAAAATTGTCGACATGCTAGCGGCGCGCCTGCCGATGAAAGAAGTCAAGCCAGATTTTATCGATAGGATACTAGCCAAGCTTCACTTGTGAAAAGTGTTTGAGTATGCTATTATCAGCTAGTTAGCACCCGTAGCTCAGCTGGATAGAGCGTTGGTTTGCGGTACCAGAGGTCGTGCGTTCGAATCGCGCCGGGTGTACCACATGTTTTTATACGAGCCTGGATCGGATGGTTCGTGTCTAATAATTTAGAGCGGCTGCCCTGCTGGGCGGACGCTTTTCGTTTGGCGGACAGTTGCTATGCTGCTGATGTTTGTGATTAAATAGAAGTATGACTAATGAGGAATTATCCAATCAGATACAAAAACTAAGTGATATCGTTGCCAATTTGGCGAAAACGATGAACGAACGGTTTGAAAAAAACGACGAGCAGTTTGCGCAGATCGACGAACGTTTCAACAGCATTGATGAACAGCTCGCCGATATTCGCAACGACC
>CAUOLJ010000009.1:0-23680 GCA_963456275.1 uncultured Candidatus Saccharibacteria bacterium
TGTGTTAAAATACAAACATGTACAGAGGATCCCGACCGAGAATTTTACCGATAATCATTACTATTATCACTGTGGTGGTTGTTATTGCTATTTTGGTAACACTTGTGCGATCGTTGCTGAATCCAGATAAAAAGACCGAGCAGCCGCAAACTCCCGAACAATCGTTAGAGAGCAAAATCAAAAATCAAGACCCAATTCGCAGCGTGCGCTGGACGGTGCGCGGTCCGATTGTTGCCGATGAAGAATTCAAGAGCTACCAGATTACAGTTAGTCCAACATCGCGTAAATATGTTATTTATTCGGGTTATCTGGATAGAGTTTTGGACAAGAAGGAATATGCTAATAATAGCAATGCTTATGAACAGTTTACTTATGCGCTAGTCAAGGTCAACATTCAGGCCTCTGATAACAAATCAAACGATGATATTCGCGGCGTATGCGCTACTAAAGGGCTGGCTTACGTATTCGAGACGCGCGATGGCGACAATACCGATACCAATTTGTGGACTTCAACTTGCAAGGACTCGCCTGGTACGCTTAACGCTGATACTCTGAAGCTCCAAGCTCTTTTTGTCAATCAGATTCCAGATTTCAAACCGTCATTTAATAATATTTTCTAATCATGGCAATAAAAGCAGTTATTTTCGATTGTTTTGGCGTACTGTACGGAGGCAGTATTGATACGCTAATAAGAATGGCCGAGCCAGAGGGCAAGGTAATGCTGCGCGACCTCAGTAAACAGCACGATTACGGTTTTATTAGCGGCAGCGAGTATGAATCGGGAATTGCTGAGTTGTTTGGCTGGACACGGCAGCAGACGCATGATTTCTTGATGCACAAGCGGATTCGCAACGAGGAATTGATAAACTATATCGTGAATTTACGCCAGCAGTACGCTAATTTGAAGATGGCGATGTTGAGTAATGTTGGCGGCGGTACGCTGGAATATCTATTTGCGCCAGGCGAATTAGAAAAAATGTTTGATGTGCGCGTGCTGTCGTACGAGGAAAGCTTGGCCAAACCAAACCCAGAAATTTTCACGCTGACAGCTGACCGCTTAGGTGTCGCAGCTAGCGAATGCGTGATGGTCGACGATCGTGTAGAAAATTGCGAAGGAGCCGAGGTAGCGGGAATGATAGCGTTGCAGTACACCGATAATGAGCTGCTTATTAAGCGTTTGAACGCTCTGTTGGAGGCATAGATGCCAGAACTTCCTGAAGTCGAGACGGTTCGCCGCGGGTTGGCGGAGCTGCTGCCAGGCCGAGTGGTGGCACGAACGGCGGTGTTTGATTCGCCAAAAAGCTTTCCGAATGCGCCGGCTGATGTTGAACAATTTTTATATGGTGCGCGCGTGACGGCGGTGCGACGACGGGCAAAGGTGCTGATGATTGATTTGGATACGCAGTATTCGCTGGTGGTACACTTGAAAATGACGGGGCAGTTGGTGTTTCGCAGTTGTCATCCTGCGATGTATCGTCGGAAAAAATCTGGGCGTGCTTGTCACCGGGACCCGGATTGTTTTCCGATGATGCTCGAGGATGACAAGGTGCCTAACTTCGCTGGCGGCCATCCAAACGATAGCCTCGTTGGTGAACTACCTGATCGCTCAACGCGGGTGCAAGTTGACTTTACGGATGGGTCGCGGCTGTTTTTTAATGATCAGCGCAAATTCGGCTGGATGAAGTTGCTGCCGACAGCAGAAGTGCAAAACTTGCCGTTTATGCAAAAAGTCGGCCCAGAACCGCTTGATCCTCAGACGCGCGCCGAGGATTTCATCCAGCGGATTCGCCGCCGCCAAAACTCAATGATTAAGCCAGCGTTTCTTGACCAGGCGGTGATCGCTGGGGTTGGCAATATTTACGCTGACGAGGCACTGTGGGCGGCGCAGATTCATCCGCAAACGCGGGTAAAAAACATTAGCGATCAGCAGTTGAATACATTATTTAATGAGCTGCGGCAAATCTTGCAATTGAGTATTGACCAGGGCGGTTCGACTGATAGGAATTATGTTGATGCCGAGGGACGAAAAGGGAATTATCTGACATTTGCTCATGTATTTCGCCGCGAAGGCCAAGCCTGTCATCGTCACCCCGACCAGGAGATCATCAAGCTGAAAGTTGGCGGCCGCGGTACGCATATTTGCCCAGTCTGCCAGGTGGAGGTTAAATGATTTATCTGATTATTGGCACGAACGCTTACTGCGCGCAGTATGAGCTGCAGCGATTGGTGAAATCGTTAGGCGTTCGGCCCGAAAAAATCGACGCAAGCAGTCTTGATTTGAATAAATTAGCCGATACGGTACGCGGCTTGAGTTTATTCCAAGAACGGCGGCTGATTGTTATTGAACGGCTCTCGGAACGAAAAGACTTGTGGGATAAGCTCGGCGAATGGGCTAGCGATATTGCGGCAGAAACCTACTTGGTATTGATCGAGCCGCGCCCGGATAAGCGTACTAAAACTTTCAAAATCTTGCAAAAAACTGCAAAGCTAATTGAAGCAACACCGCTGACTGATCGCCAGCGTCCAGCGGCCGAAAAGTGGCTGCTAGACTATGCAAGCGAGCACGGAGTAAAGTTGACGAAAACACAGGCTAGTAATATGGCAGCGCGAGCGATTATCGCCGATGAAAAATCGCGTTCTGCTGAAATTGACCAATTGCAATTAACTCATGCTGTAGCTGCCTTGAAAAATGCCGTGAAAATTGACGATGCAGCGATTGCAACGGTTTTGCCGCCAGCACGTGAGTTTTCGGTGTTTGATATCATTGAATTGGCAGTGCGCGGCAAAACGGCAAATCTACGGAGCGCGCTTGATGAACTTCGCCGCAGCGACGATGTTTATAAAGTGGCGCCGTTGGTCTGGTCGCAGTGGTCGCAGCTGGTGTTATTAGCCAAGGCCGAAGCAGCTGGCGCTAGCGATAAGATTGATCTCGGCATACATCCGTTTGTTGCCAAGAAGTTGCAGCCGCTTGCTCGGCAGCTGTCGCCAAAGGACTTGGCGGAATTAACCGAATTAGCGGCAGAGCGCGATTATCAAATGAAAACCTCATCAGTCGATCCGTGGGCAGCGTTGGAGGATTTTTTGTTTCGGGTGGCTTCGCGGCAAAAATAAAACGCTCCGACTTGCGGAGCGCTTTAATCTCGTTAGTATAAATTAAGCAGTTTTAGCTACGGCCTTCTTGGCTGTGGTTTTGGTAGCTGGCTTTTTTGCAGGGGTTTTCTTGGTGCTGGCAGCGGGTTTGGCCGCCTTCTTTTCTAGCTTGACGCCAGCAGCTTTAGCGACCTTGGCGAGGGCTGATTTGCGGCGGCTGACGGTTGCCTTTTTGAGCAGGCCTTTCTTGACAGCAGTATCTAGCTCGCTTTGAGCTTTGCTTAGGGTAGCGGCGCTCGGGTTGGCCAAAAATTCCTTGGTGGCAGATTTGATATCGCGCTTGATACCGATGTTACGCTGGCGGCGCTTAGCGGTTTGCTTCATTCGCTTAACGGCTGATTTGATGAGTGGCATAAATTCCTTTACCTCTGTTATTGATTTAGTGTATACAATCAGTTTTCAATTATAACTTATACACCTCTGTTTGTAAAGTGGCGCTTGCTTGTTTTGTAAATTAGTATTGACTTTGTCGTGATGCTTATGTTATAGTACATAAAGTCTATAGCGAATAAAAACAAATAGGATAAAATATGGCAGACGTGCTAAACCAGATAGTAGAGAAAGTCAAAGAAAGTAATAATATTCTCGTTACGGTTAGCGCCAATCCGTCGGTTGACGAATTGAGCGCTGCTTTGGGCATCACGCTGCTAATCAATAAGTTAAATAAGCATGCGACGGCAGTATTCAGCGGGGCGGTGCCGCCAGCGATTAAATTTCTACAGCCCGAGAAAACGTTTGAAAGTACAGTTGATAGTTTGCGCGATTTTATCATCGCGCTGGATAAGGAAAAGGCCGACCACTTACGTTACAAAATTGTCGATGATATGGTCAAGATTTTTATTACGCCGTACCGTACGACAATCAACCAGAAAGATTTGGACTTTAGCCAAGGAGACTATAATGTCGAGATGGTGTTGGCAATTGGCGTCAAAGATGAAGCTGATTTGGATCATGCGCTCGAGAGCCATGGCCGAATTTTGCACGATGCGGTTGTAGCAAGCGTATCGCTTGGCGAGTCAACCCAGCTCGGTAGTCTGGAGTGGAGTAATCCGCGAGCTAGTAGTTATAGCGAGGTTCTATGCCGGTTAGCCAATGAATTAAGAGGTGAAAGCCGGTTGATTGACGAGCAAATCGCTACGGCATTTTTGACAGGTATCGTGGCAGCAACTGAACGTTTCAGTAATGCGCATACTAGCTCGGCGGCGATGACCGTGGCCGCTCAATTGATGGCAGACGGTGCTAACCAGCAACTAATTGCCACTAAACTCAAAGAATCGCACGATAAGCCGATTCCGGTGCCTGAAGCAAAAAGCAAGGACGAAGAAAAATCCTCCAAAAAGGATGAGTCTAAAAATTCTGGCGATATTGGCGCATTGTCGATTTCGCACGAGCCAGTCGGTGATGTTGACGACGTCAAGAATGCAGTTGATAGGCGCCATTCCGACGAAGCTCTGAGGGCTGCCAATGAAGAATTAGAGAAACGAAGCAGCCGAGATGCCGCTGCTGCCGCCGAAAAGAAATTAGCCGAGCAATTAGCATCGATTCCTGCTGCTGAGCCTGAAGCTGGTAGGCCAGATATGCCGTCGGTCGCCGATTTGCAGCGCGATATTGCTGCCAGCTCAGCAGAAGTAGATGAAGCGGCCAAAGAAGATCTAGCTTTGCCGCCAGTTGCTCCATTTGCGCCAGGGCCAGGTCTAGCGATGCCAGTTAGCCCGGGCGAACCGTCGATTGGTGGTACTTTTAACGCGACAACCGAACAGGCTGCCGAGGAAGCTAGAAAAGCTGAAAAAGACATGCATAATCGCGTCATTTTAAGCCACGATCGCGGCGCGGTGGCGTCGCAGCCGCCGTCAATGCAATCGCCATTTAATGCCGTAGCCGATAAAACCGAGGTAGAACCGACGGTTCGCGATGTCTTATCAGAAGTTGCGCCGGTTGATGCGGCGCCCGAAGCAGTTTCTTCGAAGGGGATAACGGTACAGCCGAATATGCCAGCAATGCCAGCGCCTAGCGTAGAAGCTGCGCCAGCCGCAAATCCTGCTAGTTCAGACCAAGACCAAGCGCGGTCTGCCGTTGATGCAGCTCTGTCGGCAGCATCAGCTGCGCCATCGTCTGGCGCGGTTGACGATTTACCGCCATTACCGCCATTACCGCCGTTGCCAGATTTTTCATCCTTGCCGCCAGTACCAGCTAATGGCGGGGTCGGAGCTGACACTTTAGAATCTACGCTACCGCCGCCGCCAGCTCCAGCAGTTTCGGCACCAACATCAAATGATCCGGCTCAGTTCAAGATTCCAGGGCAAGCTTAATCTTGCGAATAGGCTTCAGATTGACTCTGAAAAGATTTTAGAATCAATGCTACGGGGTATGCTGATATACTTGAAGTATGAGTGACAGGGTTATATTGATCAATAAGCCGCCAGGCATGACTAGCTTCGGGGTGGTGGCGCGAGTTCGCCGCGTCCTTAGCCATCGGGCTGGCAAAAAAGTCAAAGTCGGTCATTGCGGGACGCTTGATCCGTTTGCGACGGGCCTGTTGATTTTAGTTACGGGCAAGGAATGCCGCAACGCTATGCGTTATACCAAGCTTGATAAGATTTATGAAGCGACGTTCCGGTTGGGGCAGACTAGTACAACTGGCGACCCGGAAGGCGAAATTATGCCGTATGTTGCAAGCGACGAACTACAAGGAGCTGAATCTTCACCTTTACTCAAACAACCGGATGCAGCAGCAGTTAAGCATGTTTTAGCGCAATTCGTTGGCGATATCAAACAGCGTCCGCCAGCGTTCAGTGCTATCAAAATTAACGGCCAGCGGGCTTACAAATTGGCTCGCAGCGGTAAAAAAGTTGATATACCAGAGCGTGCGGTGACGATTTATGCACTAGAACTGCTTGATTACGCTTATCCGCTGCTCAAAGTTCGAGCCCATGTCTCTAGCGGTACCTATATTCGTAGTTTGGCAGTTGATATCGGTGAGGCGCTAGGTACGGGCGCTTACTGTCAAGAATTGCGCCGTACGCAGATTGCCGATTGGCAAGTTAGTCAAGCGCAAAAGCTAGCTGATTTTGGCATTGAATCATAAGAAGCATAGAAATTTGCTTATTTAGATACCAAACTTATTAAGGGCTGGATAGGCTAGTCTCGTCAGATGACGATTGACGATATTGAGAAAATCTATAGGGTAATAGATATGATAAGGAGTTCGCACAACTTGACTGATTAGCGGATCTCTGCTAAAGTTATTAGCTATGATATCAAAGGATAACAAAGCGAAAGCTATTGCTTTGACTCAGGTCAACGAGAACGATGTAGGCAGCCCGCAAGCGCAGATTTCGATCTTGACGGCTCGTATCAAAGAGGTGACTGAACATCTCAAGTCCAATAAGCACGACCGTATGGCGCGCCGCGGACTGATTCAGATGGTAGGTAAGCGCAAGCGCCTGCTGAAATACCTTGAGAAGACGAACTTTGAGGCCTACAAGGCAACGCTAGAGAAGCTCGGTCTGCGCAAATAAACGTGCAGCCTGGGCCAAAAACCGTCTCGTATTGAGGCGGTTTTTGGTTTGTAAAGGTAGATCGCGGCTGCCGTATTGCTAAAATTGCTAATCTAAGTAATAATATTGACAAAAAGCATAAGCTGTGTTAGCATAAAAAGGTAAGTAAACGGCAAAACAAAAATGAACACAAAAGAACGCTTTCCAACATCTTCTCATGAGGTGACTAACAGCCGCGAGCAAGGCGAGTCGTTTGACTATAAGAAGTACGGTATTGAGCCGATAGTTAAGTCTAACTCTCTTGATGGTGATAATTTTAGTACGCCGCACGAATGGACGCCAGCTGGCCGGGCCGAGAAAGTCAATGATGCTCGCGATGCGGTGGCGATTGCTTTCGGCGATAAGCCGCCCGCTATGGCGCGCCAAGAGTCGAATACTGGCAGGCAGCTGCTGGTCGGCGAGGCTTATAAAGCCGCTACTGACGGCGGAATAGCGCCGACCAACGAACGTGCCTCTATCCGCCGAGTTTTCATGACTGGCGAGAAAATAACTGGTAAGTTACCGTCGCATGCTGATGCCGAGAGAGGGCCGCAAAGTGTTGATGAAATGCTCAATCGGCGCGCTAATTTGTTAGCAAAAGGCGTTCCAGAGGATTTGGTTGATGGTATTGTCAGGGGTGAGCATAACAAGGACAGAGGCGATAATCTAGTTCAATACGCTTCGCGGCCGCCAATTGAGCAAGCAGCATATGAGCAGCCAGCGATACGCGAGGAGTCAAATGAGCTGGTATCGCATGAGACCAGTGCTAGCGCTGCTATGCCCGAGGCAGAAGAGACACCGTTGCCGCCACGTGCTGAGATTTCGAAAGCAGAAACTGCCGCCGCCAAGCCGTCTAGCGAACCAGAACCTAAAGCGCCGAAAGAAAGCGTGCCGCTAGAAGCCGCCAGAAACGAAAGTCCAAAGGCAGAAACTAAACCTGCCACAAGTAATCGCACCGCCGAGAAAAATCCGGCAGAACAGGTTGAGCAGCCAGATGGCAATCAAAAAAATACGGTAAAATCTGAAGCAGACGTATCAAAGTCAGACGGAAAACAGGCCGCTGGAGAGCAAAATACGACAAAACCTGGCGAGCGCCAACAAAGAGCCAACAAATGGGCGGGAGACTTCTTGAGGGCTTATGGCGGATTTCTTGACCAAAATGTTAGGGCAGAGTTAGCCGATAGGTTAAAAGCTAAAGGCGGACTAAATGTTGATGCAAAAACTCTTCGGGCAATGTCTAGATTAGCGAAAGAAGCTGGCCCGCAGTCGCCGATATGGCAAGTTATGCCAGGTAGCGGCTCAACTATACGGAGGGCTGCCGATGAAGCTCGCAGCAGGTTGCAGAGTATAGTTGAAAGTCTGTAGTTAGTGTCGTTTTTGTGTACCAAGTTATCGCAATTGTGTATAATATAGACACAAGTAAGCGAAAGGAGTGCGCAATGGCGTTTGGACCGATGATGAAATTAACAACCGATAGGGGCTTATCGGTTGAACTGGCGCCGTTTGCGCGCGATAATCTAGCGGTGTTTGTCGAGGGTTTTGCGCGCGGCACGGTAACACAGTACTTATCAGCGCACCGAGCGCAGACGATTGAGACCGAGCAAGTCTGGTATGATGAAATGATCAAGAACAAAACCAGCCTAAACTGGGGTATTTGGGTTATAGATGGCGACAAGCGCCAGCTGATCGGCAACACAGCGCTTACCGAGATAACCAAAGATCACGTTCATTATGCGACAAGCGGTATAGTTATTGCCGATAAGAAATATTGGGGCCAGGGGATTGCCAGTGCTTGCCATCGGGCACGAACCTGGTATGCTTTCGAAAATCTAGGCCTGCACCGAATTAAGTCGGCGGTTATTCACGGAAACGCGGCGAGCTGGCGAGCGCTTGAGAAGTGCGGCTACGAACTTGTCTATACCGAGCGCAATGAAGAGTTTGTGAACGGCAGATTGCGCCACATGGATTGCCTGGAATGTCTCAACCCGGCAGATTGGGCCTGGCGGCAGTGGTGGGGCGACGACCGTCCGCCGCGAAAGAGCTTGGAGGCGCGCAAACGGGCGCAAGCGGCGGTTGATTGGGCGCGGCAAAACGTGACGCTAGAGTAGTTGTTGGTGCTGCTCGTTGAAATTATCGACGACGAGAACTGGCTGGTTGCTATTGATGTACTGTGCGATATCGGTGTGCTGTATAAATTCGGGGTAGAGAACGCATTGCGACGGGTCGATGTATTCGCAAACGGCTAATTCTTGAGCGCCATGCGTTGTTTGGCTAATGTCAATATCAGTAAAGTCATCAGGATTATCGACCGCGAAAAAGAACTCTAATTCCTCTTCGTAGCCAGCCCGCGATGATGGGAATTGCTGGATGAATAGCAGTTTGCCAGGTTTGGCGGTTATGCCAGTTTCTTCGCGTAATTCGCGGATTAAACATTCAGTTAGCGACTCGTGCGGGTCAAGACCGCCGCCTGGCACGGCGTAATAAGGGGCCGCTTGGTCGCCGCGGCGATGTTTGACGGCGAGTATTTTTCCTTCGCGATAAATAATAGCGCGCACATTAATGCGCCGCCCAGTATATAGACTTTCGGTTTGTGGCATTAGGCCTCCTTGTTGATTAAGTTTGAATAGCTTGCGATTAGCTTAATTTAGCAGGGGCTAGCATTAAGATATAATATCAAGGATATTATTTGGCTACCAGGAAAAAGTGTCCGGAATCAATATTATTACCATCGCTTTGCTGGAAAACAACGATCAGAGGTTTTTTATCACCATCATTTGAGTCCAGAGAGTTAGGGTGTTTGGTTACGCCTCTAGCCTCGAGTTGAGGCGAGTCGCCAGTCCCAAATAAACTTGCTTCGTTTGCTCGACTTAACTCAGTAAACGAAGCCGCAATTTCCTCAATCCGAGTAGCATCTTTAACTGAGGTTTCTCCCATGCCGGCAGATACTTTTGCTACTAGTATAATTCCTTCTCTGCGCCTAATTGAGTCGACGATATCGCTACATGCTTTCTCTGGATTGACTAGGTGATATTCAGTAAGCGAACCGGTCTCCTCCCCAAAGAAGCTAGTCTCGCTAGACATGAGTTAATTTCTTCCCTGTGCGTGTTGGATTGCTATTTCGTTCATGCATATCTGCTATCTGCTCCTCTAATTTATCCTTAATTCTATCATATTCATCGTTATCTACAACACCAGAATCGGATAGGTTTTTAAGCATTTCCTTTGAAGGTCCCAGCATTTGCCCGTATGGATCGGCAGGCAGAATTGTGTGAATACTTTCGAGGGTTTCGGGCGAAAATGGACAGATAGCTACAGTACCGTCATTATAATACCTAGCGTTTCGATCATTAGTTTTGTTAGCTTTAAATATCGAAGATTTAATATCTATCGCTGTTTGCTCTCCCCGGCTGTCAGTTATAAGATAATCAATACCTCTCTTGTCTTGTTCGGTAGTCGCACGGACCACTTCAAAGCCCATGTTTTCGAGAGCTAGCTCAGCAAGTAATTCTGTACGTACACCTTTTATGCTTGTTTCCATTTTCTTGCGGTAGTGGGGTTTGTCGGCTATAGGGATAAAATTATTTAGAAGTTGCATTGTGTCAGCTGGCGTGATAGCAGTGCCCCAGCGGTTAAAAATTTCGCGCAGCGAGTCGTTGAATGAAGAATGCACACTAACAATTTTTTCGTGATCTTTAGGAGAAAGTCTCCTATTTGAGTCTCTAGCTGTTTTTTCGGCAGTTACGGCAGCAATCCAGTCGCGATAGGTGCCATAGAGCTTGTAAAACTCTTGTTGCTGGTTGGTCTCAGCAGTTGGATGTTCAACTTGTTGCATTAATTGCAATAGATTGTGCGCAGCTCGCCCGATACCGCGCTGCGGACGTTCTGGATCAATCGTATGCGCTTCTCGCCGTAATTCTCTCGCGGTCTCTTGGCTTTTTTGCCAGAACTCTTGGCGGCGCCTTAGCTGAACTATAGGAAGCGTGCTCATCCTTATATTATAGCATAAACATGATAAAAAAGCAATAGCATGACGTGATATAGATGAAATAACCTTTGTTGTCTGCTATAATAAAGTAGTTATTGTTAACGCGGAAGTGATAGAGACGAGAATTTGTCGCGTGCGGCGTTAGGGCGCTGTAGCCTCGCCGAAGACGAATTTTCACCCCTGTTACTTGCCGCGAAGAAAGGAGCTCTTTTATGAGTATTATTAACCCGAGCGGCAAGGAGATTTTTAGCGTTACCACCGAGCTGTGCGGCCGGCCGCTGACGCTGGAGGTCAATCGCGTTGGTTTTCGGACGACGGGCAGCGTGCTGGTGCGCTATGGCGATACGGTGGTTTTGGGCAGCGCTCAGGTGGGCAGCCGGCCGGTGCAGCTGGATTATTTCCCGCTGTCGATTGATTATGAAGAACGATTTTATGCGGCGGGCAAAATTTCTGGCTCGCGGTTTATCAAGCGCGAAGGCCGTCCTAGCGACGAGGCGGTGCTAATCGGCCGGTTAATCGACCGTCCGATTCGACCCTTGTTTCCAAAAGGTTATCGCCAAGAAGTACAAGTCGTGGCGACGGTGCTGAGCATGGATCCGGATTTCCGCCCGGACGTGGTGGCGATGATTGCGGCGTCGAGCGCCCTGATGCTGACCGGGACGCCGTTTGACGGTCCGGTGGCGGGCTTGCGGGTAGGCCGCGTGAACGGTGAGTTTAAGGCCTTTTTGACACCAGAGGAGCGTGAGCAATCTGATTTGGATCTCGTGGTAGCCGGTATCGAGAGTGGCATCACCATGGTAGAGGCCGGCGCTAAGGAGGTATCAGAAGAGATGATTGTCGATGCCATGGCCTGGGTGCACCAGATGATGCAGCCAGCGATTCAGTTGCAGCGCGAGCTAGCCGCCAAAGTGGCGCCAGCCGCACGAGAATATGAATTAGTCTTACCCGACGAAACAATTCAGCAGACAGCTGACGAATGGGTTGACGGTAAATTAGGCGAGAAAATCCGCCGGCCGTATCCGGAGCGCAACGAGGTAGTTAACGAAATCCGCTGGGCATTCCACGAAGCGATGGCCGAAAAGCTGGGTTTGAGTGCTGAGGAATATAGCGAGGTGCGCGACGAGTACGATGAAGCATTTACCTTGGCGTTACATAAAGATGTGCGCCGCGGTATTGTCGAGGATAATATGCGCCCAGACGGTCGCAAACTAACTGAAATTCGCCCATTAAGTTCAGAGGTTGGTTTGCTGCCGCGAGCGCACGGTTCGAGCTTGTTTACCCGCGGCGTGACGCAGGGTATGAATATTGTCACCTTGGCGCCACTGAGTTACGCGCAGCTAGTTGATACCATGGAGGTCAATGACGGCGAACGGCGCTATATGCACCATTACAATGCGCCGGGCTATACGGTTGGCGAGGTTAAGCGGATGGGCAGTCCGGGTCGGCGCGAGATTGGCCATGGCTACTTGGCGGAGCGAGCCTTGACGCCGGTGTTGCCGAGCGAAGAAGACTTCCCGTACGCTATTCGCAGCGTTACCGAAATTATGAGCCAAAATGGTTCGACGTCGATGGCAGCGACCTGTTCAAGCTGTCTGGCGCTGATGGATGCTGGCGTGCCACTGAAAGCGCCGGTTAGCGGTATTGCCATGGGTCTGATGATGGACGGAGATACGCCATACGTGTTGAGCGATATTGCTGATGCTGAGGATTTTGCCGGTGATATGGATTTCAAGGTGACTGGTACAGCCAAGGGTATCACGGCGCTGCAGATGGATATGAAGGTACATGGCTTGCCGGTGGCAGTGCTGCGCCAAGCGATTGAACAGAGTAAGGCTGGCCGGGCGCATATTCTGCAGCATATGCTGAGTATTTTGCCAGAGCCGCGTGAGGCGCTTAGCCCGTACGCGCCGCGGATTGAAAAGCTAAAGATTGATCCAGATAAAATCGGTGCTGTGATCGGCAAAGGCGGCGAGGTGATTAACAAGATTACCAGCGAGACTGGTGCTGAGGTTGATATCAAGGAAGACGGCCTGATTACCATCGCCAGTCCGAACGGCGAATCAATTGAGAAGGCGCTTGCCTGGATTAAAAGCCTGGTCGAAGAGCCAGAAGTTGGCAAAATTTACCAAGGCAAGGTGGTCAGCATCAAAGATTTCGGAGCGTTTGTGAATATCTTGCCGGGGATTGACGGTATGTTGCATATTTCACAACTATCGGATAAACGAGTCGGCAAAGTAACTGATGTCTTGAAAGAGGGCCAAACGGTACGTGTTAAATTAACAGAGATTGATAACCGCGGGCGCCTAAGCTTGACAATGAAGGGAATTGAACAGCGATAATATTTCTACGTAAACAAATACTATACGAGACAGCTTAAGTTTTGCTATACTTAATAGAGATACACTTATAAAAGAGGGGAAGTCTATGAACAATCAACCGCAACCACCTGAATCGCCGCAGCCAATGCCGCCTGTGCAGCAGCCAGCTCCAATGTCCGCGCCGCCTATGCAACAGCAGCCAGCGATGCCGCCGCAAATGCCGGTTAAAAAAGGTCTTAGCAAGGGGGCTTTGTGGGGAATAATTGGCGGTTCTGTTGGATTTTTACTGCTGATTATCGTAATAGTGGTTGTTTTGCTGCTCAATATGGGTCCGAGCAAAGAAGATTACCGTCAAGCCGTTTCGTGGATGAATGATGAAAGCTCGAAATTAAACAGTTTGCAGTATTCATCTGTACGTAATCCAGAAGCCTACAAAGAAACAGTTAATAGCGCCATCAAGAGCCGCGATGAGCTAAATGACAAACTATCGAAATCTAAGATTATGCACGATAAAGATGTTAAAGAAGCTTACGATAAGTATAAGAAAGCTTACGATGTTGCTAAGCCGGAAATGGAGGGCTTGTCGCAGTACGTAGAGGTTTATAGCGAGGTCAGAAAAAAATGCGATAACGTATTTTATCTTGGCCATATAAGCAAGAAGCCAGATGAAGTTGATAAGGAAGTCAGTCAAAAATACGGCGATTGCACATCCTTGATGCAGAAACTGAGCAAATCGGACAATAGCAACGTGGCTAGCTTTGGCAAGGAGTGGAGCGATTACTACACTTCGCTGAAGAAATACTATGTCGAATACGCTAGAGCCTATACCAGCGGTAATTTCAGCGCTCGACCGCGCCGTCCAACCGAACCGTCAACTACCGGCTATACGTTAATTACTAACGCCAGCCGCAAAGTTACTGATAGCGGTATGGATCGGTACTACAACGACTTTTCAAGCGTTGTCAATCAAAAATTAACTGCGCTGCGTTAATATTCGCCGCGCCGGTAGTACCCTCTGTATCAGCAGAGGGTACTATTTTGGTAAAATGTAATTATGAATAAGCAAGCTGAATTAGACGCCTTGGCGGCGGAAATTATCGAAGCTGGGATTTGTTTGGAATTGGCGGCTCAAGCAACGCAGCTGGTGATGGGCGATGGCAATGCTGATGCTGATATCGTATTTATTGGCGAAGCGCCAGGCAAGAACGAAGATTTACAAGGTAAACCATTCGTCGGCGCAGCGGGGAAATTTCTCGACGAGATGCTGGCGGCAGCTGGTTTGCAGCGTCCGGACGTTTATATTACTAATATTGTTAAGTATCGGCCACCAAATAACCGCGACCCGCTGCCAGAGGAGAAGCGCCAATTTTGGCCGTACCTCATGCGGCAATTAGAAATTATTCAGCCAAAAGCGGTGCTGACATTGGGGCGACACAGTGGCGGCGGTTTTATTCCTGGGCTGCGGATTAGCCAGGACCACGGACGGCCGCGGCGGGTGCGCTTGCATGAGCTGGAATTTGTAGTGATTCCGCTATATCATCCAGCGGCGGCGCTATATAACGGCAGTATGCGCCAGACGTTGATTGACGATTTTATGCGGGCGGCGGCGTTTGTGCAGCAGAATAATCCCGAATCGTAAGATTGACACACTGGCAACCTATAGATATCTGCTCAAAAGCCAGGGCTTATTCCTAATTCGTTTATTAAACTCTTGCAAAAACTAAGCAACCGTAGTATAGTGGATAATCGATATCCACTATATCTAATTTACGGAAGGACGAATATGAAACTATCGGGAGCTGTCGAACAAGCATGCTGTATTATGGCGATTCTAGCTGATCCGCAGCGAAAAGCGCCGATGACCAACGATGCTTTGGCGGAAAAAATGGCAGTATCGCCGACGTACCTGAAGAAAATTAGCCGCAAGCTGGTGGTAGCGCGGTTGATTACCTCGACGCAGGGTGCTGGCGGCGGCTTCATTTTAGCGCGGGAAATGAGCCAAGTGACGCTGCATGACGTGGTGTTGGCGATTGAAGGCGAAGCGCCGTTTTTTCAGCCTCAGGGAATCGTCGAACGAGTGTTTGCGTCGCGGCCTCGCCAGGTGGAAATTGGCATGACTATGATTGAAAAAGTCTTTTCCGAGGCGCAAGAAAAGTGGAGCGAGTATCTAAAAACGGTAACGTTAGCAGACGTTGTCAAGGAGGTAATGCATGGTTGAAAAATTAAAACGGCTGTCAAATAGACGCCGCGTCAATATGGTGCGAGCTGAATGGCAGCACCTCTGCAAAAACAAAATATTGCTGCTGTCGATGGCGGTTATTTCGTTTATTCCGATTATGTACAGCGGTTTTTTCTTGGGTTCAATCTGGGATCCATATGGGCAGGTGAAAAACTTGCCGGTGGCGTTTGTTAATGAGGATAAGGGCGCTCAGTTGAACGGACAGGCGCTGAATGTCGGTCAGTCGGTCGAGCAAAAGCTCAAAGATAACCATGATTTGGGCTGGGAATTTGTGGATAAACAGCAGGCTGATGACGGGGTCAATAGCGGGCATTTCTATGCGGTGGTGACTGTTCCGACGGATTTTTCGGCAAAAGCGGCGTCGATTACTGCTGCTCAACCGCAGCAGGCGGTGATTCGCTACACGACTACGCCAGCCAAGAACTACATCGGTTCGTTGGTCAGTAATCAAGCGGCTGAAAAAGTCAAAACGTCGGTGGCCGAGCAAATCACTCAGGCGTACGCTAAGGGTGTGCTGGAAAATATCGGTAAGCTCGGCGATGGTCTGGAGACGGCAGCGGGCGGCGCAGCTACTTTGTATGGTGGTTTGACGCAGCTGCAAGCGGGCGCGCAAACTTACGCTGGCGGCGTTCGGCAATTGGCGGTAAATCAGCGGGCGATAGCTAATGGCTTAGCGCGGCTCGGCGATGGATCGCGCCAATTGCAAGCAGGCTTGGGGCAATTGTCGAACGGTTTGCCAAGCGAATCGCAAGTTGCGCAGTTAACAAACGGTATGAAACAGCTGCAGGCAGGCCTTAATCAATTAAATACCAGCGTTCATAATCCATCGCCGGCGCTTGTTAATCAGCAGAGCAAAGTGCAGAGCGAAGCGCAAGCTTTGGCGCAAACGATGCAAACGTCCTCGGCGGATTTAGCGGCAGCGGGCGGGACGCTGCAGACACTGGGAGCTAATGCGGCAAATTCTGGCGGTTCGACAACCATAACTTTGCCGCAAATTAGCCAGCTTTCCCAGGCGCTTAATAAAACGCAAACGATTAGTATGCAAGCAGCTGCGCTGCTTAAAGATTTGCAGATACTTACTCAAAGTCTGTCAACGCAGCAAGCACAATTGCAAACTGGCGTCTCTACGCTGAACAACGGCGTTAACCAGCTGGCGCCGAATGCAATCACTGCTCTTAACGGCTATAACGGCGTCAGAGCGGCAAATAATCGGTTGCTGGCCGGCTCGACATCGCTAACAAACGGTCTGGCGCAGGCGAAAACTGGCGGCCAACAGCTAGCGAATGGCGCGCAGCTGTTAGATAGCCGCTCTGATGTACTAACGAATGGCGCGTCGCAATTGGCGGACGGCGCGGATACTCTGGCTACGAAGTTGGCGGATGCTTCTCGGCAACTCAAAATACAACCAACTGGCGCAGCTACCCAGCAGCAAATGGCGAATCCGGTGAAGTCGGAAACGACCAAGCAGGGCGACGTGCCGAATTACGGTTATGCGCTGGCGCCGTACGTGTTGTCGCTGAGCTTGTTTGTCGGGGCGATTGCTCTGAATATTATTTATCCAATCCGCAAAACTTTTGCCGAGCAAGAAAACGCCTTTCGCTGGTGGCTGGCCAAAGCTTCGGTTACTGGCGTGGCGGCTTTCGTTCAGGCAACAATTTTGATGCTGATTATGGTTTACTGCCTGGGTCTAGTGCCAGACCATCCGGTGAATTTCATCGGGGCGATTTATTTGACGTCGTTTGTCTATATGTCGATCGTGTCGCTACTAGTAATTGTACTGGATAATCCAGGACGCTTCCTAGCGATGGTACTATTAGTGTTGCAACTGGGGTCAAGCGAGGGGACGTTTCCGATTCAAACAGCCAATGGCTTTTTCCAAGCAGTCAATCCGCTGGTGCCGATGACTTATTCTATTCGGGCGCTGCGCCAGGCTATTTCGGGAGGCTTAGGCAGTTCGTTCTATAGCGATAGCATGTGGGTGCTAGCTGGATTCCTGCTGGCGGCTAACTTGTTGACAATCGGTTTCTTTATCTACCGCGGCAAGCGCAAATTTGCTCATACTTCGGTGGATGGCGACGATTAATCCTCTTTGAAGCTTTTAGAAAATGCCAGCGTCTTTAGGGAAACGGCGCTGGCATTTTGGTTGATACGCGGCTATTTTTGACAAAATACCGACAGTTTGCTAGAATAAAGCTACTAACGAGAGGGATTTCTAGCGAGTAAAAGCACCTCTCTACCTGGTTTTTAGATTATTGTAATAAAAAAGGAGTATAACAATATGGGTCAGCGGCGACTGGCAACACCCAAAGGCGACGATACTGGTAAACGCCCTTTGCAGGTTAAACAAAAATCAACCAATACTGTACTGAACGCGACAACTACGCGCAAAGGCGAAGTCTTTCGGGCACAGCGGCGGATGTCGGAAGGTGTGAATGCGCAGGCTAGTCAACATCTGATTAATGTGCCGGTCAACAAGTCGGTATATAACGGCTATGGCGGCAAGCAATTTAGCTTGAAGGACCAGCCGAAACGTCCGCGGGCGCCGCGGCCAACACTGAAGGTGATTCCGATTGGCGGTGTTGGCGAGATGGGTATTGGTAAGAACATGACGGCTATCGAATACGACAACGATATCATCGTCATTGACATGGGATTTCTATTTCCAGGCAGCGATTATCCGGGTATAAATTATATAATTCCTGATACTCAGTGGCTGGAAGAAAATAAGCATCGGATTCGAGCGCACGTCTTTACGCACGGCCATCTCGACCACATTGGCGCATTTCGGCATATCATCCCGAAATTGCCAGCACCAGTTTATGGCACGAAGTTCACGCTTGGCATGCTGCAGCGGACGATGGAAGAGACAGACGGCGCTTTCACGCCAGAATACCACGAATTAAATCCAGAAAATCATGATACTGTACAACTTTGTGATTCATTTAGCGTTGAGCTGGTACGCGTTAATCACTCGATTCCAGATGCAGCTGCCGTGGTGGTGCGGACGCCAGTTGGTAATATTCTCTCGAGCGGCGACTGGCGTATTGAAGAAAATCCGGTTGATGGCAAGAAATTCGATTTTAATCGGATTAGCGAAATCGCCGAGAAAGAAGGCTTCTTACTGTTTATGAACGAGTCGACTAACTGTGAAAGCGACGGTACCCATACGCACGGTGAATTCGACATTCAGCATAGCATGGGCGAGGTGATGGATAAATGGTCGAAGAGCCGGATTATTGTCAGTAGCTTTTCTAGCCAGCTGCATCGAATTCAGCTACTTCTCGAGGAAGCGAAAAAGCATGATCGCAAAGTAGCGTTTGCTGGGTTTAGTATGATTCAGAACCTAGAAGTGGCGTTGCGTTCGGGCGTGATTAAAGTTCCGAAAGACACCGTCGTTAAGATGGAAGATTTGATAAAATTGCCTGATAACAAGATAACAATCGTCTGTACTGGCAGCCAAGGCGAGTTCAATGCGGTGCTCAATCGGATGGCGACAGGGGCGCACAAATACGTTAAAATTAAGGGTTCGGATGTGGTAGTACTGAGCTCGAATCCAATTCCTGGCAATGAAAAATACGTAGTGCGGACAGTTGATGGCCTGATGCGTGAGGGCGGCGAGATTATTCAAAATGGCAAAACACACCTGACTGGCATCGGGCCGCTGCACCTATCGGGTCACGGCTATTACGATGACCACGTGCGGGTGATTAATGCGGTTAAACCGAAGTATTATCTGCCTAACCACGGCGAGTTCCATATGCTAGTGCATAATGCACGCTTAGCCGAGAAAGAATGCGGTATTCCGCGGCAAAATATATTTGTTTGTGATCCAGGCGATATTATTGAGTTTACTAGCGATGGCGCGCACAAAATTGGCCGCATTGTTCACTCTGGCGGTACGATGTATGATGATGCCGGCGCGGTAGTCAGCGAAGTGGTACTCAAAGACCGTATCCACATGAGTCAAGAAGGTATATTTATAGTCATATTGACGGTTCAGCGCGGTACGGGGCGGCTCTTGACCAGTCCAGACATTATCAGCCGCGGGTTTATTTACATGCGCGATAATGAAGAGCTAATGGGAATGATTCGCCAATACCTCAAGCAGAAAGCGGCGCGCAGTTTCTCTGGTAAGTATGACATAGAGGTGGTCAAAAAAGAAATCAAAGACGAAGTAACGCATATTTTGTATGATCAGACGCGGCGAACGCCGATTGTCATTCCAGTGGTTAATGAAGTTGGCGGCGCAGCGAAAGCACACGGCCGCGCCCCGCAAACTAAATCTGCTGGCCAGCCGTTGATGCCGCAGCCGTCAGGCAAGCGTTTCCCGCGTAAACAGACTCCTGATACCGAGACAGTAGTGCCGCGCGACCGCTCAGATAGCCGCTCGTACTAACAGATATGTACATGAGGTTTTCTAGATAAAATTAGATATTGTAACATAAAATTGATACATTAACTATTTTTAGTCACGATCAAGACATGAAGAATATTGAATCTACCCCCCCATCTTTATCAACGCCATTAGCAAGTATTAGTGTTTGTCCAGAACTCGTTGCAATTGAACCGTGGTCTACGCCAAATCCAAAAGTTAGAGTTTATTTTGAAAAATCTCGTCCGGACGCCTGGCCTATACTTCCGCCAAGAGATCAGCTCAATCCGCAAGCGCGGGAGGCGCTGGCTGTCTTTGATAAGGCAGACGAATTGCGGGCAGAACCTGGATATGAAGAAGTGTTGGAGCTGGCAGGCTTACGGGTAGAAGTAGACATTAAAGATAGTAAAAAGCAGGCAGCGGAAAAACTAATAGACAAAGGGATTAGACTAGGAAAAATACCTCCAGAAGATAGGGAAAGTAAACTAGCAAGATATACAGAAAGATCCGGATGGGTAAAATATGGGATAGAAAGACAAGTACTTAGTGGTGAGTTGCCTGGGGATAGCTTTCTGTGTAAACCTCTTCAACTAGGAAGTTCGGCTTTAGAAAGGCTGGCCATATTGGAAGCTCTTGGTTTTAATGAAGGAAACATCAAAGGTTCTATTGTATTTGGAAGTAAGCATAGATATGACAGAAAAGTTCAAGAAAGTGATAGGTTCTTTAGGTCAACAGAGGAAGAACAGAGAGAGCAGTTAAAACGTCTGCTTGATGACGCTAAGACAAATCAAGCGAACGAAGAAAAACGTAAAAAAGAGGCTGCTAGGGTAGCTGGTATTGAGAGAATGTCTGGAGGTGATGTAGAAAGGGTTGTTGAGTGGTTTGAATCTTGTGCGGAATCATTGCGGCAAGATGGCTATGTATTGAGTTCAATGGTAAACCTTGAGTCTAGCAGAGAGAAAGCTGAGCTTGTCAAAGGAAGTATCGCAGAACTGCGCCAATATTTTCCAGATTTGCGCTATCCAAGCGGCTTGAGTGTACTTGATCATTTATCAGAGACTTATGGTGCGGATTCGACAGCAGCAGTATTGGTTGGCGCGCAGGTCGTAGGAACAGGTAAAGTTTATACTCTTGGTCTAGACTGGGCGACTGTTTATAGAAAGTTAGATTCCTCAGATAGCCGCTCGTACTAACAGATAGCGCTATTGCTTTTTGTAGTAATTTATGCTACAATAGTAGTATACCCTTTTAGATATAAACAGAGTACAATAGGTAACGGTTATGGCAAAGAAAAAGACGACGCGAACTCGAAAATCGACTAAAACAACTCGTACAGCACGCGCTAGCAAAGCAGCGAAAGCACCAGCACCGCAGCATGAAGTACCCTCTGGTTTTTGGCCGCAAGTTGCGGCGGTGCTGTTGATGGCGCTATCGGCATTGCTGGTGGTATCGTGGTTCGGTGCGGGCGGTCCATTACTTAATCAAATGCTAGAAGTGTCTAAGCGAACGATTGGCTGGGCGGTTTATATAGTGCCAGTTGTCGGTTTGTATGTAGCTGTTAGAATATTTGGCGCCGAAAACAACCGATTGCCAGCAGTCATGAAATTTGCCTCAATTTTGATGGTTGTTTGGTTCAGCGGTTTGCTCGGGTTATTTCGCGAAAAGGGTGCGCCGTCGACTGGCGGTGTTGTTGGCGATGGTTTGAATTCGGTCGTCTTGTCGCTGGTTAATATACCAGTCGGTGTTTTTATTTATATTTTGCTAATTGCGATTACGCTATTGTTTGTGCTGCAACTGCGGTTTAGCGATATTGCAGCAATGTTCAAGACGGCAGTAGCCAGCAACGAAAAGGCAGAGAACGAAGCTAATGTCCAGGTTATGCGCAAAGCTGCCGAAGATGATCACGGCAAGATGGACGATTTCAAGCTTAATGAAGGCGTGCCAACAGTATCGCAAGATGACAGTAAGCAAAGTGCGAAGCTTAAAATCAAACCGCAAGCTAAAAAAGCCGAAGCCGATCGCGACGACAAAATGGCGATGCTGGCGGTTAGCGACCCGAACTGGCAATTTCCAAGCCTTGATTTGCTAGAGAAGAAGGAAGCGCCAGCTGATGCGGGCGATATCAAGCAGAACGCCCGTATCATCCAAGACACTTTGCGTGAATTTAACATTAATGTCGATATGGAAGGCGCTAATATCGGCCCTAAGGTAACACAGTATACGCTGCGGCCGCCGGCGGGTATTAAATTGAGCAAGATTACTGCGCTAGAGACCAATATTGCGCTGAATCTGGCGGCGTCGAGCTTGCGCATGGAGGCGCCGATTCCAGGCAAAAAGGCTGTCGGTATCGAAGTGCCGAACAAGAAAGCGGCCGACGTGCGTATCCGTTCAATCCTCGAGAGCGCTGAATGGCGCCGCCGCAAAGAGCCGCTGAGTTTTGCGATTGGTAAAGATATTTCAGGACTGCCGTTTGTCGGAGAGCTTAACAAAATGCCGCACTTGCTAGTGGCTGGTCAAACTGGATCGGGTAAATCGGTAATGATTAATACACTGCTAAGTAGTTTGCTGTATCGTAACGCACCGAGCGATATGAAGTTGATTTTGGTTGATCCGAAGCAGGTCGAGATGGCACCGTATCAAGATATACCGCACTTATTAACGCCGGTGATTGTCGAGCCAGAAAAGACAATGAGCGCACTGAAGTGGGCGGTTAATGAGATGGAGCGCCGTTATAGCTTGCTGGCCGAGGAG
Source organism: uncultured Candidatus Saccharibacteria bacterium (assembly GCA_963456275.1). Classification (GTDB taxonomy): domain Bacteria; phylum Patescibacteriota; class Saccharimonadia; order Saccharimonadales; family Saccharimonadaceae; genus Saccharimonas. The sequence continues at coordinate 22,352 of CAUOLJ010000009.1, forward strand.
CGAGTACGTGATATCAAGACTTACAATGAACGGGCTAAAGCAAAAGGCAAGAAAATTGGCGTTGCCGATGAAAAGGGCAATGTACAGCAAGTCGACGAGGGTACCATGCCGTATATTGTGATTGTGATTGACGAGATGGCCGATCTGATGATGGTAGCCAAGCGCGATGTCGAGGGCTTAATTGTTCGTTTGGCGCAGAAGGCGCGGGCGGTTGGTATTCATCTGGTGCTAGCGACGCAGCGTCCGAGCGTTGATGTGATTACCGGTCTCATCAAGGCAAATGTGCCGGCGCGGATTGCCTTTACAGTGGCCAGCCAGACCGATAGCCAGACAATTCTCGACCAGGCTGGCGCCGAGAAATTGCTGGGCCAGGGTGATATGCTGATCAAAACTGCTAGCATGCCGAAACCGAAGCGTATTCAGGGCGCTTGGGTGATGGATAGCGAAGTGAATAAAATTACTGATCAGCTGCGGATGCAGGCACCGCCGCAGTACAATGATGAAATCGTTAGCCAACCAGTGCAGTTGAACGGTAAAGGCGGCGTGGTGATGGACTTCGGTAGTAATGGTAGCGATGATATGTTCAAGGATGCGGTGCAAGTGGTAGTGCAGATGCGCAAAGCCTCGACGTCGTTATTGCAGAGGAAGCTACGAATCGGCTACTCGCGAGCGGCGCGGATTATGGAAGAAATGGAAGAGCAAGGAATTATCGGTCCGGCAGATGGTTCGCGGCCGCGCGAAGTGCTGATTTCAAGTGCAGACGAGATTAACTCGGGCGGCGATTTCTAGGGTTACTAAACGCCGACATATTCGCCGAGGACAGTCACCTCGTGGTTGCTGCGCTCGATATCGCGGATAGCTTGGTAAAGCGTTTGCCCGGCGCAGTCAACAACCACAAAAAATTTATACTTCCAGGGCTGCCCAACGATCGGTTGCGACTGCAGCTTGGCGAGGTTGATGCGACGTTTGGCGAATATCTGCAATACCTCGACGAGGGCGCCAGGCTGGTGGTCGGTGGTGATGACCAGAGAAGCACGATTAGCATCAACGGGTCTATCGGTTGGTTCAATCACTAAAAAGCGGGTAATGTTGTCGGGATTATCATGGATGGAGTCCTCTAATATCGGTAGATCATATAGCTCTGCGGCCATTTGGCCAGCGATAGCGGCGCAGTGCCGGGAGCCATTTTGTTTGATAAATTCGACGGCGCCAGCGGTATCAAAGAATTCAATTGGTGTTGCTTGCGACAAGCGTTTTTGTAGGAAACGGCGGCATTGAGAAAGAGCTACCGGGTGAGAATAAACCTCAGTAATATCGCTGATTTTGGCG
>CAUOLJ010000010.1:0-20961 GCA_963456275.1 uncultured Candidatus Saccharibacteria bacterium
ACGTAGACTTGACCGTCTGGGAATATTTCGCCATAATAATACGTAATGAAAAGAAGCCTTATTATATTGTGTGCGTTAGTCTATGTCGCTTGTGTTCCAACGGTTAGCGCCGAAGGTCCAACTATGACTCTATTGACTGAGCGGCAGCTTAATCTGGTGCGCAGTAATTGTGCGACGACTAAAACTGTTTTAGAGCGTATTCGTGCTAACGACGCTTTGGTGCGCATCAACCTCGGCCGCGAATATGATGCAATTTCTACCAAACTGATGGCGCCGATGAATAGCCGTATTGCTCTCAATAAGCTCAACGGCATCGACTTAACCAAGACAACCGTCGATTTCGACCATCAAATCGGACAATTTCGCAACTCTTATCAGCGTTACGAGCAGATAATGTCGCATATAGCCCAGACGGATTGCCAAGATAAGCCAGCAGACTTTTATATGGATATTGAACGAGCGCGTTATTATCGCGGTGATGTACGAAAAGCAGTAGTCGAACTCGAAAAGCTAATTAAGCAATATAGCTCACAAATCGACAAATTAGATTTGTCAAAAGCGGGTTTGAGTAGTCAAGGAGGTAGTAATGACTAGACTTCACGCTCGTGCTCGCCTGAAAAAGCGGGCTGATCATATTTGTCAGCGGTGCGGTTTTGCGGCTATGCTGGTCTGTGTAATTATAATATCGCTCGTCATGGTGGCGGTAGCTTTAGAGATGTATAACACCAGCGGTGCAGCACAAGTCGATTTGAGTCGCCCAGGTTTTAGCTCTGTGCAGAAGCAGGCTGGCGCTAGCGAAGAAACTGAAAAAGGTTTCTCGGCGCAAGGGGAGATTGATCAAAAAACTATCAAAGATTTTAAAAATGTATACGACAAACACGCCAAACGTGCGGCTGCATCGACCAGTTTTGGTGGCGAGGCGCTATCAGATAGTTCAATTCAAGTCTTTAATGAACGTTCATCGGGAACAGCACCAAGCGGAGAGGCTTCAAACTAGTGAGCGAACTGCTCAACCCTGACGATTTTGTTATCGCCCGCAAGCGTAAAAAATACAAATTTGCTAAGTTTCATAACGCCGAGAATTGCTTTGAGTTTGACGAATGGCGCGATTTTTACCAGCAGCGCCAGCCGGGCGTCTCCAGGCTGGAGATTGGCGCTGGTACTGGTTTGTTTAGCGTCGAATTGGCAGCGCGTTATCCAGATAAGCTGTTTGCGGCGATTGACGTTAAGGCTGACCGTTTGCAAAAAGGCGCTTACATCGCGTTAGAGCGAAGCTTAAAAAATATCTATTTCATCCGGGCGCGCGCCGACCAAATTGGCGATTTGTTCGCTTTGTCAACGTTAGTAAATATTTGGGTGACTTTTCCTGATCCGTTTCCGAAAAAGCGGGCTGCCGGGCGGCGGTTGACGCATCCGTATTTTTTGCGCCATTACGCGCAATTATTGCAACCTGGCGGCGAGCTGCTTTTCAAGCATGACGACCGCGACTTTTTTTGTTGGAGTTTGGAGCAATTGGTGGCAGAAAAATGGCAAATTACAGAACTGAGCTTCGATCTGCACGAATCATCTCTGGACGACGAGTACAAAATCATGACGACATACGAGCAGCGATGGCTGAACGAGGGCAAGGCGATTAATTTTGTGAAGGCTACGCGTTGATGTTGTGCTATCGTACCAGTGGACGCGGGCTAACCCTCGCTAGCACCCTGCCAAGCAATGTCAAATAGGCGTGTTTGTACCGAGGCTAGGCCGGCGCTGTCGATAATTACTCCGTGCATAGAGTTATATTTGTCTAAAGTAATAATAGCCATTTTACTGGCATACAATATTGTGTAGCAGCCGTCGTCTAGTTTTGGCCCGACTAAGTAGCGGCTATCTGCTAAGCCTGTTGTCGCGCGCAGGGGCTTGGCGTAGCGCAAGACGCGTACTCGTAGGTTTCGTTTGGCGCGTTCGCGGCTAAAATTCGGAAAGTTGTTGTACAGATAACGGCTGACGCGCGGCGAGGAAATTACGCGGTACAAGTTAATCTTTTGCAGGCGGCAGGTACTTAATATATCGCGCAAAATATTTGCCAAACCTTCATCGCCTTCGTAAAATGCCGCCATATGCCGGGTTTCGGCGATTTTGTTTGCGGTTCGCAGGCGGACAATATATTGATCAAGCTGCTGGCCGGCTACCTGTAAAGCTTGCTGCTTCTCGTGTAAAATTTCTGCCAAGACAGCTGGATCTTCGGCGCGGTAGCGCAGCTGTTTGCCCTGAGTGACGCTGTTGACAAGTCCAGCTGCGCGCAGGCTTTTGATAGATTCATAGACGCTGCCGCGGTTAATATTTGTGGTTTCTGCGATGGCTCGCAGCGAACTATTAGGAATTGCCAGCAGTGCCTCGTATACGCGTTTGTCACGAATAGACAAGCCGATAATTGAAAAATCCATATCTGTAATATAGCATAAAAAACAAAATTGTCATAAAATATCAACCATTTTGTCTGGAATCGGCAGCAGCGGTACGATATGATTTGCTGGTAACGAAAGGAGAATGTTATGGCAAATATTGAAGGAAAACCTTGCGATTGTGCAGGCGTGTCGCAGTCCGCAGAAGGGATAGATTGTTCAGAAGTACCAGTGGGTAAAGGATGGCGTACTGTTGACGTAGAGATGTCAGGAGAATTATTTGATAGGTTTACAACGGTTGCAAAGGTAAGGCGCGAAACCTTGGGTTGTGTTGCAAGAAAAGCTGTCGGCAATTATATTAAAAGGTGCCAGCAAGATCCAGGATTTCTACAAGAAGTAAAAGACCTGGTTACACGTTTAGACACATATAATCCAAACTCAAACCCAAATCCAAACCCTCGCGAAAACGGATAATCAGGTTCACGCCAAATAGCTGGCGGCTAGTAATTACTGTTATAATACATACAAACAGAAGGGGGAACATGAATTTTCAAGATTATTCGCAAAAAGCTATTTCAACGCTAACGAGCGATCACGCCTACGGCGACATCAGCGCCGATTTGATGGCGCAAATACTAGGTTTGGCTGGCGAGTCGGGTGAGGTGATGGAGAAGTTCAAAAAGCTAATCCGCGACAAGCAAGGTAAATTAAATGACGATGATCGCGCAGAAATTATCAAAGAATTGGGCGATGTACTGTGGTATGTCAACTCGGCGGCGCATTTGCTCGGGTCTAGTTTGGAAGAGGTGGCACAGCTTAATAACGAAAAGCTAGCCAGCCGCCAGCAGCGCGGCCAACTGCATGGCAGCGGCGATAATCGGTAAAACTCTAAATCTTCAGATGCTGCCGCAGCCACTCGTCAATGGTGCCAGCGCCCATACAGAGGACTAGTTTGCCTAATTCGCGGTCAAGCATGATAGACTTCCACAAATCATCGTTGAGGCTGGCAATATGTACTTCGGGGCGGGTGAGGTTTTTGGTTAAGTCTGCAGGCGTCAGTATCGGTAAATCCGGATTCTCGCGCGTCAAATATGTCGGCAGCCAATATACGCTGTCAGCGTAGCGAAAAACTTTATTTGTGTACATTGATTGAATTTCGTGCTGGCGGACATTTTGGTGCGGCTGGTAAACAAGAGTTACTTCACGGGATATTTCGTGCGCCATTTGCAGCGTGGCATAAATTTCGGCTGGGTGGTGACCATAATCGGAGTACAGCCCAGGTGCCAAGCGTTCAAATCGCCGCTGCGTACCAGGAAAATTCTCGACGGCAACCTTCACGATATCAGGATTACCCAGCTTTAGCCGCTCGCAGGCTTTGGCAACCAGCGTGGCGTTGGCTCGATTATGCCAGCCTGGAATGCGAAAGCTTTTAACTTCCTCGTCTTTGAGCACCCAAGATTTATTAACTGGTTCTAAACCGGTAAGAGTATCCTTCTTCCAGAGAATAGATAGTTCGCTCTGTCCGAGAAATTGTTGGAAAGCTCTGGTATAAGCGGCTTGAGTTGGGTACGTATCAGGATGATCGTAATCTATAGAAGTAATCAGCGAAAGGTATGGGCTGAAATGCAAGAAGTTACGATCGAATTCATCGCACTCATATATGAAATACTCGCTGTTCGGCGCGTAGTGCCCGCTCGGCCCAAAACTGATAGTGGTGCCAATTGAATAACTGATTGGGACGCCGAGTTGGCGCAGCACCCAAATCATCATACCGGTAGTTGTTGTTTTACCATGAGTGCCAGCAATAGCTATCATCTTGAGATTCTTCTCGCTCATAATGTAGCGTAGCAGCTCGTCGCGCTTGGCTGTGTAAATGCCTAATTTTTGCGCTCTCACTAGTTCTGGGTGGTCAGCGGGCAAGGCGGCGGTGTAAACGAGCCAGTCGATACGGCGCTGCTTATGGCAGTATTCTAAGTAATCGCCAGACTGGTCATTAGTGACGACAATGCCGCGCTGCATTAATTCGCTAGTTTCTAGACTTGAGTGCGCGTCCGAGCCTTGTACGCTATGTCCGGCGTCATGAGCTAATTCAGCTAACGGTCCGATAGCGACGCCGCCAATGCCAGAGAAATAAATATTCATACTTCTACTATAACGCAATCAAGCTGCTCGTGGTATACTATTAAGTAATGAAGGGCGGGAATAATGGCCGATAAACGCGCGGCGAGGCGAAATCTTCGGCGTCTTGAGCGAGTCAAGACCTGGCAGCTATTGATTTTGTTTGTACTAGTTTGTTTTGTAGCGGCAACTTTTTTGCGTATTAATAATGTTGGCATGATACAGCGCCGAAGTGCTGTGGCGACAGCTGACAAATCAGGCAACGAAACACAAATATTTAATCGTCTACAAGATTTGCAGCGTTATTCAACGACTCATATGAATGCTAGCAGCGGCGTGATTTATTTGCAGCATCAGTATGAACGCGACTCGCAAGCAGCTATCCAGAAAGCTTCGGCGGCGTCGTCCGAGAACGCAAGAGTTCACGCTCAGGCCGAGGCGGTTTGCCATCCGCAATACAGCGGTTGGTCGATGGCTTATATTCAATGCTTTGTTAACGAGCTGTCAAAGTATCCTACTTCTGACAAACTCAAAGACCCAGAGCTGCCTAATGCTGAACTGTATCGCCACGAATATACATCGCCGCTTTGGACGCCCGATTTTGCTGGCTGGTCAATAGTTTTGGCGGTAGTGATTTTGGTAGTTATAGTACTGCGTTTGATTAGTCTTGTAATATTACACCTATTATTGCGCTATAAATATCGAGCTGCTTGACTGGTACGGCTAGGGGTGTAAAGTGTTGACACTCAATGCAGGTTACGATAAGCTAACAGATGTAAACCAATACTAATAGGAGGTATAAAACAATGGCTTACAAGCACACGAATTCAAAGGGCGTCACTTATTATCTACACAAAACTGAAGTTACACTTCGCGGTGGTAAACCACAAACTATCTACTTTTTCACCAAAGTAGAGAAAAACGAAAAAGGCGAGCCGTGCGATTTGCCAGAGGATCGCGTCGTTAAAGAAAACCCGCGCAATGGCTTTCTGACGGTTTCTAAGAAGAAATAAATTTTGCTGTTTTTTAAAACCCTCGGCTTGTCAGCTGAGGGTTTTGTAGTGGTAAAATGCTTGCGTTTAGATAGTAAGTTTGCTAATCTAGATATGTAAACAAACAGGTGCACAAAATTACCTCCCGATTACCCTAAGGGAGGTTTTTTGATCTCTGTGGTTGATTATGGTGGTGGGGGCGGTTGGGATCGAACCAACGACCAACAGGTTATGAGCCCGCTGCTCTAACCCCTGAGCTACGCCCCCATTGCTGATATTATAGCGTAAAATCGTTGTGACGTACAGATTATTTGTTGACTGGCTCGATTTGCTTATGCTACTATGTCAGGTATATAACCCAAGTGAGGTAGGAGTATGAAAATACACAGGAAAAATATCAAATATAAATATCGCCGTATTGGCGTTGGAATAACCGTATTCATTGCGGCATTAAGTTTGGTGCTGATGAATTTGCCGCGAGCTCAGGCGTCGCAGCTCAACAAAAAGTACTCTTTTATTAAAACCAATTACACCGTCCCAACGAGTAATGTCGCGTGGGTAGCGCCGAATGGCAACGATACTTCGGGTAATGGTTCCGAGGGTTCGCCGTACGCTACATTCAAGAAAGCTCTCAGCTCTATTAGTAATGGCGGCACGGTAGTCGCGAAGTCGGGTATTTATCGTGAACCGCATTTTTTCATCTCTGGCGATAATGTGACTATTCAAGCGGCGCCGGGGGCAGAAGTTTGGCTAAAGGGCAGCGATGTCGTAAATTCATGGACTAGTGAAAATGGCATATGGAAAACAACTGGGAATTATCACAACTTCTGTCATGTTTGTACCACAAATGCCAATCCAAGCGTTGAAGGTACCGCGGCCTACCCAGAACAGGTCTTCATTAATGACGAGCCGCTAAAGCAGGTTAAAACTAAAGCAGAGGTAACGCCTGGTAGTAATACTTTTTATGTCGAAGACAACACTCCTACTACACTCAAAACCCCTAACAATAATGCAGACGGCTATAATATTGGCCAGCAAGATGCGATATCTTATTATATTGGCAAGAATCCAGCTAGCGGCGTAACCGAGATATCAGAGCGGGCGCGAGCTTTCACTAGTACTGGCAAAAACGTTTCCGTGAAAGGCATTAACGTTGCTCAGTATTCGCCTGTTCAGGTTTGGGGTTTTCAGGATCCTTACGATCCTGCCGCTGAAAGAGGAGTTTATTCGGGTCCAACCGCAGTAAGTATCAACGGGACTGGCTCGTTGGTTCAGGATATGATTGTCACCCAAAGTGCAAGCCAAGGCCTGTTCTTTAACAAAGCAGAATCGTCGACGGCGCGCAGCGTAAAGGCGATAGATAATGGTGGCTCGGGAGTTGGGGCTAACAAATCTCACAACACAGTATTTACTAACGGTGAATTATATGGCAACAACGCGGAAGGTTTCTTGACGATTGGCTGCGGAGCTTATTGCACGATGGCTGATATTAAAGTTACGCATACACGAAACTTTACATTCCGCAATAATATTGTTGATTATTCTCGCGACACTAAAGCGTATTCTACTGCCGCCAACGCCAATAACGAAGGTATGATTGGCTTTTGGTGCGATGAAGGCTGTGTAGAAACGAAAATCGTTGGTAACTTCTTTACTAATTCTCCGCTTGCTATCATGTATGAGGTTTCTGGTAATGGTATAATTGCTTCTAATATAATCGAAAGCTCCGGTACGGGTATTCGTGTAGCTGGCAGCGATGATGTTAAGGTGTATAACAATACCATATCTCGCACTTATCGGCCAATATACATATTTGAAGATAGTCGTATTGACGGGTGTAATTATTGGAAAGGCGGGTCCTGTGTAGCTAACGAAAGCTGGTCGCAGGGACTGGGTCTAGATTGGAATACTTCGGGCGTTGAATTGTACAACAACATTATATCTTCGCGGCCGTTAGCTCGAGCAGAGGATCTTTCTGGCGGTAATTATCAACGCGCGTATTCACTGCGTGTTGAAGGAGCTCAGAACGATCAAAATAGACCGTATGTCGATGCCAACGATATGCTCAAAGGATTTGATTATAATGTATATTACCGTAACGAATCAGACGATATAAATTTGTCGGTGTGGGATTTCAAACAGATTCCTTCAAAGATCGATACAGTTATAAGCAGAGCTTCTGATATCGCGAATAATCCAAAATTGTCGAACTCGATTGACGGCCGCGATGCGCATTCGCTTGATACTTTTGGCTCGCGAGCAAATAATCCGTATTTCGTGAAAGAAGCAGCAAATAATAACGACTACAAAAAGAGCAATTACAATCTCAAACCAGGTAGCCCAGCTATCAACAAAGGTAAACCGTTATCGAGCGACGTAGCGCAAGCGATTGACCCAACAGGCAAAACTGTTAAAGCTGGCGTACCAGTAAATGCTGGTGCTCTGGTTAATGTGCTGATGGATGCGACGGGCGGGCAGACTCCGCCGACACCTCCAGTAACTGTCAATATTCCTGATGCTGGCCTCAAGGCAGCTATCAATAAAACGCTTGACAGCAATCGTCCGAGCACTCAGGATATCACAGTGGACGAGCTAGCTCAGTTGACGCAACTTACCGTAGACGGCGGTGTCAAAGTCAAAAATCTAACAGGCCTCGAGAAGGCAACTAATTTACAAGAGCTGAAGATCGACAATAACGAAGTTGCTGATTTGGCGCCTTTGTCATCGTTAGCAAAATTGGCCAAGTTGACAATGACAAATAACAAAGTCGCGTCGATTGAACCGTTGGCGCATTTGGCTAACCTAAGCGTACTTTTAGCGTCTGGTAATCCGATCGCTTCGACCAAGCCGCTAGCTAATCTGACGCATTTGACACAAGTAAGTGTAGATAGTAAATCGACAGCGTTTGATATTTCTGATTTTGCCAAGAGTGCGGGCACCTTGACGACATTGCAGTTGTCTGGTGCTGATAATGGTACGCCGCAGTTAGTGCATAGCGAAGTTCTAAAGCAACTTACTAAAGTAACGACTCTCCAAGTATCGTCAACCTCGTTAACTGATAACGATCTGAATAGTATTGGCGCGATGACGCAATTAACGTCGCTGCAAGCAGACCGCAGTAATATTAGCGATATGCCGTTTGCGGGCCGCTTAACTAAATTAACTAAGCTTGACGTTTCTAATCAGCGCGTCCGTATGAGTACGAATACAACGCCGTTTGCATCGCCGCTCAAAGATGTATCGGGTACGGCTGTTGCTATAACCAACAGTGCTGATTTGGCTAATGATGGGGCTGGTCGTGTCAAAATTGTCTCGCCAATTTATGATAATAATACTCATGAATTGTCGGCAACCTGGACCAAGAATGTTACAGTTGGCGCTGCTACCGCCCAATTCAACGGTCAACTAACAGTGTCTGCAACGCTGCCGAAAGCTGATAAAGCTCAGCTCCAAGCGCAAATTGATCGCGCGAATAACTCTGCAGATTATATCAAGGCAGATGCAGCAGTGGCCAGTGCGCTGTCAGCTGCGAAAAATGTTGTTGCTAAACCAAATCCGACACCTGCCGAAATTAGCCAAGCGACAAACGACCTCAAGCAAGCGCTTGACGCCGCAATAGCCAAAGAAACGGCAGCTCAAGCGGCCGCACGGACAGCGGTTGATAAGGCAAAAAACAGTAAGTCGCCTGCTGATATTCGCGCTGCAGAGGCACTTTTAGCGCACGTTCAGGATACAGCCAAGAAATCATCGATGCAAGATGAGCTCAACGCCGTCAAACAGGAAATTACCGATGCGCGGACAGCCTTATCGAAATTGATTGACAAGGCGAAGAATACGCCGACGGATGGTCTAGCGGCCGAGACTGTTGCTGCTTTGAATACCGCGATTACTGCCGCTAAAGCGGTCAATAACGACCAAGAGTCGACTGTGGCGCAGCTCACTGAGGCTAAAACCAAACTGCAATCAGCTCTTGATAATCTCAAAACCGATAAGACAGCGCTAGCCAAAGCTATAGCGGATGCTGACAAAGAGCCAGTTTATATCAAGAACGATTCAGCGGTTAAAACTGCCCTGCAACATGCCAAAAATGTTTATGCTGCGGCTAATCCAACGCCAGCAGAAGTTAGCACAGCTGTCAATAATTTGAAGTCGGCAATTAATGCTGCTAAAAAGAAAGAAACTGATGCTCAAACGGCTGCTGCCAATGCGGTTGCGGCAGCAGAAGGCGCTAAAACGGCGCAGTCGATAACGGCGGCTCAAACTCTCGTTGACGCTGTCCAAGACGCGTCGGTTAAGTCTGCTCTGCAGGTGCGTCTTGACGCTGTATCGCAGCAGCTTAGCAATGCTAAACAAACGCTTGGCACGCTTATTACTAAAGCTGAGGCTGTCGATACGACTGGTATGAGTGCTGACACTGTCAATGCGCTAAAGGCTAAAATTAAGCAGGCTAAACAAGTTTACAACGATGCTTCAGCATCAGTAATGCGCCTGCAATCGGCGGCGTCAGAGTTGCAAACGGCTCTCGATGCTTTGCGGCCAGACAAGACTACTTTGCGCGACGTGATTGCCCGGGTGGAAGCGCAGCCAGTGTATATCCGAAACAATCCTGCAGTCAAATCTGCTTTGCAGCATGCCAAGAACGTTGAGGCCGCTGCTAGCTCGACGCCAGCTGATATTAGTTCCGCGATACAGCAGCTCAATTCGGCAGTTACTGCCGCTCAGAAGAAAGAAGCTGACGCCCAGGCGGTCGCGCAGGCAGCTGTTGCCGATGCTGAAAGCCAGAAAACTGCTCAGTCTATAGCGCATGCGCGAACACTAGTCGATAAAGTACAGGATCAAGCCGTTAAGACAAACCTTCAGGCGCGCCTAGATGCGATTGTTGTCCAAACCTTTGTCAATAAGCAAACAATTCGCCAAGCAAACAATACCAATCTTACGCTGTCTACCTCAGGCGATAAATGCTACAACATCAAAAACGCTACCGCGGTAGGACAGCCGAAAAATATTCCGACTGGCTATCAGATGCAGGGCTCGGCCAAGTTTACGATCAACTGTGACGGACATGCGCAGCCAGCGGTTGGGTATACTACCAAAATTACTCTCGAATTATCGCGTATCTACAAAGTTAATCGCCTAAAAGTAATCAAGTACAGTATTAATGGCGCTAATGCTACCGATATTACCGAGAAAGTCGCATTCAAAACATCAGTCGATGGCAAACGCACTATTGTTGAATACTCAATTACCGACGGCGGCTTTGGCGATATGGATAAGACCGCTAACGGCGTTATCGACGATCCGGTTATAATTTATGAGCGGTCGGAGAATACTACGCCAGCTAATGGTGGCAATCAACCTGGAGCTCTAGCAAAGAATGGCAAGACTACCGCTAACAGCGGACGCTTATCTGAAACTGGCGATAGCCTATACGGTTATATTATCGGTGCTGGCGTGTTGGTGCTAGGCGGCGCTGCCGGCGTATACGCTATCATCCGTCGTCGCCAATAAGAGTCGTTTTATCTCGCTATCTCGATTACCGCTCATGGTTTATAATAGTTGATAGATGAAACTTGTTGAAAGATTACGCCAACAACTGCATTATATCTGGTTCAATTACGCGAACTTTAATGGATTGGTGCTGTTGTTGGCGATTATCATTGCGATTAGCTGGGTGATGGGTACAATGTCGACGATCCAGATGAACTTTAGCGCCCAACGAGCGCTTGACGAAAAAAAACAACAATTACGGCTGGCGCAGCTAGAAGTAGAGACGCTGAAATACGAACAAAATTATTATAAGAGCGATGAATATAAAGAGCTAGAAGCGCGCAGCAAGTTAGGTCTGGCAGATCCTGGCGAGAAGCAGCTAATACTGCCAGAGAATAGCGCTGCAGTGAAATCTCTCGACAGCCAGGACGATAACTCATCGTATATTAAAACAGCTCCACGCGGCAATACGCCTGCCGTGCACAAGTCAAACTTCCAGCAATGGATTGATTTTCTGACTGGCAAAACTGCTGCTTCGCGCTTGCATAAGTGATGCGTGGTTTGCTATAATAGTACCCGTATCGCGGGGTGGAGCAGCCTGGTCAGCTCGCTTGGCTCATAACCAAGAGGTCGCTGGTTCAAATCCAGCCCCCGCTACCAAGAGAAAAGCTCAACTTCTAGTTGAGCTTTTCTCTTGGTTAACTGACTGGTTTAAGCTAATTTGCTAGCAGCAACCCGAATAGCTTCACTCCAGCTCAAGAAAACGTGTGGCGTGTCTGCTAAGTCTTTAGCGGTTAGGCCGTGCCGCACAGCTAGGGCGATTTCGTGGATACTATCGCTAGCATTCGGCGCGACAATAGTACCGCCGGCTATAACGCCTTTCTTGTCGCATACTAGTTTGACGAAGCCGTCGCGGAAATCGCTGGTATTTGAGCGGCCGATGATTGATAGCGGTGCCATGGCTTTGTTGATTTTGAGGTCGCGTTTGATACAATCGTCTTCGGTCAAACCAACAGATGACACTTCTGGGAAGGTGAAGGTTGTCCGCGGTGTAGCAGTATAATCTGGCGCGATTTGATTCTTTGAAAAAAGGTTATGAGCAGCAATCCGCGATTCTAGCAGTGCAGTATGCGTGTGCTCAGAGTTGCCGATAATATCCCCAGCTGCATAAATGTGGCGAGCGCTTGTCTGTAAATATTCGTTAACATGGATGCCGGTTGGGTCGTATTGGACGCTGGCGTTCTCTAGTCCTAAATCAAGGTTTGGACGACGTCCAGTTGCCACCAAGATATCCTCGACGCGTACCGACTTTTCGACACCGCCGCGCAGGAATGATACGCGGTAGCCGAGTCCGTCTTTGACTGCTGCGACCGTTCGTGTTTGCGTCAATGACGTAATGCCTTTATGCTTCTTGAGGTAGGCTTCTAGCAGCTCGCCAACTTCTTCGTCTTCTTTTGGTAAAATGCGGGCAGCGATATCAGTCAAATAAACCCTAGTACCGAAAGTAGCCATCAGCTGCGCAATCTCGACGCCAACGCTGCCAGCACCTATGATGTAAAGGCTCTTCGGTGGACGCATCGACTCTAAAATGGTGCGCGCTGTCAAAAATGGGATTTCGTCTAATCCTGGTACTTCTGGTGCTACCCAGTGCGAACCCGTAGCGACCAGGAATCTTTCGGCGCTGATGTGCTTGCGTCGAACGGAAATTTCATTGGGCGACAGAAAGTGGGCATGTCCAGTATAGGTAGTAATGCCTTGGTTTTCGTAGAATTTGCGATTACCAGCAGCCCCAGTTCGCTTGACGGCGAGGTCTTTCCAGGCGCGAATACTCGGATAATTGTAGCCAAGCGTATTAGAGCGTAAGCCGAACTTGGCGCCGTGGCGTGCTTGATCATAGAGGTGCGCGACGTGTAATAAGGCGTTGGTTGGTACATCGCTCCAGTTAGGCGAATCGCCGCCAAAGGTGTCTTCCTCGATAATCGCTACGCGCGCGCCATTGCGAGCGGCGATAGTGGCAGCGGCTGATCCGCCAGCTCCGCTACCGATAACTATTAAATCGTAATCAAATTTATTGTGTCTCTTCGCCATTCATGTCTCCTACATCATTTTTTTGTGGTGTTTATATAAATATGCTGCATCAGGATGATTATGTTCTAGAAATCGTCCAGCTTGCGCGCGAATATCGGTGGTGGTGATATCTGATTTTTGGCCGCTCCAAGCTTCGACCTCGCGAGCAGCTTGATCGGCTAAATTGCGGGCTAACCCTTCGGGGCTTTTAGCGCTAAGGCAGGCGGCGTACAGGCTAGCGCGCAGCTTTTTGGCATCGAAATCTTCTGGCGGGCGTTTGCCTCGTTTGAAAACAGTAACTTTCATACAGCGTTCACCTGAATGATTAAGTCGGAAACAGTATTAACGTATATATAAAAACCAAGGATAATCAAACCCAGACCGGCAGCGAATTGTAAAAAGTATTTGTTTTGTTCGCGCCAGCGCTGGATGCGGCTCAGTTGGCGTCCGCTGCCAATCAATAGGGCGACGATTAGCAGCCCGAGCGAAGCAGCTAGCGTATAACCTGCTGCGCCAACGATTTGCCAAATCGGCGGCAGCCCGATGATAGCGCAGGCTGCGGTAATGATTGGTACGATAGTAAATAGTAGTTCCGCGACAACACTAGTCAATCCTAGACTAAACGCTTCGGCGGCAAGGCTGGCTTTGGCGGTGCGTTTACACAAGAATCGGGCAAAACTGCGTGAAATCCACAATTCGGTACCTTCGGTTTTACGATAGTAAAAAAGGATAACTGCCAAGCCAACGATCATCAGACCAGCAGTCAAAGTGATCCACAACAAATTACTGTGCGGCGCGAATACACCGATAGCATAGCTAGCGAAACTAACACATAAAAGTGTCATAGTGAAGGCGCCAGCTACAAAGCTAAATAGCAGCCGTAACGTGCGCCGAGCGGCCAGCTTGCGTCCTAAGGCATGCCCCGATAGAGATGTAGCCATACTAACGCTTAACTGAAAGCTAGCGTGGATAAGTCCTGCCAGGGCGATGATGCTAACAGCGATGAGAGTATTCATGTTTGTCTTGATAATCCTTATATTATTTATACCATAAGCGGTCTGGCGAAGTCAAAAGATTTTGTAAAAAGCTATTGCTTTTTTGGCAAGTTTGTGTTATACTAAAAGTATAAGTAATTAACTTATACAAAAAGGAAAAATAAAAATGGAAGTCACCGAATCAAATAACTCATTACATAACGAGAATGCCACCTGGAATCGGCCGCGTACAACGGTTGAACTGCGTGAATTCATTAATCGCCGTAATGACCTGCTAGACGTTGAGGATTTTGCGTTTTAGTGGCAGTTTAAGTACAAAGAAAAATCCCCGCGGCAAAGGCGGGGAGCTTTCTTTGGTAGCACTGACTGGGATCGAACCAGTGACCTTAGGCTTATGAGTCCTACGCTCTAACCAACTGAGCTACAGTGCCGCAAGAGTAAAGCACTGTAGATTATAGCAGATAACAGTAATCGGTGGCAAGCTAGGTTTTTTAAGGATAATTTAATGAAGCTGTCGGACAATATGCTTCGAGAAATATTTCCCGCACTTCTCTAGTGAGCCGCCCTTCTGTGTCAAGGGCGGTTTGCTATTCTGTGCTATAATTTTGCCGTGAACTATGAGCTAGAATTAAATGAACGAGTAGAAGTTATTGCGACGTTTGGCAGCGGTTTAGAATTGTGCGTGCCGCGGCGGTTTAGACGTCCGAATGGGCGTGAGGTTGAAGTAAGCGAGCTAGGTTTGCGGCATCCAGTAGCTAAAGGACGGCGAACGATGCATATTTTTGATGTGACGGACGGGCAAGCTGATTATCGGCTGGAATTCGATAGCGAGCGGTTGACTTGGCGATTGACGCGCGAGGCGGAGCATGGCTGAATCAGCTAGCCAAAGAAAGCAATCCTTCTCGAATGGCTTAAACTTAGGACATAGTCAAACATTACCGCTGATTATGCATATAGATCTCAATAGTTGTTTTGCGACTATTGAACAGCAGTCGCGGCCGCTGCTGCGCGGGCGGCCAGTGGCGGTAGTTAATCGTTTGGTCGAGAACACTTCGGTTATCACCGTGAGTTACGAAGCGAAAGCTTACGGTGTTAAGGCTGGTATGAAATATCGCCAGGCTAAACGGTTGTGTCCCGAGCTAGTAGCGCTCGACAGCGATCCGCCGAAGTATCGCTGGGTATATCGGCAGCTGCTACGAATTATGAACAGCTACAGTCCGTCGGTGGTAATGAAAAGCATTGATGAAGGTATAATTGATTTTGCAGTAGCGCCCGAATCGATGCGGTCGCGCGGCTTAGAAGCGATCGGCAAAGAGATAAAGCAGCGATTGTGCACCGAAGTAGGCTCGTACATGCGTTGTAATATCGGTATCGGTACTAACCGTTTCTGGGCCAAGATGGCGGCTAGCTTGCACAAACCTGACGGGCTTGATGTCGTGACGGCGCAAAATGTACAAACGGTGTTAGCTAGCTTAACTTTACGCGATCTAACGGGAATTGCGCGGCACAACGAGCAGCGGCTGAATGCGGTGGGAATTTTTACGCCGCTGCAAATGTATGAATCGTCGCCAGAGGCGCTTCATACTGCTTTTCATAGTATTAATGGTGAAAAATGGTATCAACGTCTGCATGGCTGGGAAGTTGATGATTTGATAAGTGGCGTTAAAACATGCGGCCGCCAATACGTACTAGAGGAGCGCAATATGCCGCGGCAACAAATAGCCGCTCGATTGCACAATTTAGTCGAGGCGGTTGGACAAAAATTGCGTTCACAGCGCAAGTCGGCGCGTGGCGTCGGTATTTATGTGCGAATGGCGGGTGTGGGTAGCAGCTCAAAGCTATCGTCGAATAATGGACGCTGGGGTCGCGCGGGTAATTACTGGCAGCGTAAATATTTAGCGCCGCTGCCAATGTTTAGCGATGTTGCGTTGTGGCGCGTGGCCGAAGAGCTATTCTGCCAGGCGCCGGCTGGCGATATACGCGAGATAGGCGTGCATTGTTATAATCTGTATAACAGCACCAGCGATCAACTGAGTTTGTTTGGCGACGAATTAGCGCGCGAGCGGCAAACCACTTGGGCGATTGACGAGATTAAT
The DNA here is from genome assembly GCA_963456275.1 of uncultured Candidatus Saccharibacteria bacterium. Lineage (GTDB taxonomy): Bacteria > Patescibacteriota > Saccharimonadia > Saccharimonadales > Saccharimonadaceae > Saccharimonas. Next base: position 16,146 of record CAUOLJ010000010.1, read on the forward strand.
CAGCGGTACGGCGCTCGGACTATTCACGCTGCTAGTACGCTTAATACCGAGGCGGTTCGCACCAAGATTCCGTTTGGTAGTACGCGCTATTTATAAAAATGTATTACTGCATATAGTATCAATTAATGCTAGCGTCCTGATGGATTATAATAAAAAGTAATATGACGTACTTAGTGGCAGTTTCTGGCGGCGTGGATAGCGTGTGTTTATTGGATATGCTAAGCCGGTCGGAACATCGGCTAATTGTAGCGCATGTCGAACATGGAATCCGCGGCGAGGCTTCGCGCGCTGATGCACGGTTTGTGGCAGCGTTGGCGCAGAAATATAATCTACCGTTCGTTTCGACGGCGCTTAATCTCGGGCCGAATGCTAGCGAAGAATTAGCGCGCCAGAAGCGGTATGACTTTTTGCTAACACAGGCGCAGAAGTTTGGCGCGGTGCTGGTTACGGCGCATCATGCTGAAGATGTTGCCGAAACAATTGCTATCAATATTGAGCGAGGTACAGGATGGCGCGGGTTAGCTGTACTAGCGCGCGCAGGAGTTAAACGTCCGCTGATTTCTTTTACCAAGACGCAATTGTACGATTACGCATTGCAGCATCGCTTGGAGTGGGTTGAAGATGCAACGAACGCAAGCGACCTTTATCAACGCAATCTTGTCAGAAAAGCACTAAAAAGTGTTGTTAATCGACGCGCAATTATAAAAATATTGCAGTTGCGTGCTAGACAGCTAGCTTTACGGAAAGATATTGAACGCGAAACTGAGCGGATCACGCTGCGCAATAGTGGTTCGCGGTATTTTTTGTCGCAGATTGATGAAAGCATAGCGGTAGAGTTACTAGCTAGCGATATTGCCAGGCAAACTGGCGGAGTGCGCCCGACTCGGCCGCGTACTCAACGGGCTTTGCTGGCTATCAAGACGGCGCGGCCGGGTGCTAAAATTGATGTCGGTGATGGTGTGCAATTAGAAATTACCTCTCGAACTTACTGCGCGAAGGTGGTATAATTACAGAGATATTCTGAATTTGATTATAAAACCACGAAAGGATACATATTTCAATGCCTAAACCTCGTAAACAAAAGGTGAGTAATAAAGTTCGGCTCGGTTTATTCTGGGCAATTATCGTTTTGATTGGACTGTCGCTATATGCGGCATTTATGCCGGCTAAGCCGCTCCAGGAAGTACCAATCGCTCAGGTGATTCGAGACGCCAACGAAGGCAAAGTAGCCAAGATCGAAGGCCAAGGCGGCGACCTTCAGGTGACCATGAAGGGCGAGAATAAGCCATCTAAGCGGACATACTTAGGCGGCGGGGTTTCGTCGCTGCTGAAAGACAATATACTTAACGAAAAAGGCCGTGAGGTTGTTTCGGATAGCGCGCCAGTTGATAATTCTTTGATGCTGACTTTGATGACGGTGGTTTTGCCAGTGTTGTTGATCGGCGCGCTGTTTGTTTTTATGATGCGGCAAGCTCAGGGCCAGAATAGCCAGGCGATGAGTTTTGGTAAAAGTAAGGCTAGGCTATACGGTCTTGATAAAGAGCGGGTGGTGTTTGACGATATCGCTGGTAATGATAATGCTAAACAGGATTTACAAGAGGTCGTTGACTTTCTCAAGCATCCGAAAAAATATCAAAGCCTCGGTGCCAAAATCCCGAAGGGTGTGCTGCTAGTCGGCGATCCAGGTACTGGCAAGACGATGCTAGCGCGAGCAGTAGCTGGCGAGGCGGATGTACCTTTCTTCTCGATTTCTGGTTCAGAATTTGTTGAAATGTTTGTTGGTGTTGGTGCCAGCCGTGTGCGCGACCTTTTCCAGAAGGCTAAGAAAAACGCGCCGGCGATTGTTTTTATCGATGAGATTGACGCCGTCGGGCGCAAACGCGGCAGCGGTATGGGCGGCGGTCATGACGAGCGCGAGCAGACACTGAATCAAATTTTGGTAGAAATGGACGGTTTTGAGGCGGACACCAATGTGATTGTAATCGCGGCGACCAACCGGGCTGACGTGCTTGATCCGGCACTGCTCAGGCCAGGCCGCTTTGACCGGCACGTGACGATTAGTTTGCCGGAGCGCAAAGATCGCGAAGCTATTTTGAAAGTTCATTTCAAAAATAAGCCGACTGACGACACGGTTGATCTTGATAAATTAGCAGCCAAGACGGCTGGTTCCAGCGGTGCCGATTTGGCGAATATTGCCAACGAGGCGGCAATTATTGCAGCGCGGCGCAACTCCAAGAAAGTGTCGAATGACGACCTGACTGAAGCTTTTGAAAAAGTGGCTATCGGCCCGGAGCGTAAAGCTAAAGTAATGAACGACCATGAAAAGGAATTAACTGCTTATCACGAAGCTGGCCATGCTATTGTTGGTCATGTTTTGCCAGATAGCGATCCAGTACACAAAATCACTATAATTCCGCGCGGCGGTACGGGCGGCGTGACGTGGTTCTTGCCTCCAGAAGACAGAAGTTACACTAATGTTTACGAGTTCAAAGATATTCTAGCGCGAGCGCTGGGCGGCCGGATTGCCGAGAAGCTGATTTACGGTGATGATGGTATCACTACTGGCGCTGGCAGTGATTTGCGCCACGCCGCTAAAGTTGCCCGCAATATGATAGTTGAACAAGGCATGGGCTCGAAACTGCGCGACCAAGTCTTCCACGAGGACAATGGCGGCATGGTTTTTGACAAAATTAGCCACGACCGGCCATATTCAGAGGCGACAGCACAAGAGATCGACAACGAGGTTGAGGCGCTAATCAAGGAAGCGTCGGCTCGTGCCGAGACAATACTCAGCAAGAATCGGGCAGTGCTTGAAAAGCTCAAGGATGCTTTGCTCAAAAACGAAACTCTCGAAGAAGAAGACGCCGCTAAATACATGAAGGATGCGGTGCTGCCAAAGGAAGTAAAACTACACGCATAGACTATGGCGGGGCGAGGAAGTCGAGTACGGTCGGTTGTTGCGAAAGCGAATAGCAAATTGTCAGTACAGTGGGCGGCAATTCTGCTGTCTGGATCGACAATGCTGTCAAGCTTGCTGGGGATTTACCGCGATCGTTTAATTAATGGCATGTACCTAGACACTTATAAAGTGGGTGCTGATGCTTATGTAGCGGCGTTTACCGTGCCGGATTTTATGTATTTCCTGCTAGTGTCGGGCGCTTTGAGCGTATCGTTTATTCCAGTGTTTAATCAGCGTTTGGCTAGCGGTAATAAGCGATCGGCGTGGGAGCTGAGTTCAAGCTTGTTGAATCTCTTTGCGGTATTGACGTTAATCACTAGCGTGCTGATTATCATCTTTGCCGACCCGCTAGTGCGCTATGTTGTTGGCCCGGGTTTTGGCGAACAAGGACATGCTTTGGCGGTGAGTATGATGCGTATAATTGCCGTCAATCCGTTTTTGTTTGCGATCGCGACGGTGGTGTCGAGTATGCAGCAAGCAATCGGCCGGTTTACTTTTTTGGCGTTAGCACCGACAATCTATAATCTAGGTATCGTCGTCGGTGCTAAGTATTTCACTAACGGCATTAATATTTTTGGCTGGCAGATTTTTGAAGGCGGCATTATGGGTGTAGCGCTTGGCGTGGTGCTAGGGGCAATTTTGCAGCTGGTAGTTAGTTCAATTGGCCTGGTTGGCGTAAACTTTGACTATCGCCCGGTGATTTCTTGGCGCAACAAAGGTTTTCGCCAAGTTTTGAAACTTCTACCGCCGCGCTCAATTGATCAAGGGATTGATTATTTTAATGGAATTGTTGAAATTAATCTAGCGTCACGGATGGGCGACGGAATTATGCGTGTTTATCAGCAGGCGTCTAGTTTGAGCTTGATGCCAGTGAATCTAGTTGGCGTGGCTATTAGTAACGCGGCTTTTCCACGGATGACTGAACGGCTAGCGGAAGGTCGAGTTGATCTCTTCAAGAAAGAGCTGCGCTCGGTTTTTCGCTGGATTGTCTGGCTGGCTCTGCCGATTGCTGTGATTACTTTCTTTGCGCGTGGTTATGTGGTGGCATTCATCAAGAACGGCGGGCAGCCGGCGATTGCTAGTGTTCTCGGCGCGTTGGTGATATCGATATTCTTCCGGACGCTTTATCATATTATGGCGCGAACATTCTATGCACAGCAAGACACGCGAACACCTCTGTATATTTCGATAGCTACGATATCATTGAATATCTTATTGGCAATAGTTTTCACGCAGCTGTTCGGCTGGGGAGTGTTTGGTTTGGCTTGGGCGCAATCGATTGTTTCGGTGGTAGAGATTGCGATTTTGCTAACTATATTGCACGTACGTACACCAGGTATTTTTAATCGCAAGACACTACACAGTATTATTACTATGATGATTGCCAGTGCAATTATGGGTGTGGTGACTTATTTTGTAGTACAGATGTTGCAGTTGCAGTCGCGCGATATGAATTTTATGGCAGTTTTCCCGAAGTTTACCGTTATCGTGGTAGTGAGTTTTGCGGTATATATAGCATTAAGTAAGGTATTTAAGCTTGAAGAGGCGGATCCGATTGTTGCGAAATTACGACAGCTGCTATTCGGCAGAGTGAGGCGTTAGAGTGGAGCGTATACGTAATTTTTGTATCATTGCTCATATCGATCACGGCAAATCGACGCTGGCGGATAGGATGATGGAGATGACGAGGACGGTGGAGAAGCGCGAGATGAAGTCGCAGTTGCTGGATTCGATGGATTTGGAGCGCGAGAAAGGGATCACTATTAAGTTGGCGCCGGTGCGGATGAAATATCAGTCGACTGCTGCTGGTCTTTTCTCTGAAGGCTTTGCCTTTCCGGCAAAGCGAGGCCAAGAGCG
>CAUOLJ010000011.1:0-18373 GCA_963456275.1 uncultured Candidatus Saccharibacteria bacterium
TTACTTGCGGGCGAAGATTTCTTTGGCGCTGAGTTTGCGGTTGTATTCGAGCGCGCCAAAGCGGAAGATGCGTACGGCGATGGCAATGATGATAGCGGCAGAAACGGCCAGCAGGGCGATACCGATTACTGCTTCGCCGATTCCTAGATTGCCAGCGGCGTTGCGCAGCATCAGCGGGATTGGCGATGTCAGCGGGAAGAGCGACAAGAATTTTACTAGCAGTGCGTCTGGCATTGATATGAACATTGAAACGGCATAGAGCGGTCCGAACAGCAAAATCATTACTACGCCGAAAAAGCTGCCAGCTTCTTTGGCGGTCGGCACGGCGGCGCCGATAGCTACTAGCAGGCCGGTAAACATCATGAAGCTGCTAGCAAAGGCTAGAAAGCCGATACAGATACGCAGCGGGTCGACTGGCAAGCTGCTGAGGTCGACTGACGGTAGCTTTAGTTGGTCGTGGAAAAACAAGTAGCCGATTAGTGCTGGTATGATAATCAGCAGTCCTTGAACTATTGCCAGAACTATTAGCGAGATAATTTTGCCGACAATTAAGGTACGCGCTTCGATAGTAGTGAGAATCATTTCGATAACGCGATTTTCTTTTTCTTCGGTGGTGCTGGTCAGCATCTGATTGCCAAAGAAGGTAATCAGGAAATAAAAGAGTATCAAAAAGATACCTGGCAGAATCATCTCTTGGACGCTGTCGTGGATTTTGCCGTCGCGGTAAATAGTGCTGGTTGAGTTGATTTTGCCTTGGATAATTTTTTGAATAGCCGGATTAACGTCTGACCGAACAGAGGTGGCTAATAGACTGCTAGCCAGGCTGCCGTAGCGGCCGTTGTCAAAAATACCGACATCTTTACCGTAAACTTCAATTGATTGCTGGTCGAGATTCTTTGGATAGTAGATGTACGCATCAAGCTGGCCGTTTTTGACGCGGTCAATAGCGTTTTGCTTGTCGTTGGGATTAATTTCGGTGGCTTTCGAGGCGGCGATTAGCTGCGGTTTGACCATCTTTGATTCGTCGGTAATAGCAATGCTAAACGACTGGTTTTTGAGCTTTTCGGCAGCGTCGTTGGTAGCTTGATTAGACAAAAAAACCATCCCGAAAATTGCCACAAACATCAGCGGAAAGCTAATTGCTAGAATCCAAAACGATTTTTTCTTGAGAGCACGAATGATCTCGAAACGGATGACAGTTGATAAATTATGCATTTTGCTTCTCCTCGTTGTTGCGGCTGTAGACTTGAACAAAAATATCATCGAGCGACTTGCCGCCAAATTGCTTGCGAACATTAGCGACTGTACCGTAAGCATGTGCCGCCCCGTCTTTGAGCAGCAGTATGCGGTCGCATAGGCGTTCAACCTCTTCCATCTGGTGGGTAATCATGACGACGGTAGCGCCTTTGGCCTGGTGCTCTTCAATGATTTCCATCAGTAGCCGGCGATTAACTGGGTCAAATCCTTTGGTTGGCTCGTCGAGAATTAGCAGCTCTGGGTTGTCGATGACTGTGATGCCGAGCTGGACTTTTTGCTGCTGGCCGCCCGAGAGCTTATCGAGGCGAGTTTTGGCTTTGTCGAGCAGGTCAACGCGCTTCAAAAAATCAAGCGATTTTTGCCGGGCGTCGAGGCGGCTCATGCCTTTGAGCTGGCCGAAATAAGTCATGATGTCGATAACCGGCTCTTTTTTGTAAAGGCCGCGCTCTTCGGGTAGATAACCTAGTTTGATGCCGCTTGATACCGAATAAGGCTTGCCGCCGACTAATAGCTCGCCAGCAGTTGGCTGGTAAATGCCGAGTAGGGCGCGAATGGTGGTAGTTTTGCCCGAGCCGTTGCTGCCGAGAAAGCCGAATGTTTCGCCGCGCTTGACCTCGAAACTGAGATCCTTGATGACTTCGGTTTTGCCGAACTGCATCTTGAAATGAGCAATAGAAATAATAGGTTCCATATTTTCCATGATAGCATGGGCCAAGCCAGTTGTGAAAATTACTAGCAAAAATGCTTGAAAAATCCATATTTAGCGTTTATGCTTGATATACAGACGCTATATGTATAGTGTTTAGTAAAATAGACAAATATGCAAATAAATTGCGCAAAGCAGACCTAGATGGTCTAGCTAGTTTTTTGCGCTCAAAAATAGCAGCTAAAAATAAGAAAGGAAACGATGGCAGATATTACAGTTGTGAAGCGCGACGGTAGCCAGCAGCCGTTTGACGCTAACAAAATTAATTTAACTCTGCTGGCAGCTAGCGAAGGTTTGCCAAATCAAATTGCGAAGGTAGCGCAAATAGCGGCCGAATTGCAGTTGACGCTGTTTGATGGCATTACTACCGAGCAGCTTGATGAAGCGCTTATCCAGACGGCAGTCCAAAATGTCAAAGACGACCCGGACTTTGACACAATTGCGGCACGGTTGCTGCTGCGAACTATCTACCAGCAAGTACTCGGCGATTATACTAACGAAATCGAGCTTAAAAAGCTACACGCGCAAAAGTTCCCTATCTATATTCGCCAAGCCGCTGAAGAGGGTCTACTAGATAAGCGAATGGCTGATTCGCAGCTATTTAACCTCAAAAAGCTGGCGGCGGCGCTTGATCCGAGCAAGGATTCACTTAGCAAATATCTCGGCGTAGTTACCAACCGGAATCGTTACGCGCTGCGGCGCCAAAGCGGCGATCCGATCGAGGTGCCGCAATTCACTAACATGCGCATTGCTATGGGTTTGAGTTTTAACGAAGTCAATCCGACCGAGGCGGCGATAAAATTTTATCGCCACATGGCTAATCTGGAATACAGTCCGGGCGGCAGCACGCGGGTTAACGCTGGCGGTTCGTTTCCGCAGCTAAGTAACTGTTTTGTCATGGAGGTTCAAGACGATATGGCTTCGATAGCCAAAAGTATTCGCGATACCATGTTCATCGCTAAAGGTACTGGCGGTATCGGCATTAGTATGAATAAGCTGCGCGCCGCCGGCAGTCCTGTCAAAACCACTAATACCGAGTCAACTGGTCCGATTCCATTTATGAAAATGATTGATACGGCGCTGTTTGCGGTGTCGCGCAAGGGCAAGAAAGCGGGTGCGGCGGCAGCATATATGGAGAATTGGCACCTTAATTTTTCGCAATTCCTCGATTTGCGCCAGAATTCGGGCGATCCGTACTTGCGGACGCGATTTCTAGATACGGCGGTGTTTATTTCGGATGAGTTTATGAAGCGTGTCCAAGACGAGCAGGATTGGTATTTGTTTGATCCGGCTGAAGTCAGCGACTTAAACGAACTATACGGTGAAGCATTTAGTCGCCGCTACCAGGAATATATCAAGCTAGCAGAAGCTGGTAAAATTAATCGCTTCGAAGTCGTGCCGGCCCGCCAGCAATTCCGCCAGATTCTCAGTAGTCTACAAGCGACTGGGCACCCTTGGCTAACCTGGAAGGATGCCATCAATTTGCGGGCACTCAACAATAATACCGGGACAATCCATCTCAGTAATTTGTGCACCGAAATAACTTTGCCCGAGGACGAAAATAATATTGCGACCTGTAATCTGGTTAGTATGAATTTGTCAGCTTTTCTCAATGCTGATAAGACTTGGGATTGGGATCGTTTGGCGGTATCAGTGCGCTCCGCCACGCGCCAGTTGGATAACTTGATTGATATCACGAACACGCCAGTTACTGAAGCTATGCATAGCAATGAGCAGAATCGGGCGCTCGGGCTCGGCTATATGGGTTTATCGGACGTTTTGGAGAAGCTAGAGATTAGTTATGAAAGCGAAGCTGCCTACGATTTGGTTGACCAGCTAACTGAGTTTATCAGCTACCATGCTATTGATGAATCGGCTAACCTAGCAGCTGAGCGCGGCAGCTATCCGAACTTTGCTGGCAGTGGCTGGAGCAAAGGCTTGCTGCCTATCGATACCGTTGATAAACTTACAACAGAGCGCGGCGTTAAGGTAAAAATTGATAGTAAATCGCGCCTGGATTGGGAAGCGCTGCGCCAAAAAGTCAAAAAAGGTATGCGTAACGCAACTTTGATGGCGATCGCACCGACAGCTAATATTTCGCATGTAGCGGGTACGACGCCAGGACTTGACCCGCAGTTTAGCCAAATCTTTAGCCGCAGTACACTCAACGGCAAGTTCCTAGAGGTTAATGCTAATTTGGTGCGTAAACTCAAACAACTTAATCTGTGGGAAGTGCTCAAAGACGACTTGCTGGCGAATCAGGGCGATATTCAAGGTTTCGAGCAAATTCCGCAAGCAGTCCGCGATGTCTACAAAACTAGTTTTCAGCTGAGCCCGTACGCCTTTATCGAGGTAGCGGCGCGAGCGCAAAAATGGGTTGACCAAGCAATTAGCCGTAATATGTATCTAGAGTCGCGCGATATTGATGAATATATCGAAATCTATTCAGAAGCGTGGCGTCGCGGCTTGAAAACGACATATTATCTGCATGTCAAGCCGCGCCATCAGTCCGAGCAAACTACCGTCACGTCGCAATCGGTACAGAAAGTTCGTACCGATAGCGCCAAAAGGGTAAGCGGTTTCGGCTTTGCTCGGCGCAAACAATCATAAACGTTGCTAAAATCACAATAATAAGGAGGAAAATATGACGCAAACAACACAACCGCAAGGTATTTTGGGATTGGGCTTGCGCGACGGCCTGCAGCTCAAGCCAGTACGCTATCAATGGGCGATGGATTTGTATAATCAAGCAGTTGCTAACACTTGGTTCCCGAACGAAGTACAACTAGTGCAAGATTTGGCGGCGTTCGAGAAGCTGACCGACGACGAAAAACATGCTCTGAAAACGGTGATTAGTTACTTAAACCCAAACGAATTACTTATTAATAAGTCGTTAGCTTTTGGTATTTATCCATACGTCAATGCTGCCGAGGCGCACTTGTATTTATCGAAACAGATGTGGGAAGAAGCTAACCATTTTATGACCTTTGAATACATTATCGAAACGTTTCCGTTTGACCGCCAAGAAATTTACGCAGCAGGTTACGGCAAGAAAAGCCTGAAAGATAAGTCTGACTTCCAGACTAAGTATGTCGGCCGCATGCTGAATGATAAGCTGGATGTTACTACTACCGAGGGCAAGAAAGATTTTGTGCGTAACCTAGTGGCTTATAATATTGTGCTCGAAGGTATTTGGTTTTATAGCGGTTTTATGGTTGGCATGAGTTTTCGCCGGCGTAATTTGCTGCGCAATGTCGGCAGTTTGCTAGATTGGATTACTAAGGACGAAAATCTGCACTTAACTTTCGGTATTAACCTGCTGTTGACAATTCTTGACGAGAACCCAGATTTGCAGACGCAAGAATTCGCCGACGAGATTCGCGATCTGATTTTGCAGGCGGTGGCGCTTGAAGAGGCTTATAACAAAGACATGCTGCCAAAGGGTATCTTGGGCTTGAATGCGGATTATGTGAACCAGTATGTCAAGTTTATGACCGACCGCCGTTTAGAAGAATTAGGCTTCGAGAAAGAATACAATGTAGCTAATCCAGCCAAGTGGATGGCGGCGGCCAACGATACGCTTGAATTAGTCAATTTCTTTGAAAGCACCAATACGAACTATGAAGTTAACACCGTAAAGTAACAGTTTTAGCAATTGAATAAGCGGTCTATTAGCCTATAATGAATATAAGTAAAGGGGGAAATAATGAATCCATCAGCGATAATTAACGACGACATGACGCTCGAGGAAAAACTCGAGGCGATTGAACGCGAGATAGCCAAAGCACAGGCTGAGGCTGATCAAAAAGCTGAAGCTGACGGCCTACCATCAGCGCCAATTGATCCGGCAACACTAACTATGTGCGAGGGTTGCCAATAGACACGCTACATATAGCGTACTCTAAGCGGTTATGCTATAATAAGGGCCCATGAAAGAGCAATCATACATGGGCAAACAGACAAAATATATCTTTGTAACTGGCGGCGTTCTCTCGGGGGTAGGGAAGGGAATTACCGCTGCGAGCATCGGTGCGGTACTGCAAGCCAAGGGTATCAAAGTCTCAATTCAGAAATGCGACCCGTATCTCAATGTGGATGCGGGTTTGCTTAACCCGGCAGAGCACGGCGAATGCTTCGTGACGCGTGATGGTGCTGAAACCGACCTTGATCTCGGCCATTACGAGCGGTTTCTAGATATAGAGTTGACGCAGAAAAACGCCACGCTGGCGGGACGCTTATTATCAGAGCTGATTGCCGATGAACGCGCCGGTAAGTTTCACGGCAAAACTGTCCAACTAATACCGCACTTAACGCACACCATTCAAGAGTCAATTATTGCGGCTGGCGAAGGCAGCGATGTGCACATCGTAGAAATCGGCGGTACAGTGGGCGACTACGAGGGATTAAGCTTTATCGAGGCGATCCGCGAATTTGCTCACAAAATCGGCAAGGAGCGCTGCTTGTATGCGCACGTGGTTTATGTGCCGTTTATTGATACCAGTAAGGAGTTCAAGAGCAAGCCGGCGCAAAATGCCTTAAATGATTTGCGCGGTTTTGGTATTGTGCCAGAGATTGTGGTTGTCCGCAGCGACGAGCCAGCGCCTGAGTCGGTTGCTCAAAAAATTGCTTTGTACGGCGGCGTTGATTTGCCGGGAGTGCTGATGCTGCCAAATCTCGATACCGTATTTATGATTCCCGAGCGGATAGCCGCTAGCCCGCTGATGACCATTCTTGATAAGTTCACTGGTAATTTTGCTCAGCCGAATCTCGCGAAATGGCAAGCGTTAACTCAATTGCAAAGCAAAAAGCCAACTGATATCGTGACTGTCGGTTTAGTCGCTAAATATATGGAAAACAAGGACACTTATCTATCGGTGACCGAGGCGCTCAAGAGTGCGGCCTGGCATGAAAATGTTGGTTTGCATATCAAGTGGCTCAATGCCGAAACAGTTACCGAGCGCGATTTCGAGACGGTTGATGCTCTGCTGGTGCCAGGCGGCTTTGGCCCGCGCGGGATTGAGGGCAAGATTGCGGCGGCGCAGTATGCGCTTGAGCGCGATGTGCCATATTTGGGGATTTGCTTAGGTTTGCAGACAGCGGTAATTGCGGCGGCGCGGCGAGCCGGGCTTGACGATGCTAACAGCACGGAGTTTGACGATGCTACAACGCATGATGTGGTGTATATTATGCCTGGCCAAGAGGGCAAAGAATCGACTGGCGGTACGTTGCGGCTGGGCAATTATCCAACAGTATTCACGCCAGGGTCGCTTGCTTCCAAAGTATATCAGTCGGATCACACCGAGGAGCGCCACCGCCACCGATATGAGGTGAATCAGCAATTTCTAGATGAGATTGCCCGCGGCGGCGTGGCGGTGTCGGGCTTATCGCCAGACGGGCGGCTAGTCGAATTTGTCGAGGCGCCAAATTGCCGCTATTTTGTCGCAACGCAAGCGCACCCCGAGTTTCGTTCGCGGCCAATGCGGCCGCATCCGCTGTTTGCTGGACTGATTAGAGCGGCTGTCTCTTGACAAATTATACTACTTATGCTAATATGAGAATATGGCAGAAGAAGAAAAACAAAAAGTAGAAGATTTCGAGCCAACTTACGACGAGAGCAGCGACGATACAGCGATGTTGCGAGCAGTGCTGCAATCGGATCATGCTCGTAATATTACGCCGGTGTCGGTGTATCGCCAGCCAGATTTTGACGGCACGGAAGATTAGCCGTAGCAAAAAAGTGTTATAATATGGTCTATGATTGATTGTGTTATTACACTGAAGAAAATAATTGACAAACTATATCAGCAGCAGGTTGATGTACAGTTAACGCGCCCCGACCCAAAGTTTGGCGATTTTGCGACCAATGCGGCGCTACAATTAGCTAAGCCGCTGGGTAAAAACCCGCGCGAGATTGCCGAGGCGATTGCCGAAGAGCTGCGCGGCCGCCAGGAGTTTAACGAGGTTAGCGTGGCTGGGCCGGGTTTCATCAACTTGACGTTAAGTGACCAAGCGATGCTGGAATCACTGAAAGTGCGACCGGCCACCAATCGTGCAGGGCAAACAGTGGTCATTGAAACCAATTGCCCAAATCCGTTTAAGGCCATGCATATCGGCCACGCCTTGAACTCGATTTTGGCAGACACCATGGCGAACTTACTGGCGGTGGACGGAGCGGCGGTGCACCGAGTCAGTTACCACGGCGATGTCGGCACGCATGTCGGCAAGAGTATGTGGGCGATTTTGCGCGAAATTGACGGTGATGTCAGCAAACTAGACGCTATTCCGGCTGATAAGCGCAACGAATTTATGAGCCGTATGTACGTTGAGGGAGCGCGAGCAGCTAAAGAATCGCCAGAGGCACGGGCAGAAATCGACGAGCTAGCCAAGCAATCGTTTGTGCTGGATGATCCGCTATACAAGCAGGTGTACGAGATTTGTAAAGCCTGGAGTTTTGATGAAATTGACGCCAATGTAGCGCGGCTAGGTAATGTGCCAATTGAACGGCGTTATGTCGAGAGTGAAACCGAAGTACCGGGTAAAGCTTTGATCAAAGAAAAAACCCCAGAGGTCTTTACCAAATCAGACGGTGCGTATATCTTCAAAGGCAGCCAGTACGGTGCGTTTGATAACGTGTTCATCGGTTCGCACGGCAATGGGCTGTATGGTGCGCACGATATGGGGCTGATTCAGCTGAAGCATCAAGATTATCCAAACTTGGACTTGTCGATTACTGTCAATGGCGAAGAGCAGGCGGCGTATTTCCGCGGGGTGATCGCGGCTAGTGAACAGGCAATTCCAGAATTGAAAGGTAAATTGTTTAATTATGCAACTGGCCTGGTTAAATTAACGACCGGCAAAATGAGTTCGCGTACTGGCGAAGTGATTACCATTGACTGGCTGTTCAACGAATTCAAAAAAGCCATCAAGCAAGCTGGCGGCGAGCCGACCGACGAGGTGGTGGCGGGTGCGTTGCGCTATCAATTCTTGAAGGTGAAAATCGGTAGCGACGTAGTGTTCGACATCAATGACGCGGTTAGTTTAACGGGTAACACTGGTAGCTACCTGCAATATGCACACGCTCGGGCCCGGGGTATTTTGGCGAAATCTGAGCAAGCAGTTGCATTTCCGAAGGAATTATTCGACGAAGATCGACTGTTAGTCAGGAAAATGAGTGAATACGCTGAGGCGGTTAACCGCGCTACCGAAAGTTTGGAGCCGCATCACGTCTGTGCCTACCTGTTTGAGTTGGCGCAGGAGTTTAACCGCTACTACGAGAAAAATCAAGTTGTCGGCAGCGATAAAGAAGCGCACCGCGTCGGTTTGGTGGCGGTGTATGCTGACATATTGGAAGCGGGGCTGACGATTTTGGGGATCGTGGCGCCAGAGCGCTTGTAGGGCTGCGTTGTAAGGTTGCGGAATAAATACAAAAGCGATTTATTACAAGAAACCAGGTTATAATCAAACAGTTAAAGGAGGCTAAATGCCATCAGAAACAGTCAAAAAAGCCAAAAAATCAGCTGCCAAAAAGCTAGCTGACAAAAAATTGGCGCAAACAATAGTTAAAGACACCCACATGGGCGGTTTCGTTAATTTTATCCGCGAACAGGGTATAGTTGGTCTAGCGGTTGGTCTAGCGATCGGTACGGCAGCTGGCGATACAGTGAAAAAGTTGGTGACAGCGTTTATTGACCCGCTAGTGCAGCTGATCGTCGGCTCGCAAAAAGGTCTGCAAGCGGCGTCGTTTACCGTTGAGTTTGCCGGCCGCAAGGCTGAATTTCTCTACGGCGCGTTTGTCAGTTCGCTGATTACGCTGCTAGCGGTGGCCTTTGTGGTGTATGCGATTGTGCACTTTTTCAAGTTGGATAAATTAGATAAGAAGAAAGATTAACGTTTTTGAGGCTTGACCGCGGCTTGACGGAATGGCGGTCATTGCGGCGACTTACCTCGGCGGTATTAAAATTCTAGCTAATCAGCGTACCGACCGTCTCGCCGCGGGTGGCGCGGGCGATGTTGCCGTCGGTTAATAGGTCGCAGATGATAACGGGGATGTGCTCATCCATAGCCAGACCGATGGCGGCTTTGTCCATAACGGCGATGTCGGGATTGGCTAGTACGTCTTGGTACGATAATTGGTCGAATTTGACAGCGTTAGGGAACTTCATTGGGTCTTTACCGTATACGCCATCAACTTTCGTTGTTTTAATCACAACGTCGCACTGCATTTCCAGGGCTAAGTTGAGGGCGGCAGTGTCGGTGGTCAGGAATGGCCGGCCAGTGCCGCAGGCAACGATGACCACCCGGCCCTTTTCGATGTGGCTGAGGGCGCGGCGGAAGGTGTATTGGTCGATAAACTGGTTGATTTCGACGGTGGACAGAGCACGGGTCGGCAAGCCAGCGTCGTTGAAAACGTCAGCCAGAGCGATGGCGTTCATCAGGGTAGAAAGCATGCCGATATTATGGGCTGAGACAGGCTGGATGCCGTGGCCGACGATTTGGTTGCCGCGGACGTAATTGCCGCCACCGACCATAATGACGACTTCGGCGCCAGTTTCTAGCGCTGGTTTAATTTGTTCAGCGATCCAGCGGGCGCGCTTGGGATCGAAGCCGCTGGCGAACTCGCCCTGTAGCTGCTCGCCAGAGAGTTTGAGGAGAATACGTTTGGTCATGGGTTTAGTATAACACGAGAGGCTATTACGTGTATTTATCATGCATTCAAATCGGGATATTATATTGGTAAATATTCTAGTAATAACTACAACAGTGTGTTATAATATTAACGAGGGGCTGGTCGATGATCGGCCTCTGGCGCATTTTAGAATATAGACGGCAGAATCCGAGCTCTCTTTAGTACTGTGAAATGGTGGTTTTCACGGCGCTAAAGAGGGCTCGGTAACGGATCGGGCTCCACTATAGCCCCGGACGGGGCAGAGAGGAGGCCGAAATGGCCGAGGATCAGGAATTCTTCCTGCCTCCCCTGCTGGCTAGGAGGGTCATTGGCTTGCTCCCGACTCGGTACCTAGGGGTGCCGAGTTTGGAGATCAAGCGACAGGTCGGTGTAGTTCGACCTGTCGCTGTGTACATCTTTACCAAAATGAATCTCCCATCTTCGGGTGACTTCATTATGGTTAAGATGAATTTCTCGGGCATTGGATGCCTGAGAAGCATCAAGTACGGAGAAGTGTTCGAGGCCTCCGTTATGTATTTGGGCCTCGACCCGTGGAGGGTCGTTAGAGAGGTTTTTGGGCGGCTGCCGCCCGAATCCAAGCGATAAACTCTCCCATCCCGCCCCGGCAGGGATTGTCCGGCCGTTTTCGGCTGCAATCTCCGCCGGGGCGGCAGACCCCTCTTCGCGCCAGGAGGGGTATTTTCTTTGTGTTAGAGCGTTTGCTGCAGCAGCTACCAAAGCAGTTTTCGCGAGATTACTACGATGCCAAAAAGTAGTATACTAGAAGTATGAAAGCTAGTTTCAAGCCAAAAAAGATTTTATGGATGGATTTGGAAATGACCGGGCTGGATCCGGTGCATGATGAGATTTTGGAGGTGGCGGCGATCGCGACGGATTGGGATTTTACGGAAATTGCGACATATGAGGGAGTTGTACAACACGACCCAGAGAAACTAAGGAAATTGCTTGATCGAAATGCTAGCTTTTGGAATGAACATCCGGAGGCGCGCCGCGGTTTGGAGGAACAAAACGCCTCTGGCAAATCGCTGGCTGAGGTGGAGTGTGATTTGCTGGCGTTTTGCGATGAACATTTTGCAGACGAGCCGCGGATTTTGCTGGGCGGCAATTCAATTCACCAAGACCGGCGGTTTATCGACCAATGGTGGCCTGTGTTGTCAAAAAGGCTACACTATCGGATGTTAGACGTCAGTGCTTGGAAAGTGGTGTTTGAGGGCAAATATGGCAAGAAATTTGCCAAGCCAGAGGATCATCGGGCGCTGGAGGACATTCGCGGCAGTATTCAAGAATTAAAATATTATTTGAAAAAGGTGAAGGCGTGACAGATAAAATATGGCATGATATCAGTGAGGATTCGCTAGAAGTGCGGCAAAGCTTAATTGAAAAATTAAACTTATCGGAGTTGCAGCGGCGGATTTTGATTGAAAACCGTTGGCTGCCGCAAGCGGTCGAAGGCGGCGATTGGCTAATGATTAAGGCGGAAATCCCGAGCATTGAACGCCGCAATGTCCATTGGCAAGGGTTGACGATTTTGCTCAGTAAAAACAAAGTTATCACCTTGCACCGCGACGAATTAGATAGCGAGGTTACCGAGCGGATTGAAGCGTACCGGCCAGGCGCTTTGTCGCCGTCGCTAATCGCAGCAACGATGATTCAATTTACAGTCGAGCAGTATATGCCGATTCTTAATTCGATTGACGACGTAACCGATCAATTAGAAGATACAATGATTCGCGATCCAGGTAAGCATCAGTTGCAGCAGCTTTTTGTGTATAAGCGCCAATTGGCGGATTTGCGCAAAGTGATTTTGCCGCTGATGAATATGCTGAATGGTTTGAGTAACGGCCGGTATAGTATTTTTGATGAAAAGTGCGCAATATATGCGCGCGACAGCTATGATTACGCTTGGCGAGTGCACGAGCTGATCGATACGATGCGCGATCTGCTAACTAGCGCCCTCGATATGTATCTGTCGGTGGTGTCCAACAGAATGAACGATGTGATGAAGCGCTTGACGATTGTAACGACGATATTTATGCCGATGTCGTTTTTGACGGGTCTGGCAGGCATGAATTTTTCGCAGCTGCCGTTTCATAGCGATGTAATGTTTTGGATAACGATAGCGCTGCTGGTCGTTTTGCCGATATTGATGCTGGTATACTTTATACGGAGCAAATGGCTATGACGCACCAGCAGTTTGAAGAGTTTTTGCTAAGTCTACCGGGTGCTTGGCTGGATTATCCGTTTGGCGATGAGGTGGCTGTGTACAAAGTTGGTCGCAAAGATGCTGGTCAAAGCGGAAAAATGTTTGCGTTGATAGCCGAGGGTTCAAAGCCGTTGCGGATTAGCTTGAAATGTGATCCGCAATTGTCGTTAAAGTTACAACAAAAATACGAGTCGGTTCAGCCAGGCTTTCATCTCAATAAAAAACACTGGATTACGGTGATTTGCAGCGGCCAGCTCAGCGACGAAGAACTTTTTGATCTGGCGCGGTTAAGTTATCGGCTGGTGACGGAATAGCTGCTACTGCTTTGTTGAAGCGAAGTCGTGGTAGGCCTTGAGGATGACATCAAGATTTTTGGTAGATTCGTCGCAGAACGAGCGGATTGATTTGGAGTCGCTAACCTTTTTAAGCTTGTTGAGTTGCGACTTTAAAATGGTTAATTCGTAAGTCATGGCGGTGGCGTAGCTGCTGTCAAGCTTACCTTTTTGGTAGGAATCGTTGAGCTTTTTCTGCAGGGCTTCTAGGTAGTTTTTTTCGGTACTAGAGGATTTTTTCTGGATTTTGCGCTCTTTGATGATGGCGTCTAGCCGGGTCTGCATGGTCGTAAGGGTGCTGTTGAGCGCAGTGTTGGCCTCGGCAATTTCAGTCTGCGTCAGGCGGCCTTCGTTTTCGTCGACGACTTTGTTCAGTGTATCGGTGCGGTCACGGATCGGCTGGATCAAACTGTTGGCATCAGATGCGCCAGGGTTGATGATTAGAATCAAAATGATGATAACGCTAGCAATAACAGTGCCAATGAGCGCAAATATAGCGATTCGATTGATGGTGTGCTGTTCTTGCGGAGCGATGCGGTTAAGGTAGTCAACAGTATTATAATCATCATCCGAGCTGCCAGCGTAAACTGGGAAGGTGCTTAGCGGCTGCGGTCCTGTGTCGTACGATGGCGCGGTTTGGTTAATTTGCGGTAGTTGATCAGGCTGATTAGCTGCCAGGCTGGATGTTTGCTGCGGGTATGCCGGCTGCTGCGGCTGGGCGGCTTGGCTATTGTAATACGGATTAGGCGCCGTTTGCTGCTGCGGTGTTTGCTGGCTGTAGACCTGATTGTACGGTGCAGCTGGCTGCTGCGGGTTTTCTGGCGGTAAATTATTAGCAGAACCCTGCGAATACGGTTGTTGCGGATTGGTGTACGGGTCCTGATTCATATCTATATTTAACCACAACCGATAACAGAGGTAAAGAGTGATATACTAAAATGTATGGATGCCAAGGAGGAAATTCGCTCGCGGCTCAATATCGAAGATGTGATTGGCGAATATGTTGAGCTAAAGCGGGCAGGGCGCAGCTATAAGGGGTTAAGTCCGTTTACTGGCGAGAAAACGCCAAGCTTCTTCGTAAGTCCTGAAAAAAATATTTGGCATGATTTCTCGAGCAACAAAGGCGGCGATGTTTTCGCTTTTGTGATGGAGGCTGAGGGGATGGATTTTCGCCAGGCGATGGAATTTTTGGCGCGCAAAGCTGGAGTTGACCTCAGCGAATATCAATCGGCTGGTGCCAAGAAGCGCAGCGCCTACAAAAAGCGGCTGTTGGCAGCCAACGAGCTAGCAGCACGATATTTCCAACAGAGTTTATTGCGTAGCCAGCAGGCGATTGAATATGTTTTTAAACAGCGAGGATTGTCGCGGCAAACTGTTCAAAGTTTTCAGATTGGTTATGCGCCGGATAGCGGCACGGCGTTGCTGGCGGCGCTCGAAAAAAGAGGTTTTACTAAGCGAGAGATCAATGATGCGGGGCTATTAAACCGCTATGGCAAAGATTTGTTTCGCGGTCGAATGATGATTCCGTTGATGGATCAGGGCGGGCAAGTAATTGGCTTTACCGGGCGGATTATTGGCAATGTGCCGAATGCGCCGAAATATCTGAATACGCCGCAGACTTTACTGTATGATAAGGGTCGTCATATTTTCGCGTTGAGCCAAGCCAAAGAGGCGATCCGTAAAAGTGGCTTCGTAGTGATGGTTGAGGGGAACTTGGATGTAGTTAGCAGCCACCAAGCGGGCGTAGCGCAAACAGTAGCGACTGCTGGCACGTCGATGACCGAGAATCACCTCAAGGCGGTCAAACGGCTGACTGGCGATGTGCGGCTTTGCTATGACGGCGATCAGGCTGGCGTAGCGGCGACTGAGCGGGCAATTGAACTGGCCTCGCATGAGGGCGTTGAGCTAACAATTATTTCGTTGCCAGATGGCGCTAAAGATCCAGATGAATTGATCAAATCAAGTGCTCAAGCCTGGCGCGAAGCGGTAACTCGCAACGAGCCGGCTGTCGAATGGGTATTGCGCCAGCATGCTGGGCGCTGCGATTTGGATACAGCGGTTGGCCGGCGAACTTTTACTACGGCAGCGCTGCGAGTAGTGCGCGGGCTAGCTGACCCCGTCGAGCGCGAATACTATATCAAGCGGATAGCCGCTATGTCGTATACCAGCGAGGAGGCGGTTCGCCAAAAATTAGCTGGTGAGCCAGTCAAGAAACGGACTTTTAAACCTGTTGTTGCAAATACATCGATTATTAAGAGCGAACAGGCGGTGCTAGAGGATGATATTTTGGCTTTGGCGCTTTATGATGCTAGATGCTTGGAAGAATTGCGCCGCGCCGGCCGCCAGCAGTGGAGCAGCGTTGAGCGAGAGTTATTAGCGACGGTACTCCTCGAAGAAGACGATCCGCAAAATCGCCCTAAAAAGTTGCAAAAAGCTGATATTTATGTAAAAATGGTATCATTGCGCGCTGAGGAGCGTTATGCAGCATGGGATAGCGGCGATCGCTATGTCGCGATGTGCCAACTGCTGCGGGATAAAGAGGATAAACATAACAAACAAACTCAACAAGAATTATTAGCTAAGTTACGCGACGCTGAAGCTGCTGGCGATGAGGCAGCGGCTAGAGAGTTGCGTGCGGCACTCAATAACATAATCAAGGAGAAAGCTCGTGACAAACGACGACCAAGCGCAGAAGCCATCTGACGACAATATACAAGATCAGGACATCAATGAGCCTGATATCAACGATTTGATGGACGAAGATACTCCTGAAGATGTACTCAATGCTAATCAATATTTCGACGATATTTCGGACGACTCAGTGCGGCTGCATTTGCGCGAGATTGGCAAAATCCCGCTGCTGAGTGCCGAAGAAGAGCTAGAATTAGCAAAACGTGTCAAAGAAGGCGACAAAAAAGCCAAAGATAAAATGGCCGAAGCAAATATGCGTCTGGTGGTATCGATCGCTAAGCGGTATTCGGGCCGCGGTTTAGACTTCTTGGATTTGATTCAAGAAGGCCACACTGGTTTGTTGCGCGCGGTCGAAAAATTCGATCCAGATAAAGGCTTCAAATTCTCGACTTATGCGACGTGGTGGATTCGCCAGGCGATTACCCGGGCGATTGCTGATCAGGCGCGAACCATTCGTATACCGGTGCACATGGTGGAGACGATTAATAAATTGCTGCGTACGCAGCGGCGGATGACCCAGGAGCTTAATCGCGAGCCGACAATTGACGAGCTAGCCAAAGAGCTAGAGATGGAACCAGAAAAAGTCGAATATGTCATGAAAATCAAGCAGGACATTTCGAGTTTGGATGCTGGCGTCGGCCGCGACGGTGATGATGACGGCGAGTCGGTGCTGGGCGACTTTATCGAGGACGAGGGTACGATTAGCCCGGAGGAATCGGCGTCGAATCAATTATTGAAAGAACAAGTCAAGGATTTGCTAGGCACGCTTAGCGATCGCGAGCAAAAGATTGTGCGGATGCGCTTTGGTCTGGATAATGGCAAGAGCCACACGCTCGAAGAGGTCGGCCAAGAATTTGCAGTGACGCGCGAGCGAATTCGCCAGATTGAAGCTAAAGCGCTAGCAAAATTACGCAAGCATAAAGACGCTAAAAAACTTTATACTTATCTGCAATAACTTTGGTTTTAGGTGTTATAAGTTAACAAAACCAGTTGTACTGAGCAGCGAATTAATCTTGGCATATAGCGCAGTGATGTCGCTGTCGTTAATTAAATAATAATCAGCGATAGCTATTGGTCCGCCTTTTTCGATATCTTCGATCTCTGACCAGTCGCGCTGATTAGCTTGTTCGGCAGTGAATGGCCGCTCGGGACGAGTTGCGAGACGGCGGTGGCGCAAATGTTTTGGTGCGACAATGGCAGCAACGATGAGCTCGCCAGGAAACTCGTGTTTGAGGAACTTGTACTCTGTCCAAGAATAGAGCCCGTCGAACAATAAACGATGCTGGCCAGCATCAATCAAGCGGTGCAATTGCTCGGCAGCGCGGCGGACGATAACGTCTTTGCCGTCGCGTTCGCGCCACTGTTTGCGAAATTCGGCTTGCGATTCGGGCGTGATCTCAACGCCTCGGGCGCGCATTTCGTCGTACAAAATGCCGCCGCCGTAGATTTTGGGAAAACCTTTGGCGGCTACGAAATTGGTTGCTTCGGTTTTACCGGCGCCAGGCAATCCGACGAATGCCAAAATCTTGGCTGGTTTTTCTTGTGATGTCATAACCTTAGTATACATGATTATGGCTATATTCGCTTGTAAGTAACGGCCCTTAGATAGCGTATAATATAAATATGGCCAAACGCTTAGTGATTATCGACGGCAAAAGCGTGTTCTATCGCGGCTACTATGCTATGCCTGGGTTGTCGACCGCAGACGGGACGCCGACAGGCGGCGTGTATGGTTTCGCGGCGCTGAGTTTAGAATTAATTAAGCAGCTTGAGCCTGATTATGTTTGCGTGGCGTGGGATAAACGAGGAACGAATATTCGCCGGCGGTTGGCGATTTATCCTGATTACAAGGCTGGGCGCAAACCAGCACCGCCAGATTTTTATGCGCAGATTCCGATTTTGCACGAGCTACTGGCGACTTTTGGCTGGCCGCTGTATGAATTTGATGATTATGAAGCCGACGATATCATGGCAACGCTAGACAAGCAGGCTGAACAGCACGGCGACATCGAAACATATTTGATTACTAGCGACTTGGACGCGCTGCAAATTCTCGACCAAAATACGTATCTCTACGCGCTCAAAAAAGGCCTGACTAACATTGATAAATTTGATATTCCAGCGTTTGAAAAGCGCTATGGTATTCGGATTGGCCAATTTCTCGACTTGAAAAGCTTGAAAGGCGATTCGTCGGATAATATCCCTGGGGTGCCGGGGGTCGGCGAAAAGACAGCCGTCAAATTACTACAACAATTTGAAACGCTAGACGGTGTTTATGATAATTTATGGCAGATTAAAGACAGTTTGCGCCGCAAACTAGAAGCTGGTAAAAAATCTGCTTATATGAGTAGGGAATTGGCGCAGCTATTCACCGATGCGCCAGTGAAGCTTGATTTAGAGGCAATGAACGTGCGCGACTTAGACACGGCAAAGTTGCGAGAGTTACTCGAAAAGCTGGAGTTTCGCTCATTGTTGCGAAAATTACCACAACACATGCG
>CAUOLJ010000012.1:0-15429 GCA_963456275.1 uncultured Candidatus Saccharibacteria bacterium
ATGGCCCTGATGGCACCAGCCCTGATACTCCTCGCCCAGCAGACGATGGCCCTGATGGCACCAGCCAGCCAGGACAAAATCTCAACCGCCAACCTAACCCCGAAAAGCTTCCGTTCTTTGAGGATCTTGATAGGTACGCTCGTCTTTTGGCTCTCGAGGAATCTAAAGGCGGCAACAGAGGTATTATTAGCCGTATTTGGACTAGCCGAGAGAATAGGCGGCGGGCAGAGCGCCTCAGCTATATGCGCGACGTAGAGGATGATTTGCGAGAGCAAGTCATGGAGCACTTGTCCGAGAAGGTCAACGCTAAGCGCCAGAGAGGCGAATATAACGGTACCGACGACGAAATTGCGCAGCAAATGTCCGACGAGATGTTTGATGAGCAGCGCAGAATATTCGGCATGATACAGAGGAAGAAGAATGAGGCTCTAGAAGAAGAAGCTGGTAAGTGGCATAATCGCGTTTTGGCGAAGTTGGGTAGCTTCATCGCTGCTAGAGGCTCCAAGAAGAAGAGCAATCTGAAAGCTGGTGCGGTTGGTTTTGCGCATGGCGCTGTCAAGGGCACGGCAGTTGGCATAATTTCAGGCCTCTTTGGTGCCGTTTGGCCAATATCGATGGCTGCTGGCGCGGTTGCCTCGTTCGCTGGCGATGCTGCTATTAGGCGTGGTGTTCGTCTAGACGCTATGCAACAACGCCGCAAAAAACGCGGGATAAGGGAAGTTGCTGGCGATGATGAATTTAGTCAGATTAAAGAAGCGGCTGGCAGAATTGGCGGATTGCAAGGTCAACAGCATGTTGCCGACGAATTGTTTAAGCGAACCCGTAAAGCGGCCGAGAAAGATCGAGATAAAATCTCGAGAGAAGTCGAGCAGCGAATAAAAGATAACGGGGTGGCTCTGGCTCTCGGTAGGCTTGCTGGCGGTGCTGTCGGCGGACTTGGCGGCCGCTGGGTCGGCCAGCAGCTCCATGACCATACGCCGGTAGGCCAGGCTGTGGATAGGGCTAAAAGAAATGTTCACGAATTCTTCCGCGGAGATACTGCTGCTGCGGCTCCAAATAATCCGCCACCGCCACCACCGCCACCGCCGCCAGCACCAACAGAAGCTGATTTCAGCGGTTACACTGATAAATATCCGTGGGATTGGGCGGTTGATCAGTTCGGCGAGAATAATGCTATATCTAAATTGTATGAATTAGCTGACGCTGCAGCGCAGGATGGCCACAATATCCAGTGGCATGGTTACGGCGATACCCAATGGCTGTCGATAGACGGCAATAGCGATACAAAAACAGTCTTGGAGATTTTGAACAATTACAAATGATCCGATGGCATAAATAAAAAGGAGGGATAAATAAGTGTTTAACATTGACGATAATTTGCTAGCGGCAATCGGCTATAACGTCGCGACGCTGTCAGAGGAGAAGAAAAATCAATATCGGCGCGAGATATCCGAAGAGCTCAATCAACGGGCTTCTGCAGAAGTCTTGGCGCGATTATCAAAGCAAGAGGCGCTAGAATTCGAAGATGTCAACAGTAACCCAGACCGCACGCGGCGCTGGTTGGCTGAGTTTCACGGCGATTATGCTAGCCGCCAGGATTACCAGGCTATCCGTGAACTGTTTGAAACTGACGAAGATGCGATGAGTTTCTACGCGTCTGCGCTGTGGATGCGCTATGCTGTGCCAGATTACGGCAAAATCATGCAAGAAGTCATGAATGAATACGTCGAAGAATTGGCCGATATGCGCCGCGCTGTCAATGAGCAGCTCGGTATTGCGTAGCAGCGCTATAATCGGTATACTAAAGGCATAGGCAAGAGGGGGTGAAATGTTTCAATTAGACGATAAGTTTCTCGAAGAGGTGGGTCTGGGCAGCTTGCCAGACGACCAGAAAAAACTGTTTCTCGACCACTTTCGCGAGCAGCTAGAGCTGCGTGTTGGTTTGCAGCTTAGCGAGGGTTTGAGCGATATGCAGCTGGCAGAGTTTGAGAGTTTTATGGATCGCGATATGGTGCGGGTGACGTCCTGGCTGGACGCTAACGCGCCGGATTTCGAAAATGATCAGATTTATGTACAATTGAAAGCTAATGCGCCGGCTAATGTGCCGCAAAATGCGATACTAGCAGAGTACGCATCGCTGAAGTGGTTGGGCCAGCATCGTCCGAATTACCGCGAGGTGGTGATGCAGACGGTCAAGGCTCTCAAGGAAGAAGTTATCGCGAACCGCGATATGATTCTTCTAGGCGACGCGGGAGCATAGGCTACGGCCGCGGTTGCGGATTTAGGTGTCTGCGATTGCAATTGTCGCGGTTGACGGTTGCGGCTATCTTTGTAGCGGGTAGCCGCGCAAGAAAGCGTCGGTACTGATGGTTTTGCCGCTAGGGGCGATTAGCTCGTCAATTGCTAGGTAGGTGTTGTCGGCGCATTTGATATCAAGCGGTGTTTCTGGAGTAGAGACGGCGCGGGCTTTGGTGATAATCAGATCGTATTGGCCGATTTTCAGGCGCGAACGCGGATAAGTTAGGTGGGCGCGGATCTTGGCCTCTATTTGGTCTGCGGTTAACTGTTGCGGATCGAGACGGCTATCGTCTTTGTTGAGCAGCGAGCAATAGGTAGCGCGACTATTGTCTTGCGGTGTTGGCTGTAGTATACCGTTTATGATGTTAGGTAACTTCTGCGTTAATAATTGCGCACTGAGCTGACCGAGAGCCTGATAGAGCTCGGGCTGGGTCTCGGTAAAGTCTAGCGGGTAAGTTTCTTGGTAGTATATCGGGCCGGCATCCATCGCTTGCTCTAACTGCATGATGGTTACACCAGTGATTTTATCTCTGTTAGCGATAGCTGATTCGATGGGCGATGGGCCGCGGTATTTTGGCAGCAGCGACGGATGAACGTTGATGATACCAGGCTGGAATAGGTCGATGATTGTTCGCGGGATAATCTTGCCGTAGCTAACCAAGACGCCAGTTGGCTGCGGCGTAATATTTTTTATATCACTTATGATATCTTTTAGTCGTTTTGGCTGCCAGACTGGAATGTGGTGCTGGCTAGCGAATTGTTTGACGGCAGGCTGGATAAGCTTGTTGCTGCGGCCGCGGCGGGAGTCTGGCTTGGTGATGACGGCTACGATATTAAAATCAGCTTCAACGAGTGCGTGCAGGCTGTACAGACTAAAGTCTTCGGTGCCGAAGAATACTATCGGCTGGCGGCTAATCCCAGAGGTCGGCATTGTCTTTGACATATCTTTCGTAGTCGAGCGGATCTAGCTCGCCTTCGTCGTTTAAGCGGTAAAAAGCCTGGTGATCGTCGCGAATGTGGTCGACGAAAACGATGCCGTTGCAGTGGTCAATTTCGTGCTGCAAGACGCGCGCTAGAAAGCCATTAGCCTTGATGCGGATTTCGTTGCCGTCGATATTGATGGCTTTAACGCGGATTTTGCTGTAGCGGGGAACTTTGCCGTAAAAATCCTTGACACTTAGACAGCCTTCGTAGTCGTAGGTGATTTCGCCTTCATACTTGACGATTTCTGGATTGATTAGCGGGATAAATTCTTGGTTGTCTTTGTCTTCGAAATCGGCGCGAACGATAACGACACGCTCGAGGCGGTCAATCTGCACGGCAGCCAGGGCAGCGCTAATTTCGTGCGGCCGGGAATTCTCCCAGTCGATACTGGCGTCAGTCATATCCTTGATAAGCTGGCGGGTTTCGTCGGAGACGACATGAACTCGCTGCGATTTCTGGCGCAGGTGCGGATTTGGCAGGGTAATGATAGCTTCTTTCTTCACAACTTTATATTATAACAGATTTGCCGGATCGATGTCGTATTGCCAGTGTGTTCGGGGTAATTGGCTGGCGATGGCGAGCAGTTTGGTGCGGTTAGTTGACTTGACGACGATTTGCCAGCGGTAAGTATCGCGAATACGCTCGTAGAAGGCTGGCGTCGGCCCGAAAATAGTAATATCAGGATATTCGCTGCGTAATTGAGCGGCGAATTTTTGAGAATTGCGGATGGCGGTGGCTTCGGTTTTGTATATGCAAGTTAGTTTGAGTAGATAAACAAACGGCGGAAAAATGCCGCGGCGGCGTTCGGCTATTTCGCTGGCGTAGAAGCTGGCGTAATCCTGGCGGATACCTTGGATAATGGTCGGGTTTTGCGGCTGATATGTCTGGACGACGACTGATGTTGGCTGGTCGTTGCGGCCGACTCGGCCGATGACTTGGGCGAGCAGCTGGAAAGTGCGTTCGCGCGTAGTGAAATCAGGCAGTGCTAGGCCGGCGTCAGCTTGAATAATACCGACTGTGGCCAGGCGGGGCAGGTCGAGGCCTTTGGCGACAACTTGGGTACCGATGATGATATCGATATGTCCGTCGTAGAGTTCTTGATAGCGTTGATTGAGGCTATTTTTGCTGGTGATGTCGCCGTCGAAGCGGGCGATGGCGGCCTGCGGGAAGAGCTTTTGCAGTTCGCTCTCAATCAGTTTGGTGCCGATGCCTTTGTGGACAATATCAGTGCTGCCGCAATCAGGACAGGCGGTGGGCACGCGTTCGCGGTATCCGCAAATGTGGCAAATTAGCGCGTGCCGGTCGGCATGCAAAGTCATTGGAATAAAGCAGCGCGGGCATAAAGCGCTCCAGCCGCAGTTCTGACAAAGAGTGGTGCTGGCGGTGCCGCGGCGATTGTGGTAAATTAGCGTTTGTTTGTTGTTTTCGAGATTCTGATTAATAGTATTTATTAATAAGTCGGATAGAAAACGGTGCCGCAAAAAGTCGTTTTTCGATGTCATATCTACAACGTTTATAGAGGGAGTAATGATGTTTGGGTTGGCGCGGGCTGGTAAATTGATGATGGGCCGGCCAGTTTTGGCAGCGAGGTAATATTCGCTGATCAGCGGCGTGGCTGAGCCTTGTACTACAGTGGCATGGTGATACCGGGCTAGAATAGCGGCTGTCCGCAAGGCAGAGTAGCGCGGCGTTTGGTCTTGTTTGAGTGCTGGTTCGTGAGCTTCGTCGATAATAATCGCGCCGATGTTGTTAAATGGCATAAACAAGGCTGAGCGCGGACCGATAACGACATTTGACTGGGTAGCATTGAGTGCTTGCAGCCAAGCGTGGTGGCGCTGGGCTTCGGTTTGTTGCGAATGCGTGGTGATGAGGTTAGGAAAAGAGTGCTGAAATTCGGCGATTAGCTGGGCGGTTAAGGCAATCTCTGGAACAATTACGATGACAGATTTGCCAGTAGCGATTAGTCTTTTGGCGTATTCAATGTAGACGGCGGTTTTGCCGCTGCCAGTGACGCCGTGCAGAATAACGGTGCCGCTTTTGGCGTTTAGCAGGCTGCCAATGGCGACCGACTGGTCTTTGTTGAGTACAAAATGTGTTCTATCTCTTCGTGTTGTTGCAGTGCTGTTTGGGCTTAGAGTGCGGCGTTTCTTGGTGAGGCCGCTTGGCAAGATGGTTTGTAAAACTAATGCCAGATGAGCGATGTAGTAATTACTCATCCATTGTGCAGTTTGCAACAACGGATGTGGTAACGGGGGTAGATCGAGGATTGTTGTAATTTCTTTTGTAGCGAATTCAGGCTTTGTAGTTTTTCTTACAACAATACCAATAAGCGATTGCCGGCCAGCGGGCACGACAACAATAGTACCGATGGCTAATGGCTGCTGGCTATGGTAGGTGAATGTATCAGCGTCAGCTTTGACGATTTTAGCGGGTGCTATTAGATAATAATGCATCACTTAATTATACCTTGTCTACGGCAGTTTAACACGCTACTATAAGCATATGTATTTCGAGAGTAGATCGCAAGCAGGAAAGATTTTGGCTGATCAATTGGTAGCTAAATATCGCTACGAAAACTGCGCTGTGGTAGCGCTAAGCAACGGCGGCGTAGTGGTGGGCGAGCAAATTGCGGCGCAACTGCACTGCGTGTTGATGTTGTTGGTATCGCAGGATATCGAGATACCAGGCGAAGGAATGAATTTTGGAGCGGTGTCGCAAACTGGCGATTTCACATATAATGATGAATTTTCGGCAGGCGAGATTGATGAGTATACGAGCGAATTTCATGGCTATTTGGCCGAGAAGAGACGCGAAACATATAGTAGTCTCAATCGCTTGATCGGCGATGGCGGTACGGTCGATAAAGATATGCTGAAAGATCGCGTGGTGGTGCTGGTATCGGATGGCTTTGCTAATACTGCTAGCGTTGGAGTGGCTTTAGACTTCTTGAAGCCGATTAGGATTCTGAGGTTGGTCGTAGCATCGCCAGTGGCGTCGGTGGCAGTGGTTGATCGGCTGCACATTACTGCTGATGAGCTACATTTGCTGGATGTTAAAGAGAATTTCTTGGGAGTTGATCATTATTATGAGGATAACAATGTGCCAACACTACAGCAATCAATTGATAAGATTAGCCAAATCATATTGAATTGGCGATAAATGGTCTTGAATTGGTTATGAAAAGAATGTAGAATAAAAAGCAACAGAACAAACTAAACTGGAAGAAAGGGGCTTGGCTAGATGCTTGATGTATTCATTACCTCGCGGGTGCGTCGTAAGATAGTTGTCGTCTATGCCAAATATCCAGATTTTCGGACGCATGTCCGCGGTTTGGCTAAGCTGATTAAGGAAGACCCCGGCAACATCCAGCGCGAATTGCGCCGGCTGGAAAAGGTCGGTTTTTTGCATGCCGAAAAGCAGGGTAATACACGGATTTACTCGACTAATAAACAATTCCCGATTTTCAAAGAATTGCAAAGTATTGTCATTAAGTCGCAGCAGCACGCTAATAGCAATCGGCCGAAACGTACAACTTCCGAGATTAGTAGATGACCTTATTCGAGCGGATTTTGACGGCGCACGGTCTGACAACGCGGGCAGCGCGCCAGGCTTTTTTGCAGCCAGATTATATGGCGGTGAAACATGATCCGTTTTTGCTGCCAGACATGAAAAAGGCAGTGGCACGGTTGAAACAGGCGCGGGAGCAGGGCGAAAAAATTGTTATTTACGGCGATTATGACATTGACGGACTGAGCGCTACGGCGCTGCTGCTGGATGCCTTTGGCAAGTTTGGTTTTGAGAGCGTTGATGCTTTCATTCCAAACCGGTTTGTTGAGGGTTATGGCATGACTATGGGCGCGGTAGACAAGGTGCACGACATGGGCGCAGATTTAATTGTGACAGTCGATACCGGCAGTTTGTGTCATGCGGAGATTGCGTATGCCACCAGCCTAGGGATTGATACGGTGGTGACGGATCATCACAACGTGGCCGAAACGCCGCCACCGAGTGTGGCAGCGGTGAATCCGAAGTTTCCGGGACATACTTATCCATTTCGTGATTTGTGTGGTGCGGGCGTGGCGTTTAAACTGGTGCAGGCACTGCAGACTGAGCTGGAGGGCTTGCCTGATGGCTATGAAAAGTGGCTGCTTGATTTGGTGGCACTGGGGACGGTGTGTGATATTGTGACGTTGGCGGATGAAAATCGGGCGAACGTCTATTGGGGTCTGGAGGTGTTGAAAAAACAACAACGCCCAGGATTGAAGGCATTAATGGCGGTGGCGGGTATCGAATCAGAGCAGGTCAATGCTAGGCATCTGGGGTTCGGTCTGGGGCCGCGAATGAATGCAGCGGGCCGGTTGGAGACGGCACAGCACGCGTTGGATATGCTGGTAGCGCGTGACGGCTTGGCGGCACTGGAAGCGAGCGAAAAGTTGGAGGAGTTGAATGTTAAGCGGCGCGGTATTCAGGACGCGATTTTTGAGGAAGCATGTGAGCAGGCTGAGGAATTGGCTGATGACCGGGTGCTGGTGGTCAGTAGTGGCGGTTGGAATCACGGCGTTATCGGCATCGTGGCGTCGAAACTGGTGGAGAAATATAAAAAGCCAGTGTTTATCATTGGCGAGCGCGGCGAGGAAGCGACTGGCTCGGCGCGCAGTTTTGGTGATTTTTCAGCGGCCGATGCCGTGCGGGCGGCGGACGACATTATCATCAAAGGCGGCGGGCACGGAGCAGCGGCGGGCGTGACGCTGGAGACTGAGAAAATTGGCGATTTTCGCCGGCGGGTGAATGAGTTTTATGATTCGCTGCAACTCGTAAATCAAGAGCGATATTTGCTGCCGCGGGCTGATGTGGAAATCGATGATTTTTCGGAAATTGACGAGGAATTGGTGGCAAATCTGGCGAAGATGGAGCCGTTTGGTAATGGTAATCCCGAGCCAGTGCTAAAAATTGCCAGGGCATCAGTTTTGAGCATGCGGCGAATGGGCGCGGATGGGCAGCATGTTAAACTGGCGCTGCGTGATAAAAATGGTAAGGTTTTGCAAATGCTAGCATTTAACGCGCCAGAGGAATTCTTCCGTGAACCAGGTGATGAGGTGGCGGCGTGGTTCCAGCCAACCATTAATGAATGGCAGGGAGTGCGGACGGTCGAGGGACGACTGCTGCATATTATTTTGCTGGATTGATACTTGGCTGGGTAAAATTTTGTTTTGCAAAAGTATTCCTCATCTGATATAATGCATAGCGATATGGTACGAGTTACACGTAAAGACGAGAAAGAGGCGAATGAAAACGTTCTTCGCCGTTTCAACCGCCGGCTTTTGCAAAGCGGCGTGATGCAGAAAGCCAGAGCGTCAATGCGCTTTGAAAAACCGATTAGCAAAACAGTACGGCGCAGCAGGGCAATTGTTCGCCGTATGCGCAAGGCGGAAAAGACGCAGAAGTTGCGTTTGGGAGTTCGCTAGCCAATGGCGCTGAAGGCGCGAATTAAAGATGAAATGAAAGCCGCTTTACTTAGCGGCGATCGTTTTGTTGGCGAGACGCTGCGTAATCTGACGGCAGCAATTCTGGATGAAGAGGTTAAGCTAGGCAAGCGCGATGAAGGCTTGAGCGATGAAGAAATCGAAAAAGTCGTTGCTCGCGAAGTCAAAAAACGCAACGAATCGGCTAAAATCTACCGCGATAACAACCGTCCAGATTTGGCCGAACCAGAAGAGCGGGAAATTGAGATTCTGCAGGCATATTTGCCGAAACAGCTAGATGAAACTGAGCTGGCGGCGATTATCGAGGCGAAAATAGCCGAACTTAGCGTAACTGGGCCGCAGGCAATGGGCCAGGTTATTGGCGCAGTTAAAAAGCAAGTTGGCAACGCGGCTGATGGTGCGGCGATTGCTCGTATTGTAAAACAAAAGTTGAATTAACAGAAAGAAGGTATCATGATTGTATTTTTTGGCCCGGCTGGCGCAGGTAAAAGTGTCCAAGGGCAAATGCTAGCAGCGCGTAATGGCTGGCGCTGGTTGAGCGCGGGCCAGCTGCTGCGCGACACGCGCGATCCTGAGCTATTTGCGCAGATGCGGACTGGCGGCTTGGTTGATCCAGAAAAGGTGAATAAACTAATCGGTGAAGCGCTAGGCCGAGCCAAAGATATTGATCGCGTGGTACTAGACGGTTATCCGCGGCAATTAGCACAAGCAAAATGGTTGATTGAGCATCGTCCTGAGCATGGCCGGGATGTTGCGTTGGTGATTGTCTTGGAGGTGCCGCGTGCTGAGTTGCTGCACCGTCTGAAGGTACGCGGCCGTATCGACGATACGCCCGAGGTAATTGATGAGCGCTTACGGATTTATCGGCACGAGATGTATCCAGTTCTTGATTATTTGACAGAGCACGGAGTTAATATCGCGCATCTGGACGGAACGGGTACGGTTGGGCAGGTTCACGATCGGATTATGGAGGAGCTGCAAGCATGCAGGATCGTTTAATTACTGGCGAGAAAACTCCTGAGCAAATTCAGGCTATGCGCGATGGCGGCAAGAAGTTAGCGCAGATTTTCCAAGACATTCGCGATTATGTTCATGCTGGTATGAGCGAAAAGGATGTTGATGCGTTCGTCGACGGCAAGATAAAAGAATATGGCGCTTCGGCTACTTACAAAACAGATGAGGTGAACTTCCCGGGGGTTATTTGTATCAGTACTAACGACGAAATCGTGCATAGCCCGGCGAGCGATTATATCTTTCAAAAGGGCGATGTGGTGAGTTTTGACTTGGTGATTACTTATAAAGATATGAAGACAGATAGCGCTTTCACGATGGTGGTTGACGATAAGCCGAAAGGCGCAGTCAAACACCTGTTAACGACCACCGAGAGAAGTTTGTACGCCGGGATTGATGCAATCAAAGGCGATGTTCGTACTGGCGACATCGCAGCTGCGATTGAAAAAGTTTTGAAAGATGGCAAATTAGGAATTATCCGTGAATTAGTTGGGCACGGTGTCGGTTTGAAAATGCATATGCCGCCAGATGTGCCGAACTACGGTCGAAAACACACTGGCGTACTGTTGCACCCGGGCGATACGATTGCTATCGAGCCGATGGCGACGCTGGGCTGCGAGAAAATTGTTACTGATAAAGATGACGGTTGGACGATTCGTACGCGCGATGGTAGTTTGGCTGCACACTTTGAACACACAGTTTTGATTACCGAAAACGGTGCTGAAATTATTACGCAGTTGTAAATAACTATACGGGTTATGCTATAATATCCCTATATGCAAGAACAATCTCGATATGCAGTTGGTATAGATGTCGGAACTACGATGATTCGGTGCGTGGTCGGGCATGTAGATACGACGACTGGCACGCCGACAATCGTTGGCGTTGGCGAATACCCGAACAGTGGTATGCGCAAAGGTTCGGTCTCGAACTTGAACGGACCGTCCGAGGCGATTGATAAGGCTCTGGGCGATGCTGAGCGAATGAGCGGCTACCAAGTCAATGATGCGACTGTTAGTATAAATGGTTCGCACATTACGAGTACGCGTACTGACGGTATGATTGCCGTTGGTATGGCTGACCACGAAGTTAACGAAGACGATCTTTATCGCATAGAAGATGTTGCAACGACTGGCAAAGTACCAGCTAACCGCAAAATATTGAAGGTCGTACCGTTTAGCTACACGATTGACGGGCAGGGCGGAGTTAAGAACCCGCTAGGCATGACGGGCACGCGCCTTGAGATTAGCGCTAATGTGGTGTCGGCGATGGCGCCGTATGTAGTAAATCTCGAAAAGGCGGTTGAGGGCGCTACTGTGCGGCCGAATGACGTGGTGCCGTCGGTGATGGCAGCGGCTAAGGCTGTACTAGACGATTCTCAGATGGAAAATGGCGTGGCGGTGATCGATCTCGGTGGGGCGACTACTGGCGTAGCAATCTATGAAGAGGGTGATCTGCAATATATTGGCGTGGTACCGTATGGCGGCATTAATATAACGAACGACTTGGCGATTGGACTGAAAATTGATCCAGAAATAGCTGAAGAAGTAAAGCTAAAACATGCATCGGCTACTAACCGCAACAAATCTAGCAAAGTTTTGATTAAATATGATGGCGAGAATCTAGAATTTGATATTGCCGATATTGATGAAATTGTTGAGGCGCGGTTAGAAGAGATTTTTGAAGCGGTCAACAAAGAATTGAAGAAAGCTGGTCGTGCCGGACGCCTGCCGAGCGGTGCTGTCCTAACGGGCGGGACGGCTAACATGAAAGGTATCGTTGAATTTGCCAAAGCCCAGCTCGGCGTAGCTGTTCGTAAAGGTAAAGCTAAGGGTTATGGCGGCGTGGTCGATAATGTTGATAAACCTGAATTCGCGGCGGCAATTGGCTTAATGCTGGTTGATATTAATCCTGACGGCTATCATAGTGCCGCGGTTGATTCTAGCAAGTCGGGCAGTAAAGGCGGGCTTTTCCGTTCGCTATTTAACAGGTTTCGGCCATAGGTGATATACTAGAAATAAGATCCAGAGAATAAGGGGTAAGGAGTTGTAATGCCAGAGGTAAAACCGAGCGAAATCCAAACATTCGCAAGCATCAAAGTCGTTGGCGTCGGCGGCGCCGGCGGTTCGGCGGTTAACCGTATGAAAGACGCAGGGCTAAATGGCGTCCAGTTTATAGCTATGAATACAGACGCGCAGGCTTTGCATAATTCAAAAGCCGATGTCAAAATTCACTTGGGCCATAATACCACGAATGGTTTGGGAGCTGGTGCCGATCCAGCCGTTGGTGAAGCAGCAGCCCGCGAGTCGATTGATGAAATTCGCGAATCGCTAGAGGGAGCCGATATGGTGTTTGTGACGATTGGTGCTGGTGGTGGAACTGGCTCGGGAGCGGGTCATGTGGTAGCTGAAGTAGCGCGCGATCTCGGTATTTTGACTGTTGGCGTGGCTACCAAGCCGTTTAGCTTTGAAGGCGAAAAGCGCCGGGCTAATGCCGAATGGGCGATTGCTCAGTTGGGCCGGCAAGTCGATACGCTAATTTCTATCCCGAATGATCGGCTGCTGCAGACTATTGATCGTCGAACGCCACTGCTTGAGACTTTCAAGATTGCCGATGATGTACTGCGCCAAGGTGTGCAGGGTATTTCAGAGCTGATAACTGAGCATGGTTTGATTAATCTCGACTTTGCCGATGTCAAAGCCATCATGAGTAATGCTGGATCAGCGTTAATGGGTATCGGCCGGGCTAGCGGCGAAGGCCGGGCAGCGCAGGCGGCACAGCAAGCAATTGAATCGCCGCTGATTGAGGTATCGATTGATGGTGCTAAGGGCGTACTCTTTAATGTCACTGGCGGTTACGATATGAGTATGGCGGAAATTCAAGAAGCTGCCGAAATTATCACGAGTGCTGTTAGCCCAGATGCTAATATTATATTCGGCGCCACCTTGAAGCCGGAATTAGAAGACGAGTTAATTATCACCGTGATCGCGACTGGCTTTGATAATGCATACTATCAGCAGCAGGCAGAGGAATTGACGGCGCCAGTAGAACAAGCGCCAGCTGTTCAAACGCAATCAATTAGCGAAGCTGTAGATGACATTGATATGGACTTGTCGCATCAGTCGGCAGCAGCACAATTTGCTAGCGAGGATACGGCAGATATATGGGGCAGTTCGGTTGATGAGGATGACGAAGACGATACGCCAGCCTTTTTGCGGCGTCGCCGAAAAAATAAGCATAACGACGAGGACTAAATGAAAGGGATCAAAATCGGCAACAGTCGCGTACTAGAGTCGAGAGAATCGGCTGACGGTATTACGATTCGCCGCCGCCGCGAAACCCCCGATGGCAAGCGTTTTACGACGTATGAGCGAATTGAACGTCCGAATTTGGCGGTTATTAAATCTAGCGGTGCCCGCGAATTGTTTGAGCGGGCCAAGTTAGCCAATTCTATCCGTCGTTCAGTTGGTAAGTTCTTCAAATCGGAAGTTGAACTGGAGGAAATAATTGATGCCGTGGAAGATCGCGCGCATAGCTTGGGCGAGAGCGAAATTGAATCTCGTTTGATTGGCGAGTTTGTGCTTGATGAGCTAGCGAAACGTAACGAAGTCGCATATGTGCGTTTTGCCAGCGTATTTCAAAAGTTCAAAACTCTAGATGATTTTGTCAAAATATTAGAGCAGCGCCGCCAGAAAGGGCAGGAATCGTGCGAGTAGTTGTCGTGTATCGGACAGAAAGCGATTATGCGCGTAAGGTCATTGATTTTTTGCATGACTTTAATCGGCAGACAGGGCACACGATTGAGGAAATTGACCCAGATTCGGCTGAGGGCAGTGATTTTTGCCGGACGTACGATGTCGTTGAATATCCAACGATTATCGCGCTGAGTGCTGATAGCCAGATGCAAAATATGTGGCGCGGGCTGCCGCTGCCGACGATTAGCGAGGTAAGTTTTTATGTTTGAAAAGTTGCGCAAGCGGTTGTCGGGTAAAGAATCAAAGCGCCGGCAATTGGCGGCGCTATTGATGCTGGTTGGCAGCGGTTTGGGACTGTTGGCTTCGTTTGTGTTGTCGATTGAATCGCTGACGCTCGCTAAAAATTCGCATGCCGTGTTGAACTGCGACTTGAACGCGGCGATGAGTTGTTCGACGGTGGCGAACCATTGGTCGGCGGCGCCACTTGGCTTTCCTAATAGTTTTATTGGTATGATGACGCTGCCGGTGATGGTGACAATTGCGGTGGCGCTGCTAGCGGGCGCGAAGTTCCCGAAGTGGTTTATGTGGGGCGCGCAGCTTGGCGCGGTGGCTGGTCTGCTGTTTGCTGGTTGGATGTTCTACATGAGTTATGTCGAGATTGGCGCGTTATGCCCGTGGTGTTTGACGCTGGATGCGGGTATGCTGCTAATTTTTTATGGACTAACCAGGCATAATATTTTGAACAAAATAGTTGAACACCGCGGGTTGCGCCGGTTTGTTGACCAGGGCTACGACACACTCGTACTGGCCTCGGTGGCGGCGCTGATAATTATGGCGATTTTAGCGAAGTTTGGCAGTCAAATTATCTAGTTCAAACAATTGAGTCCTTATATTGCTTATGCTAAAATGGTAATGTAAACTGCTTTCGCTTTGTTGGCGAGCGAGGTTATGTAAAAGTG
The DNA here is from genome assembly GCA_963456275.1 of uncultured Candidatus Saccharibacteria bacterium. GTDB lineage: Bacteria > Patescibacteriota > Saccharimonadia > Saccharimonadales > Saccharimonadaceae > Saccharimonas. Next base: position 14,431 of record CAUOLJ010000012.1, read on the forward strand.
GAGAGTAATGGCGAGCAATTTGGGTTGAGAATACGACGCAAACGGACGGTTTTGGCATATGCTGCGGTCTGTCTGTTAGCGCTGGGTATTGGTGTTATTGTGGCGGTGCAATGGTTAACTCGCCCTACTGAGGCGCTAATGCCGACAATGTCTTCGGGGCAAGTAAAAGTTGATCAAGCGAATTATCGTCTATATCAATCGTCGAGTAGTGCTACTCCTGGTGCGCAGTTGGCGGCTGATAATACAGCAGCGACACTGCCGCAGACTGGTGCTAGTTTTCGAGTGCGAGTGGGGGTAGAGAATAAAGAAGATCTTATGCTCGCAAAACATATAATAGGTGGATTTGGTTACGTCTGTGCTGTGGCTTTGGATGGTAGAGCATATTGTTGGGGCAGTAATAGCAATGGTAAGATTGGTAGCGGTAATACATCAAGCGCTCTTGTTCCCTCAGCTGTTAAAATTAGTGGTGCTCTAGTAGGAAAAGTAATTAAGCAAATAGAACCGTCTTCTGCCGGTAACCATAGTTGTGTCATTGCTTCTGACGATAAAGCATATTGTTGGGGCCATAATGGCTTTGGTCAGCTCGGCAACAATAATACAGTAAATTCTCTTACTCCTGTAGCTGTTGATACTGCAGGTGTTTTAGTGAGTAAAACAATTAAACAGATAGCTTCAGGTGGTATTTCTAGTTGTGTCATTGCTTCTGATGATAAAGCATATTGTTGGGGTAGCAATAACTTTGGACAGTTAGGTAATGGTAATTTAAAAAACTCTTCTACTCCTACACCTGTCAGTACCACTGGAGTTCTGGCGGGGAAAACAATTAAGCAGATAACGGCCGGTAATTCGTATTTTTGTGTCATCGCTTCTGATGATAAAGCATATTGTTGGGGGGGTGGTAGAAGGGGGGCGTTAGGTAATGGCAGTACACTATCTCTTGTTATTTCTACTCCTACACCTGTCAGTACCACTGGAGTTCTGGCGGGGAAAACAATTAAG
>CAUOLJ010000013.1:0-13477 GCA_963456275.1 uncultured Candidatus Saccharibacteria bacterium
CAAAGATTTCTATACCGCTGGCGCTTAGTTGTGGTAGAATAGAATTATAAATTATGAAGGGTGAATTTTTGAATAAGCATAAGTTTAGCGTGCTTGTGATTACACTAGCTTTTTCAGCGATATTAGGTCTAGCTACCTTCACTGGGCTAGATTATTACAAAACTGCTAAAGACATCAGAGCCAAAGAGCAGGAAACCGCCGACAAGCTCGCTGCCGCCCAGCAAAAAGCCTGGGCCGAAAAAGCCGCCCTCCGCAAGAAAGTCTTAAAAGACTACAACAGCACGATCATTGTTATTAATAAAAAGCACTGCTTCGAGCCAAAAACTTGGCAGCCGAATGATTTGGCGCCTATCGAAAAGGGGATATCCTTGCGCAAAGAGGCCGCTGCCCAATACAACGCCATGAAAGCCGCTGCCACGCAAGCAAAAATGCCGTTAGCCTCGACTAGCGGCTACCGATCTTACAACGACCAAGTCGAAACTTATGACTATTGGGTCAAACATAGCAACCAGAAAGAAGCTGACTCCGCTAGCGCCCGGCCAGGCTGCAGCGAGCATCAAACTGGCTTAGCCGTCGACCTCAAGGCTGACAATTGCGTCCTGCAATGCTTCGCCACTACGCCAACATACAAGTGGCTGGCCGAGCACGCCGCCGAGTACGGTTTCATCCAGCGCTATCCTGACAACGCCAAAAATATCACCGGCTATGTCGTCGAAACTTGGCACTGGCGTTACGTCGGCCGCGAAACCGCTCAAGACATGAAAAAGCGCGAGATCAAAACTCTCGAAGAATACTTCAATGTTACAGGCGGCGATTATTCAAATTAATTTTACGTAAACACACCCTAGCCCTGATATACACCAAAACAAGAGCGCGTTCAGAAAAAGTAGTCCGCTAACTGCCAATCTGAACAACCGAACCGCCAATTTTGCGCCGAAAATAATCGTCGTGGCTAACATACAAAATTGCGCCAGCGTAGCGCTCGAGCGCCGCTTCCAGCTCCTCAACTGAAGGCAAATCCAGGTGGTTGGTCGGCTCGTCCAGAATGAGCAATTGCGGCTCATTTGCTAGCATACTAATGAGCTGAAACCGAGCTTTTTGCCCGCCGCTCAAGCTAGCCAAAGGCACCGCGCCGTCACTCTCAACAAAAAGATAATCGCTCATCAGCTGGCGGATTTTGGTATCATTAATTTTCAGCCCGCGATCGAGATACATCTGCTCAATCGCTCGCGCCAGCGGCAAGTTCAGATAAGTCGCCGCTATCTCTTGCTCGTAAATGCCAACGCGAATATGCGGATCGAGATAGAGAGAACCAGAGTAAACTAATGGAGCAGACTGAACAGTATTCTCAGTCAAAGCCCGATCTAACTGAGGCGTGACTTGAGCCGTTTTACGAAGCTGGCCAGAGAAAGCGGCGCTAGATGACTCGTTTGCCATCAACGCTCGGATCAACGTCGTCTTGCCAGCACCATTGCGGCCGCGCAGTTCAATAGCTTCGCCTTCGCGCAAATCGATGTTAACACCCTCGAACAAAATCCGCTCGTTGAAGCCTAGCGCCAAATCGCGAGCTTCGACAAGCTTGCGCTGCGACCGCATAGATCCGTCCTGTACATCCAAACTAATATTGCGAGCTTTGAATTTTTGATAGCGATCAGCTACTTTATAATCCAATTGCGCCACATTCTCTCTATCAATCCAAAAAGTCGGCTTATCGATTTTCTCCAGTTTTCCTAGCTCGGCCGCCGCTTGGTTCTCGCGCCGCTTGAATTGCGCAATCGTGCCAGGATCGCGGGCTTTTTCTTTCAGGCGGCGAAATTGTAGAACTTTGTCGCGCAAATTAGCAATCCGCCGTTCGGTTTGCTCGTAATCCTGCATGGCATTGCCTGTCGCTGAGGCGTTTTGGCGCAAATAATCATCATAATTGCCGCGATAACTCGCTGATGCGCCGTCGCGCAGCTCGACAATTCGATCAACCTCTGCCAGCACATCGCGGTCATGGGTGATGATCAACATCGCTTGGCGGGCGCTTTTCATCCAATCAATAAACTGCTTCTTGGCAATATAATCCATATGATTAGTCGGCTCGTCAATCAATGCTAGATCCGCTTGCGCATGCATGATTTTCACAACTTCGACCAAGCGTTTCTGCCCGCCGCTCAAAGCCACTAATTGGTGCTCGCCAAAACCTTCCATCTGGAAATTTTTCAGCTCCTCAGCCACTAGCTCTTCAACGCGGTAAAAATCCTTCTGTCCAAAGCGTTCCAACGCCTGACTGTACTCCTCGATCTTGCGCATATCGCTACCCATCGCCGCTGGATAAGTCGTCAAAATGTGCCGCAGCCGCGCATATTCCGGCAGCCCGCGCAGGATATATTCCAGCACTGTAATATCACCCAAACTATGGTGCTCCTGCGCCGTCGCTACAATCGTGCTGCCGCGCCGAAAAACAACCGACCCTCTATAGTCGCTATCCGCTCCCGCCAACATGCCAAATAGCGTCGATTTGCCAACGCCATTGCGGCCAACCAGCCCAACTTTCTCGCCGTCATTGACGCTGAATTTAACGTCGCTCATCAGCCGTTTGTTACCAAAACTCTTCTCGGTAATGCGGATATCAGCTATCATTGAGTTATTGTATCATAAATATAGCGATAAAGCATTGAAATTATGCGTATTTTGTGATATAATTAAAGGATGGATAGAGATCCTTCTGGAAGCAAGGGAGCTGAGGTTATTGATATTGCTCCTTACATTAAAGATAGAACTCCACGAAATATAGGAAAGGTGGTTTATGCGTCGTTTTCGAGAGGAGGAAGTGAGCAGAAAGAAGAACCAGGCTCGTCTGAAAAAGCTCCAGTTTATGATATATTTAGCGGCACTACGCAAGAAGACCGCCTTAGAGAACAGCTAGACGACGCCATACAGCAAATCAAAGCTTTGCCAGAACAGCAAAAAGACGTAAATGCATATTTAGAACAGATCAATAAATTACTCGATAATATATATCAGGATCTTGATGACGACCAAAAACTAAAATTAGCTGCACAATTAACATACGCACTGAGCAGGTGTCACGAGAACGTTTCCCGCGTAGCGATACCTTATCCAAACTTACTCAAAATAATCGGTGTCGCTGCAAAATTAAGGACAAACCGTCACCCTGCAGCTCAAGCTAGTCAATCAAGAGCCTTGTATATACTTAGTCTCATGCCAGGTGCACACGATTTGGAGAACGGTACCTACACACCGCCAGAACAATAAACCTGTTATAATTAACATATGTCTAAGAAATCTAGCGCTAAGACAAAAAAGCTAGCTATGCAAACGATTGTTAACCGGCGAGCGCGGTTTGATTATGAGCTTGGCGATGAAATCGTAGCAGGCCTAAGTTTAACCGGACTCGAAGTGCGAGCAGCCAGAGAAGGCCACGTCCAGCTCAAAGGCGCTTACGTCACTATTCGCGGCGGCGAATTGTGGCTGAACAACGCTAGTTTCAGCTTGCGGCAGAACGAGCGCGGCCAACCAAATGCGCGAACTGTCGACACCAGTGCACGCAAATTGCTAGCCAGCCGGCGCCAAATCGATCAATTAGCTGCTCGCAAAAAAGAAGGCTTCACTATCGTTCCAACCAAGCTGCTCACTAATGGACGCTACATCAAATTAGTCATCGCTCTAGGCAAGGGTAAAAAACGCTACGACAAACGCCAAGCTATCAAACAGCGCGATCTAGAACGCGAACACAGCCGCATTTTGCGCAAATTTTAGCTGCGCCGAATACACCGAGCCTCGCGCCCTGAACTGCTACTATTCTTCTTCAAGTACTTGATGTGATGAAATTAAACTTTCGTATAATTCAACCATCTTTTTAGCCATCGCCGTCGAATCAAACTTCTTGGCAACGCTCAACGCGCCGCGCGACAACTCCTCGATTTTCTCTGGGTGCGCGAATAAATCATTAAATACTTTTGCGAAATCTTCGCCCTCAATACCTTTAGTCAAGACAGCGTTATTCTTAGTCAAAGCCTCGGTCATCCGTTCGTCGCAGTAAACAATCGGCAAACCGCTAGCCGCCGCCTCCAGGAAAGTCATCGGTTGATTATCAAAATGATACGACGCTAAAGAGAATATATCAGCCTGCTTGAGCATCGCCGCTACCTCGTCGCCCGAACGCATACCAGCGAAAATTACTCGATCGCCGACGCCCAACTCCTCAACGCGCTGTCTAAGCTCCTCTTCATACGGGCCGCCGCCAACCAAGACCAGCTTGACTTTTTTATCGCGGATATGCGGCATAGCCTCAATCAAAGTCCGCTGGCGCTTCTCTGGGCTTAGCCGCGCCACCGAAATGATGAACTTTTCGCCCGGACGCTTTTCAATTGGCGAATCAGACGCCGACGCTTTCTTGTAACGCTTGGTGTCAATACCGTTCGGGAAAACGTAGCATGGCACCGTCAAGCCGCCATCTTCGATCAGCATCCGTTCAAGGTGTTTCGACGGCGCAATGCAAGCATCACACTTATTAGCAAACGCCGCCATCAGCCGCCAGCCCTGGCGCGACATGATATCTTTGATAGTGCTTTTGCTCATTGAGCGCAACTGCTCGCGCGAGGCTTTCGGCAAAATCGGCCTTGTTCGCAGCACTACCGGAAACGCCGCTGTTGCCGCAATCAAGCCGGAAGTCACCATAAACGGATAATCATTAACTAATTCAACATAAAGCGTGTGAATGGTCGTCACATGCGGTATATTCTGCCGCTTAGCCACGCTATGCGCCAGTACGCCCATATAAAATTGCATTTGGCTATGCACGATATCAAACTGGTATTCATCAAGTTTCCTGGCTAGGCCAGGGTAAATAACCGCCATTTCGCGCTTATCAAAAACATAATTCTTGGCTGATGGCAAGCGAATGACGTGATCGTCGTGGTCTTCGTAGCCTTCGCATTTTGGCGCTACCACGAAAACCTCATGCCCAAGCGACTCCAAAGCCTGCTTATAATTCAAAGTCGATGTTGCCACGCCATGCACCGATGGCAGGTAATCGTCAATAAAAAAAGCGATTCTCATAACTAATTCCTATTATACCATGGCGCGCTAACTACGCTAAACGTCAGGATATGAGTCTACCGCTTCAAACTGCAAGATATGGCCGGCAGCCGGATCAATTATAAACTTCGCTGTCGGCAGCAAATCCTTCATAATACCCTGCGTTTTTGGAGTAATAATATTGTCTTCGCCGCCAATTATAATAGTTACATCATAATCACTAGGTACGCCCTCAATATAAGGATTTTTCTGATATAGCAGCGTCGTCAATGCATTAGATTTTTTAAGCGTCGTAGTGGACTTTTTGTATTTTTCAGACTCGCCAAGCCATTGCCAGGCATGCTGGCGCTTGGTCTTCAGAACGCATGCCATCCGAATCTTCTGTCCAAGCATGCAGTTGTAGGCTTCCCAGGTAATCTTTTCGGGCAAATAGCTAGAAAGCACCTGCAAGGTATCAGCTAACCGCGATTGATCTGGCGTCGGGCAAGCCATAATGACTTTGGTATTTTTCGGGATTTTTTCGGTACGCAGCGCATGATAAACTATTGATGAAGAATACGAGTTGCTGACAATCAAATCCGGCGTCCGGCCGAGCCGCGCCAAGTCTTCCACAAGCCAATCAGCTAAATCATCGTAAGTGTTCAGCGGCGGTTGCACCGACCCGCCATGCCCTGGTAAATCTATCGCGTACACCGCATAGCCAAAATTGACGTACCGCTCGGCTAACGGCACCATATCGATCTTGCCGCCAGTCACGCCGTGAAAAAGTATTACCGCTTTATCAGCGCTAGTATTACACTCAAACCAGCAAACTCCGCCAGCCGTCTTTTCTTGGCAGCCGAGTTTTTCGTAAATTTGCTTTAATGTTGGAATTTCATCCATGATAACAATTATACTACTTTATAGTCTCTTGCTATAATACATTTATGAAATCTCTTTCTGTAGCGCTAATTATTGACGACAAGTTTCCATCGTCAAGCGGCGTCAGCCGGTCTGTCCAAACGCAAATCGAGGAACTAACGTGTCTGGGCCATAAGGTCACGCTTCTCGCGCCGCACGCCAGCCTAGAGGCGCCAAAGCAAGCAAAAACCATTCCCATCAAATCTTTCCGTCTGCCAGGCCTGCCAATACACACGCGGATATTATGTGCAACCAATCGTGCAGCAAAAATTATCAGCCAGCAACACCGCTTCGACCTTATTCATAGCCAAACAGACACTGGAGCCTTGCTGCTAGCCGCCAAAATCGCTCGCCAGCAACATATACCGCACATTCACACTTTTCATACCAATATCGCCGGATCGCACACCGTACCGATACCGACATTTTTTGCTAGCATTGGCTTTAGGTTATACGCGTTAAATGTAGCAGCAATCCATAAGCGGCGACCGCAAAAACACGCTAAACCTAAATCTACTGCGCTGCTAGCTGCCGAAAGCCGTATTGGTCGCTTTGACTGGCGTACTCAAGCTATTATTGCTAATGTTGTCGATGCGTCAACCACACCGTCGCACTATATGACCAATTACATTCACGCGGCCGCTAGCGGAGAAGTATCACTCAGCGCCATTATACCTACTGGCTATAACCGTACCTTTGAGGAGTACGCTCGTGCCGCGCAGCGGCAGCGCAGCAACAAGACTGTGCGATTCATCAGCATTAGCCGCCTAGTCAAAGAAAAGCGCCTAGATTGCGTCATCAAAGCCTTCCAGCGTGCTGCCATACCGAATAGCGAACTGCTGGTTGTTGGCGATGGTGCAGAACGCAAGAATCTCATTCGCCTGGCTGCTGATACGCCCAATATTACTTTTGCCGGGCATGTTGGCGATCGCAAACAAATTGTTCAATTGCTTCGAGATTCCGATGTTTTTGTACTAGCATCTTACCGTTTTGATAACCAGCCAATCGTTATTCCTGAATCGTTAGTGATGGGATTGCCGGTTCTATATTGCGACGATCGATTGGACGTTGGGCTCCATAACGGCATAAATAGCTTATTGGTACGACCAGATGAAGAGAGTTTGGCGCAAGGTATGAAAAAATTAGCCAGTTCCACTTACCGCAAGAAACTGTCTGCTGGTACCAAAAGCGTCTTCAAAGAGCTTTCGCCCGAAGCTACCGCTACTGCTTACGTAAAACTCTACCAACAAGCTATAACCAAATATTAGCGGTGTAAATAATCTCTTGCATTTATTTATAGAGTTATCATTCTGAAAAACTCGACAAATTAATGCCCGCCAGCTAAAAGACGGGCATACAACTCGCGGTATTGGTCGACGGTACGTTCATAAGTATGGTTATCAATAATCCACTGGCGAGCAGCCCGGCTCATCTGGCGCCGGCGCGGCTCATTATTCAGCAATTCATCGATTTTATGCGCTAGATCGTTGACGTCTGGATAATGGAAGCTGACTCCATTCTTGCCGCCGTCCAATAGCTCGGGCAGAGCAACCTGATCAGACACCACCACTGGCGTACCGCAAGCCAGCGCTTCTAGCGCCGCAATACATTGCAGCTCGGCAGGACTAGCCATCGCGAGTATATCTGCTCGCCGCAATAAAGCGCGCTTTTCCTCGTCGCTAACAAAACCGGTAAAAATACAGCGATCGCCCAGGCTGGCTGCTTGACTTCGCAGTTGCTTTTCTATTAAGCCTTTACCAATAATCACCAACTGCGCATCAGTTTTCAAGCGTTCCATCGCGGCAATCAGCAAGTCAATCCGCTTCTCGCCGTCAAGCCGCCCAACATAGACCACCACTGGTCGCAGCGCATCAATCGCAAAACGCTGCAAGAGCTTCTCGTCAGCTTTACCCGGTGCATAGAATGCCGCATTGACACCGTTAGAAACTGCTTTCGTTGGTATATGAATCGCTGGCGTAGTCGCTAATGCCGCACGCGTCGGCGCCGTCATATAGGCGGTTTGATTGACTAGCTTGCACATTTTACCTTCGACCATTCGGACAAACCAGCGGGCAATAGTTTTGTTTTTGGCATTCATCACGAGATTCAGTGCCATGGTGTGATTAGTCGTGACGATTGGAATCTGCCGCCGCCTGGCCTGGCGAATGACTGCCTGGTGCAGCCACGAAATCGGCGTCATCAGATGAATGATATCAGGCTGGTTCTGTCGAAAGTATCGCCGCACGAATCTTTTTGGCAGGAATGCCACCCGGTTGTTGTCGCGATTAGCAATCCATTTTACTGCTGGCAACCGCAATACTTTGGCGCCGTTTATTTCATCTACCTCTGTGAAATGGCTAAATAAACCGTCCGGCGAGCCAGTTAACACCGTCACCTCATCACCAGCTGCCTTCAAGCCAGTAATCAGAGTATCCAGCGCTGTCTGTACACCGCCGACACCAGGCCGATATACTTCGCTTACTATCAGGACCTTCATACCTATAAATATTAGCACATCCGCCGACTGGCTGCATCTTTCCAGAGTTAACACTTCACAAAATGAGTGAGCGGTGCCAGCAGCGAGACGAGATATCTCGCCGCTAGCACCGCGGCGATTTTACGTTATAATAGCTATATGAAGCTATTCTCTTGGAACGTCAATGGCATCCGCTCCGTCATCAACAAGGGCGAGTTTGCCCGTTTTCTACAGACGTACGATCCGGATATTTTATGCTTGCAGGAGACCAAGGCCGCCCGCGACCAGGTAGAAATTGATCTGCCAGAGTACCACGAGCATTTCTATTCAGCCGCCAAAAAAGGCTATTCCGGCACGGCGATTTTGTCGAAAATCCGGCCGCTGCACTGGCGCGACGGACTGCCGCCGGCTATCATTGAGCGGTTCAATCTGACCGGCGATCAGTATGGCAATCCCGCCGACGAGGGACGCATCATCACTGCCGAGTTCGACGATTTTTGGGTGGTGACATGTTATACGCCAAATTCGAAAGGGGATTTGAGCCGGCTGAAATTACGTCACGAGCAGTGGGATCCGGCAGTGCTGGCCTATCTGGAGGAATTAGAGCTAGTCAAGCCAGTATTATACTGCGGCGATATGAACGTGGCGCATCAAGAAATTGACCTGGCAAATCCTAAGTCTAATGTCGGCAAGCACGGCTTTACCGACGAGGAGCGAGAAGGCTTTCAGAATTACCTAGACGCTGGATTTACTGACACCTTCCGGGCGGCTTTTCCTGAAAAGACCGACGCCTACACCTGGTGGACGCACTGGGCCAACGCCCGGGCGCGCAATGTCGGCTGGCGGATTGACTATTGGCTGGCGTCGCGCGAAATTGCTAAGCGTGTCAAAAATCCGCAAATCCACGCCGAACAAATAGGCAGCGACCACTGCCCAGTAAGTATTGAGATAGCAATATAACCGCGAGGACCAACTCATGCCACCAGAAAATAATCCGCAGCAACCACTTCAACAAACGCAATATCCGCAGCAACCGCAATATCAACAATACCCGCAGCAGTATCCGCCGCAAAACCAACCTCAATACGCTTCACCACAGCCGCAATATCAGCAGTATTCTTCGCAGAAACCAAACAAAATACTCCTAACGATTGCTTTGATCGTTTCGCCACTCGCAATACTATTCGTAATACTAATATCTATTGGCGTCATTTACGGGCTATCCGAAACATTTTCGCAAAATCCAGTAAGCTCTTTCGGACAGCTGAATGATTGCGCTGAACAAATACGCCAAATACCGGGCGTAGAGAAAGTCGACCTCAAATTATCAGACATCGTAGAGGACTTTTTTGGCAACAAAAAAGGTACTTACAAAATAACGCTTCAGCCGGATTACCCTAAAGATCAGACTACCATAGCAGTGAAGAGAATCGCCGACGTTATCTCTCCAATTCGAGAATGGCCGCAACAAAACTTCATTGCAATAACTCAGAAGCAGGGCGACGGCGCAATCAACACCGACTCGGAAGCTAACGTGTTTTACAAAATTCCCGAAAAACTCCCCGCGCTATTCGATAAACTTAAAGAGTCTAATTTCAAAGCCAAAATTTCAGCTAGAGTGCTAGAGAAATCAGAAAAAAACAAAACAACAAACGGACAGCATACTCAATATTATTACTACCTTGACTGTGAAATTGAAATGAATGCCGCCAATCTTAACGAAATCAAATCATCGTTGCCAAGCAACACGTCTATCGGCTCGTACGACAAACTTGTCTATACTTGGAATATAACCAGAAGCGGCGGAGATACAACTAAAGTCTATGCCGATGGCAGAATACTCAGCAATAACCGCTACTTGATGGAAAATATCGACATATTCGAGCCTATCTTATTCGAGATTGGAGAACTAGGATTCGGCATTGATAAAGAATCAGACGAAATCCTAGGTAAAGTTACATTCAACAACTTATTCAGCAGATTCGAGACGTCGCACATCGATATTTTCGCTCAAGCCGTTAAACTAATAGCCGCAAAGAATAATCAAGGCGCATTTAGAATCGATCAAGATAAAGTCCGCGGCTATCCAGAGGGACGCGTTACGCTGCCAGATATCGCTATCAAAAACGGCATTGCGACTGTAAAAGAATACGATTTCGAACCGAAAGATAGATATATTATCGAGAAAATAGTCCAGCAGGTAAATGCAGCTAACTCGCCAGCTTGATCAAACCTAACCTTTGGCGAAACGTTTTTCTTCAATCGCTACCGTCAATTGATACAGCCGCTGCACGCCATTCTCTAACTGGTAATAATGACGAATATAAGCTAACTCTAGCACAAACAAAATCAGCGCCAATAGTCCCAGCAAACAATTCATCGCCAGCCCCATCGCCGCCGTTGCCAAAAATGCCGCCAAGGACGCCAAAAACAGCCCCGCGAAGAAAAATGTCACCAGTAAGTGAACCAGCCGCTCGTGCTGAAATTCTTGCACGCGCGTGCGGTGATAGCGCGCTAATTCAGCCAGATCAGTTTGCGATTTCGCCGTCTCCAAACGCTTTATGACGATTTGGTAATGTTCAGTAATTTGCTTATCCATGTTTAGATTGTACGTCAGCCCTAGCGCAGTAGCAAGATACTTGAGCTAGCGGTATCATACACGCTACAATGAGCATATGAATTTACCATATTGGCAGCGCCAAACACCCGAACAGCCGCTCTTTCCCGATATTGAGTGGAGTAAGCCCGAACAGCGCTCGCGCGCGGGAAAGCTTGGCATCATTGGCGGCAATAAGCTAGGTTTTGCTGGCGTCGCCGAAGCCTACTCGACAGCACTGGCTAGCGGAGTAGGGGAAGCTCGCGCCTTGCTGCCGGATGTCCTCAAGAACACCTTGCCGCGCACCATGAACGGCGTTGCTTACGCGCCTAGCAATCCTAGCGGCGGCTTAGCTCAAGAGTCTATTAGTGAACTACGTGCGCTTAGTGCGTGGAGCGATGGTTTACTGCTAATAGGCGATGCCGGGCGCAACAGCCAAACAGCGATTGTCTATAGCCAGCTGCTGCGCGACTATCAAGGACCAGCAGTTATCACCCGCGACGCCGTAGATCTAATACGCAACGACTCCGCTACACTAGCAGCACGCCAGAATACCGTGTTAATCTTGAGCTTTGCGCAATTGCAAAAACTCTTTCGCACGCTTTATTATCCCAAAATTTTGACTTTCAGCATGCAGCTGCTGCAGTTAGTCGAAGCTTTGCACAAATTCACCGTGACATATCCAATTACCATTACCACCTTGCACCAAGACACGCTCGTTACTGCTAGCAGCGGTAAAGTTGCGACCATGCCATGGAACGACCCAATACGCATCTGGCGCGGTACGGTAGCGGCGCGTGCTAGCGTCTATTATATTTGGAATCCGTCGCGGCCGCTTGAGGCTATCACCGCCAGTCTTCTCTCTAAATAATCCAACAAAACAAATCCGCTCTGATATTTCAGAGCGGATTGTTTCTAGCTGGGGGGATTAACTAGAGGCGTTTGCGGCTAGCGATGTAAGCGCTGGCTGCTGCGGTTAGACCGCCGAGGCCGACCACCGAGGCGACTACTTCGCCGGTACCAGTCTTTGGCAATTCAACTGGATTTGATGGGGTTGGCGTTTTTGGAGTTTCCGGTGGAGTCGCTGGAGTTTCTTCACATTTGCTCATGTCAGTGGTGTACTGGCTGTCGCTTGACTCTTTACGGGTAACTTCGACGATTTTCTTGTCAGCGATGCGGCAAACTTTCACCTTGTAGCAGTCTGCTTCATTCTTGGAATGCTTCTTGCTGTCAAACTCGGTCTCTTTGATGGTGATGATGTTACCAGTCTCGAGCTCGCAAACCTTTACCTTATTACAGTCAGCGAAATTCTTAGAGTGCTTCTTGCTGTCGAATTCTTTCTCTTTGATAGTAATGATAGTATCGGTTGAAAGGTCGCAGACTTGGATTTCCTTACAGTCGTTAATGTCTTTCGAGTGCTTGCTGCTATTGAACTCTTTTTCCTTGATAGTTACGATTTGCTTGCTAGTCAAGTCGCAGACCTTGATTTCTTTACAATCGTTGATATCTTTGGAATGTTTGCTGCTGTTGAACTCGGTCTCTTTAATGGTGATGATTTTCTTGCTGGTAAGATCACAGACTTGGATATCTTTCGGTTTCCAGGTTGCATCACCCCAGACTGGGTTACCGCAATCCTTGATAATGGCTGCAATAAACTTGCCATTTTCATCGAACCAGACGAAAGCGTCAAACTGATTGTAGACAAAACTGTTCTGAGTCGTAAACTTGTAGAACGAATGTCCGCCAACCGTCTCGCGGCCGTATGACGAGCCTGGGTAGCGCGTATTACGCTGAACGGTCTTGGCGTTAGTTGCCACAACTTGGCCGTCGACAACGATCCGGCCGTCTTTGTAAACGGTACCGTTCTTCATGCCTTTGCCTTCAATCATGGCATCATTTATGTTGTTCCACTGATACAGCGCTTTGATGTCGTTGCGTCCGTAGTAAACATTTTTAAGGTCTTGATGACTTGGCGTACCGCAAGTAATCACGTTAATCCATCCGTCACAGACAGATGCTTCTGATGGCTTAGCCAACCAGATTCCACCAGCGATAGCAGCTATAACCGCGCCGACAATCGCCAGATTCTTAATTGATAGTTTCATTGATTTCCTCCCTGCGTGCATTATTCCACGCTTATGATGTCATTGTAGCATAAACTTTTAATTATGTCAACACTTTTGCATAATATTGTTACTTATGCTTTACGCCGCTACCATAACAGGGGTAAGCGCATCAAAAAAAGACGCCCACATACGTCTATCTTATGGTACCGCGGGCCGGACTTGAACCGGCACGAGCTAATGCTCAAGAGATTTTGAGTCTCTCATGTCTACCAATTCCATCACCGCGGCAGAAAAGGTACATTTTCATTGTAACAGACCAGCGCTAACTAGTAAATAACCGCTAATTACGCTATAATTAGCATAGAAAGTATGAAGCCAGACGATCGTTCATCA
>CAUOLJ010000014.1:0-13403 GCA_963456275.1 uncultured Candidatus Saccharibacteria bacterium
ATCGACGAACGTTTCAACAGCATTGATGAACAGCTCGCCGATATTCGCAACGACCATAAAACGTTGGTTGATATCGTGAAAGATATGGATTTACGAATGGATAAGGGCTTCAATGAGCTAAAAGCTGAAGACGGCAAAATTCATGCCGAGATTGCTAGTCTGCGACTTGAACTTTACCACGAATCTGGCAGCCGCGAGCTGGTGGACGATACTTTGTATGGTTCGTTAGACAAGCGCTTGCGCCGACTAGAGGCAAAGTTTCCTGATTTGGCGTCGAGCCAAGCGGTGTGATATTTGGCGGAGAGACAGGGATTCGAACCCTGGGTACGATTGCTCGCACACACGCGTTCCAGGCGTGCACCTTCAACCACTCGGTCACCTCTCCTTCGCTTACAATTCTACCAGAAAACGCCAGAAATATGAATTACGCTTTACTCTGCACCTGACTAATTAAAAATGTAGTATTTTACACAATCTTCATCGGTTGATTTATTAAACGTCACTTGTCTATAATAGATTAATATGACAGCGCGAAAGACAGCAAGGCCGATAATTCAACTTAAAAAACTTACAAAAATATACGGTATAGGTGACGCGGCGCACGATGCGCTCGATGAAATTGATCTGACCATCCGCGAGGGCGAGTTCATCGCCGTGATGGGGCCGTCCGGCTGCGGCAAGACGACTTTGCTTAATATCATTGGTTTTTTGGATCGGCCTGACCAGGGCGAATATCTGTTCGAGGAGCACTCGACCGCTCGCCTATCAGAACGACAGTATGCCAAAATTCGTTCTAACAAGATTGGTATTGTTTTTCAGAGCTTTAATTTAATTAATCGCTTGACGGTGCTGGAAAACGTTGCTTTACCGCTGATTTACAAAGGTGTACCGCGCGTCAAGCGTCTGGAAATGGCTAGTAGCATTCTAAAGTCGTTCCATTTGCAGGAGCGCGAATATTATATGCCGTGGCAGCTATCGGGCGGCCAGATGCAGCGTGTGGCAATTGCGCGGGCTTTAGTGAATAAACCGAGCATCATTCTAGCCGACGAGCCAACTGGCAACCTCGATAGCCGCTCTAGCCACGTTATTATGGAGGAGCTGGCTAACTTGCACAAAAAAGGCAACACTATCGTCATGGTGACTCACAACCCGAATCTGACTAGCTATGCTAGCCGCGTGATTAACATGCTTGACGGCAAGGTTGCTAGCGACCGCCGCGTAACGGTTGAATCGCATGCCGAATCAAAGGAAGTAGCAATCCCGCTGCACAAATCAGACGCTTCTAAATACAAGAATAACGCAGATGCTAAGGATACCAAGGATAAGGACACTAAAAAAGCCAAAGAAGAAACAAAAGAAGCTACCAAGGATAAGCTTAAAAAGACAGCCAAAAAGAGCGAGGACGACGAAAAATGAGGTTAATGACAGTTGAACACATCACCGATGCTTATCAAACATTGCGGCGCAGCCGCGCGCGTACGGTACTGACGGCGCTGGGTATTGCTATCGGCGTGGCTAGCGTGACGTGTATTTTGGCGATTAGCGACGGTGCTCGCGGAATGATTTCTAACCAAGTTAATACCTATGACGGCAAGCTAATGATCGTCCGTCCGGGCGCGCAGACGCGCGATTTGAATGCCTATCTCAACCCAGCTGGGCAGCAGTTGTTCGGTACTAGCTCGTTGACCGAGGCTGATATCGAGGCCGCTAAGTCAATTGATGGTATCGACGCGGTGGTGCCGCTAATGATTTTGAATGCTACTGCTAAAACCTCTCGAGCTGAGGCGGCTAATAATGTTGTACTTTCTACTACTCCTGCGTTTATCAAGACAGCAGATATCAAAATGAATGCCGGCCAGTTCCTCGGTGAAGAAACTGACGATTCAGCGGTGGTGATCGGCAGCGAGTTGTCAACTAAACTATTCAACACTGATCGTTCGGTTGGTCAGATGTTCACGATGTACGGCCAGCAGTTTACGGTTATCGGCGTTGTCAAGACTGGCGCTAACCCGGTTAACTATAATACCGTTGATTATGGTAATGCAATTTTTGTCTCTTATAATCAAGGTAAATTGCTGCACAAAGGCAGTACGCAAATTCAACAGATTAACGTTCTGGCAAAGGACAAGGATAATGTCTCGGCTGTTAAAGATAAATTAAAAGAGAAAATCCTCAAACAACACCTAGGCGAAGCCAACTTTACTATTCTAAGTGGCGCTGATATTGGCCGGCCGACTGGCGAATTGTTTAGTGCCTTAACAGCGGTGATGGCGGCCATTGCAGCGATTTCGCTGGTGGTGGGCGGCGTCGGTATTATGAATATCATGCTGGTTGGCGTGGCTGAGCGCACCCGCGAAATTGGTATCCGCAAAGCAGTTGGCGCTAGCCAGCGGACAATTATCGGGCAATTTTTGGTCGAGTCGCTGATGATTAGCCTGCTGGGCGGCACTTGCGGTTATCTGGTTGGTTGTTTGTTAGCTGTGATTATTAGTTCGCAAATGAGCTTTGGGCCGACAATGACCTGGTCAACGGCGATTGCAGCGTTGTTGATGGCAGTTGGTTCTGGCGTAATCTTCGGTACTTACCCTGCCCTGAAAGCGGCGCGCAAGAACACTATTGAATCGCTGCGGCAATACCACTAGAATCCGAACTTCTGTTAAACAAAATAGACAGCGCTTGTCTGTCTATTTTAGTTTTTTTGCAGCCTTGCACGCGTTTATTTTTCGAGGGCTTTTTTGAACTTTTCAATTAAGTTAACCTGGGTCGGGTCGACATTATTGAGGATTGCCACATAAATACTGGCAAAATCTGCTAAAATACAACCCCACAGCATCTGCTGTAGCGGTGTTTTGCCTGCGAGCGGCACCACGTTTGATTTCGGGCGTTTGCCAGATAGCATCTGATCGCTGAGCGAGAAGCGTTTGAGAATGCGCGGGTGTTCGAGATCGCTTAGCAAATCAAATACCGCGAAAGGCTTCTCGACCGGGTGGCTAGTCCAGCCAATAAATTCGTTGTGGCTGAATTCTGGCAAATAGTTGCAGAATGCAACGTTTTTAGCATTTTCGTTCCAACTAATTTTCCACTTATAAGCTAGCGGCGCCATCAAACTACCGCCGTAGAAAACCGGTGTTTTGCCGACAGCGATTAAGGCCAGCTGTTTGGCGTAGTTTTGCTTGGTCGGTACATCTTTGGTCCAGAGCGCGCTTTCTTTCTCTAGCCAAGTGCTAATAGCTGCTAGTTCGTCAATGTAGGTGCGGTCAATCAACTTGAAGGCATTAAGCACTTCAAATAGCGCTCGCAGCGAATAAATTACGGCCATGCGCGGTTGGCAATCTTTGGGAATGAGTGCTGATAGGATATGTTCTCGTTGAGCAATCTCGTTAAGTTCTCCGCCAGTAGCAATGATAGCAATTTGGCAGCCGTGTTCAATCGCCTGCTTGAGGCATGATAGAGTTTCCTCGGTGTTACCAGAGTGGCTACTAGCGATAACTAAGGTATTGTGATCGGCGTAATGCGGCAAATCGTAGTCCTTGACGACGTCGAACGGAATTGATAGCGTGTCGTTGAGCAGTGATTTAGCGAGGTCGGCCGCTAGCGCCGAGCCGCCCATGCCAGCGACGATGACATTGCGCAGTTCGCGGTTGTCGTGTTCGGCATCGCGCAGTTGGCAATCAAAATTTGCCTGTTGATAGAGTTTAGCTGCAACTTCGAGAGCGCCCCCGTTGTCTCTTTGCTTCAAAATATTAGAGTCATCTAGCATGTAAAATCACCTTTCTCTTGCGATATTTCCTATAACTATGATACAGTATATACTAAATAAAGCATAAAAGTAATGAAGAGGGTGGGCACATGGATATAAAACCGCAAACAACGCAGCCAATTAGCGACGATCAGGATCTCGCTAAGGTTTTGGCTGGCGTAAGTAACGGCGCGAGCGCAACGAGCGCACAACCAGCAGCACAATTGCCGCCGCTGCCTGATTTGCCGCCAGAGCCAGCGCCGGAGCCAGAACCAGTTGTACAGCCAAAACCGGCTAAAACATCAGCTGCAGTTACGCCAGTTGCTGACAACGATCTTGATAATGTCAAGAACGAAGCCATCAAAGAGCTTCGACCGCTGGTAGATAAGCTCAACATCTCTGCCGAAGAAAAATTTGACACTTATCTGCTATTGATTCGCTCGACGGACGACAAAACCTTGATTGCGCCAGCGCATGAGGCCGCCAAAAATATTGCTGATGAATCTCGCCGCGCTCAGGCTTTGCTTGATGTCATTAAAGAGATTGATTTCTTATCAAACCCGCAGCCGTAATAGATTTTCTCTGTTAATCGCGCGATAACACCTCCGTAAGCCCTCCTCGGAGGTGTTATACTATAGTTATGACTATTCGTTTTGCAACTGATGATGAAATCAACCGCTGGGATAATCTAGTGGTTCGTAATAGCGATCGCGGCAATATGCTGCAAGGGTCGGTCTTTTTAAATTTGAAACGGCTAGCTAACTGGCGGCCGCGTTTTATCATCTGCGGCGAGTTAGCAATTGGCGCTATCGAAAAGCATATTCCCCTATTCGGTAAAGTATGGTATATCCCGAAAGGTCCGGGCGTAGCAACCGCTAACGAGTTAGCTTCGGTAGTGCCAGTGCTGCGCGATTTTGCTCGCCAGCAGGGCATTTTTACTATCAAAATTGAGCCGGAATTACTACGTGGCACTGATATTTCCGCGATTGAACTATTGCCTGCTCAACCGATTCAGTACAATGCTTCGACTGTGGTGGTTGATTTACATAGCGATCTTGATACAATCCTCAAGGACTTACCGCAAAAGGGCCGCCACGCTATTCGCCGCGCTGATCGCGACGGTGTCGTCGTCAAGCGAGTGCCGGTCAATGATGAAACTTGCCAGGCGATGTATGATTTGTTCAAAGAAACAGCCGATGGCGCTGGTTTTACGATCCGCTCGCCGCAATACTACCGTGAATTCTATCAGCGATACATCGACGCTAACCAAGGTCAGTTATTTTTCGCCTATTATCAAGATCAGCTGGTGGCTGGTGCCTTTGCGGTGATTCTGGGTACTAAAAGTACTTACAAAGATGGCGCTTCGGTTCGCAAACGTACGGCCTACGGTGCTAGCCACCGCCTGCAATGGGAAGTAATTAAATGGGCTAAAGAGCATGGCTCGCTCGAACACGACCTCTGCGGTACGCCAGCTTCCGATGAAATGAGTAACCCGAATCATCCGCGCTATGGCCTGGGGCGCTTCAAAACTAGCTTCAATAAGCATATCACTGACTATATTGGCGCTTTCGAGATTCCAGTTTCGCCTATTAAGTCGCGGCTTTGGAGCAAATATATCGAACGATTAGTGCGCCGATTATACTTCGCCAGGCATCATGAATCGTACTATTAAGTCATTTTAGAAGCTAAATCTTCAGCACTGATAGGTGTAGTTTAGTGCTTCTTATTCAAAATAGCTTGCCGCACTGTTTCGATTTCGTTCCAAGGGTGAGCTCCGTCGGCGCGTTCAATGGTTTTTTCATGTCCTTTACCCAGAAATATAACAGTATCCTTCGAGTCAGATACTCGTGAGACGGCGAAATTAATGGCCGCAGTGCGGTCTGGTACTAGGAAGAGATTTTTCTCGCGTTTTTTGCCGGCTTTTTCGGCGCCCGAAGCGATTTGCGATAGTATGGTATTACCATCGACATCGCGATCGTCTTCCTCGGTTAAGACAATCTCATCGGCGTATTTGCCAGCGATTTCGCCCTGAATGGCGCGTTTAGCTTCGTCGCGGCGGCCAGCCGAGCCGAACAATACCACTAGCTTGCCCTTCGTTGTGTTTCTAACATCATTTAGCAACCGTTCAAACGAGTCTGGCGTGTGCGCAAAATCGACAATCGCCGAGAACGGCTGTTCAGCGTCGACCACTGTCATGCGGCCTTCTACGCCTGCTAAAGCGGCAATTCCGCGCTCAATTTGAGCTTTGGTCAAGCCAACCTCGCGGCCAACGGCTGCCGCCGCTAGGCTGTTATAAACATTGAACTCGCCTGGAATATTAACATGAATGTGGTAAGAATCGCCATCAATTAACGCTGTGTAATCGCTGCCGTGGGCGCTCAAATTGATATCTTGCGCCCGCCAATCGCCAGATTTGAGGCCGTAACTGACCGATTGCTTGACGGCTTGGCGGAAAGTTTCAGCGGACGGGTCGTCGGCGTTAATGACGCCAACGCGGCTGGCTAGTTTAAATAGTTTGGTTTTGGCAGCCAAATAGCGCTCAAAAGTTCTGTGATAGTCGAGGTGTTCGTGCGTAACGTTAGTCATGACGGCGATCTCGATTGGCACGCCAAAGGTACGGTACTGGGCTAGCGCGTGGCTAGTCACTTCCAAAACCACCCATTCGACATTTTGCTTCTTGAATTCCGCTAATCGTTTTTGTAGCAGCGGCGCTGAAACTGTTGTCATATGAGCAACTTGCGGCGTAATATCATTGCCGACACCGTAAGCGACAGTAGTCATCAACCCTGCTTTGATGCCAGCTTCAGTTAGCATTTTGTGGATCATGAAGCAGGTCGAGGTTTTGCCATTGGTGCCAGTCACGCCGATGACGCGCATATTGTGCGCTGGATAACCGGCCTTGGTGGCAGCGGCAGTAGCTGTCAATAGATGATAAGTCGGCTCAATTGATTGGTATAAACTAGCGGGAATGGCCTTTTTCAAAGTTTTCTTGAGTGAATTCATACCGATATTATAGCATCGACCCCTTAACAGTGGTACAATTAAGTAGATGAAGGTTTTGGGAATTGAGTCAAGCTGCGATGAAACCGCGGCAGCTATAGTTGAGGACGGTTTTCGGATGTTGTCAAATGTGGTGCAGTCGCAGATTGACGTCCACGCGCATTTTGGCGGCGTGGTGCCCGAAATCGCAGCGCGCAGCCATATCGAGGCCATCGGCCCAGTCGTCGACGAAGCTCTCGCTCAAGCGAACTGCACTTGGGACGACATTGATGCTATCGCCGTGACCTACGCGCCAGGTTTAATTGGTTCGCTGCTAATTGGCTCGCTAGCAGCGCGAACGTTAGCGATTTTACATCGCAAACCGCTCTACCCGGTGCATCACGTCGAGGGACATGTCTACGCCAATTTTATTACCGAGCAAGCACCCGGGCCTGTTCAGCTTGCCTTGCCAAAATCCCAGCCGCACTTTCCTCTTTTGGCCTTGATTGTTTCTGGTGGACACACGCAGTTGGTGCTCTTTCGCGACCACGGTGATTATCAACTGCTGGGGCAAACCCAAGACGACGCTGTCGGCGAAGCTTTTGACAAGGTGGCCAAAATTCTCGGCTTGCCCTACCCTGGCGGCCCGTCGATTGCGCGCGCGGCTGAGTCGGGTAATCCTGATAAATACCATTTACCCAAAGCTAAGCTCGATAATCCGTACAATTTTTCGTTCTCAGGCCTCAAGACAGCCGTTCTAAGGGCCGTGCAGCGCGAAGTGGGCAAAGACTTCACTTTTCCATCGCACGAGCTCCCAGGGCTTGTCACGAGTTCGCAGCAGCACGATTTTGCAGCTAGCTTCCAGAAAGTAGCCGTCGAGACGCTAGTTGAGCGTACCTTGCGTGCTTTTCAGGACTTTCAGCCGCAATCGGTAGTGATTGCTGGCGGCGTGGCTGCTAATCAAGAACTGCGCCGCCAACTGCGCCAGAAACTACCGATTAACATTGAGTACGCGCCGATTCAGCTGTGTACTGATAATGCGGCAATGATTGCGACGTTAGGCTATCAGCAAGCTCGACTGAGTACTCCAGCCGATCCGTACACTCTCGAGGTAATCCCTAGCCTATCAATGGTCAAAACTGCCTGGAACAAGACCGGAGCGTTGTAAATGCCACAACTATTTACCTCTGTTGATAATGATGAATTGATCAATATTTTGAATGGCGGCGGTATTGGCGTGCTGCCTACTGATACAGTTTATGGTCTCGTAGCACGGGCCGCCGACCCAGTAGCAATCCAAAAAATGTATGATATCAAGAAGCGTGCAGACCAACCAGGGACGCTAATCGCTAGTTCAATTAATGATTTGGTGAAATTAGGACTAGACTCTAGTCAATTATCGTTAGCAGCCAAGTTTTGGCCCGGTCAAATTAGCGTTGTTACTAATGCTGATAATGTCGCTGTATACCTCAAACAAACACGAGACAGCTTAGCTGTGCGTATTCCTGACGATCCCTCGCTGTCGCGGCTTTTAGCACAAACTGGACCATTGATGACTACTAGCGCCAATGTGCCAGGCCAGCCAACCTCGTCGACGATTGCTGAAGCTAAAGCCTATTTTGGCGACAAGGTTGATTTTTATGTCGATGGCGGCACTATAACTAATAATCAGCCATCAACTATTATCGGACTCAATGAGCATGCCGATGTCGTTGTATTTCGTCGCGGAGCTGTTGACGTTGATTGGTTATTTACCAAGTAATTTTTTGGTGCTGCGGATGGCTCTTTTAGCTAGCGGTAACCCATATCGCCAAACTGGATAAAACTGGCTCATTGGATAATCATAAGTACCAGCTAATTTATTCTCATGGCTAGCGAAGCCGCGCTTGAAGTTGCTAACGCCGTCGTTGAGCAGGCCGTTCATGTCGTAACGCTTAATTCCCTGCTGTTTACATTCGGTGATAGCGTGCCATTTTAGCACGTAATTAGCGCGCAAGGCTTGGCCACGATCATTCATACCGCCGTATAGCTCGAATGAAGTTTCGCGGCTAGTTGCTAGCCAGAGAAATGATACCGGGCGGTTATCTTCGTAAGCAGCGAAAATTTGCGAGTGCTCCCCTAGCTTGTCGTGAATGTCGTAATAATACTGGTCGTCGTGCAGAGCGAATTTAGCGCGTTTAGCAGTTTGACGGTAGATTTCGAGGCAAGCAGCGATATCTCGGTGCGTTTTTACCGGTTTGATATCAAGTCCAGCCCGGCCGGATTTACGGATATACTGGCGGGTTTTTTTGGTCATCGCGGCCAATAGTTCGTCGGTTGTATGAGTCAAATCCAAAATCAAAGTACGCGATAACAGAATATTGTTTGGCGATTGGCGCCAACCTTTGGCGCGGAGCGGATGTTCAGTATCTGGCTCGATAGTTAGTACAGCGCATGGCAGATTATGCTTAACATAATTAACAATTGCCGTCAAAACATCGTCTTCCCTATCTTGTTTGTAAACTGGCCCGCGCGGAATGTAGCTTAACTGATTAAGCGGTTTAGGCAGGTTTCTCAGTAATATTTGCGCAGCGCCAATTGTTTCGTTGCCGTCAACTATAGTAATTCGTTGAACGCGCCAATTGTGCGCCGCTTTTACTTCTCCCCATCCCCAGAGCTGCAGCGGGTGCCCGCTAAACTTAGCAACAGTCTTGTCCCAGGCAGCTTTTTCGTCGCATAGTATTGTATCAATCATATGTTTAGTATACATCGTTTGTGCTATAATAGGATAGAACACAAACACGTGGAATAAAAAACAGCAAGAGGTGAGGAATAGCAAACTGTGGAATTGCTATGCTTGGTTATTTTGCTAATTTTCACGTGAAATGAATCGAGAATGAAATGAGCTTAGCTAAAACTTATACTCCGAACGAATATGAACCGTCAATTTACGCCTTGTGGGAAGAATCTGGCGTATTTAAACCGAAAGGGCAGGGCCAGCCGTACGCGATTGTGATGCCGCCGCCAAATGCTAACGGCAATTTGCATGTCGGGCACGCTTTAGGGTCGGCAATTCAAGATATTTTAGTACGTTATCACCGTATGCAAGGTTATGATGCTGTATATATACCGGGGGCTGACCATGCTGGCTTTGAAACTTGGGTAGTTTACGAGCGCGAGCTAGAAAAGCACGGCCAGACGCGCTTTGACTTCAATCGCGAAGAATTATACGCGCAGGTATGGGATTTTGTAGCTAAACGCCGCGGCGATATGGAATTACAACTGCGGGCGATTGGCGTGGGCGCTGATTGGGACGATTTGGTATTCACGCTCGACGATAAAGTTATCAAAACTGTCTACGATACTTTTGAAAAGATGTGGCAGGACGGCTATATTTATAGGGGCGAACGCATTGTCAATTACTGTACGCAGCACCAGACGAGTTTTTCGGACTATGAGGTTGTTCACAAAAATGAAAAAGGGAAGTTGTGGGAAATCGCTTATCCGCTAATCGATAAAGTCGGCGAAATTGTTATCGCTACGACGCGTCCCGAGACGATGTTTGGCGACGTAGCCGTAGCGGTCAATCCAAACGACGAGCGCTACAAAGACCTTGTCGGCTGCAAAGCGCTGCTGCCGATTGTCAAGCGCGAAATTCCCATCATCGCTGACGATTATGTCGATCCAGCTTATGGCACTGGTATGGTGAAAATTACACCAGCACACGACCCGAATGACTTTGAGGTAGGCAAGCGCCACAACTTGGAGCTAGTCCAGGTAATCGATTTCGACGGCAAAATGATCAATGTGCCGGGTCAATTTGTCGGCATGACGGCGCTAGAAGCTCGTAAACGTGTCCTAGCGGCGCTCGAAATAGACGAATTGCTGCGCGGCGAAAAAGATATCGAGCACCAGGTTGGACATTGTTACAAATGCGGTTCGGTCATCGAGCCGCTTGCCAAAGAGCAATGGTTCGTCAAAATGCACCAATTGGCCGATAACGCTATCGCGGCGATTGAGCGCAAGGAAGTGACGTTTACCCCTGAAAATAAAGACGATGTTGTCATTAAATACCTCAAAGACATTAAAGATTGGAATATCAGCCGCCAGATACCGTGGGGCATTCCGATTCCAATGTTTCAGTCCAAGACCAATCTAGACGATTGGCGCTACAGCACCGAAGTCGATAAGAAAGAAATCGTTGTAGATGGTACAACGTACCGCCGCGAGGAGGATACGCTTGATACTTGGTTCAGTAGCGGCCAATGGCCGTATATAACTACCGATTATTTGGATGTTGGTAAGCTAGCCAAGTATTATCCGAATACCGTCATGGAGACAGCAGGCGATATTTTGTTTGCATGGGTAGCGCGGATGATTATGCTGGGCCTATATCGGACTGGCCAGGTACCGTTCAAGCATGTGTACTTGCATGGCTTAGTGCTTGATGAAAAGGGTATCAAGATGAGCAAAAGCAAGGGTAATGTCATCAATCCGATGGAGACAGTGGCGAAATATGGCTCGGACGCGCTGCGTATGGGAATCATCGCTAGCCGCAGCGCTGCTCAGCCGCAAGCGTTTAACACTGGCAAGGTTGTAGCGGCGCGTAATTTCTGCAACAAGCTGTGGAATATTGCTCGCTATACTGAAAATTTGGTTGGCGACCGCACGCCAACGGTCAGCCCGCAACTGCAATCGCTAGCCGATCATTGGATTGCTCGCCAACTAGATGAGGCGGCGCAGTCGCTAGACCGGCAGATTGCGACCTATCATTTCGCTGAGGCTGGCGAGACGATTTATCACACCGTTTGGGATGATGTAGCCGATTGGTATATCGAGGCTAGCAAAGTTGAGCAAAATATCGATATGAACGCGTATGTTTTAGACACAATTTTGCGGTTAACGCACCCATTCGCGCCGTTCTTGACCGAAACAATTTGGCAGGCTTTGCCGTGGCACGATACGATTTTGGCTAGCGAAACTATGCCAGAGCGCCTAGAGTACGATGATATCGCTGCCGCTGCATTCGGCCGTTTGAAAGATTTAGTATCAGAAGCGCGCTACGTAGTTAGCGAACTGCCAGGCAACAAACGTTACGGTTTGCTCTATATGGACGATTCGCTGGTGGCTGATAATATCGAACTTGTCAAGAAGCTAGCGCGTGCTACCTCGGTAGAATATGTTGACCAGGCTAGGGGATTGCGCTTGGCGGCTAGCGGGCGAGACGTTTGGCTAGATATTGACGACGAAACACTTTACGAGCATCAAGCTAACCTCGAGAAACGTTTAGCCGAAGAACGCCAGCATATCCGGACGCTCGAGACGCGCTTGGCAAACGATAACTATGTAGCCAAAGCTCCGCCGGCTCTGGTCGAGGAGTCGCGCAAGACACTCCGTGAAAAACAAGAACTAATTACCCGGCTACAGAACGAGCTGCAAGTTGTGTCGAATAAGTAAAAGCTAGTCGATAACTGGCAAATTTGCGTTATCAAAAGCGTGCCGGCCGCCTTCTTCTAATAAGGCTAAAATGTTTTTGTGGTGATGGCGGCGATCCGGTGAAATACTAGGCGATTGGTAGCGAAAACTGTTGCTGAGCATACCTTCTGATAGATTATGCTCGGAATGGGCGTGCTGCATTCGCGACTCGTTGATAGTTCGCAAATCCTGCGAGCTGAGCTTTTGCATGGAATAATCATGCGTCAAACTGATATCAATAGCATGCCCGAAATGCCCGTCGTGGACAGCAACGCCGCTAGCTATCAGCAGACTGAGCGCGGCGAATAAGGTGTTAACGATGTAAGTAAAATATGTCATAATTATGTTTGTTTTAAGGTATTGTGCTTACAAATATAGCACAAGTATGATAAAAAGTCAATAGTATGACATAAAATAATATTATAAGTTAGTCTGAGATAGTATTCGAACGATTCGCAAACAGATTACCGCTAGGTTTTAGCGCGCGAGTTGGCTATCTACTGGTGATGATATTTGCTACCGCGAGCAATCTCTTGGGCCCGGTATAGCTGCTCAGCGAGAATCAGCCGCACCAACTGATGCGGAAAGACTAATGGCGACAGTGACCAAACCAGGTTAGCACGCTGTGTCAGTGCTGCGCTGACACCAAAGGCGCCGCCGATAACTATCGTGATATTTTTACCTTGCACAAAGAGCTCGTTTAGCTGGCACGATAGGGTAGGCGAGTCAAACATCTGGCCGCGTTCGTCGAGCAGAATTATGAAGTCTTGGGCATGTAAACGCGCTAAAATTCGCTCAGACTCCTCTTGGCGGGCCTGCTGGCCATCTAGCTTGCTATGCGGTATCAATTGCCACTCAAAACTCCAAGGCTGCTTGCAGCGCGTTTGGTAGCGTTTGATGCCGCCTGAGACCCAATCCTCATGCTTTTTACCAACGGCGACAACAGTGATCATATGGCAATCAAGCGCTCTTTGATACTGTTGGCGATGTTATCGAGCCGTTCGTCTGAAATATCGACAGGGTAGTCGTGATGGAGCTGCAAGGTGTCGCGGTCATACAGCGGCACTAGGTGGATATGGGCGTGCGGTACGTCGAGGCCCTCAACGACTACGCCGACGCGCAGGGGGTTGAGTTCGGCCTGGATAGCCTGAGCGATATTTTTGGCAGTTTGCCAGAGGTGAGCGTAAGTCTCGTTGTCGAGGTCCCAAATCAAATCAATTTGCTCTTTGGG
>CAUOLJ010000015.1:0-12009 GCA_963456275.1 uncultured Candidatus Saccharibacteria bacterium
AATGACCGCCCTGGCCACGACATGCGCTACGCTATGGATTCCAGTAAACTACGCCGCGAACTCGGTTGGCGGCCTGAATACACCGACAATCAAACGGGTATGCGCGACGGCCTAATGCAAACTATCGAATGGTACCGCGAGCACGAAGATTGGTGGAAAGCCCAAAAAGAAGCCGTCGAGGCGGCGTATACAAAGCAGGGGCAATAATCGTGGACGAAGCGCCATCAAAAACTAAAGTCAGCAGTAAAATCGTCTACCAAAATCCTTGGATCACCGTTCGCGAAGATCAGACTGTTAGCCAAGACGGAAGCACTGGAATCTATGGTTACATGGAGTCGCGAGATTCGTGCATGGTTATAGTGATAGACAACCAAGAGAGCTTGTACTTGGTGCGCGGTTTTCGCTATCCCTCACAAAGCTTTGGTTGGGAGCTACCCGGCGGCGGGGGCGATAATGAAGATCTGCTAGAAGCCTCAAAGCGCGAACTTGAGGAAGAGACCGGTATCATCGCTCAGTCCTGGCAGAAACTGGGTGAAGCGTATGTTTGCAATGGCCTATTGACAGAGAAAATGGCCGTTTGTCTAGCCCGAGAACTAAGCTTCACTGGCCAACGTGAACAAAGCGATGAAATGTTTAGTGATATGCGGTTTTTTACGCTTGATGAGATCGATGATTTGATTCGAGATGGCGAAATTAATGATTGTCAGACACTGGCTGGCTTACAATATTATTATCTATGGCAAAAGGAGAACGCATGAATTTTGACCCGTCAAATTACAATGAACTAACCGTCACCGAATCACCCATCCCCGGGCTATTCGTCGTCAAACTACCAGTCCATGGCGACAACCGCGGCTGGTTCAAAGAAAACTATCAAAAGGAAAAAATGGAAGCACTGGGACTACCTTCATTTAACATCGTGCAGAATAACATCAGCTTCAACGACAAAGCCGGCGCCACTAGGGGCTTACACGCTGAGCCGTGGAATAAGTTCATCTCCACCGCCAATGGCCGCGTCTTTGGTGCATGGTGCGATTTGCGCAAAGGCGACAGCTTCGGCACGGTTTTCACACACGAAATCAATCCTGGCACGGCAATTTTCGTACCCAAAGGCGTCGCTAATGGCTACCAAACGCTTGATGATAATATCGCCTACACTTACCTGGTTGACGCTCACTGGTCGCCAGACGCCAAGTACACCTTTGTCAATCTGTTTGATCCAGCGCTTGATATCGACTGGCCCATCAGCCAGGACCAAGCCATCATTTCTGAAAAGGACGCCGCTCACCCGCTGCTGGCTAATGTAATTCCTGTGGAGTTCTAATGGATGACAAGAAAATAGTTATTACTGGTGCTAACGGGCAAGTCGGCCGAGCACTACAAAAAATTTACCCTCAGGCACTAGCTCTGGATCGCGAACAACTCGATATCACCGACCAAAAAGCAATCAACGAGTTTAACTGGGATAATACCAAAGTGATTATTAACGCTGCAGCCTGGACCGACGTTGATGGCGCAGAGAATCCCAGCAATTATGACCTAGTTAAAACAGTTAACGTCGACGCGACTCGCTATCTAGCGACAGCTGCTAACCAGCACGACTCGACCTTTGTAGCGTTCTCGTCTGATTACGTTTTCGACGGTTCCCAGCCAATCCACAATGAAGACGAGCCTTTTTCACCGCTTAACATTTACGGCAAGACTAAAGCTGATGGCGACCTAGCTGCCGCTACAGCAACCAAGCACTACATTATTCGAACCTCGTGGGTAATCGGCGACGGCAGAAACTTTGTCAGCATCATGCAAGATCTAGCAGCACGAGACATCAGACCCTTAGTCGTCAACGACCAGATTGGGCGCCTAACTTTTACCGATACTTTGGCGCGTGGTATTAAACATCTACTAGAAACGAATGCACCGTACGGCACATATAATCTAACTAATGAAGGTCAACCGACCAGCTGGGCGGAAATTGCCAAAATTGTCTTCGAAAAATCAGGTAAATCACCTTCAGACATACAGCCAGTCTCTACCGCTGAATATTTCACCGATAAACCAAACACTGCCAAGCGGCCACTGCAAAGCACCCTAGATCTAACGAAAATTGAAAAAACCGGATTCATACCAGAAGACTGGCGCGATAAGCTAAACAAACTGCTTGGTTAGATTATCTACTTTGCCTGTTGAATACTAGCGTTGATTTCTCTATTGCTTATACTACCTTTACCCCAGTAGGCTTCGTCTGCCAATTTGCTAACTTTAGCTGGATTCCTAGTGCCCATCTGATTCGGTAACCAATTTCTAGTGAGATTAAGCGACCGCTCTTCACGTTCCATTGATTTTTGTAGTGCATCTTCATCCAAATCTGTTCTACTCTCAACGAACACCAGCTTAAAGTTGTCTGGCATCAGATAATCAGCCAGCCACATCACCCGCGGCATGTGTGCAATATCGGCTACAAACACTGCTGTCATTTCAGTGTCTGCCAACAATTCCATCTTTTGTTCGGTACTCATTAGACCAACTTCATCAGCGTCATAGCCCTCTTTAATCAACTGTTTAGATAAAATTATCGGGATGCTATTAGTAAAGTTCGTAACCGTATCAACCGAGTCGGGTTCCTCATCTGTGAACTCATCCAGTTTTCCAACTACTTCATTAATTTCTTTTTCACTCTTACCTTCACTTCGTAACTTTTCAGCGACGTTCTTCAACATCTGTTCTCTCATTAGTGTTGAAGTACTGATGCGCGGATATTTCTCATATTCATCCAATAGTGCGTCAGTCAACTCAGATGGGCTGGCGATATCTGGATCAACACCATGCGCCTCGTATATTCGCCGAAGCGCCCGGGTACAAACCTGCATATCCTGCATTGTTGGATCAGCGTCAACTTCATGCATCAAATCATTCAAATCGACTCGTGTTCTCGCCACCAGTTTCCGTATTTGCGCATCAGGCGTATGAATCACATCTTCACAATTAAGTCCGGCGCTCTCAGCCAAAATTGGCATTGCTGTCGCCATAGCAATCGTCTTGTTGTTCATCCTACCAGTGTGAACAACTTGTACATTAGTATTGCCGGATTCAATCGCCCGCACATACAGATCGCTAACCATGTCGGTATTTGCCACCGACTCTGGCGGCAGTTTGACATTCCTGTCAGGGTGTCCAACTTCTGCCCCAACAACCTCTTCACCGCGAGCAATATTGATGATGACATCAGCCGCAGACACGGCTCCAGCAACCTCTGGACCATTAAGATATGTAAAGGTAATTTCAGGGCAGTCCTGCTGTAACTGTTTGGAAAAACCGCGATACGGTACATAAACAATTGAGCGACTCCTCGGCTCTCTTTCAGGATGGTCCGGGTCGGTAAATAGATTGTCCGATACTCTGGTTAGATAGCTTTCATGAGCATCTCGCGTATGTTCAATCTTAGGGCTAGAAATTTTCTCCATCCTTTTATTTTAACTTACTTTTGTACTTTTGTCAATTAGCTAATCTGTTTGCTATACTTATATCATAAAAGTAGGAGGTTTATGAAAGGAATAATTCTAGCGGGTGGATCAGGTACGCGATTGTGGCCGATTACCAAGGCTATTAGCAAGCAGCTAATGCCAATTTACGATAAGCCGATGATTTATTATCCGCTGACCACACTGATGCAGGCAGGAATTCGCGACATTTTGATAATTACCACGCCAGACGACCAGGCTGGGTTTCAACGGCTCCTTGGCAACGGTTCGCAGTGGGGTATCAATCTAGAATATGCCGTTCAGCCCAAACCAGAAGGACTAGCCCAGGCCTTTATCATTGGCGAAGAATTTATTGGCGGCGACAAAGTAGCGTTAGTGCTAGGTGATAATATTTTTTATGGTGCAGCTCTTGATGATTCGCTACGCGCCTGTACCGACCCAGATGGCGGCATTGTTTTCGCTTATAAAGTATCTGACCCAGAGCGTTACGGCGTTGTCGAATTCGACAATCAAAACCAAGCAGTCTCAATTGAAGAAAAACCCGTTCAGCCAAAATCTAATTTCGCAGTTGTCGGCATATATTTTTATGACAATGACGTTATCGAGATCGCTAAAAAAGTTCAGCCAAGTGCCCGCGGCGAGCTAGAAATTACCTCAATTAACGCCGAATATTTACGCCGCGGCAAACTCAAAGTTCAGACGCTTGATAACGGCGATGTTTGGCTAGACACCGGCACCATCAGCAGCCTAACTGATGCCGAAGACTTTGTTCGTGTCGTCCAAACGCGTACCGGCCAAATTGTCGGCAGTCCAGAAAAAACTGCTTTTCAAAACGACTGGATCAACCGTCAGCAACTTGACGAGATTGCTGCCACGCTTAAAAAATCAGGCTACGGAGAATACTTGAACGTATTGTAATTACCGATGAAAAAAGTTTGTGTCATCATACCCGCCTACAACGAATCTAGCGTCATCAAAGATGTTATTAAAAAAGCCAAAAAAGTTTTCTCAAAAGCCAAAAAAGACTACTCAATTGATATAGTTCTAATCAACGACGGATCAAAAGACAATACGCTCGAACAAGCTCGAAAAGGCGGCGCAATTGTCATTGATCATATTTTGAATTCTGGAGCCGGCGGCGCAACGCTAACTGGGCTTGCCTACGCGCGGCAACACGGCTATGATATTGCCGCTACCATGGATGCTGATGGCCAGCACGATCCAGAAGATGTTTTGGCGGGTATTCGGCAGAGCGACAGCTCTGATACTGATTTACTCATCGGTAGCCGACTCATCAATAGCGAAGGCATGTCTAGGACTAAGGTTTTGGGAAATAAAGGCTTAAGTTTCATCACTTATGCCCTGTTTGGTATTAATGTTACTGATTCGCAATCTGGACTGCGGGTTTACTCGCGAAGGGCAATTGATAACCTCGACTGGAAATCGACTGGTTATGAGTTTTGTTCAGAGATGATTTGGCGTGCCAAACAAGCAGGCATGGTAATCGGTGAATATCCAATCAAGGCAATTTACACTGACTATTCCCGCGCCAAAGGTCAAAACAACTGGAATGCCATCAATATCGTCAAACGACTATTTAAGCAACGCTTAACGGAGTTATTCGAATGAGATATCTTATCCTAGTACTACTCAATGTGCCGATTATTTTAGCAGCATTGATCAATATCATCACTCAGTACAAACTGCGCAAAGTTAGTGTAACGCGCTTTCGCCATCAATTAATCATCTGGATGGTTATCATGGTTGTACTGATTGGGTCATTTCCTCTGTATAATATTTCGATTGGCCATCCGCCGCTGGATTCGTCAGAATTAAGCCTATTTGATATTTTGCAAACTACAGCAATTATTTTGCTATTCTACATCGCCAACAACCAGCGCCAGCGTATCGACCAAAACGAGCGAAGACTGCGCGATTTGCATCAAGAATTATCAATCAGGCTGTCGAATGAAAAATAGTATTGATATTATCGTACCGTACTGGGGTGAGTTTTCACTACTGAAGCAAACCGTCGATTCAGTGCTAGCACAAACCAGCAAAGCCTGGCATTTGACTATTCTTGACGATCATTATCCAGATAAAACTGCCTACAATCATTACAAAAAATTAAACGATAAACGTATCACGTATATCAGACACCGTAAAAATATTGGTATCACCGCCAACTTTAATTACGCTATTCAACACGCAAGCGCACCGTATTGTATGATCGTCGGCTGCGACGATAAACTACTACCTAGCTACGTTGATACTGCGCTAAAAAACATTGGTGAAGCAGACTTTTATCAGCCTCGCGTACAGATAATCGACGACAAAAGTAACGTATATCTACCGCTTGTCGATAAAGTGAAAAGAATACTGCAGCCTAAAAAATCTGGTATACTGTCTGGCGAAAAACTTGCTGCGTCGCTTTGCTGCGGTAATTGGCTTTATTTTCCATCCATCACTTGGAAAACCGATACCCTCAAACGATATTCATTTGATACAAAGTATAAAATCCTTGAAGACGTCATCGTCGAATTAACCATGATTATTGATGGCGCTTCGCTTTATTTTGACACAACAGAAACTTTTCAATACCGCCGTTTTGCCGAGTCGTTATCCAGTAAGGAAAAAGGTAAAAATGGTATCCGATTCAAGGAAGAGAACGAAGTCTATGATAATTTTTCCGATAGGTTTAATGAGATTGGCTGGAAAAAAGCCGCACGAGCAGCAAAACTTCGCGTGACATCACGCATTCATAGTTTCTTGTCGCGGTTTTAGCGCTTATCCTATCACTCTATTTTGTCTTTGCAAACTTACGATTAACCGCCCAGGCATACAGATTGACGATTATCGATTGCGGCAATAGGTCATACAGTCGCCAGTTTATATCCTTCTTCGCTACTGGCATTTTAGCGTTTTTCCAGGGCGTTAGTTTCAAATATTTACGCCACAAAAAACCAACTGGATTATCGTTACCCTGCTGCCACGGCCTACCGTTCACACCAAACTGCGAATGAATGATCTTCGGCGCGTAGTAACTCTCCATGATTTCATCGTAACTGTAAAAGCTCTCGGGCAAGAAACCATTAGCTTTAATGTATTTTTTAATATTATAGCCATAGAAAACGGTCGAGAAATTATATTCCACACCAATCTTCTTGATCTTGCCTTTGAAAAACACGTTACACAAATCTTGGTCAGCCACCTCGTAGTGATTGTGCCGCAAATGCTCGCGCATCTTAGCATCAATCTTATCTTTCATCCATTTTTTGTGATTGATAAGCATAACTCCACAATTAAAGTAACCGTCGGTTGGTTTCAAACCAATGACATCCTTGTGCGCGTTCACCATGGTGGCATCGTATGACAGCGCCATCACATTATCCTCAAAATCAAGCTCCAGAAGACCATCAAGTGCACCGCTAATCACCGTGTGTGGATTAATGTATAAAATTCGGTCTATTTTAATGTCAAGCTTGGCAAACGCCAACATCTTGTACCATGTGATGTACAGGCCCTTCCAAGCCTTAACACCAATCTCTTTCAATTCGTCAGGATAACTTGACACGTCAACGAAAGTAATTGCGGCGTTCTTATAATTTCCAATCATTTTGTTGAATTTGTTGATACTATCTTTTTTGAGTTGATGTCCAAGATAGAAAATATTGATCTGTTTCAGGTGTTTATTGTTCTCTAGGAGTGACACAATAGAAATTGCACTGACTACTGCATAGTTGTCGTCACTCTGATATAAAACGTTTAAAATTCCTTTGTTCATAATAAATCCTACTTGTTCGTTGACAATTGCTTAACATATTCTTTCAGCATTTCGGTGTAATCGCTTGGCACAAAACCCGTTTGGCGTAACTTCGACAAATCCATATCGCTATTGAGCGGCCGCGGCGCAAAGCCTGGCTTACTGGCAGCGTATTCCTCAGTAGAGATTGGCTGTACGCGATTGCGATCATATCCGGCATATTCAAACACGTCAGCGGCAATTTCGTACCACGATTTCACTGGACCTTCGTTGGTTACGTTATATAGTCCATATGCGACTTTATTATCTAAGAAGTATTTAGTAGCTCGAGCAATCTCTGACGCAAACGTCAGCCGGCCAAACTGATCATTGACGACTTTTGGATTGATGCGCATATCCGCCAAGTTTTTCATAGTTTTTGGCATATTGTGACCATCGCCAACGACCCAAGATACTCGCATGATATAGTGTTTTGGTACCAAGCTAACCGCTAGATCACCAGCAGCCTTACTTTCTCCATAAACCAACAGAGGCGCAACTACTTCATCGTCTTTATGATTTTTCTCTCGGCCATCCCATACATAATCTGACGAATAGTGAACAAGGGTCTTGTTCTGCTCAATGGCAATCTTAGCTAGGTTGCGCGGACCATAGGCATTAGCTAGCCACGTCTTGGCGCGCAATTCCGGAGTTTCAGAACCATCAGCATTAACTAAGGCTGCCGCATTTAAGATAACATCGTATTTTGACCAATCAAACGCGTTTATTTGCGCTTCATCAGCTATATCCAGCTCTTCCCGCGGCAGTGACTTGGCATCTGGAAACATGGCACGCAGCGCCTTGCCCAATTGTCCGTTTGCCCCCAGAATTACATACTTCTTACTCATAACTCCCCTTTACTTTGTCAATTATTATAGCATCTTTTAGCGACCGCTTGTAGATGACCAACAGAAGCGCTACTTGCAAAAAACTGATCATCATAAAAACCAGCACACTACCTAACATTGCCAACCGCTCAATTAGACACATAGACACCGCTACCGCCAAAATATCTGTGAGTAGCAATGTGTAAAATTGTCCCTTAAATCGACGCATAATTATCAGCAAATTAACATAAATTGATACAAAAGCGTTCGCCGCCGCGCCAATAACCATAATTGTCAAATCAAGGCGGAAATTATTGATATTGATGCCAAAAATAACGTTAAGCATCCAAACACCAATCAAATAGCTCAGGACGACTGAAAGTACGCCCATCCCAAAAGTTATTTGATTAATCTTACCAACAATTCGCGCGAACTTCTTCAATTTTCCTTTTGCTAATAGTTCAGACAAATTGACGACATTCGGCTGAATGATAAACGATATGAAGAGTCCAAGGAGCGTAATTGGCATTGCCATAATGCCAAAATAACCAATTTGATCAGGATGGGACTTGTCCAAAAAATACCGCGGGATATTGAGTGAAAACATCGTCAGAAACACCACAACAAATACCGCTGAAGTACGTTTCATGATTACGACAGCCTGACTGGCGTATTCTTTGATGAACTTTTTATTCATAGTAATAACCTCAACACGTCGTACCCATAACACATCGTACAGAAGGATAATGAGCGCATTGACTAGCAATATCGCCAATGTGCCATACATGACATTTTTAGTTACAATATCAACCACTATAAATACCCCAAAACCAAGAATCGCTTTCATGGTTAGTGATATACCAGCGATATACAATTTACGATGGATTTGCAAAACACCATACAACGAATCGGCAATTGATTCTAAAATTTTAAAGGCTACCAAAATCATAATCAAGCCTGTTTTAGTAGCGTTATATCCATTCAATACACAAAACACCACTGCAGAAACTGCCACAATAAGCGATGCAACGAAACGCACAGCGACATAACCGCCACTGCAAAACTCCCGCTTGACATCAGATGCCTGATAAGTCCGTCCGCCCCATAAAGATATCGCCCAAAACACCACCGAAAGCGACAACGCAAACGAAAATAACCCAGAATCCTCGATGCCATTCAACCGTGTAATAACAATCAATAATACTGGTGAAATTGCACTCTGCAACAGTGAACCTAACGAGTTCCAGATGTAGTCCTTTTTCTGCGATTGCATATCATTAGTATAGCAAGTTTGCTCAATAAACTACTCTACTTTATAATTTGCTTAGTATATGAAAAAATATTGGTCTCGCTTTCTGTCGTTTATTAAAAAGCCTGAAAATGTCTTTATATCTTTATCATTGTTTTTTGGGGTGTTGTCGGCAGCCACCGTACCTCTGCTGTCAGTCAATGACGAAGGCGTGCATTATATGCGGGCCTATGGATTGTCCCAAGGAAAAATTGAATCAGGAGTTTCCTGTACCTTACCTAAAGAAGTGGTATTAAAAGCAAAAGAAGCAGATGTAAATAATTTCGTAACTAACTATAAGAAAACTATAAATCGCAGCGATACAGAGACAGGGAAATGCAGCAGCGCAACTGGCTATCCTCCAATTATGCATCTACCGCAGACAATCGGTATCATTTTGGCAAATCTCATACATGGTTCACTCGGGGTAACTATCATGTTCGGAAGATTGGCCAACCTAATATTTTATTCATTTGCTCTTTATTTCATCATAAAATGGGTACGCGTTGGCAAATGGGCATTCGTAGCAACCGGCCTATTTCCGCTAATGATACATTTGGCAGCGTCTCTTTCCGGAGACAGTATGACAAATATCGCAATTTTTACCGCTATTGCTGCTACATTAAATCTCTTTAGCCAAAAAAGCCCGTTAACTCGACAACAGCAGTTGCTTATTATTGCTATAGCCTGCTTGTTAATTCTCACAAAGTCGGTAACAATACTCTTATTATCACCAGTCATTTTCTTGCCGAAGCGCCTCTTCGTTTCAGATGAAAAATCAAAAATATCTTTTATTCCGCAAAAATGGTTGGTTCTCTCAGCAGCAGCAATATTAGCAGGCCTTTGTTTAATAGCGTGGCTTCATGTATACACACAACCCTTACTCACCACTGGCGCACCGCATAATCCGCTTCACAGCAATCCGCTAAAATTTATCCAGATATTATTTAATACCTATCTAAACCCAAACCTGCCCGTATCCGATGATATCCTAAGGGGCGTGATTGGCGCATTTTCTGCTTTTAAATATGGGCTGCCGCTTTTTATATTACTACCCTCATTTTCCCTCCTCTCCCTCTCTCTCCTTCATTACAACAAGAAAGACCAGGAATTGTTAGGAGAGTGTACTAGTAAATTGGCAGTGTATAATTTGGCGACAATTGGGTTGTTTGTTTGTGCAGTGTCGTATGCTATGTATACAGCGTGGGCCTTATTGCCGTTTAGGTTTGGCGAGGGAGCGTATTATGCGGATGGTGTTCAGGGTAGATATTTTACAGCAACAGCAGCTATGTTGGTGCCGGTAGGATTATGGCTGCAGAAGTATATTAATGTAAGGACTAAGAATGAAAAAGTATTTAACCTTATCATGTTCTTTGGGCTAGCTTTAGTACTTGGGTTTTATGTTTTTGAGACGGTGTGGAAATTTAAGTAGCTATCCTAATCATGACAATATGCTAGAATAAAAACAGTTATGAAAAAATATTGGTCTTTATTCTTATCTTTTATTAAAAAGCCTGAAAACGTTTTTATATCTTTGTCTTTATTTTTTGGGGTGTTGTCGGCAATACTAGTCCCTCAGTTATCTGTTAGCGATGAAAATATGCATTACCTGCGAGCTTATGGAATATCTCAAGGTCGCGTAGAGTCTAACTCACCCTGTACATTGCCGAAAGATGTTATCAAAAGAGCTGAAGCAGTTTACGAAGGTAACTTTTCCGCTGATTATTCTAAACCTATAGATCGAAACATAATGGACGTTCATAAGTGTAGCAGCGCCTCTGGCTACCCACCAATTATGCACCTGCCGCAAACAATCGGCATCGGTATAGCAAGTTTATTTAATGGATCTACTGGTCTAACTATCTTATTTGGGCGTCTTGCTAACGCACTTTTCTATTCAATCGCTGTCTATCTCATTATCAAGTGGGTGCGCATCGGTAAGTGGGCTTTTACAGTAATTGGACTTATTCCACTAATGATTCACATGGCGGCGTCGCTATCCAGCGACTGCATGACAAATGTGGCAGTATTTACAATTACTGCTTTTACCTTGAACCTATTCACCCAAAAGGATAAGTTATCACATAAACAAACAGTCGCTCTTATCTGTATAGGAGTATTCCTTACTCTAACCAAATCTGTAAATGCCTTACTACTATTTCCTCTTCTGTTTTTACCAAAGCGTCTATTCTCACCCAACAAAAACGAACATCTGCCATTTAATATTCAGAAGTGGACTATATTGGTAGTAACTGGTATCGCCGCGATAATTAGCATACTAATTTGGCAAAAAATATATGGTCAGCCTCTACTCACCACCGGAGCAGCTCACAACCCTCTACATAGCAACCCTATTAAGTTTATTACCATATTGTTTAATACATACATCAGTCCAACTATCGGGTATACGGATACTGTATTACGCGGTAGTGTTGGTGAATTTTCATCCTTTAAATACCACCTGCCTTTGTTTGTGCTGATACCGCTCTTTTCCCTCCTCTCCCTCTCTCTCCTTCATTACAACAAGAAAGACCAGGAATTGTTAGGAGAGTGTACTAGTAAATTGGCAGTGTATAATTTGGCGACAATTGGGTTGTTTGTTTGTGCAGTGTC
>CAUOLJ010000016.1:0-10728 GCA_963456275.1 uncultured Candidatus Saccharibacteria bacterium
CATCTACAATATCAAAAAACCGCTACAATTTCTAGTAGCGGTTTGTGCTGCTACGCGCCCACCCGGGGCACGGCGTTGGTATAATGTTTGTTTTCGCAACAGGGCGGCCCCATTGCGTACCAGCATAAGCATATTATCGCGCAACGTTTAGTAAATTGCAAGCGCTTATTCAATTTGGCTAGCAAACATCTTATAAAATTCACCCCGGCGAGCTACCAATTCGTCAACACTGCCCTGCTCGACAATCTTGCCGTTTTGCATCATATAGACAACATCGGCTTTTTTGATAGTTGTATAGCGATGACTAATGGCGATAATGGTATTACCGTGCTTACCAAACAGCCGAGCGAAAATCCTTGATTCTGCCAAGGCATCGATAGCGCTAGTTGGTTCGTCTAGAATAACAATTGGCGCCTGGCGATAAAAATTACGCGCTAGCGCCAGGCGCTGCCATTGCCCGCCCGACAAATCAACGCCGTTAGTACCATCGTCATGCTCAAACCATTGCCCGAGAATCGTATCGCGCTTCTTGGGCAATTTGTCAATGAAAGCGTTGGCTTCAGCCTGCTTGATTGATCTTTGATAATGCTGCTCGTCATAACTGCGCTGAACGTCTCCATACACAACGTTCTCGTAAGCTGTTGCAAATCGATATTTTATGAAATCTTGTTGCAGCACTCCGAGATAGCTATGCCACGAACTCTTATTAATATCCGTCAGCGACACGTTATCAAGCAAGACCTGGCCGCGCGTTGGCTGATACAACCCCAACAACAATTTAATAAGCGTCGATTTGCCAGCGCCATTTTCGCCGACAATAGCAACCCGTTGGCCAGCGCGAATTTTCATGTTAATATCGCTTAGCACTAGCTTGTTGTTTTTGGGATAACGAAACGAAACATTCCGCAATTCAATCGCCTGCGGCGGTTCAGACAGCTCCCTACCCTTGTTCAAGTTTCTCGGCAACTGCATAAACTTTTGGAAATCGACCATCGCTGCAATATCCTGATCAATGCTATTGAACTGCGCAATTAAACTGCCCATATCGCCAAGCGCCCTTGACATCATTTGCTCGACCAAAACAAACTGGCCGATTGGCTGAGCACGATGGATAATTTGCAGAACAATCGATAATAGTCCAACTAGCTGAGCTATTGCTTCGACAACGTCGGCGACCAACCGTTTGATTATATAGGCGCGCTCAAATTGAATACGCTCGAGTTGGTCTTTGTCGCGCCACTTCGCTCGCATATCTAACATATAGCGCGCTGCGTTATAAATACGCAGTTCCGCCAGATTTTGCGGCTGCATCACACTCCAAGAAATCGAATTACTGCGGCGCCGAGCTTCGGTATATTTACGCCAATGCTCTGTCTGCAAGCGCGACAATTTTAGCTGAACTATCGCGCTAGGAATAATTGCTAAAAATAATATCAAGCCAATCCACCAGCTAACAGAAAATAGCGAGACTAACGCTACTATTACACTAACAATTGACGCGATTATTCTAGCCATAGCATCGAAAAACTGCGAAAAAAATGATACAAAACTTTGCGCCTTATCAAACATATTGGCAGTGTCCTTGTCATCGTAACGCCAAAAATCGATACTAACAAAATGCTCGTACAGCTGGTCGCTAATAGCCGAGCTGATTTTATATGAAGTGAATTGATCTATGTAATTTTGCAAACTATGCCACGCCATCATGAACACCCCCAGCAACACAGTCGCTACTACACACCAAATTGCCTTTGCGCCCGCTTGCTCGTCACCAGCGAAGCCAGCCGCCAGATAAGTAGTCGCTTGCGCGGCCACAAACGCAGTAACTAACGGAATAGCCGAACCGATAATCGTACCGATTATTTTGGTAATCGCCGCCAGCGGAGAAGCTTTATAAGTCGTTATCGCCACCGTGCCAAAAGCTTTTAGCGTTTCATTGAAAGATAGCTTCTTTGGTTCTGCCATGATTAATCGCATTCAGATTTTATCAGGGTAATAATAGCAGCATCTAGCTCGCTTTCGTTCTGCCAGGTTCGCGTTCGTTTAGCGAGATCTGGTAAATATGATTTGCCGGCAGCGCTCTGATGCTGTGCCAATAGGATTGACTTATCGCGAGCCATAGCGACGCCGATTTCTATCAGCATACCTTCACTGCGGCGCGGCGAAGTTTGGATCGCTAGTATTTTGTCGCACTCATTCATTTGATCAATTGCTCGCCGCAAAAACTGACGCGGATTGCCGTAACTTTCGGTCGCGCTATCAAACAAATTACAATAAACCTCATGCCCGCAGCCCTCAAGCAAATCAACCACCCGGCGCATACGCGCTTCAACTTTCAGTTTGTCCTCGCCAGTAAAAGCATATGAACAGAATATTTTATGCTTTTTCATAATCCTATTTTATCATCTAGCCGGAAAAAACTTCGTAAAAAGAAGTTATTATCCTCTGGCGCAAGGCGTCATCAAGCGGGACTATCGCTGCGTAATTACGTCCGCCGATAGTCATATGTTCAATAATTAACGATAAACCGCGTACAATCTTAATGCAGGCGATTTCTCGCTGAGTAGTCGGCTCCTCGCCCAACCGCTCAATGACCAGGCGCCGAATATTACGCATACGCTCGGCGGTTTCGGGACGTTCCATCTCGCGGTTGTAAGTAAAATTAACCACATCGTACCAGCGCGGCCAATCATCGCGGAAACTCTCAAAGTCAACTAGCCAATATCTATCGCCGTCATACAATAGATTATTTTCGGTAAAATCCGCATGCATTGGTCGAGCTTCGCACAAGCTATGATTATTACGCAAGAAATCCAAACTAGCCCGAAATATTTCCTGCGGTATCACTTCTAAATTAAACCCGGATATAATTCGCTCTAGCTTCTGCCAAATATATTCTCCATCTTTATTTTGTCGCGACCAGCGCGAGCGACGGCGTTTCTGACTGCGAAAATAGTGATCCATTTGCACGAAACTTTGTATAAAAAAGTCATCAGACACATCGGCTAGCTCTGGCGTCCATCCGTCGATAAATTGCGTTAAGATTTTCACATCGTCATGATACAGCAACTTTGGTACAGAAAATGGTATATCGTTAAAATTACGAGTCAATTTATCAAAAGTTCGCAAACCGTTCGCTTCGCGCAATATTTCATCTTTGCCAGTCACCCCAGGCTGCGACTGCTTGCAAAACACGCGCTCGCCAAGCCAATCTACTTCACTAACCGCAAACCTATGATTCTGGCGAATAACTCTGATAGTTTTTAGGTTGGCGGTATCATTCTTCATCTTATTCTCCTATATGAATTAGGGGCTCAACGCCATCTTCATACACTACATCATTAATCGCGACTTCGTAAATGTGTTTGTCATCGCGAAACGCGAAAAATCGGACGGTTTTATGTTGCTGCCAGGCTTGGACTACTTCCGCCCGCACGCCATCAGCAATATCGCCAAATACCCACAGCTCATCAGCGCGCGCCACCAGCGTATTATTGGCGCGTCGCACCGTGTCACGCTCTACCGCGTCGAGCAAAAAATAATCAAAACTGGTAAATGGATTAATTGGCACAACGCCCTGGTCAAGCACAAATTTCGTTACCAAAAATCTCATGTAAAAATACTTTTTCGACATCGCCGTGAATACAACCATGTCGGCGGGTTTGATGGTGAGGGCGCGATGTGGTTGCTGTATCATGGCTATGCCTACGTTACTGTATGAGTTCTAATAATGTTTGCTCGTCAATAATTTTGGTGCCGTATTGTTCGGCTTTTTTCAATTTACTGGCACCGACCTTGCCGCCGGCTACTAAATATGTTGTATCTTTTGCAACAGCGGTTTGGAAGGTGCCGCCGAGTTCGCGGATTTTTTCCGCAGCAGTTTCACGCCCCATAGACTGCAGAGTGCCGGTGATGACAAAACTTTGGCCAGCCAGACGGTCGGATTTTTGGCTAAACTGCGGTGTCACACCCAAATCAGCAAATTTTTCGAGCAGCTTCACATTATCTTCATCAGCAAACCACGCCACTATTGATTCGGCAACAATTTCGCCCACGCCATCCACTTCGCGCAGCTCATCAATGGTCGCGCGAGACATAGCCTCAAGACTCTCAAAGTGGTTTGCGAGATCAATCGCTGTCTGCGCGCCAACATGCCGAATACCGAGACCAAACAAGAATCGCTCCAAGGCTGGCTGCTTTTTGGCAGCAATGGCATCGATGAGCTTCTGCGCGGAAATCTCAGCGAAACGCTCCAACTGTAGCAAATCATCTTTCGTCAACCGGTAAATATCTGCCAAATCATTAACTAGCCCAGCCTCAACCAGCGCCTCGACATTTTTCTCACCCAGCGTGTCAATGTCCAGCGCGCCTTTGGAGGCAAAGTGTGCCAACGCGCGCTTCAAAATCAGCGGACCGCTCAAACCTTTAACGCGGTACACCGCCTCGCCTGCTGGCCGTACAAATTCTAGTTCCGGATATTGGCGCGCCAGTTCTGCTGGATAGTCAATTGGTTTAGCATCTTCCGGCCGCAATTCTTTCAGCACGGTTTGCACCTGCGGGATGATGTCGCCCGCCTTGAAAATCACCACCGTGTCGCCGCGCCGCACATCCAGCCGAGCAATTTCGTCGGCGTTATGCAGACTAGCATGCTGCACCGTCGTACCGGCCACCACCACCGGGTCAAACACCGCTACTGGCGTAGCCGCACCGGTTCGACCGATAGAAATAACGATATCGCGAACGATGGTCGTGGCCTGCTCAGCAGCATATTTGTAAGCGACCGCGCCGCGCGGATTTTTCCCGACCAGCCCGAGACTTTCATACAGTGCTCGATCATTAATCTTAATCACTAAACCATCAGTATTAAACGGCAAATCGTGGCGCTTATCATCCCATTCGTTAACGAAATTCATCACATCAGCTAACGTAGTAAAAACGCTCGCCTGCTGATTACGAGTAATTCC
Organism: uncultured Candidatus Saccharibacteria bacterium; assembly: GCA_963456275.1. GTDB lineage: Bacteria > Patescibacteriota > Saccharimonadia > Saccharimonadales > Saccharimonadaceae > Saccharimonas. Next base: position 4,965 of record CAUOLJ010000016.1, read on the forward strand.
TAAAGCAGTCAGCGCCTCGTAAGCAAAGCTGTTGGTCGGCACTTCAGTGTCGTTATCACGCAGTACATCATAGCCGCGAAAATGCAGCGGCCGCGCCGCCACCAAAGATGGATCAAGCTGACGGATTGTCCCTGCCGCCAAATTGCGCGGATTCGCAAATTCTGGCTGCCCCAAGGCTTTTTGTCTATCATTGAGCGCAGCAAAGTCGCGCTTCAACATCACAATCTCGCCGCGAATTTCCGTCCGTCCGCGCAAAAATTGTTCAAAGCCTGACGCCTCATGCAGCCGCAGCGGCACGTTTTTAATGGTCCGCACATTGTTCGTCACATCCTCGCCGATAAAGCTATCGCCGCGCGTCACCGCCTGTCTCAACACGCCATCAATATAAATCAACGCGCACGCCAAGCCATCCATCTTGATATCGGTAAAAAATTCATGCTTATGACCCGGCATTAACTTATCAGTACGCTCAATCCACGCTTCGATTTCACTCTTATCAAAAACGTCGTTCAGACTAACCATTCGCCGCGCGTGACGAACTTTTTGAAAACCTTCAAGCAGCTTGTTGCCAACCCGCTGCGTCGGACTATCTGGCGTAACCCACTCTGGGTGCGCTGCTTCGATACTCTTTAGTTCTACCATTAAGCTGTCGTACACCGCATCGCTGACACTTGGCTGGTCAAGCGCGTAATATTCGTAGCTGTATTGATTGAGCAGTTTTTTAATTTCTTCAAGCCGGTTTCGCGTCATCTGCTACCACCTTTCTATACAGTAGATAGATATACGCTGCCAGCCAAACAAACAACAGCGCCATCATAAACGCGCCAGCAAATGGCACGATTGGTACCGATTCGAGCCACTTCAGCTTTGACGATAATCCACGTTCTAGTAATACCAACGACACCATCACAACGCACCATATCACCGAGCTATAGACAAACGCCCAAACTATCCTGAGCATAATCCTTAGTCGCCGGCCAACCACCAAGTCGCTAGCAGCCTGGATTGCCCGCAGCGGATACATACCAGGCAAAGCCACCACGACTAGCGCAATAATCGTACTGGTCACCCAATAGAGTACAAGCGTTAATACACTTGCCGCCAGCAGACCGAATAACATCATACCGAAACCTTCTGTTAATATATGCACCGATACCAACGCCGAATACGCCAGCGCCATAATACCAACTGGCGATAGTTGAATTAGTAATATCAGCAACACTACCGACGTCGATATTAACGGTGCGGTTGCGTTGTACAAGCCGTCGCGTAATTTTGGCTTAAGCCCAAGTAGAATTTCGCGCAGTAACCACACCGCCGTTAGCCAAGTCATCAACACAAGCAGCGCCAGCATAACCCCCTGTTCAGCCCGCAGCGACGTCGTGTCAATCGCCAGCGACGAAAATGTCAGCATACCAGCATTTAGCAACTGTCCCACACCGCCATCGAAAATCTTGCCCAGCGACTCGGACACTAGCTTGCCAATTGAATCATAAGTTGACTGGCTAGTAATAATCCCTAGAAAAATTATTATCAGCGCATACAAGATTATCATAGACAAGAACAAGCCTTTATTCTTCCATAACACGCGATTGACATAGTGAGTAAAAGCAATATATCCTGGCAAACGCAAACTGCGGCGATAATCTCGCCGCCGCGTCCGCCGAAAGCTGCGATGCGGCCGCCGCTGCAGGAAACGCACATTGCGATAGCGCGCCAAATACCACTTCTCGGTAAGCCAATCAAGAAATGCGCTACCGTAATGCTTCGGAGTATTATGTTTCTTTTGCTGTTTCATAAATAAGCTATGGTGCGCAAGGCGGGAATCGAACCCGCACGACTTTTGGTCAAGAGATTTTAAGTCTCTCGCGTCTACCAATTCCGCCACTCGCGCTTGTAATTTTATGGAGGCACGTACGAGAGTCGAACTCGTCTAAAAGGTTTTGCAGACCTCTGCGTAACCGCTCCGCCAACGCGCCGTCTGCTTTATTATACCAAACTACGGTTGCTCTTTGAACATTAACTATGAAAAAATCGCTGGCAGAGCAACGATTTCATGATGTATATTTGGTGCACTGAAGAAGACTTGAACTTCCACGGCCGCAATGGCCACTAGCCCCTCAAGCTAGCGCGTCTACCAATTCCGCCACCAGTGCATAGTGCTTTAATTGGCGTGATTACAATTATACTAACCTCACGGCGTTTTGTAAACAGAAGCCCTACCGGTAGACCACGTCGTTACGTCAGCGTAGCGATCGTTCATGGTATTTAGAGAACCGCGCGGCTCAACAATTGACGCGCCATTGTTCAAAACGTAGCTGCCGACAGATTGATACAAACCAATTGCTGGCGCATCGTTCAGCCACTGATTAACAAACTGAATATACTTAGCTGCCCGCAGAGCTGAATTAGTGCGCGAACGCCCGCCAACCAAGTCGTTATCAACTGTTCGATTAGAGTAATTAGCAAAATTGTAACCAGAAGCGCTAGCCTGCGACGAATGCCAGTAGGCAAAAACGTCTGGATCAGCGCCAAGCTCCAATTCATACAACAAAGCATCGTAGTCGCGCGGCTGCAATACGCTTTGTACGAAGCTGGTAGTTGTCGAGCTGGTATCAATTTCGCGCAGCTGGACATCAACGCCAAGCTTCGACCACTGCTGTTTAAGCGCATCGACTATTTTCTTGTATTCATCGCGCCCAGACGAAGTTGTCACAGCAACCGCCAGCGGCCGGCCATCCTTGCCTTTCCATTGGCCTTGGTTATAAGTCCAGCCTGCTTCTTTGAGCAGCGCTTTGGCCTTATCTAAATTATAATCTGGCGCTGCCGGCAGTTTTTGCGCAATCTGACTTTGCAAAATCGGCGTATCTAGCCGCGCCACATTGTCGCCGACAGTTGCGCGGATTGATGAAGTATCAGTAGCGTAGCGTAAAGCCCGGCGAACTCTAGCATCTTGAAGTGTTTGACTGCGATTATTCATCAAAAGATAGACGCCTTTGTTGAGAAGCCAATGTTTAGTCGAGTACTGTTTAGATTTAATGTTATCAGCAGCCGACAAAGACAAACCCGAGGCTGCCGAAACTTCGCCGCTATTTACAGCCTTAACTAACAGCGATTCATTACCGTAAGCTCGCAGCTCCAGGCGCGACAAAGTCGAAACTGCTCCGTAATATTTAGTATTCGGTTCCATCCGCACCACGTCGGTAGAGCTAGTTGACTCGCTAGTTTGAACTCGTTTAACCGCAAATGGTCCGCTGCCGACCGGGTTGCTGCTAAAATCAGCTTCGCGCATTGACGACGGACTAACAGTTTGCAAAATATGCTTAGGTATTACCGGAAAAGTCAAGGCATGCGAAAACCCGGCATACACCGCTGGCAGCATAAACTCTACCGTTGAATCGTCAATTGCCCGCGCCGAGATGTCTAACCAGTTAACCCGCAAAGGCGAACGCACTTGCGGGTTTTTGATCAGATTAATTGTATATACAACGTCTTCGGCAGTCAACTTTTTACCATCGTGCCAGACGGCATTGCGCAGCTTGATTGTATAAACTTTGTCATCTTTTACCGTCATTGATTCGGCCAAGTCAGTATGCAACGCTCCGGTAACATCGTAACGATACAGAGACGAAAATAACAGCCGTGATACCGCCTGTTCAGGTTCGCTAGCCGCTAGCAAAGGATTAAGCGTGCTAATATTGCCAATCACTCCCTCGACATACACGCCGCCAGATTTAGCGCCATCCTTCTTGCTGCCTTGCGAATTCCAGGAATACTGAATACCCAAGCCAGCTATCAGCAAGGCTATGGCAGCCAGCCAAATCATAATCTCGGTCATCACTAAGCGGACATTTTCAATACGCCGCAGAATAAAGCGGCTAGCATGGCGCTGCGTGGCACCTTCGGCATGCTTAACTCTCAGCGCTAGCCGCTTGTAGCCCAACCTCAGTTTGCCTTTACTTGCTTTACTCATTTATATCCACCCTTGATTTATCTATAAGTTCGGCAGAACCAGCAGTGCCACAATCGACATCACAAACGCTACAGCCAAGAAAATCGTTACTTCAAACAGGTTTTTATCGAGACCGCGCCGCGTCGTATACAATTCGCCAGAACCGCCAAATCCAGCGCCCAGGCTAGCCCCGCGCTGCTGCAGCAGAACCGAAATTATCATCAGCACCGCCGATACTACCATAACAATTTGCAAAGTTAGCGTTACGTCCATTTTATGATTTCTCCTCTCGTTCGTCGTGATAACTGAGCTCCAGAACACTACTTACTACATAGTTTACCAAACTTAATATCAAGCCTGCAAAAATCGAGTTCAAGAACGTCATTTGCAAGCCTGGCGCCAGCATCAATGATAACCAAACCAAAAAACCGTTAACAACTATCGTGAAAAAGCCAAGCGTTACCAAAATCATCGGTAACGACAAAATCATCACAATCGGCTTAAGCGTCGCGTTGATAATTGAAAAAATCAGCCCGGCGCCGAAAAAGGCCACCAAACTAGAATCGATTTGAGCATTGCTATAACCCGTACCAAAAATCCGCACCGCTACCCAAATTCCCAGTGAGTTCAGTATCCACCGGAGAATAAAAGCTATAAATTGTTTACTCATACTGCTACAGTATACCGCATCAGCCATATTTTTCATAGTTGCGGCTTATCACCGCTCTGGTAGCAAAAAGCCTCATAGACGCGAGTTCCTAGCGCTTGTCCGATAGCATCGCAAATTTCCGTTTGGCTAGCTCGCCTAACTGCCCGCATACTGCCAAAGCGCCGCAGTAATTTGCGCCGCGTTGCCGAACCGACACCAGGAATATCGTCAAGCTCGCTTTTGGTGGCGCCTTTGCGCTTGAGCGTTGTATGATAACTAACAGCAAAACGATGCGCCTCGTCGCGAATACGCTGAAATAGCTTTACGACATCATCATACTCGCTCATAGTATCGCTGCCGCGCAGATTTCGCGAGTGCGAACCAGCATTTTGCTGCCCAGCATGCAAATTAATTAAGTAAAAATCACCAGAATCCAGCACGCTAATGCCGGGACGCGATTCTTTCATCAACTGTCCAAGCAGCGCGTCATCATCATTAATATGCAAACGATTCTTGGCGACAACGATTTCTTCTTCGCGCTTCGCTATGCCAATTACTGGCACCGTAACGTCTAGCCTGTCTAATTCGTCGAGCACTGCACTAAGCTGCCCTTTACCGCCATCAATCAACAGCAAATCCGGCATCCCCCAATCTTTACGGTTTTTTTTGCTGAAACGCCGCCTAATAGTCTCGCGCATATTAGCAGTGTCGTCGTTACGCTGCACGTGCATCTTGAACTTGCGATAATGTGTCCGGTCGCTAGCGCCATTTGTAAAAACCACCATACTTGCCACTACATTTGTGCCGCTCATATGTGAGATATCATAGCCCTCAATCCTCGCTGGCGGCGCTGGCAAACTCAATAGCTCGGCTAACTGCGATAGTGCCCGATCTTTCGAAATATTAATGAACTCGCGATCGCCGAACATAATCCGCCGCTGCAGCTCGCGCAAATAGGTCAATTTATTGCGAAGCTGCGCCGCTGTCTCGAATTCTTGGTTGCGCGCCGCTCGCTTCATGTCGCGTTCAATTTCTTGCGCGATTTTGACGCGCCCGCCCTCGATATATTTGATCAGCTTGCGCAAAGATTTCTTGTACTCGTGGCTGGTCATATCAAGGCTGGGCGCCAAACCGATTTGCTCTTCTAAATTAGCGTGTTCGCG
>CAUOLJ010000017.1:0-8780 GCA_963456275.1 uncultured Candidatus Saccharibacteria bacterium
TTGGCTCCGGCAGCTGGGCTCGAACCAGCGACCTAATGGTTAACAGCCATCCGCTCTACCACTGAGCTATGCCGGAATAAATTCTGCTATCACCGCAGATACCAGTATTGTAACTTATTATACAAAAGGTGTAAAGTCTACTGCGTCCGCAGCGCATCAAGCTGTTTTGCCAAATCAGCAATCGCTTCCCAACTAGCGCCATCGGTCATAATTGACAGTACGTACGTACCGTGCGAACCATAAACAATCGCCGAGTCGTGCAATAATCCATTCATAAAGCCAACCTTATCGGCAACCGTCCCCGATACACCTGCTGGAATACCTTTACGAAACACGTTTTTCTTCATAGCTTCTAGCAAGCGCTGCTGATTGGCGCTCGAAAAGTTTTGGCCGGTTGCAATCATACCCAAGAGCAGCGCTTGATCATTCGCCGTCGTATACGGTCCGCCGCCTTTCATAAATGTCGAGTTCTTAAGGCCAATGGCGTTAGCTTCGCTAGTCAAAGTACTAACTCCAATTGCGTTCAAGAAACTTTCCGCGCAAGCATTATCGCTCAAACTAATCATTTTATTAAAGCATGCTTGATCGCTATCCCAACTGCGCGCACCGCTATCAATACGCTTTAGCAAGCTATAAGCCACTAGCAATTTGTAGGTGCTAGCTGTTACAAATTGCTTATCGCCATTGTATTCGGCGCGGCGCTTTTTGCCGTCAAGTTCTATCATCGACACGCCGTAAGTCCCCGGATGGTCTTTGGCGAAATTTTCCATCAAAGCCGACAAGCCAGCATCGCTCGAGCTATATGTCCGCGTATATTCCTCGTGCGGCGGCACAGCCTTGGTAACGGCATCAAGCTGCAAACTACCGCCGTCGATTGTACTTTGTAATTTCTGCAGCATTACCGCCACATCAAGTGCTTGCCCTGAACTACCTGTCTGCTTGCTAACAATAGTGAAGTCATGCGTAGTAATTTTCGACACCCCAGGCGCCACAGTAACAATTTTCGCTACCTCATCATTCAGCCATTTGCCAGTACGTTCAGCATTCAGCGTAGCCACCAATTCTTTATCTTTAGCGGTAAAGTCAAGCCAAGCGTAGACCGTCTGCGCATCGACCGCGATAGTTTTATCTCTAGCTTTTATTCGAATACCTTCCGCTAGATGCTTAGTCAGCTTTTGCGCCAATTGCCTAGCTTTTTCATCGCCCACCGCTGGTTTGATATCTATTTTATTGACATTAATAGTTGTAGGCTGATGTAATTTTGGTTTGATATCGCGAACAGATTGCTTGATTTTAGCCTCATCGCATTTACCGCCAAGCCTAGACCTCTGCAGCTCGAGCTGTGCTCCTTTAGCTTTAAGCGTAGCATTGGTCGGACTAACTTGGCAGCGAGCAACTATTTTTTCGTTAACAGCTGCATCCGTTGGTTGGCAAATTTAGGGGCTGGCGGTGAACCATAATTCAAACCATACCAAAACAATGAAGTTGGCACCAATCGCACATACCAAGGATAATCGTACTGCTTGATCCGCTGCGAATTATCAACCGAGACAGCAATATCGCGCAGTTTAATGCTAACTGCTGGCTTGTCTGAATTATTCATCGTGATATTAAGAGTATGGTCGCTATACGCTTGATTGGCTTTTTTAGCCGCTGCATCTTTAGTCATACCGCCAATTGCTAATCCGTCAACGTGCGCAAACGGCAAGGTCTTGTCGCTTGGATAAGCCAACTGTACAATTGCTAGAAGAAATGTCAAACTTGCTGCCGCACCGACTGCATATTTACGGAAATGCTTGTGGCGTAACAAACGTTGTAATTTTATCTGCAATGAAGCAGCTTGGTAATTGACCTGCCGATATGCGCCATAAACTAGACGCCGCAATTTCAATCGCCAAGCGCTAGATTTAGTAGATTTAGTGGCATGGACCGCCGCTTTAGTACCAGTATAACGCCGGCGGTACGATGGTTTACGCGCTATCCGTCTCACGCGGCCCCTCATAGCCAAGAATTTGTAATGCCGATTGCAGCGTTTGAATATCCTGGTGTGCCTTATTATCCTGCTTCTGCAAATCGGCTATTTTAGCGCGAATACAGCGTTCAGTTATCGCGTCTGTCGAATCCAAAACTTCTGGCGTGGTTTTTGGTGCCGCAACCACGTCGATCACCTCTAGCGACCGCGCTGAATTGTCACGCTTACGCAAGTGGCCGCGGGAGATCAAATTATCAATATGCACTGCCACTGTCGAAACGCTTTTGTAATTAAGCGCCCGCATTATCTCGCGATAGCTCGGCCCGTAGCCGTTATCTTTTATAAAGTTATCAATAAATAGTAAAAGCTCGTACTGCTTCTTGGTCGGATTAATTGCCGCCGATTGAGCTTGTGCTGCCATACCTTCACTATAACGAATCAACCAGCTCCCGGTCAAACGGTCGTGCCACTATCAGCGCCGACAAGCCCCACCAAACTAGTGCTGTTACATCATCAGCAAATACTGGCAAGAACAAACTAGCGATACTCAGGCCAATTCCAGACAAAAACATACCAAGCGCTAACCAATCGTTCCGCTGCCGCCATAACCGCCGCAAAACGACAAACATAATCATCAAGTAAATCACCAAACCCAGCCAACCAGCTTCGTGCACGATAAATAAATATTGGTTCTCGATAATCACCCATGAATCACCTAATAACGATGCCGACCCGGTACTGCCAATACCAGCGCCAAACGGCTGCTGCGCTGCCTTGATGATGCCATCGCGCAGCGACGAAAGGTGGTCGTCATTTGAGGTTCTAGCAGCACCCGTAGTAGGATTATCATGCAAAATCACATTATGCATAAAGCTGGTATCGCGCAGCAAATAAACTCCACCCGCAGCTGCAATTAAAACTCCCGCAGCAATCGATATCCAAGCTTTTTTAGGTAATTTCCGGCCATATTGATGAGCAAAAAGCCCGCCTAACGCTGCTAGAGCCCCCAGAATCGCCGCCCGCGAATAACTAATATAAAGAGCGACACTAGAGCTAGCGGCCGCCAAAATGCCGTAGACGCGCAACTTAGCGCTATCCCGCCATTTTGCCGCCAAAAATGCTAACACCAACACCAATCCGCCAAGCGCGTACGCTCCTAAAGGATTCGGCCCGCGCAGCGTGCTGCCAAAGCGCACATAAGCCTCATTTGAATCAACCGTCAAATACGGTGCAACCGTCGCCTGGCTATAACCGAATACTGTCAAGAAATCCCGCGGCAAAACCAACTGTAAACATGCAAACACAATAATTACCGCCGCTGCCGCCAGCATACATTTCAACAAGATTTGCCGATAGCGCGGATATAAATAAATAAAACCATACATCGTCGCCGCCATTAGACCCCAGCGCAAATCAATTACCAGGCCAGCAATTACAGTTGCCGCTGAATTACCCGCAGCTAACGATATTCCTACTAAAACCAAGTGCCACAGCGCAAAACCAGCAATCAACCATAGCAACTTATCGCGCAGCCAAAATCGCCAAGCATGCCGCCGCCAACCCAGGATAATCACCAGGACAAAAGCTACCATTAACAGTACTTCTTTCCATGCTTTGGCATACAGTGCAACCAGCGGCCAATGCGTGCTCGCCAAAACCGTCAACGGCGTATGAATTGCCAAACCTAGCATGATTGCAGCCAACAGCACCAGTGTTACCGAAGCTAGCCGACGCTCCAAATTATCGGTATTGAGATTGCTCATGCTATCTATTATAACGAAAGTTGTTATAATGAAGACAGATGCCATCTCATAACACCAAGTCTTACAGCCTAATTCTGATGGCGGCCGACGCGATTGTGCTGGCAATTGTTTTTGCCGCAGCCTATTATATTCGCACTCAGGTCGACCAGCGCGTACTCTTGCACATTGTTTACGCCTACGAATATATCATCGGCTTTGCCGTGATTACCCCGGTATGGATACTGATTTTCGCTTCGCTCGGATTGTATAGTCCGAGTATTTATAACCGCCGCCTCGTCGAATGGAGCCGTATAGCACTCGGCACTTTCATTGGTATACTGCTGGTGATTGGCTGGGAATACTTCACTAGTATGCATATTTTTCCGGCCAGGTTAGTCGCTCTTTACGTTTTAATCGGCTCAACGATTGCCATTATTTTGGTACGCGAAATAATTCGCACTATTCGCAACGAACTATACCGCTACGGACACGGCGTCAGTCGAGTGTTGGTAATCGGCAATTCTGATGCGACGACCGATATTGCGATGTCCCTTGGCTCCACCCACAAATCTGGTTATCAAATTGTAGCTTTCGCCGGGCCAGCAAAATTGTTGCCGCCGCATCTCGGTATCGTTCATTACGGCCGCGTCGAGACAGCACTCAAAGATATCAAAAAACTTAACATTAGCACTATTATTCAAACCGACCTTTATGCCAGCGAAGATCGCAACCACCAGATTTTAAGCGCCGCGCAAATTGCTCACATTCAATATAATTTCATACCTGGAGAACCGGAATTTTATACTGGCAAAAACACCGTCGATGTCTTTCTCGGCTATCCGATGATTACCGTCAGCCAAACACCACTCATCGGTTGGGGAGCAATTGCTAAGCGGTTATTTGACTTGATAGCCGTTATTATTACTTTGCCGCTCTGGGGATCAATTATAATAATAATCGCGCTGCTGCAAAAGATTTGCAATCCCGGACCGATTTTTTACCGTTCTAAGCGTTTGAGCCGTTTTTCGAAGCCGATTCGCCTTTATAAGTTCCGCACCATGGGTGCTCAGTACGGTAAAAAGGACGCCAGTATCGAGTTTGAAGAAATGAATCGGCCTGATTTGGCCGCCGAATATCGGCGCGATCACAAGGTTGCCGACGATCCGCGAATTACTTGGTTTGGCAAGTTCTTGCGTAATACTTCGCTTGATGAATTCCCGCAATTTATCAACGTGCTGCTCGGCGACTTGAGTTTAGTCGGGCCGCGTCCGATTCTGCCGCAAGAAGTTAAATTCAGCAAAAATCGTACGGCGTTATTGCATAGCGTTAAGTCTGGGGTGACTGGATTGTGGCAAGTCTCGGGCCGCAGCAACTTGAGTTTTGACGAACGGATTGAGCTTGAGCTTTATTACGCGCAAAACTGGAGTTTTTGGCTAGACTTGCGGATACTTTTCAAAACAATCGGTGTTGTATTACATAAAACAGGAGCGAGATAATGAAGCGTCCGCGCATTGCAATTGTTTGCGACTTCTTGACAACGATGGGCGGTGCCGAGAATGTCGTGCTAGCAATGCACGAAGCTTTCCCTGATGCGCCAATTTATACGGCAATATATAACCCTGACAAGGTTCCGGCTTTTGCTAAACTTGATATTCGCACCTCGAAACTACAAAAAATACCGCCGCGGCTGCGTAATTATTACAAACTTTTTCCGACGCTAGCAGTTAAAGCAATGCGCCAGCTCGACCTCAGCGAGTTTGATATTATCCTGACTAGTTCGTATCTGCACGGCCACCAAGTCACTAAAGCACGATCCGACCAAGTTATTATCAATTATTGCCATACGCCGCCGCGCTACTACTGGAGCCACTACGACGAATACCGCCGCGATCCTGGCTACGGCAAGCTTAATCCATTTATTCGCCTGCTGATGCCGCTGCTGGTACCGCATCAGCGCCAGCTTGATCTGGAGGCTGCCAAGCAAGTCGATGTTTTCATCGCCAACTCTACCGAAACGCAAAAACGCATCAAGAAATACTACAAACGCAGCAGTACCGTAATTCATCCGCCAGTCGAAACTAGCCGCTTTACACCTGCTCGCAAAAGGGGCGACCACTACGTGACCATCGGCCGCCAGTTACCATACAAGCGTTACGATCTAGCCGTCAAAGCCGCTACCAGACTCAATAAAAAACTAATTGTTTTTGGCAATGGACCAGCCCACGAACAGCTAGTCAAGCTTGCCGGCCCAACTGTTGAATTCCGCACCGATCGTTTCGGCGATGCCAGCGACGCTGAATACGAAAAAGCTATCACCACTGCGCGCGGTTTCATCTATCCTGCCGAGGAAGATTTTGGCATTGTTAGCGTTGAAGCATTGGCAGCCGGCGCGCCGGTTATCGGTCTGGCACGCGGCGGCACCACTGATATAGTTACTTCGCCCGATATTGGCACGCTGTTTCACCACCAAACCGTTGACGATGTTGTAAAAGCCGTCGAAATCGCCGAACAAACTAGTTTTCATCCCAGCAAACTCGCCCGCACCGCTAAACGCTTCGACAAGGGACTTTTCTTGACTAAGATTAGGAAAGTTGTACGAGATAATACACCTTAAGCAATTATTTATTTTTTCGGGTATACTAGGGTTATGAAAACAATTTTAGTCACTGGCGGCGCGGGTTATATTGGCAGCCACACGCTGATCGAGCTTATCAATAACAATTTTGAAGTAGTGGTAATCGATAACTTAGCCAATTCTAGCCGCGAGAGTTTGCGGCGCGTCGAGCAAATCACTGGGCACGAAATCCCTTTTATTGAAGCGGACGTCCGCGACCAATCAGCACTTGATGATATTTTTACAACATACGATATAGATTCAGTGATTCATTTTGCTGGACTAAAGGCTGTCGGTGAATCAGTCGCCAAACCGCTAGAATACTATGACAATAACCTTGTCTCGACCCTGGCGTTGCTTGAAGCGATGCGTAAACATAGCGTTAAGCAATTGGTCTTTTCAAGTTCAGCAACCGTTTACGGCAGTCCTAGCGAGCTGCCACTGCGCGAAACTTCGACAGTCGGCGTAGGTTTAACCAATCCTTATGGCAAGACTAAATACATGATCGAGCAAATCATACAAGACTATTGCGCGGCCGATCCAGCTTTTGAAGCAACAATCTTGCGTTATTTCAACCCAATCGGCGCTCATCAATCAGGCCAAATCGGCGAAGATCCAAGCGGCATTCCGAATAATCTATTGCCTTACGTCGCTCAAGTTGCCGTCGGCAAACTGCAAAGTGTCGGTGTTTTCGGAGACGATTACGACACGCCAGACGGCACAGGTGTGCGCGATTATATTCACGTCGTAGACTTGGCGCGCGGCCACGTCGCCGCTCTACAGCACATGAAAGCTGGAGCTAGTATTTATAACCTCGGCACCGGAAACGGCACGTCAGTACTAGAAATCATCAAAGCATTTAGCAAAGCTTGCGGGCGCGACTTGCCGTATGAAATCAAACCGCGGCGAGCCGGCGATATCGCCGCTTGCTACGCTGACTGCAGCAAAGCCGAGCGCGAGCTAGGCTGGCGAGCCGAATTAAGTATTGAACAGGCTTGCGCTGATAGCTGGCGCTGGCAATCGCAAAATCCAAACGGTTTTTCTGAATAGTGGCTGTGGCGCTTTATTTAACGACAAGCCAATAACAACTTGTTTCTTCTAATTCGCGTTTGTCTATTCTTTGCCTGTCGCTTGGTTGATTCGCGTCGACGAATCTGGCTTACCTTTACCAGCATCAAACCGCATCTGTATGTTGTACTTTTTACAAACATCTGCTTCGGGAATAGCTTTTTCGGTATCACGATCGCCGCCGTTAGCAAAGATCAGTTCATCACCCGGATACTGGCCGGCAACCATTTCTAGAGACTTAATAATAGATGGGTCTTCATCGATTGACAAGATTACCTGATCAACACCTTTCAGCGCTCGCATTAACCGCAACCGATTACTTTCGTCCAAGATAATCTTGCCTTTTTTGAGCAGCTGCTGCTTGTCGTTATTAACAATTACAATCAGTTTGTCGCCCATAGCCGCTGCCGCCTCAATCATATCCAGGTGTCCGCCGTGCAGCGGGTTAAAATAGCCGCTAACAATTACTATTTTCATAATCCTCCTCTGTCGATTACTTATTATACCTGATATACTATACTTATGACAAAGATGCTAGTCACGGGAGGCGCGGGATTCATTGGCTCGAATTTTGTGCATTATACCGTCAAACACAAGCCAGAATACGACATCACTGTTATCGACAAGCTTACCTATGCGGGCAATCGCGCTAACTTACAGCCAGTGGCTGATAAGATCAATTTCGTAAAAGGCGACATTTGCGATGCCGAGTTGATGGATAAATTGGTGGCTGAAAATGACATTGTGGTGCATTTCGCCGCTGAAAGCCACAACGACAACTCCCTGCGTAATCCGTGGCCGTTTGTCGAGACCAACGTGGTTGGTACCTACACTATCTTGGAAGCTATCCGCAAGCACGGTAAGCGCCTCCATCACATTTCGACCGACGAAGTATTTGGCGACTTAGAACTCGACGATCCAAACCGATTCACTGAAGATACGCCATACAATCCATCTAGCCCCTACTCCAGCACCAAAGCTTCCAGCGACATGCTAGTACGCGCCTGGATTCGCAGCTTCGGTATCAAGGCGACGATTTCCAATTGCTCAAACAACTATGGCCCATACCAGCACATCGAAAAGTTTATTCCACGCCAAATCACCAATATTTTGAGCGATATCAAGCCAAAACTGTACGGCACTGGCGAACAGGTCCGCGACTGGATTCACGTTGATGATCACAACTCGGCAGTTCACCTCATCTTGGAAAAAGGCGAGCTGGGCGAAACCTACATCATTGGCGCCGACAACGACCACGTCAATAACAAGATGGTGATTGAGCTAATTTGCGAGCTGATGGGTAAGGGTAAAGATTGGTACGAGCATGTCAATGACCGCCCTGGCCACGACATGCGCTACGCTATGGATTCCAGTAAACTACGCC
>CAUOLJ010000018.1:0-8364 GCA_963456275.1 uncultured Candidatus Saccharibacteria bacterium
CTGCTGGTCTTTTCTCTGAAGGCTTTGCCTTTCCGGCAAAGCGAGGCCAAGAGCGCAAGCTAGATCAGTTGGCGGCCGAGCGGCCTGAAGAGAAAAGTGCCAGCGAAGTCGATGCTAACAGGCCGTTGCGGTCAGTTACTTACGATCTCAACCTTATTGATACGCCCGGCCACGTCGATTTTAGCTACGAAGTATCGCGCAGCCTGCAGGCGTGCGAGGGTGCGGTGTTGGTGGTTGACGCCAGCCAGGGCATTCAGGCGCAGACGCTGGCGAATGTTTACTTGGCGATGGAGCAAGATTTGACAATTATTCCGGTGCTGAATAAAGTCGATTTGCCAGCCGCCGATGTGCCGCGCGTTTCCAAGCAAGTCATGAATTTGCTGGGCTGTAGTGAGAACGAGATTATCCATATTTCTGCCAAAACTGGACAAAACGTCAACCAAGTTTTGGAGGCGATTGTTGAGCGAATTCCGGCACCGACTGGCCAGCCAGACGACCCGACGCGGGCGTTGATTTTTGATAGTTATTATGATGATTATCGCGGGGTGATTTTGTACGTGCGGTTGGTGGATGGGCAAATCAAAAAAGGCGAAGCGATTCATATGATGGCGACTAGCGCGAATGGCTTGGCACTGGAAGTTGGTCATCTTAGTCCCGGTATGATTGCCGATCCGTCGCTTGATACCGGCGAAATCGGTTACATCGTCACCAATCTAAAAACCACACGCGAGGCGCGGGTGGGTGATACGGTGACGTTGAAGAAGTATATAAGTTAGCTCTGTATATTCTAGTTGTATGACAGCTGGTGTATAATATTATACGCGTTAGGCTTTGATGTAATAATCTGCCCACTAGCTAAATTTAGGAGAGCTCACCAGGATGAAAATCCCTAAAAATATTGACGATTTGTCTACTGATTTGCGTTCAGCTGTTGCGTCTATAGATTCTATGTTTGATGAAGTTTTTCTGGTTGGTGGTGCTGTTCGGGATAGTATATTGGGCGTTGAGTCCCATGACATAGACTTTGCAGTCCCCCTTAAGGCCGATGAAGTGTACGAGATATTGAGCAAAAGCTCACTGTTCAAGGTGCGAGATGAGGCCAGGAGATATGGGACCATTGGTGCTAGTATTGGTACTTTTGATGTTCAAATTACTTCCTACCGGGCTGAAAGATATATCAGGGGGTCTAGAAAACCTCTTGTAAGCGGCGCGGTAGATATAGATAGCGATCTGTCCCGGCGTGATTTTACTATCAATGCTATTGCTTTATCTAGAAATGAGTTGGTGGATCCCTATGATGGTGTGCGGGATATCAAAGAGAAGGTTATACGAACTGTTGGTATCCCAGAAAGGAAATTTCAGGAAGATCCAATAAGAATCTTGCGTGCTTTTCGGTTTGTTAGTACTCTCGGTTTTAATATTGAAACCAAAACTCTTGAAGCTGCTCAGCTTCAACGGGACAGCATTACTATAGTTTCCAAAGAGAGAGTTGGTATGGAGCTTCAAAAGATAATGACAGGTAAATATTGGGCCGATGCTTTGAACGAGATGACAGAGATTGGAGTGACTAATATTGTATTGAATCGTCTGAATATCCCGTATAGGGTTGGACCTGGTGATATAATGTACGAATTCGAAAGATATTCTACGGATAAACTTGAGGAAATGCCATTGGCTAATCGCTGGATGTATCTGATACGCGCAATCTCCTATGCTGCTAAATCAAGCGGTGTAGTTTCTGTCTCACAGAATTCAATTGCTGCGGCACTAGCTGGCGCAGCACAGCTAAGCAAGGCTCTTAAAAGGCAGATATCGGATGTCGTTGAGTCTCCTGAAGGCGCGACCTCCGGACCGACGAAGGCTAGTGAGGACAAAGAGCGTTTATCTGCGATGAAACTTAACTATCAAAAGCTCAAGGCGGCTGGGGATAAGCGATGGATGATAGAGGCTGCAAAGTATTTTACCCAAAGAGGCCGTCAGGAAATTCAGGCAGGTAATTTTACAAGCGCAGAGAAGTATCTACGCAAAGCAGTCTCTATTACAGAGGAAAATTACGATTTTGTTATCAGCTGGCAGGATAAAGAAAAGAAAGCTCGGGTATTGCGTGAGATGAAGAGTTATTATATCTCGAGATTAAGATATCTTTTCATCGCTATAATTCTCGCATCGAAGCTACGCCAGAAATGTGATACCCTTGACGCATTGCGCAAACAAGCTAAAAAGACTATTCCGTGCAAGTACATTAAGGAATGTGATCTTGATGCAGCGTTAGATAGAGCAATAGTTCATGTTTATAAGATGAATCCAAGGTATATGGATGTTGAGCAGTTCGATACATTTCTTAAATCATCAGTTAGCTTTTCGGAAGAGGATAGGGTACGGATGTTGCGTGAATATATCTCAGAGAAGCTGCGGGACAAGTCGCTTGCCGCTAAAGATAGGATGCTACTATATAAGGCTAAGATGGATATTGCGCGCGAGAGCCTTAAGCCTGGCAAGACTTTGGGACTAGAATATTACGATCCCTACGTAGATTATATGTATAATAGGATGATTTCGACCAGTGACCTTAAGCAATTCGGGTCTTTATTCGATGAGTTTCTTGAAGAGACAAAAACATACAAAGAACTCATGGATTCACAGGGAAGCTCCATTGAGGGGGAGAGGAATATATATCTTACGGCCGCCTCTTCGCACATTGCCGCCTTGTCTCTTGCCAAGGCGCTAGATGATAGGATAGCCCTCACTCAGGAGGCGGTTAAATATTATAAATTGGCAGGGAGTCGCCTTAATTCGAGCAGATATACTGTATTGCTGGATTGGTTTTTATTTGCTAAATATTTGCTTGATATAGAATTTTCTGAGGACGTTGATCAGTTATTGCTTGGACGACTAAAGACTGCGCGGAGAAGTCTATCTTATGTCGATGGTGACGAGGAATTCTTGAAGAGTCAGAGGAGTATCGTTGTTGAGAAGCGGGACATGCTAAAAGATGCGCTGTCTTTTGTAGGGTCTCTTATGGGCAGTATAGTTATTGATGTCCCAGTTAAGAGTAGTGACGTTACAGCTCTCCAAACTCTTTTAGCGAGTAATACTATCGACAAGAGTGATGCGTTTAAATTGTATAAAAATATCATATCAAAAGCAGAGAATCAGAGGATAGAGTACTCGCCTCTTGATCAGGAGGACCGTGAGATGGAGCGCCGCCGTAATAATGAACTTGCCGAACTTCTTACCGGTGAATCAGAGACAATGGAGTATAAATCTAGCTGGAGATTTGATGTAAATCGATATCGCAAGACAAAGCAGAAAGAAAAGTCCGAGGAGGTTACTAAGAGTGTCATTAAGAATATAGCTGGTTTCATGAACAAAAGAGGGGGCATTATATTGCTTGGCGTCGATGATAATATTTCTGTGGTTGGACTGGAGAGCACTGATCTGTTACTGGACTCTAATCGTGACCCGCGTAAAGGTCTTGATAATCTCCAGTTGCACATGCGTGAAGATATAGAAAGCGCTCTAGGTCAGGAGGTGTATAACCGCTTGCAGTTTGACATGCTCAAATATGGCAAGGGTTGCACGGTTATTAAGATTACCGTTCCCGAGACACCGTTAGATCAACCGTGTTTATATAAAGACAAAAATGGTAACGAGTCATATTATGTACGTACTGGGACGACATGCGAGAAGAGTAGCATAAAGCTAGCTTTTGCCAGGATCTCGTCACAGTGATGTAAGGGCGTTCCGTATCTGATATAATTGAGTTAGTGAATATCACCATCCAGCCTCTCCCTGGTTACAAAGAAGTCAAGCCCTTCGTCTACGCGGGCTTTTTTCCGGTGTCGAATGAGGATTATAATGATCTGAAGGAAGCAATTGAGAAGCTGAGTTTAAGTGATTCGGCATTGCAGTTTGAGCCGGAAAATTCGCCAGTGCTGGGCTATGGTGTGCGGATCGGTTTCCTCGGGCTGCTTCATATGGATATCATTCGCGAGCGGTTGGAGCGCGAGTATAATTTGGATCTCATCGTCACCAACCCCAGTACTGATTATCAAGTCAGCCTGACCAATGGTGAGGAGTTGGACATCAAATCAGCCAGCGAACTGCCCGATCCAGCACAAATTACCGAGATCCGCGAGCCGTGGATCAATGGTGAAATTGTGGTGCCGCAGGACTACATCGGTGCGGTGATTCAGCTGATTGTCGCTAAGCGTGGCCGACAGAAAAACCTCAGCTACATCGATGAGCGCGCCCTCATTTCCTTTACGGCGCCGCTGGCTAATTTGCTGACGGATTTTTATGATCAACTGAAGTCGGTGACCAGCGGCTACGGTTCGTTTAATTATGAGCTGGCGGGCTATCAGCCGGAAGATTTGGTGCGGGTGGATTTTTATGTGGCGGGCGAAATGGTCGATGCGCTGAGCGTAATGTGTCACCGCTCTGAGGCGGCAGGTTTGGGCCGTGAAATCGTCAAAAAACTCAAAGAAGTGGTACCGCGGCAGAGTTTTGAGGTGGCGTTGCAGGCGGCGATTGGTGGTAGGTTTATTGCCCGCGAAAACATCGGTGCTTATCGCAAGGACGTTACCGGTTATCTGTACGGCGGCGATGTCAGCCGAAAAAAGAAACTTCTCGCCAAACAAGCTCGCGGCAAAAAGCGCATGAAGCGCTTCGGAAAGGTTGACATTCCGAGTGAAGCGTTTACGGTGATGTTAAAGAGAGATTGATTATCTGTGTGAGGTGAATATTTATTAGTCCGCAGTTTCCTGATTGGCAATCGGTGCTGGATGAGTTATTATAAGCAGATATTATGTCAAAGATCGAAAAGCTTATCAGAGAATATCAACCTAGCGAGTCGGTTCGCCAGCTTGTTATTCAAACTAAAATTGTGTTGCTCGTTGGTATATCGGGCGCAGGCAAGGATACGATCAAACAGCGATTAATGCAGTCGCCAGAGTTTGCTGATATCGTGTCTTATACGACGCGTCAGCCGCGCCAGAATAAGGGTGTGTGGGAGCGTGAAGGTGTTGATTATCATTATATCGATGAAGCGACTGCGACAGAGTTGCTCAAAAGTCACGCCTTTGTCGAAGCCAAATTTGTGCACGGTACGGTTTACGGAACCGGTGTCAAACAGATTGAAGATATTCGCGATGCTAGCAAGATTGCCGTGACTGATATAGATGTTCAAGGTGTCGATGAATATAAGAAGCTTTCGCCTGGTGTGGTGGCGATCTTTTTGTTACCGCCAAATTACCAGGAATGGCGCCGTCGTCTTAGTGTACGTTATGCTTCGCAGGAAGAATTTGATCGCGAATGGCCGAAGCGTTACAATAGTGCGATTCGTGAAATTACCCATGCGCTTGAAGTGCCGTATTATCACTTTGTTATAAATGATGACATCGACGAAACTGCGCGTATTGTCCGCGAAATTGCCTCGAAACCCGACGTTTATAATCGCAAGGATGATGAAGCCAGGTTGGCAGCGCGTGATTTGCTAGAACAATTGAAAGCGGCTGGTTAGCACTCGCCTTGCAAGAGTGCTAAATGTGCGATATAATAGGAGTATGACCGAACGTCAACAGGCGATTTTAGCCGCCATCATTGAGCAGTATGCCGAGATTGCGGCGCCAGTTGGCAGCGTGACGCTAGCCAAATTATTTGGCGTGTCCAGCGCTACGATTCGCAGCGAAATGGCCAAGCTCGAGGAGATGGGATTTATCGAGGCACCGCACACTAGCGCTGGTCGCATTCCCACCGACAAGGGCTATCGCTTTTATGTCAATGGCATCACCAATGCGCAGATGACGGAGCTGCCGAGCGGCATCGATCGCAGTGCGAGAGCGATCGAAGCGCATGTTAACTCGCACGTTGATAAGTCTGACCGGGCAATTCGCAGCGCCGTTGATAGTCTGGTTGAGCTGACGGGTAACTTTGGTTTTGCGTCGTTTGGTACGCACTTGTATATGAACGGCATGACGCAGCTGTTTAGCCAGCCGGAGTTTGTCGAGGGCGATCATGTACAAGCGATTGCCAGGTTGATTGATAATATTGAGCCGTGGCTACGTGAAGCAGCGCCGAACCAGCCGCTGAATGTGTTTATCGGCAGCGAAAATCCAATTGGTAAAGCAAGCGGCGCTACGCTGATTATCAGCAAATTCCGCTCGCCGTTTAGCGACAGCAGCTATATTGGCGTCATCGGCCCGACGCGGCAAAACTACCGCCGGACGATGGAATTGGTACGCCGAACCGGCGCCATGCTGGAGGGGATATTATAAGGAGGAAAAAATGGCAAAGCAGCACAAAAAACTTGATGAAAGAACCGAGGATTTGCAGCAGCAGCTGGGCGAGTTGACGCTGGATTTGCAGCGGACGCGGGCGGATTTCGAGAACTATCGCAAACGTGTGGAGACAGAGAAACAATCGGCACACCAAATGGGCCAAGCGAAGTCGGTGATGAAACTATTGCCAGTGATCGATACGATTGAGCGAGCGATTGCCAACGTGCCAGAGGAGCTGAAAGATAATCCGTGGGCGAAAGGCGTGGCTGGCCTTAATAAGCAGCTCGACAAGCAGCTCAAAGAAATTGGCCTTGAGAAAATTGACGCTAAACCTGGCACGCCGTTCAATCCCGAACTTCACCAAGCGGTTCAGTTTGACGAAACGGCCGAGGGTGACAAGGAAGTCATAGCTGAGGAGTTGCGTGCCGGCTATATCTTGAATGGTGCGGTGGCTCGCGACGCTATGGTCAAAGTTACGCGCCAATAAATCCAGCATTCCCGTACTTATTTCGCTTGCATTGTATCGTCATTAGCTATATAATCATAAGCGTCATCAGGCGTTAAAACAAAAAGAGTTGAGGGATTCAATGAAAAAGAAAATAGTAGGATTATTCATCGCTGCTGTTGTTGCGGTGAATTTTATCGCGCCGCCAGCTGCGCATGCCGGTTCAAAAACTATTCAGCTTCGCAGCGTGGTCAAAAGCTCACTATCGAAAACCGAACAGAATTCCATCGCCTCAGGAAAAATAACGTTGACTACTAACGACGCCAATTCGGAATTTTTGCTGGCGTACCAAGGCGGCGGACGCTTGGCTGAGACGGGCAGCGATGCGAGGATTTTGGTAGCGTATTTTGCTGTTGGCGGCTTGCTGGCGGCGCTGGGCGGCTATTTCTTGCTGCGCAGCAAAAAGGGCCGAGCTCTGCTGTTACTAGCGGTTAGCGTTGGCGGGTTGGCGCTTAACAATCAAGCGGCTTCGGCTATCATTGATAGTATCGGCGCAACCGACACGGTGACCGTGCAAGACGGCGAAAGTGTTGAGTATTCGCCACCAAAGATCGACGGCTATGAGTATCTGGGTTATGCCAAGAGACCGGTTTCTGCGGCTTCGACAAATAATAACACAGCTCCAAATCCGACACCGACACCTACACCTACACCGTCACCAACCGTCCCGGCAGCAGCTGGCAAATATAATAGCTTGGCTTTTGAAGATAATTTTGACTCAATTAGCACCATCGACACCGGCAATACTGGCGCGCCAGGCTTCAAATGGTACCCGGCGGGCGTACACAAATGGGGCAAGCCCGATACCCAGCCCAACGAGTATTCCGTGAATAATTCGGTGCTGCGGATTGCTCCGACGCACAGTACTTACAACCGTAATTTCATGACGCGCGACCCGAATACGTATGCAGGACAGTCGTTTGAACATGGCTATTACGAAGTGCGGATGCGCGTTGACGCTAATGGCGTGCGCAATGTGCCGCCGGAAAATTCTTCATGGCCGGCATTTTGGGCGCAATCGCATTCCAGGCATCGCAATAACGCCATACCGTCTGCTGAACTTGATATGGTTGAAATCATGCGGCCGGGCGAGATGTTAGGGTCGGCATGGGCGTATTATGATTCAATGGATCAAACTAAAATTATACGCAACCGAGGACATTATACTTCGCAGGCAGGGCTAGATGTGTCGCAATGGCATACATACGGATGTTTATGGACTACCGAAAAAATTGAGTGGTATATTGATGGTAAATTAACTATACGCTACTATTGGGGTGCTACCCGCGATCAGCTAGCGCCGAACGACCCTCGGCAAGACCCGGTGACGCAAGCCGGTGGTCCATCGCCAATTAGTAACCCGCTCGCGATATTTGATTCAGAGACAGCGATGGATGTCATATTGGGCGCGGGCAAAACCTGGCCGATGGAAGTTGACTGGGTTCGGATTTGGCAACACCCTTGATAAAATCGACCAGGCCAGTATGAGATCTTTGTTGCGATTTTTGCTGGCAGCCTATAAAATAAAAAGTATCAATAAGCAGGAGGTTGGAATGAAAAATTGGAAAATCCCAGCAGTCA
>CAUOLJ010000019.1:0-6029 GCA_963456275.1 uncultured Candidatus Saccharibacteria bacterium
CGCGGGCGAGCTTGGTCGCGGGCGGCCAGCGCAGTAATGTTCTGGGCGCCGACACTTTCAGCGATGATGAGACGGTTATTCGGCGCTCGGACGATTAGCAGCTCAACTTTCGTCGGCGATAACCCAAGCTTGTTGTGATGGCTAGCAGCAGTGTTAAGGGCGATTTCTGGGTTCGGGATAAGACGTAAACTAGTGCCGCTGTCGCGTAATTTTTTCTTGATAAGCAAGCCGGTTTTTTGGACATCGCGCGGCGAGATTTTGAAGCCGTAAGCGCTGATGCCAAGAGTTATTTTATGCTCGTTGGCGCGCCATTTGGCGGTGTAGTACTGAACGATTTGGCGGCTGGCGGTTAGCCAATTGCCGCGGTCGAGTTCGAGAACCACCCGGCCGGCTTTTTGGCTGCCGCCTAGGGCCTCGAAGTCAAAATCAGGCGAATCTACAAGCGCTGTTTGCTCCGAAAACCACCGGACATTGTCAGCGCCGTAGAGCTGTTCTAGCTCGGCTACTCCAAGTGCTGGCTGGCGGCCAAGTATTGTGATATGCATAAATATAGTATACTAGATTGTATGAAAAGGAGACTGTCTTTTCGATTGTGGTTGAGTATTGCCACGTTGTTGTTGATTGCTTTGATACTTTTTTTAGCTAGAAGCGAACTGGTGTATGCTTGGGGTTTGCTAGGTAAAATTAACCTTGGCAAGCTTGTGTGGATGTTGCCAATTATTGCGGCCGGATATTTGGCGACTGGCGAGATGATTTTTTCGTATTTGCGTCAGAAAGGCTTCGTGAAGAATATTAGTCCAGCAACTCTGGCACGCATATCGCTAGAGCTAAATTTTGTTAATCATGCTTTTCCTAGCGGCGGTGTCAGTGGTATTTCGTATGCTAACTGGCGCTTAGGCAAGTACGGTGTGCCAATCGGACGAGCGACAATGGCGCAATTTGTGCGTTATGTGGTGGGG
Source organism: uncultured Candidatus Saccharibacteria bacterium (assembly GCA_963456275.1). Classification (GTDB taxonomy): domain Bacteria; phylum Patescibacteriota; class Saccharimonadia; order Saccharimonadales; family Saccharimonadaceae; genus Saccharimonas. Next base: position 960 of record CAUOLJ010000019.1, read on the forward strand.
TTTATGGCGATTGTGGTCTTTTTGGTAGTTTCTGTTTTGATGGTGACGATTGACGGCCGTGTTAACCGCTGGATAATTTTGATGAGCTCAACGCTGGTATTTTTGCTGGTGATGGCGACGCTGCTGGGCGCGTACTTTTTGAATAGCGTCCACCGGATGAAAAAATTAGCCAAGAGAATTACGATGATAACTAACGGTACGGCGTCATTTTTTGCGCGGCGGCCGCAGGTGGTGTTGAAGCGGGAGTCGATAGAGAAGTTTTTCTATGATATGCATGACGATTTTAACGAGCTAAAGAGTGACAAGCGCGTGCTGCTGAAGCCGTTTTTGTGGGCAATGCTATTTACCGCTACCGAAATTGCGCCGATCTGGATTACTTTTCAGGCGCTGGGAATGAGTGTCAACCCGGCGTCGATTTTGATTGCCTATGGCATAGCGACAATTGCTGGATTCATTGTGGTAACGCCGGGCGGAACGGGCGCCTACGAGGCAATCATGGTTAGTGTTTTGGCTTTATCAGGTATAGGTAGTGGCCAGTCGATTGCAGCGATTGTACTTTATCGGGTAATTGTACTGCTGACGGCGCTGCTGCTAGGCTATGTATTTTACCAGCTAACAATAGTGAAATATGGACGAAAATCTGATTCCAAGATTCGGCGTTAGCGGTTTCGTCGAGCTGATTAATCAAGTGCTGGAGTTTTCGTGCAGTGCTGTTGAGATCGAGGGCGAGGTCGCCAGCTTCAAAGTAAACCAAGGCAAATGGGTGTTTTTTGACTTGAAAGACGAGGAAGCGAGCGTCGGTTGCTTTATGCCAGTTTATCAACTGCGAACACCGATTGAAGACGGTATGAAGCTGGTGGTGCGGGCGCAGCCCAAAGTGACGAAGTGGGGCAAATTTAGCGTGACTGTGCAGAGCTATCGTCCGCTGGGCGAGGGTAGCTTGCGTAAAAGTTTCCAGCTGCTGCACGCTAAGCTCGAGAAGGAAGGAATATTTGCTACCGAGCGCAAGCGTTCTTTGCCGCAAATTCCAGCGCGTATCGGCGTGATAAGCAGCACTCAGGCGGCAGGTTACGCGGACTTTATCAAAATCGTAAATGAGCGCTGGGGCGGCTTGCAAATTGACGTAGCGCATGTTCAAGTGCAAGGCGAGGTGGCGGCTGATCAGATTGTTGCGGCAATTAATCGTTTTAACGAGAGTCAAACGCCGCCCGAGGTGCTGGTGATCATTCGCGGCGGCGGCAGTGCGGATGATTTGAATACGTTTAACGATGAATTGTTGGTTAGAGCGATTGCTGCCAGCCGTGTGCCGACATTGGTCGGCATTGGACACGAAGTCGATATGACGCTGGCGGACTTGGCTGCCGATGTACGGGCTTCTACGCCAAGCAACGCGGCGCAAATTATTGTGCCAGACCGGCGAGAGCTGGTGCGAGAAATAAAAGCGCTGGTTGACGGCATGGCCTACCGGACGGAGTCAGCGATTAGCGATTTAGGCAGTGAAATTGACAGCTTGCGGCAGCGCGCGTTGCTACATCTAGATAGCAGAACTGACGTCTTAACGAGCGAGATCAAGCAATTCCAGCGGATTTTGGCGGCGTACAATCCGCAGTTGGCGCTGGCACGCGGTTACGCGATTGTGCGCGGTTCGGTTAAAATTGGCGGGATCATTAGTATCGAGGAAGAAAAAATAATTATCAAAGCGGAGGTTAAAAATGTCAAGCAAAAATGAGAAAACTATCAACCAAAAAATTGAAGAGCTGCGCCAGATGGTGGCGTGGTTTGAAAGCGATGACTTCGATATTGAACAGGCGATAGAGCGCTACCAAGCAGCCGAGAAACTAGCTAGCGATATCGAAAAAGATTTGAACGGCTTGCGCAATAAAATTACCGTTCTCAAGGAAAAATTTGCGTGATTTTTGCCGCCATTGCGGCCGTGGTGCTGCTGTTTGGCTTTGTGGCTTTCACAGGCGCGCCGTATGTACCGTCGCGGCGCCGCGACCTGCAAAAGGCTTTTGACGAGCTATATCAGCTCAAAAAAACCGACGTGTTGGTGGATATTGGCTCGGGCGACGGCGTGGTGTTGCGCGAAGCGAGCCGCCGCGGCGCGCGGGCGATTGGTTACGAACTACAACCGCTGCTAGTACTGATTTCACGTTGGTTATCGCGGCACGACGAGAAAGTGTCGGTGCGGTTAGCTAATTTTTGGCGTACGCCGCTGCCAGCCGAGACAACGGTCGTTTATCTTTTTGGCGACGGTCGTGATATCGCCAAGATGGTTCAATATTTACAGCATGAGACTAACCGCCTTAGACATGATATTTGGCTGTTGAGCTACGGTTTTGAGGCGGCCGGACTTGCTTTGCACAAGACCGTGGGCGCGCATAATCTCTATTTGCTGCAGCCGCAAAGTTAAACCTTTGCATATTTAGCCTCGACAAAGTATAATCGTAAGCATGAAGAGTAGGCATCATACAGAAAAAGGCGCTATCACTGGCAGTATTGTCGCTATTGCGGTATTGGTAGTGTTGGTGCTGGGGTTCGGCGGTTTTAGTATTTGGTCGTATATGCAATATCTCGACCAGAAAGAAAACGTCGACGAGAAAATCGAGACGGCTAAAGCTCAGGCTGTCAAAGAGAATAGCGAGAAGCTAGAGAGTGATTTTGAAAAGCGCGAGAAAGAGCCGAATCGGCAGTTTAACGGGCCGTCAGATTACGGCGCCTTGACGTTTGAATATCCCAAGACTTGGAGCGCTTATCAGGCAACCGATATCAGCAAAGGCGGCGGCGTGACTTATGAAGCCTATTTGAACCCAGTGACAATCCCGCCAATTACCAGAGAGTCGAAGATTGCCCTGAGGATAACGATTGAGCAAAAGACTTATGACAAATCTGTGTCTACTTACGATCCGTTAATTAAAAGAGGCGACCTGAAGTCGAGCGTTTACAACGATGGTAAGCATACAGGCACCAAGCTGGTCGGTAATTTCGATAAGGACACTTACGGTACGGCAGTACTGTTGAAGATGCGCGATCGTACACTGACGATGCGTACTGACGGCGACGTTTTCACCGCTGACTACGAGAAGCTGCTGAAGACTCTCAAATTCAACGAATAAGTATTTTTGCTTGTGCTAGAACAGCCTGTTGCAGCATGCTAAACTAGATGTATGCAGGAGGGTAAGGCGCAGGCTGGTTTGTGGGCAGATTCACCGTCGTTTGTGGTAGCGGCGCATGAACTGAAAGCGCCGCTTGCTCTGATTCGCCAGTTGGCAATTGAGCTAGAAGCAGGGGAGTATACGGCGCTTGAGCGATTTGTCTTGGCGCAGCGAATTACACTGACGGCCGAAAGGGCGCTGCGCTTGACGACAGATTTAACTAAAGCTCGTCGCCTAGAAAACGCCTTATTTACGCTAGAGGCGATTGATGCGGTTGGCCTTTGTAACGAAGTGATGAGCGAGCTTCAACCGCTGTATCGCGCTCATAATAAATCTCTAAAAACCCAGGTAAAATCTCGTCAGCGACTAATGGTGGCAAATCGTGATTTATTGCGGCGAATCGTTGCTAACTTTGCTGATAACGCACTACACTATAGCGCTGATGATTCGTCGGTCGCGATCTCGGTGCGGGCTACCGACAGTAATCAGCGGGTACGGATCGGGGTACGTGATTTTGGACCGGCAATTCCAGCGCTAGCTTGGCGGGCGTTGCGCCAAGGGTTGCGCGAGCCGCTGCCGCTGCATAATCGTCCAGGTAGCAGCGGGCTGGGCATGTTTATTGCTAATGAGTTTGCCTTAGCGATTGGCGCGCAAATTGGCGTTATCCGTCACCGCGATGGCGCAACTTTTTATGTTGATGTACCAGCGTCGACACAGCTGAGGCTATTATGACGCGCGTGCTAGTAATTGATGATGACGAGTGGCTAGCGAAACTGTTTACGCGGCGCCTTGAGCATAATGATATGGTAGTCCAGAGCGCTCCAAATGCCATAGAAGCGCTTGATTTGATAGATAGTTTTCGACCCGCGGCGATTATTCTTGATTTATTCATGCCGGGCCCGAATGGTTTAGTGCTGCTGCACGAGTTGCAATCGCATGACGACTTAGGCCGCATTCCTGTTGTCGTGTGTACAACAAGTGCAAATGACATCACTCTCGAGCAGTTGCGGCCGTACGGCGTGCGATTATTATTAGATAAAGTATCAATGCATCCAGATGATATTGCCAAAGCGGTGCGAGAGGTGGCAGTATGACTGCTATTGAACGTACTAAAGCGATAGTGCTGCGCCGGACGAATTACGGCGAGGCAGATCGCATTTTGACGCTATTAACACCGCTTGGGCAACGCAGTGCTATAGCGCGCGGCGTACGGCGCGAGAAAAGCCGCTTGGCGGGCGGTATCGAGCTGTTTGCGGTTAGCGATGTAGTGTTGCGTCGCGGTAAAGGTAGCCTGTATACGATTACGCAGGCGCGGCTTGATCGTTTTTACCGCCAGATTTTGCAGGATTATGACCGCTTGCAATTTGGTTATGAATGTATCAAACTGGTTGAACGCGCCAGTCGCGACGTCGATATCCCAGAATGGTTTGAAGTGCTGAGCGAGACGCTGGCAGGCTTGGGTGATGTGGTTTCTTTGCAGTTGGTGCAAGTATGGTTTTATTTGCGCTACGCTGAGCTAACCGGCTATGAGCTGAGTTTGGTGAACGATGTTGCTGGCCAACCGCTCGATCGCCAAAAGCGCTACATGTATGATTCAATTGAGCGAGGCTTGCGACTGAGCGAACAAGGAGAGCTTACCGCTGATCATATTAAGTTTTTGCGCTTAGCAGCGAATAAATCGTTGCGTCTGGTGGCGCAAATTGGCGGGGTCGAGCAGATATTGCCGGGTTGCTGGTTATTGGCTCGCCAGCATGCGGGCGTTTAGTTGTTGAATTGTCCGTATTGCAGTGAAGCCATCAAAAACCAAAGCGTGTTATACTAAAACATAAAGAGCTAAGTGCTCGCGCTCACCAACGCAGAGAGGAGAAAGGAGACTTCTTGTGAGTCAAGCAAAAATGGAAGCAATTATTAGCCT
>CAUOLJ010000020.1:0-5912 GCA_963456275.1 uncultured Candidatus Saccharibacteria bacterium
TGCGGGGCTGGATTATGCTTCGGGCGCACAGGGTCAATTCTCTGCTCTTTTTGGCTTGGCTGCGGTTTTTCAGGCTTCTTCTCTTGCTGGTTCGGCGTAGACTGCTTAGGATTAGAGCTTGTACTAGATTTACTGTCGTCAGAGTTATTGTTAGAATCGGGATTATCAGGACCAGAATTAGAATTAGTAGTTGTCTTTTGCTGCTGATTAGTGCTACCCGCATCTTTCGACGCAGCACGCACAGCAATATATAAGCCTATTCCTACCCCCGCTAGTATTAAAATAACTAGTATAATTACAAGTTTTTGTTTTTTCATACTTTGATTGTAGCAAGGAAACTGGTTATGTCAATCCGGAGGTAGCGGCCTGCAAAAATAGCCAAAGCATAGTGTATAATAATAGTCAGCGCGGGTATCGTATAACGGCTATTATGTATGCTTCCCAAGCATGAGACGAGGGTTCGACTCCCTCTACCCGCACCAATTCAAACTATTATCATGAACCTTTAAGATAACGCTGGCACGCGTTATAATTAAAATATGAAAAAAGCTGTCATGAAGAGGCTGCTTCCGCTATATATTGGCAAGTTCTTCTTAAGCTTTGTACTTTGGTATTCAATTGAGAAATTATTTATAAGAAGCATTGGCATCGACAATTTTGGAATTAGTTTGATCGCGATTGTTCTGCTGATATCATCCGTTCTGACCGAAATTCCATCAGGAATCATCGCGGATCGCTGGAGCCGCAAGGGTTCAATGGTGCTGGCTGGACTGTTCTTGGGGATTAGCAGCCTGATGGCCAGTGCCAGCGACAACATCTTTATGTACGCTGCCGCTGTGACGATTTGGGGTCTTCACGATGCTTTTTCGAGCGGGACTGGCGCAGCTATGATTTACGATACGCTGCTCGAGGAGCAAGGGCACGCCAGGAACTTTAATCGAGCGCTAGGATTGTATGAGACGTTAGGCGGAGTGGCGTTGATTATCAGTAACTTTTTAGGCGGCTGGATCGGCGAGCATTCACTGCTGCTGACATTTAATTTAACGATTATTCCAGTTGCGGTATCTATGGTCTGTCATCTGATATATAAGGATGCAAAAATTAGCCGTGAAGTGGCTGATGAAAAACTTATCAAACATACTAAAAATACATTCAAATGCGTTTTCAAAAGTAAAAGCCTACTTTGGCTGATGACTGCGATTATGATAGTCTTTTGTATCCAAAAGATGAATCGTGAAGCTTATCAGCTGTGGTATATTGCGCTGTCGGCTCCGGCGATAGTATTTGGCATCGCTGGTTCGTTCATAGAAGGCTTGGGCGGACTGGGTGGCTCGTTGGTCAAGTACCTCAGCTCAAGGCGAATAAATATAGTTCTGTCGATTTTGCTAGGCTTGGCATCGCTCGCGCTTTCAGTGGGCAGTAATCTATGGATAGCTATCGCCGCACAGGTCTTAATAGCGGTAGTCTCGGGGGCGCTGTTATTCCATTTTACTGCACAGATACAACACCAGTTGCCGTCGCGGTACCGCACAGGTTCCGGCTCGGTGATAAACGCCGTGGGACGAATTGTCCTCATGCCGCTAACGTTTGTATTTGGAGTTTTGTCAAACCAAAGCGTTTTTATCGCTGGTTGGATGCTGGTGGTTTTGTCAGGGCTAGCTATTTTCGTGTAGCTAAAGCTTGATGAGCAAGCTTCACCGTAGTAGCGCACTTCCCATCCCCGCTCATCTGTGCTACAATTAACAACCAAAGGAAGGTCTGCGTTAACATCAGACCATATTTTTATGAAGGACGCTAGCAAGATTCGAAATATTGCCATTATTGCCCACGTCGATCACGGCAAGACGACCATGGTTGATGGGCTACTCAAACAGTCGCGCACATTTCGCGACAACCAGGCTGAGATGAGCCAAGAATTGATCATGGATTCGGGCGATCAGGAACACGAACGCGGTATCACCATTACCGCCAAACAGACTTCAATTTTTTACGGTGATTATAAGATCAACATCATCGACACGCCAGGACACGCCGACTTTTCAGGCGAGGTCGAGCGAACGCTGCAGATGGCGGATGGCGTCTTGCTGATCGTTGATGCGCAGGAAGGGCCGATGCCGCAGACGAAGTTTGTGCTTTCAAAAGCTTTGGAGCTGGGACTAAAGCCAGTGGTGGTGATTAATAAAATTGATAAGCCAGCCAGGCGAATTGCCGAAGTTGAAGATGAACTGAGTGATTTATTTTTGGAGCTAGCGACCGATGATAGCCAACTGCAATATCCGATTTATTACGCGATTGGGCGCGACGGCAAAGCCTGGCGAGAGATTCCTACCAACCTTGATGAAGATGCTGATTTGACACCGATTTTTGAGGCGATTATCAACGATATCCCGGCGCCGAGCGTCACAGCTGATGGCGGTTTCCAGATGCTGGTGACCAGTTTGCAGTATGACACCTTCCAGGGCAAATACGCTATTGGGCGGATTACTCGCGGGTCGGTTAAGCGCGGCCTGGCGGTTAGCTTGCTGAAGCACGGCGAAGTGTCAGGTTCAGCACGAATTGAGAGAGTTTTTGGCTACCGCGGACTGAACCGCGAAGAGCTTGACGAAGCGTTTGCCGGCGACATCGTGGCGCTGGTTGGTGTCAGTGAAGCGCACATTGGCGATACGATTGCCGACAAAGAACAGCCGGAAGCCTTGCCGGCGATTGCCATCGAAGCACCGACGCTGAGCATGTATCTGGGCCCAAACACTAGCCCGATGAAAGGTCGCGAGGGCGAATTTACCACCTCGCGGCAAATCGGCGACCGATTGCGGCGGGAGCTAGAAACCAACGTGGCGCTGCGCGTCGAAGAAAACGGCATCGGCTTTACGGTATCTGGCCGCGGTGAACTACACCTCAGCGTCTTGATCGAGACCATGCGGCGCGAAGGCTTTGAGTTTGAAGTCGGCCGTCCGCAAGTGGTCACCATCACTGAGGACGGTGTCGAAAAAGAGCCGATTGAAGAATTACAAATCGAAATTAGCAGTGAATTCATCGGCGCGATCAGCCAGGAGTTGGGTGCGCGCCACGCTGAAATGAAGTCGCAAGAAACCACCGCCAGCGGCGCTACCCGCATGACCTATGTGCTGCCGACGAGGGCGTTGATTGGCCTGCGCAACGTACTATTGACCGCCACCAAAGGCACGGTAATCATGAATTCCCTGCCGCATGGCTATCAACCGCTGGGCGGCAAATTACCAAAGACCCGCGGCGGCGTGCTCATCGCCTTTGAAGCTGGTATCACCACGCCGTATGCGCTGCAGGCGGCTGAGGCGCGCGGCGAACTCTTGGTCGGACCGGGCACGGAAGTCTACGCCGGGATGATTGTCGGTATTTACAACCGCCAAGAAGACATCGAAATCAATGTTTGTAAAGCCAAGCACCTGACCAACATGCGCTCCAAGTCATCGGACGGCACAGTACAGCTGACACCGTTTACGCAGTTTAGCCTGGAGCAATGCATCGACTTCATCGAGGACGACGAGCTGCTGGAGGTGACGCCAAAATCTCTGCGCCTGCGCAAACGCTACCTTGACGCTAATGAGCGCAAGCGCGCCAACAAAAAGTAGAATTTTAGTTTAATTACATAATTAAGAGGGGGTTACTATGGCAAAAAAATGGCGCGACGTTAACGGATTTTATCAAATCTATCCGCGATCGTTTAAGGACTCTAATGGCGATGGCGTCGGCGACTTGCGCGGCGTGATTGCTAAACTTGATTATATTAAGGGCGGTGACAATTCGCTTGGCATCGATGCAATTTGGTTTTCGCCGTTTTATCCGTCGCCGCAAGCCGATATGGGCTACGATGTGGCGGACTATTGTGATATTGATCCGATTTTCGGTTCGCTTGACGACTTCAAAGAATTGGTCGAGAAAGCACACACTCGCGATATTAAAGTAATGGTCGATTTCGTGCCCAACCATACCAGTAATCAGCATCCGTGGTTTTTAGAATCGCAAAGCTCCAAGGACAATGATAAGAATGATTTTTATGTTTGGCGCGATGCTAAGCCTGACGGCTCAGAACCGAACAACTGGCTAAGCATTTTTGGCGGCAGCGCTTGGCAATGGCACGAGGGGCGCCAGCAGTATTACTTGCACACGTTCTTGAAAGAACAGCCAGACCTCAACTGGGATAATCCTGAAGTGCGCCGCGAAATGCACGACGTACTACGTTTTTGGCTAGACCTGGGCGTCGATGGTTTTCGAGCGGACGCGGTACGCTGGATCAGCAAAGATCCGGAACTGCGCGACGACCCAGTTGCCGAGCGCTATCGCGGTAAAAAACCGCCCACGAAATTCGACGATTTGCAGCACAAATATAGCCGCTTCTGGGATAATCTTTTCCCATATTTGCGGGAACTAACGGATATAGTTGCCTCGTATCCGGATCGTATCATGATTTTCGAAGATTATCCGGATGGTAATTATAGCACTAGCGAACAATATTTGGGTTTTTACGGTGTCAATCCAAAAGTATCAATGCCTTTCAATTTTGAAGGATTACACGCCAAATTTAATGCCGAATCGATGAGCACAATAGTCAATGAATTCCAAGGTATGATAAACCCCGACGTGCATACGCCAGTCTACTGCTTTAGTAATCACGACCAATCACGCATTATTACGCGTTTTGGCGGCGAAAAACAAGCTCGCTTGATTGCGTTGATGCAACTGACGCTGCCAGGGCTGCCGGTAGTGTATTACGGCGACGAGATTGGCATGAGCAATGGGCCAGTTCGCTTTGAAGAGATTCAAGATAAGTCAGTCTTTAGTCACGGCAACGACGAATCTGTCGGACGCGATCCAGAGCGTACGCCGATGCAATGGACGGCTGGCCAAAATGCCGGATTTAGTACCGCTAAACCATGGCTACCAGTAAATCCCGCTTGTCAAAATATCAATGTAGAATCAGAGCAGAACGAGCCGGACTCATTTTTGGCACTATACCGCCGCTTATTAACCTTGCGCAGCCGCTACGAAATCTTGCGCACTGGCGAATACGAGCCGCTCAGCGATACAGATAATGACATATTTGCTTACGCGCGATGGATTGGCCGAGAGCAACATGTCTTTGTCGCATTAAATTTTGGCGATACCAAACACCGTGTTACGCTACCTCATACCGGCAGTATCTTATGCGCCACAAACCCAACCGATTACCCCGAGGTTGCCGATGACGGCTCGGTAGAGCTACGCCCATACGAAGGTGTATTAATCGGATGCAGCGAACACCGGCTATCAATTGAATAGAAATACCGGGCCGCTCTAGAAAAGGAGCGGCCTATTCGTATAGAGCTTTTGGTATTTTAATTAACCAGAGTCTCTTTCACGCGCCTAGAAACAAAGAAGTATAAACAAAGCAATCCCATAGAAATCCCGCTAGCAATGATAGTGCTAACCATACTAATAATTGAGTCAGTGTTCGGAGGTCTTTTGATCACGCTATCAACTACCGCAGAACTTGCTGAATAGAAGAACGAGGCTACCAGTGCCGCAACCGTCAGCCACTTGCCAAGCTTCTTTTGCAGATTAATAAGCACCACCGCGACAGTAGTCAGTACAGCAATGATTGGCATGAATATCACCGAAACGACAGCCGACGGATCGCCTAGGTTTAACAACGAGGTAAAAAACAAACCAACCGAACAAACGCCATCAATCGCTAGACACACCATGAAAAATGCGAGCCACCCCTTAACGCCTTTGAGCGACTGCGCCATAACAACATACTGGACTGGCGCCGCTTGCGGCTGCGCGAAATACTGCTGGTTGACCGTCTGCTGTTCATAAGAGGCATTCTGCTCAGCTGGCGCTGGCCCGTACTGCGGATCGGCAGCGCCCGGCTGCTGAATGCTCGGTTGCGGCTG
>CAUOLJ010000021.1:0-5057 GCA_963456275.1 uncultured Candidatus Saccharibacteria bacterium
GGCGCCGTCGACCCAGACAAAAACCCGTATACCCGCACCATGAACCAGAGCTCCACGCCTGCTGCGCATGATGCTTCTTGGCAAAAATACCACACCGCCTGGCAAACATATTATCAGCAGTATTACGAGCGCTACTATGTCTCGCAGATTGACGCTACTCGCAAGTTGCTCAAAAAGCAAGCCGCTCAGCAAGCGCAAAAAAACCAAAACTCAACGCCAAACAACGGCACCGTATCGCAAGAGGAAGCCGTCAACGACCTGCGTAGTTCCATTCGCCGCAAAATCAACGACAAGGCCAAGAAAGTTCGCGGCAGCCGCCATTTCATGCCAATCGTGGCAGCTTGCGCGGTGATGATTGTTTTTCTATTTTTGCAGTATAATCGCGTTTTGTTCGCCTACGTCGAAGCATATGTCTCGCCAGGCGCCGCTGACCCCGAATCAATTATCGTCTCGCCAAATACCACCAAAGTCGCCACCAACGAGTCGCGGCTGCTTATCCCGAAGATCGCCGTCGATGTGCCGATTGTTTGGGATGCTAATGCCGCCGACACCAACTCGCTAAATCAAGCCATGGACAAAGGCATCGTTTGGTTCAATATCCAAGGCGCCAACGCTAAGCCTGGCGAAAAAGGCAATTTCGTCGTTTCTGGCCATTCTTCTAACGACTGGACTGACAGCGGCAATTATAAATTTATTTTTGCTCGGCTAGAGAAGATGGCCGCCGGCGATGTAGTTTACGCCAACTACAACGGCACGCGCTATACCTACAAAATTACCGGCACCAAGGTAGTCAAGCCAACCGACGTCGCGTCGCTGCAAATCGGCAACGATAAGCCGTACATTACGCTAATCACTTGTACGCCGCTAGGCACAGCGCAGAACCGCTTGCTAGTTTTTGGCGAGCAAATCAGCCCGAATCCGAATGAAGCCAAAACCGCCGAGCAAAACAGCAATACCGCTGCCTCGACCAAGAAAATGCCAGCCAACTCGCCGACATTCTTGCAACGAATATTTGGCATCGGTAATTAACGAACTTAGCTTAGTCGTACATCTTAATGTAAGAAGCAGTAATTTTGCCCGAAGCGTGTTTACGGAAATAATACAGAAAACGGTTATTCGACGATTGCATTGCCGCCGAGCCAACTGCATCGGTCGCCATGGTGTGCATATTAGTACCGTCATAATCGCCGAACTCAAAAGTGCCGCCAGACACCCGCATAATATGCGAATTATCCAGCCAAGCGATTTCACTCGTAGCGGTAGTCTTCATCGAGACGTTAGCAATCGACCGCAGCTCTAAATTATAAGTCACCAAGCTAGCCCCAGCCTGCGCATAAACATACAGATGTTCGTTGGGCGAGAAGCCCGCATACGAAACGTCAGTAGCTAACGGCAGCGTCGCTAGCAACTCTTGCTGCAGTTCGTCTGTCGAATCGCTTGCTGGCAATTTTACCTTCTTGACAGCAACCATTTTGCCGTGAGTAATGAGCGCAAAATTATCATAATAATACTCCTCAATCGCTAGATTAAGACTGCGCCCGGACATATCCTTGAAAGTTTGCAAGGCCCGCGGCTTTGATGCGCCTTTCGACAAATAGCCAATCGTCCGCTGGCCGCTATTATTCGGCTTGGTAGTGTAGCTAATCCAACCGTTTCTAGAAACATAAAAATCACTAGCATCGCTAATTAGCGGACCCGACAACGTTTTATCCGACAGTCTAATCCGGCGAACATCGCTATCGGCCGTTAAAACATACACATTCTGCGAGTCGCTTTTATCGAAAGCTAATTTGCTGATTTGCACGCCGATATCGCGGGTGATGTTTTGCGCCTTGCCATCGAGGTCAACGATAAGATATTCTTTTGAATCATCAAAAGAATGGCTGATTAACACTCGTTTGCTATCCTTGCTCCACGATTCAATTGCAAAACTGTGATTAGCGCCGTCGGCCGTGTAACTATCAGCAGGTAGAACACGCTGCTTATGTTCGATCCGGTCGTTATCAACTTTGAGAAAATCAACCGCTGGCTGCTGCTTATTTTGGATAACCGCAAAGCGCGATTTATCAGGCGCTGCCGCTGCGCTGTCGAGGCTAGCGAGTTCCATCGCGTCTTTAGTCTCAATGCTCGTCGGTACTAGCTTGACGTAATTTAACCAAAGGATTGAGCCGGCCTTGACGTTAACTTGTTTTTGCCAAGGCACAAAGCCGTCTTTTGATACCGTCACCGTATGCTGCCCAGCAGTAGCTACAATACGCGTCGCCGTCCGGTTGGCAAGGGTGGCAGCATCTATCTGAATCGTTGCGCCATCAGGCCGCGAGTCAAACTGCATCATGCCGCCTTGTCTAACCGTGCCTCGATCAAAGTCTAAACGATAGCCTTGTACTAGCATCAAACAAACCACTGCCAACGCTAGAACTGCCAGGGTCATCACAGCATAAGTAAAGGTTAATTTAATACGCTGCTTGCGCCGATTTTTTTGCTGATTCATAGTACGTATTATACCACTTGCTATTGCGTGTAATAGCAAATTAGGCTATGATAATAGTTAAGCACGAGTAGTATCGCAAACATAGGTAAGGGAAATGACAAACAACAACATAACCATCAAGGGTAATGTCTACGACGCCGAAACTGGCAATATTCTCGATGCCCAGCGATCGGCACGCACGCCAGCAGCCGCGGCTAGCAATTTTCATAGCGGCACCCAAAAATCCCACACCCTGCAGCGCAAATATATCAAGAAACAACCGCGGGCCATTGATTCAATAGCGCCAGTGCGAGCCGCCACCACAGCGGGTATTAAAGAAAATTCTGCCGCTCGCAGTTCGCAGCGCTTAGCGGCCGAGCGCAGTACGCCGCCGCAAATCATTCGCCGCAGCAAGAGAACTCGCCGCGTCCAAGATATCCGCCGATCGTCTAATATTGCGCATTTTGCTAAAGCTACAACTGCTACCAAGCCGCCTGTTAAGCGTCCAACCACCCCGGAGACCCCAGACATAGCGCCTACCACCAATCAGCTTGAACAGACTGCTCGCCAACGGCAAGCTATCACCAAGCAGCAGCAAACGCGCAGCGTCTTGCCATCACAAGTTATCAAGCAGCAAGCCATTCAGGAAGCTACCGACAAGATGTTGACGCGCCAACAGCGCAAAGAAGTCAAGCCAGCAAAGAATACTTCGCTTTGGCGCCGCCTGGTTAGCGTTGGCAGCACAGCTATAGCTGTCCTACTGCTAGGCGCCTACTTCACATATATCAATATGCCCGCTTTGAGCACCCGTATAGCCGCCTCACAGGCTGGCATTAATGCTTCTTATCCGAATTATCAGCCGTCTGGCTATAGCCTCAATGGTCCGGTTGCTTACCAGCAGGGCAGCGTAATCATGAAGTTTGCCGCTAACGGCAGCAACGAGAATTTCACCTTAGCGCAAACTCGCTCCGAATGGGATTCATCGGCCGTGCTCGAAAATTACATCAAGCCGAAATCCCGCGACAAATACACCACGACCGCTGCCAATGGCCTAACCATCTATTCCTACGGTACTCATGCCGCTTGGGTTAATGCTGGTATTCTTTACACCGTCGACGGTAACGCCGAGCTAGCACCAGAACAGATCCAAAAGATAGCCGCCAGTTTGTAATTTATACATATTTGTGGTATAATATAAAGATAGACCTTGTTTTTGGCAATATGGAGATAACTATTGACTTTTGCACCTGCCGGGTGCTTTTTGCTATAATTAGGCCATGGGCGACGACAAAAATTACACCAACGTCATTCTTGAAAAAATCCGTTCGCAGATGAGCGCGGTATTAGAGATTGTATCAAACCAACCAACACGCGAGGAATTCAATAATTTACGCGAGGAATTCGATAGTCTCAAGACCGACGTAAGAACAATCAAACGAGCTGTCGTTGATAACGACAAAACCACTCGGCACGAGCTAGAATTACTTGACTGGCGCGTCACCAAACTAGAAGAGAGTGCCTCATGACCACGCGTACTCGTTTCGCACCTAGCCCAACCGGCTATATGCACGTCGGCGGTATGCGTACCGCGCTGTTTGCTTGGCTTATTGCTCGGCAGTCAAATGGAAAATTCATCCTGCGTATAGAAGATACCGACCAAAAAAGGGAAGTGTCTGGCAGTGTAGAGCATATTTATGAATGCCTAAGGTGGCTTGACCTTACACCAGACGAAGGCCCAGACGATTTTGGCGGCGAATTTGGACCGTATAAGCAGTCAGAACGGCTTGACATTTACCGGAAATATGCGCAAAAACTCATTGACGCTGGCCGCGCCTATGCCGATCCGTATACGCCAGAGCAATTAGACGCTTTTCGCGAAGAAGCCAAAGCCCATAAAAAGCCTTTTTTGTACCGCGATTACCGCCCAGAGAACCCGCCGATTTGGGATGGCAGCCAGCCGCTGCGCTTTCGTTCAGAGCCGAAGCCTTACACCTGGCACGACGAAGTTATGGGCGAAATGCACGCCGGCCCAGAGGTAATTGACGATTTTATATTGGTTAAATCCGACGGCTTTCCGACGTACAACTTTGCGCACATTGTCGATGACGCCGAAATGGGAATCACCCACGTTATCCGCGGGCAAGAGTTCCTTGCCAGCACGCCCAAATACCTTAATCTCTACGATGCGCTGAATATACCTTGGCCGATATTCGCCTCGGTGCCGCCGATCATGAACGAGCAGGGCAATAAGAAATTGTCCAAACGTGACGGCGCCAAAGATATCCTAGCCTACAGAGAAGAGGGCTATCTGCCGGACGCCATGCTCAATTTCCTCGCCAGCCTGGGATGGAACGACGGCACCGAACAGGAAGTTTTCACCAGAGACGAATTGATTGAAAAGTTTAGCCTGAAACGCGTCCAAAAATCAGGCGCGCGATTTGACGAAAAACGCTTGTTATGGCTTAACGGCGCTCATATACGCAATATTCCTGTTGATAAGCTTTACGAGTACGTGTCGCCATGGGACGATAACCCGCAAAAAGACGGGGGACATACTGGTTTCTGGCCGGAATCCGCCTACGCTCCA
>CAUOLJ010000022.1:0-3701 GCA_963456275.1 uncultured Candidatus Saccharibacteria bacterium
AATACGCCGCAGCCACCGCGTCGCTACCGCGCAGTGACTTGATGAACGCCGAGATAACGTCATAATGCGCATCGCCTTTTTTATCATAGCCCGGTAATCGCCGCTGAGCCGCCGCCTTGACCACCTCGGGCGTGACTTTCTCACCAAAGCTCAGCGCCAACTCCAAATTACCCAAGGCTACCCGCGCGTCGCCGTCCGCCAATTCCGCCAGATAGCCCAAAGCCTTTGGTGTAACACTTTTGGTCTTTTTTAGAACTTTCAGCGCCCGCTTCAGCACTAGTATAATTTCATCTTTGGTCAGTTGCTGCAGCACCAGTACTCGCGTCCGGCTGAGCAGCGGCGTGATCACCTCAAAGCTCGGGTTCTCGGTGGTCGCGCCGATCAAGGTAATTAGCCCACTCTCGACATGCGGCAAAAACGCATCCTGCTGTGCCTTGTTGAAGCGGTGGATCTCGTCAACAAACAAAATCGTCCGTAGCCCCAAATTCCAATTCTGCCGAGCATGTTCAATTACCTTTTCGACATCTTTTTTGCCGCTAGTCACCGCTGACAGCTCAACAAACTCCGCATTGACTTCGCGGGCGATAATCCGCGCCAGCGTCGTTTTGCCCGTCCCCGGCGGCCCCCACAAAATCAAACTGACCGGCTCGCCATGCTTAACAATTTGGCGGAGCAGCTCGCCCTCTCCCAGCAAATGACTCTGTCCAATCACCTCATCCAGGGTTTGCGGCCGCATCTGTTCCGCCAGCGGTATTCGTCCCATAGTTATATTATACGCCAATCAAGAACGCAGGCGACTAAGACGGCTTTAATTACCGCAACTAGCGTAATACGATCACCACCATTGATAACTTGGTCGGATTACTACCGCGACTAGCAACACGCAGCTAATGCAAATCATCAACGCTGCTGGTAGCGCGCCACTCTTTAGCGAGACATTTTGCCAGCCCGTCCGCGGCCCGTTCCAATCATCCGCGCGAGATGAGAAAATCTTAGGCGTGAGGTTTACAAATCATACGAGGAAGATTTCAAAATCTTACATGTAGGATTCGAGCATTGTACGCGCGAGATTAGTCGGCCGCACGTTCTTCCTGCTTTTTATATATCGCTCCAATTTATTCAGCAAAGGCAAAGTTTCGTATATCAAGAGACACGGCAATACATTATGTTATCTGGATTACTGTTCAAAATCCGCCTAGGAATACGCTTTCTGTGCATAGTGCCGTCACCTGGCAGTCCTTTATAAACTTCATTGCTTAGTACGGCCGCCAAAACGCGCGCTGCTAGTTTTCTCTGCGCGTTAAGTTTTTTACGTAATCTTGATGAGAGATCTGGTTGTTTATCTGCTGCAAAATAGTAAACGTAAGTCTTTATATCTTCAATTGGACATCCTTCCGTAGGTATATCCTGATAGGCGAAAGCACTGACTTTATCAGATTGAACAAGCGGTCTAGAGTCGGGGCCATAAACATCATACATATAAGCATTATGTAATTGGTGATGAAACCCCCTTTCTGCTACGGCAATATTAACTATATTACTATTTGGATAACGATACGATACACCTATAGGTTCGGTAATCGTGCTAGAGCCCACTCTTTCTATATCAAATAAACCGACATATATTTCAGGAGACCTCAGTCTAATCATATAAAATTATTTATAACACACTATGAACAATAGATCAATAGGTGGCAGGCGGTTTTTTGGAAGGACTTTACGGCTCCTCCGCCGCCAGCACTCTTCCCGACCGATAAGTCCTTAATGCTCGCAAAGCCATGCGCGCCGCCGGTCCAGCGACCAATATCTGCCACCAAAAAGCCGCGCAGAAATTAATCGGCCATGCCGAGGCAAAGCGCAGCGGCAGCTCGGCTAGCGGTATACCAGCCAAGACAAGCCCGATCAAGCTCATCGCCAGCGACATACCCGTTACCATACACACTGTTCGCGCCAGTGCATGAGCCTCCGCGCTGTCCTTCGCCCGAGCAAACCGCTTCATGGCTTTTTGCGCCAGATTCGACACGAGCAAACCCTCAACAATCATAACAATCGCAAAAATCACCAGCTGTAGTATCAGCGCTCTTCCTAGCGATTGCATTGACGCGCCAGCATGCAAAAACGTGTTCAGCAAATTCATAAACATCGACATTGTAAACGCCATCACGACGCCATAAAATATTCCTTCTCGCTTAGTGCGGGGCATATTTACTCCTTTGATTAATGATTTTTTGGCAACAAAAAAGTTGCGCGTTATCGGTGCAACTAGGGTGTTTTATCTTTACAACATTACGCTTTGCCAGGGCAAAAGCAACGTATTGACCTCTGGAGAGTATAGCAGAGGGGCTAAGTTATGTCAAGATTTGTGCATTTCGTCAACTACTTTAATTGCTGGCTCGAATATAGCAGCATCAATCAGTTTTCCCTCTTCAATATAGTCGGTCAGTTTTGGTAACATATGCAAACTTGCCCAATTGATAATCTGATTTGACGTTGGTCTTCGCTTGGCAAGCAATCTTTCAAACGATAAACGCATATCATCAATAGTCGGACAAGGCTTTCCAGTAAGTTGTGGATTTAAATACCCACCGATTGTGCGGCTAGCGATACAATAAGCTAAAAGCTCGTTATACACCGAGCGCCACGTATAGCCAGACGGAGACACAAGTTTTTTCGGAAGGATAAGCGTCTCATATGATAATCTACCCGCTTCTTGAAATAATTTTGATTGCTGAATTAGTCCATGCGCATACTCGTGAAGTATGACGATTCTGACAGCCTCTTTTTTCTGGTCATTAAATGAATAAGGTGGTCGCAGGAGTATAAAGTTGCTACTACTAATTTTATGTCCAGCAGGACTGCTTGCTTTTAAGCGGGGCGGCAATAAAAATATGGCGTTATCTTTTATAGCTTGCTTTTCCAAACCTAGAAAAACAGCTATTTTCTGCAATTGCATATACAAATCATTATATGAAAAATCATTTACAACATCACGCCATATGCCAAGGTTTTCATGACAATCTTGCCAAATACTGTCGAACCTATCCACAAGAGGAGAAGAAATATGAGCAATTAAACGAGATTTTTCATCGTCAAATTCTCCGCCATATAACTTCCGCAAAATATCGTAAGGATTAGGATCTGACTGTATAATAGTGCGTACTTGCGACAAAATAAGATTATCGGCAGGTTGAATAACTTGGTGATAATAAGTAAATAGTGGATGTTCGAACGCATACGATGTATCCCACTTAGAAACTGTTTGCAGCCAGTAAAAGAACGCTGTGTTTTTATTAATCGTCGCTATGATATTCATCTGCCTCATTATAGCAAACATCAGAAGCACCATAGGATTGAAAAGTCAAAATAACGGCAGCGTCCATGATTACGCTGCCGTTTTCATACTATTTTTGGTGGAGATAGAGGGACTCAAACCCTCGACCTCAGCAATGCGAATGCTGCGCTCTATCAGCTGAGCTATATCCCCATGCTTGTGGCTAAGTTGTTACAAGGATAACTATTACCAAAAACCGTTTACGCCTAAATTGGTGGACCTTGCAGGGCTTGAACCTGCGACCTCACGAATGTGAATCGTGCGCTCTAGCCAACTGAGCTAAAGGTCCGTGGTGGAGCATACCGGATTCGAACCGGTCACCTCTTCGCTGCCAGCGAAGCGCTCTAGCCAAATGAGCTAATGCCCCAAA
>CAUOLJ010000023.1:0-3518 GCA_963456275.1 uncultured Candidatus Saccharibacteria bacterium
CCCGCAAAAAGACGGGGGACATACTGGTTTCTGGCCGGAATCCGCCTACGCTCCAGATATAACCAAGGAATACCGCATGAAAGTGCTGGCTTTGGCGCAAGACCGCCTGAAAATGTTTGAAGATTTACGCGGATTTGGCTACTTTTTCGCGGAGCCTGAGATTAACCTGGAACTTATTGATGGCAATAAGCAGCTAAAAAAACTGTCTGACAGCGAGCGGCGCGAACTGCTGGAAACCGCCCGCCACGAGCTCACCAAACTCACCGACTGGACGCCAGAATCAATCCAAACCTGCCTAAATAAACTACTGGAAACAACCGGCCAAAAACCGGGCATCCTCTTCAGCCTGATCCGCATCGCCGTCACCTGGGCGCCATTCAGCCCGCAGCTGAACGATACGCTGGCGTTGATTGATCGCGAACACACGCTGGCGCGCCTACGTAATTATCTAGATATAAAATAATAGTTACAGGTAGGCAACAACAAAATTTTATTCTTTACACAACTCATGAAGTTGATAGGTAGGTGTCAATGTTCTTCTATTTATCTTATGGTCACTAGTATCTTGAGTTACGTCCTCCTGAAAAACATTGTACAGACAGTACCGCTCAAGCATAAGCTTTAGGCTTCTAATAGCTTTATTAACTGACCACCAAATAGCTTGCCTCTTGTCGTTTCCGACGGGGAGCGAATCGTATTCTAGTTCCATTTTCTCAGCAAATGCTTTGCATAAACTTTCAATTGTCATCGGATCTTTACTTTGCCCCAAAATCCCAACCACCAACGGATATAAAGCTTGCTCGCTACAGTTATCCGAACCTGACTCATCTGACTCGATTGAAAACTTAGCCGTACCATCCGGGTATTCAGTGATTTGCAAACCCCACTTTGTTAACTTTGTTGTTACCACTTCATGAGGCCGTTCGACAGATCGTAAATTTTCTAGCAATGCCGCTTCTTTTTCTAAGTGAGGAGGTTGTTCGCGCTGAACAGCCGAAGTTGGCACATCCGTAGACACGGTAATGCGGTTTGAAACGTCACCGTGCGATAGGCTGCCGTTAGCCACTGGTCTGCGCGGTAATGAAACAGACTTTTCCGACTTTTTGGGCGATTCTAGCTTCACCTCTTCGGCGGCCCCAACTGGATCGACCGATGGCGTTTCTGATATAGCAGACTCTGCTACTCCATCGCTAGTCGTGTCGTTTTCGCTAGCTGGCAACCATGCCCACGATTCAACTCGCGTGTCAGGATCGCAATAATAAACAATGTTTGGATCATTCTCTGCCTGTTCAACCCACCTGTTGAATCCTGCTCTATAACGCCGGTCAAAAATTTCTGGGTTGCGTTCCATATAACTATCGATTACCTGCCAAATTACAGGGCTGCCTTTATAAGCTTTCAAAAAAGCAACGACCGCATTGCCAAATTCGTCATATATTTCTCCAGATTTCTGGCGTTCTATTTCGGCATTAGCCGCTTCTTGCTCACGCGTTAGTTTATACGCTCTGTTCGCAAGACTTCCTAGTTCCCCCGTAAGGTCAGCGTTATTCAGCCCCTCTTGTGTCGTTGCTAGCTCGTTAAGTTTATTTCGTACATGGCCGAAATTATCAACTCTTTCAACAGAAGCTCCATCTCTTATTAACATAGTACACTCCGGCGCCTCTTTGGATGCTTTTTAGACACTGGTCTTCCGGTCGTTGTCATAAATCCCTCCTCAATTATTTATCAATCATACTATAAAATTGGTATGTCTCAAACCATAACCAATTCATGCCAATTATGCTATAATTTTACCGAGATGCAAAAGCAAAAAATACGCAGACGAAACAGACAACCAAGCCCGCTCGTAGCGCAGCACTACGCGGCTGACGGCAAGCAGTCGCGCCTGCAACGACTGCGCGATTTTATTAATCGTCATCGTATTGCAACAATGTGCATTTGCGGCGCAATCCTGATCGCTATCGGCGGGGCGGTGGCCTTCGTGTTGACATATCGCGCGCCAGTAGCTAGCAACAACTACACTACACCAGTTCAGAAAAAACCAGTAGAAAAATACTATTCCCATCTCAATGGCATTGAAGTTGCCTCTAAAGCTGATTTATCCAAACCAGTCACTGCTATCATGATTGAAAACTCGCCTGATGCCCGACCGCATTCTGGGCTCAAGCAAGCCGAGGTCGTCTACGAAGCCAACGCCGAAGGAGGCATCACACGCTTTCTGACGCTATTTCAGCAGCACAAGCCGCAGCTCATCGGCCCAGTCCGCAGCCTGCGTATGTACTACGTCGATTGGCTAGCGCCATATCAGGCTAGCGTCGCCCATGTCGGCGGCAGCCACGCTTCACTGCAAGAGATTCGTGGCGGTAAGTATCGCGACATCGATCAGTTCTTCAACGGCGGTTCGTACTGGCGCGCTAATGATCGGCGGCCGCCGCATAATGTCTATACCAGCTTCGAGAAGTTAGACGCACTCAACGCTGGCAAAGGCTATAAATCATCGCAATTCACCAGTTTCGCTCGCGCTGACGGCAAGGCCAGCGACAAACCAAACGCCGTCAGTATCGACATCAATTTCTCTAGCAGTTGGTACAACACCCATTACGACTATGACAAGGCTAGCAACACCTATCTACGCAGTATCGGCGGGCAGGCCAGTAACGACCGTGAAGAAGGTAGGCTAGCGCCGAGCGTCGTCATCGCGCTGCATGTCAACGAGACTACCGTCATGGAAGACGGCTGGCGGCAAAGTATCGTTACTAATGGTACCGGTACTGCAACAGTGTTTCAGAACGGCACGGCCGCTGAATGTACTTGGCGCAAGAATGACCGCTTTAGCCCGCTCGAGCTCATCGACGCTGCCGGCAAACCAGTCGCACTAAATCGCGGACAAACCTGGATCGCTGCCGTACCAAACAGCGGCGGAGGAGGTGTTTCGTGGCAGTAAGCGACGCCAAGCCAGTAGTCAAACGTACACCAGAAATGCGTGATTTTTGGCGCATTCATCGCAACAAAGTTGCAACAATATCTGTTCTCGTTCAATTATTGGTCGCTTTATCGGTTATTGCAATAATGATCATCCTGCAAGTTCGTTTGGATGTCTTTCTTATTGCAACAATTGTCATTTCGCTGTTAATTATTTCTACTGCAACAAATTTCGCAGTTTTGTCTTTTGCCATGATTCCGCTGCGCGACCTCTCGACCGCGCTAGTTAATGCCGCTGGACAAAAAATCGACCAAAAGTTGCCAAACCCTAGCAATAAAGAATACAAAGCTACCGGCTTTAGCGATATGCTGCTGTCTATCTACAAAGAACATACCGAAACCAGCCCAGACAAAACTAGCGCAACTGACGAACTAGCCAGCGCCCTCAATCTGACAAGCACTGGCATAATTATCCTCGACAAGAACAATGGCGTAATTTTCGCTAACCGCGCCGCGCCAATCTCGCTCGACGCCAAAGGCGCTTATCATTTTGACTTGCTATTTGACGACGGCACCGACCTGATTGAATGGCTCAA